>NZ_CADDTS010000008.1 GCF_902753875.1 Acinetobacter bouvetii | reverse complement strand
TCTTCTAGAGTGAGATGAGTATAGTTCATGATGCAACTTTGACTTTGGTCGGTCGGAAGCAAAATGCTAGCTCATCTTGCTTCCTTCCAATAATTTAATCTCTGTTGCACTTCATTTGAGAATCTAAGGATCAAAAAAGATCCAAATACAAAATTGGCGATATTGTAGCAGAATTCAATCCTGCTACGGGTAATCCTGAAAGTAGTTTTATCTACAGATTCTGTATGTTCACATTGGTTTATGCCTGAATTAAACAAGTTATTATTTTCGTTGATCTCAGCACATTTTATAACTGATGACTATTTTTAATATTCCATCAATTGATATTTTAAGGATATGGAACAAGTTGAGTAATACAGGTTGTGGCCTTTTGATCACGATAATTGAATTCACATTCATAATAGACGCTAATTGGCTTGTTATAAAAAAGCGTCAGTAAATTCAACGGATCTGGTGCAGCAATAACCCGGATATTTCCAAACTCCAAGCCTAAATTTTCTTGTTGAAGATTATTTTCTTTGGCCACTTCATCTACATGATTTACTGCTTCTGCTGCCTTTCTGGCTGTCTCGTTCGCAAGGTCTGAGACACTTTCTGATGCAATTTCATCTATGCTACTTTCCACTCCATCCGGGGATGAATCCATGGTTGATTGAGCATGCCCTTGCCCTTCATCTAAACGCATATAAGAAACACGTGGATCATTACTGTTTGGACTCATATACATGCTATCACCAGGTAAAATATAGTTTTTTGCTTTTTCGATAAATGCTCTTAGTTTTTGCTCTTTCTGTATTTTTGTTTCTTTTTTACAATCGCATCCGAGTCCATAACCATCAATATCAGCTTGTAACCACTGGTCCTGAATATTGATATAGAATTTCAGTGTCTTTTTATCATACAAAATTTGCTTAACCTCTAATTTCACACCTGTTTTTTGCTTTAAAAACAAATCGCATACTCGGGATTCTGTCTTATAGAGTGTATCCATTTCTTTTTGCATACTTTTTCTTTTTTGTTCAATCACGCTACTGCCGTAAGATGCAAATAATTGTCTGGCTACCTCTAAGCTGCCTTGGTCATATTTCCCTTTTTGAGCAAGCGCCTGAAATGCGTTTTGCTCTTGGCCAAATTGCTTTTGCATCATCACAGGATAAGCACTTCGACAATGCTCATACATCATTTGCTGTGAAAGTAACATCATAAAAAATTGTTCTTGATTTGGAACATTTTCTGAACGTGCAGAAAATCCGGTCATCCACAATGATAAAAAAGTGATACATAATAAAGTGATTGATTTAGATTGATTTTTCATTTTTATCGTTTCTTTTTAATATTTTAAAATTAGACATGAAATTAAATACTTGCCAATTAATGAATCAAGAGTTTTTATTTTTGAATATTTTAGAATTCATGTATAAAAATTGACTATATTGTAGCAGATCATGCAACTTTTGAAATGAATTAAACGGGTTCAGGCTACATCAAGCTTAAGTCACCAAGACATAATCCATTTTTTCTAAACGCACTACATCCATCGGCATCCCCAGCAGATATCCTTGTAACTGCTGACAGCCTAAACGCGTTAAAATTTCGGCCTGCAACGGTGTTTCCACCCCTTCTGCGGTTACCACCAGGCCCAGTTTAATTGCCAGTTGAATAATACTTTCTAAAATCATTTCATCTTTTGAACCGACCGCCAAATCACGAATAAACTCGCGGTCTATCTTTAATTCGTCCACCGGTAAGTTCTTTAAATACAGGAAACTGGAATGTCCTGTTCCAAAGTCATCAATCGCCAGTTTGATGCCCATCTGCCCCAGGCGCTCAAAACTACGAATAGTCGAATCAACATGATGCATGGCTGTCGATTCGGTAATTTCAATGGCCAGATGATTGGGATTAATCTGATACTGCTGAAACAAAGCTTCCAGCGTGGAAAACAGATGTTTATGTTCAAACTGCACCGCGGATAAATTCACTGCTAAAGGGAAATAATTACAACCATTTTGTTCCCAGATTTGAATCTGTTTACAGGCTTGTTCCAATGCCCAATAGCCCATTTGGATAATCAATCCGGTCTTTTCAGCGCCACGAATAAACATATTCGGAGTCAACATGCCCAAGCTAGGATGATTCCAGCGAATTAGTGCTTCCACCCCACAAATTTCATGATTTTTGGTGGTAAATTTGGGCTGATAGAATAAGACAAATTGTTTTTCTTCGACAGCTTTATACAAGTCATTGATCAATTTGGTTTGGCTTTTAGTTTCCTGTTGATCAATGGTGTAATTAAAGACGGAATAGGTATTTCTACCCTGATATTTCGACATCAACATTGCTGCATCGGCGTTAATCAGTAAATCCTGCAAATTATTGCCATGGTCTGGATACATGGCAATACCAATACTGCTGGAAATATTGATCTCTTTCCCTGCGATTAAGAAACTTTCCTGAATCAGTCCCAAAACTAGTTCAGCTTTTTCAATCGCTTTTTCAATGGTGGCTTGTTCCAGCACCATCAAAAACTCATCTCCCCCAATACGAAGCAATTTTTCATGTCCATTTAATTTCGGGTAAACACGATTCGCCAGTTGTACCAATAATTGATCACCAACATGATGTCCAAACACATCATTGACTGCCTTAAAGCGGTCTAAATCGATATAAAGAAAGGCAATTTTATCATCACGATAACGGTGATCTGCAAATAAAAAATGTGAGTATTCAGCTAAAAACAATCGGTTAGGTAACTTGGTTAAATTATCATGCACACTCAGATTTGCCAGCTCACGATTAGCCTTGGTTAGCTGGGTATTACGTGTTTCTAAGCGCTGTTCCAATATAGCGACGCAGAATGCTGCAACTAAAATTAAACTGGTCACCAAAATGACACTAAATAAAACAAGCCCTTGTCCGGCATTATAATGAGGGATCAATTGATTGGTATCGACCGCATAAAAAGCAGCAGCAGCCATACCCGTATAGTGCATCCCCACTATGGTCAAGGCCATCATGACGACAATTGACATTTTGATCGAAAGCAGTTTTTGTACAGTATTTTTATATTTAAAAGTGAGCCAAAAAGTTAAACCTGAACCCAAAATGGCAATAAAAACCGAAAAAATAGTCAATAATGGATCATAATAGATTTTATGCTGATCAATCAGCACGCCCATCATTCCTGTATAGTGCATGCCGGCTATCCCCAAGCCCATCAGCACAGCGCCTAAAATCAGTCTTGCGAAAGGTAAAGTATCCCGACTGGTTAACCAGATGGCAAAAGTTGAAGCAATTGCAGCAATAATATAAGAGGCAAAAGTAAGACCATAATCCAGCGAATAATCGGCAGGTAAATGGCAAGCCAGCATACCTACAAAATGCATACACCAAATCGCAGCTCCAAACATGAAGCCACTGATAAGGAGAAGCGTTTTTTCATATTTGTGACCTAACCCACGGAATAATAATTGTTCGATTGACAATGTAAAATAACATGCCAATACAGCTACAATAATTGAACCCGCTACAAGGTTAAAATCATAATGTATATGAACCATATCAAATTTCCGTATAGGTCATCTTTCTTGTTTTAAGCCACGTTATTTGTACCATTTATCTATTCACAAAAACTTTTCATCGTTAAAGAGTGGTTATGAAAACAATCAATTAAAACAAGAATCTAATACTATTCTATTTTGGTCAAGTGATAATTGCTCAATTCATTTTTATTTCTAATTTATTCATTTTACAAAAGAAACCTAGTTCAGGTTTTTTACCATTCTTTATACACTGTTCATATTTTTATTTTTGAAATTTTGCCTGTCTGAAGGAAAAACCTGGCAAAAATACATAAAATCAGCTAATGCATGGTCTAAAAAATACTTTAACCCTATTCATGGGCTAAAAAAAACCAGTGAGTTCAACTCACTGGTTTTTTTAATTTTTTAAACTAAAAGATAGCGCTATTGAGCTGTACTCTTAGCTGCTTGCAATTTTGCATAATCCAGCAAGATATTCGCAGATTCTGTAACAAAAGCCTCTTCTTCAGGTAAAGCTGGTCGTTGTGTCGCTTTCATTTTTGCACGTGACTCAATCAGGGCATCAATTGAAGCCTGGTAGCTTTCCCAATTAGCATAAGGCTTTTGGCCAGTTTCTTTACGGCGTTGATTTTCTGCATCTAAAGTTTTTTGCTCTAATGCATTCAATTCGGCTTTACGCTGATCAATATCCAGCACCACCCGCTTCTGTTCATCAGTTTTTTTGGTGATTGCCTTACGCTGTTCCAAATATTTAAATTGCGGATCAACCGTTACCCGTTGCTGTGACATTTGGCCCAGATTTTGTACATAAGGCTGTACTGAACCTTCACGTTTAAATGGTGCAGTCGGAATGGTATCCCACTTCAAAGCATTCTTGGCTTTACGCTCACCAAATTCCTCATTGTAAATGTCGACCAGCTTCACATCTGGTACTACGCCTTTGTTCTGGGTACTTCCACCAGTCACACGGTAGAATTTACGTTGCGTCAAGGTCGCCTGACCATAAGCCAAACTATCGAGTTGGACTTGCGCTGTCCCTTTACCTGTTGTAGTACTACCAATCACAATACCGCGTTCGTAATCCTGTATCGCCGCTGAATAAATTTCACTTGCAGATGCTGAAGCAAGGTTAATCATCACAGCCAATGGGCCTGCATAGGTTTGCGCGCCGCCATCATCATCTTCAAATACGCTGACATTGCCGTTACCATCTCGAATTTGTACCACCGGACCAGATTTGATGACTTGACCCAACATGCGGGCAACCTCTTCCAATGATCCACCCGGATTATTACGTAAATCAATAATAATCCCGGCCACATTTTTTGCTGCCAAAGCTTTTAATGCATTGTTGGTATCTTCAGAAACTGAACGATAATCCGTACCGGCACGGCGTGCACGGTAGTTCAAATAAAATGACGGAATTTCAATCACGCCAAAAGTATAATCTTTACCGTCACGTTTAATATTCACAGTACGTGAACGAACACCTGCATCTTCTTCCTGAATCACATCACGAACCAGGCTAACAGTACGAGCTTGACTCATTGATGCACCCGCTCCCAATAAACGCAAACTTACCTTGGTTCCACGTTTACCACGAATCAAGCCGACTACTTCATTACTGGCCCAGCCGACTACATCCACCATTTTATCGCCGTCTTGTGCCACACCAATAATTCGGTCTCCAGCTTTTACCTGCCCCGATTTACTGGCCGGACCGCCTTCGACGATAGTTTCAATCTTGGTGTAATCTTCATTACCACGTTCTGGACGAATCGAAACCCCGATACCCTCTAATTGCAAAGTGGTTTGACGGTTCAGCTCCATCGCATCTACAGGCGGGAAATAGTTACTGTGCGGATCATAAGTCAGCATCATTGCATTTAAAGTTTTGTCCAGAACATCATCACTTTTCACACGGCTGATACGTTCCAGCTGTCGGGTATAACGCTTGGTCAGGGTCTGAACAGGCGTTAAATCTTCAGGGCTAGCCAAATCCTGCCCATTGGCCAAGTCTGGATTATCTTTAAGTGCTTTTTGTTTTGCCGCCTCTTCTTCTTTACTGATATTCAAGTTAATCAGCTGTAACACCAGCATTTTTTGCCAATGTGCGCGTTGTTCTGCGGCAGATTTGAAATAAGGTGCTTTTTCACGATCGGTATCAATATATACATTACTTTGTTTCAAGTTTTGCGGCTTTTTCAATTCAGCCAGCATAAACTGATAAAACTGTTTTAAACGGTCACGATATTGAGCATGAATTAAATAGGGACCGGATAAATCTCCAGCTTTTAAGGCTGCACCAAAATTTACACCATATTTTTTCTTATATTGTTCAACTTCAGGCGCTAAAAATAATGAATGGTCTGCATCCAGACTATCTAAATAAAAATCTAGAATCCGGTTAGACGTGTCCGCATCCAGTCGCATATTCAAGTAATGCTGACGGTCAACCAAAGTCGCCAATTGACGTGAAACCAACGCCTGCTCTTGCGTTGGTTGAACAGATGGAGAAACTGCAACAGTATTGTTTGCAGCAATTGCCTCGTTTACTACATGAGTAAAGAAAAACCCTCCAGTCGCGATTGCAACTGCACAAGCTAATGATTGAAGTTTCATAAATAATTCGTACTTCCTTGGTCTTGGACCAATATTACAACGTCGTTTTTCAGCATGAATGCAAGATATTCAAAATCTTAAACAACTTAATATGTTTATGTCGTGTAGTTTTATCATATTCTGTACTGTCAAAATGTAGCAAATCATTGCAGAATTCGGGTATTGTTTTTCTTTATAAAATTCCAACACGGACACCGATATGATTGGCGCATTGATGCTAGACATCGCTGGCACAGAACTTACTCAAGAAGATATTGAACTATTACAAGCACCGCAAGTAGGTGGCATGATTTTATTTTCACGAAATATAGAATCACCACGCCAAGTTCGCGCTTTAACCGATCATATGCGTCGTATCAGACCTGACATTTTAATTGCAGTAGATCAGGAAGGTGGCCGGGTACAACGTTTAAAACAGGGCTTTACCCTACTGCCAGCAATGGGACGCTTGGGGGAACTTTATCCGACTGAACCTGAACGTGCAGTTGAGCTGGCTGAACAATGCGGCTGGTTAATGGCCACTGAAGTTTTGGCTGTCGGTATTGATTTTAGCTTTGCACCGGTACTGGACTTAAATGATGTTAGCGATGTAATTGGTGATCGTAGCTTCGCTAAAAACATTCAGGATATTGTGCCTTTGGCCAGTGCATTTTTGAAGGGTATGAAACGCGCAGGGATGGCCAATACTGGCAAACACTTCCCAGGTCATGGTTCAGTCAAAGCCGACTCACATGTAGCAGCACCAGTCGATTCACGTTCTTATGATGAAATCTATCACAAGGACATGCAAACCTTCATTCAGCTCATGCCACAACTGAATGCGCTCATGCCAGCACATGTGATTTATGATCAGGTCGATCCAAACCCGGCCGGTTTTTCTCCTTACTGGATTCAAACGGTTTTGCGTCAGCAACTGAACTTTGATGGGGTGCTGTTCTCAGACGATTTAACCATGCAAGCAGCTTGTGTTGCCGGTGGTGCCGATGCCCGAATTCAGGCAGCACTGAAAGCCGGCTGCGACATGGGCTTGGTTTGTAATGATCGTGATGCTGCATGTGTGGCGTTAACCGGTATCGAGAATTTACCGTTACCCAATCAAGAACGCTTGCAACGTATGCGAGGGAAAATTCCAGAAATTTCAGTGGGTGAAACACTAGACTTGGGCACTGAATGGCAAAGCGTTCGGGACACTGTCGAAAACTTTAAAAAATCATTGAATTAAAATGAATTAAAACGACAAAAGGAACACGACAAGGTGTTCCTTTTTCTTTATGATAAATCAAAATAAAAGTACGCTTATTGGATTCGGCTCATTTTTGATGGACCCATTAAAAAATGAAATGTATTCCAAATATCCGGTTTTAAATAGAAAAACCGCTAAACGTTAAAACTACAAAAACAGATAAGGTCAGGATGACATGACACAACAGCTCTCAGAACATCGGCATATTTCATTTACGGCACATTATACCGGCTATATCTGGTACAGCATGGGGATTTCCCATCCCGTTTTTGCGACATCTAAAGGCAAAATGCTCGCGAAACTGGTACACCCTTTAGAAAGTTGGGCAGAAAAATTTGTCGGTGGTAGCATGCGAACCACGCTGAAACAACGCCACAGCATGATTGACCAGCATCTCACCCAACTCATTCAACAGTATCCGGATTTACAGGTGCTTGAAATCGCCAGCGGTCTTTCACCCCGAGGATGGAACTTCCGCAAGAAATTCCCGCATATTGAATACCGGGAACTAGATTTGCCAGATATGGCAAAAGTCAAAACCCAAGCGCTAAAACAGATTGATGCCAATAGTCCAGAGGTTTTATCCGTAGATCTATTCACAGCGGATTTTGAGCAGGCTTTTCATGTATTTGATCCCAATCGCCCTCTGGTGGTGATTAGTGAAGGCTTGATCAACTACTTTAACAAAGACATGTTATTACAATTGCTTCAAGCCATTAGTCATTACGGTGAACATTTCAAAGAACTGCAATATCTCACCGATATTTATCCGGAACCGGTCAAAAATAAACTGGCCAATTTTATCTGGGCCAGCAGTAAACTATTAAAATGGATGTCCAAGAGTGCTTTTAGTTTCCATTTTATTGCCCCTCAACAAGCTCAGGATTTTTTTCAGCAAGCCGGTTTCGAACAGGTCAATGTTGTTCAGCCAAAACAGTATTTTCAAGATCAGGATAGCTCATCTGGTTCAAGTGAAGAACATTTAGGGGATTTGGTCTGGATGATTCATGCAAGCAAAAAAAACAGCGTTTCATAACGCTGTTTTTTTTGTGGTTAACCACAAATTAACTGACAGATTCCAGTACCGGCAGTAATTCTTTTTGGCGCTGTACATAACGTAATAAACGTTCTGCCACATCAAAACTACCATGCTTGAACAAGGCACGAACTTGTGTGGAATCCACCTGAAAAATCAAGCATTCAATCTTAAACTGACCTTCTTCATCTTCCAGATGCAAAGCCAAATCTCGTGGGTATTGTTCAGCCTTTTCCGCCAAACCTGGTGCAAATTCAAATAAAACACCAAAAAAGTTCAAATCCACAATTCGGGTAGGCAGCTGTAAATCTGAATGGCGGTGGGTTAATACAGTCATTGGTTTCTGAACGGCAATTCGCTCTTCTCCACGACGCTCTAAAGTCAGTAATTGCGCGCGTGTCATTGGGATAATACCTTCCACATTTTGGATGGATTGGCCCTGTAAGAAAGTGGCAAATAAACTCATGGTTTCTTTACGGCGCTGTAATTGTGGTACATGGTCGGCATTTGCAATCATGGCAAATTCCATGTCTGGGCATTGCAAAGCAAAATTTGCATTTTCATGCGGTAACGTAAAGCTGTCATATTGCCCACAAGCAACTAATACTTTACATTGTGGAATCGGCACATTGGTTAAACGCAGTAACCGGCTACAGTTAATTTCATAACGGTCTTGCTCGGTTGCGGTAAATTCAGCCATTTGCCTAAAGAATAGTCGTTTTGCAGTAGGTGACATTTTGGTTTGATCCATTTTGGCATGATTGACCAAATATAGAATCACCGCCTGACCAAACTCATCCATGCGCTGCTCTTTCATCAAGTGCAAGGATTCTTCTAAAAGCATGCGCCAGCTCTTACGGGTTTTTTGCATGACACCCATCAGGATCATACGATCGACCAGTTCCGGACGTTGTACTGCAAAACTTGAAGCAACCACCGACCCAAGTGACATGCCCATAACCGAAACTTTTGCAAGATTTTCTACATCCAGCCATTCACCCAACATCGCTGCCAGATCAGGTAATTCTAAAGTGCCTGCCGAAATACCGGTATCACGATTGGTAATTTGCTGATTGGCTCCCATGGAAGGTAAATCAATCAAAATAATTGGCCCTGCACTGAGTAGCTGCTCAACACAATATTTATAAGAGTTAAAATTTTGAAATGCCCCTCCTACAATCACAATTGGAGTGTTGTGAATTGTTTCAGGCTGAGCAATCGCCATATATTCAATTTTCCAACCATCAATCCATGTCGTGCGGGCTGGCTCTTTAAAACTGTTTCTATGGTAAAGATCAAAAAAACCAAAATCT
Source organism: Acinetobacter bouvetii (assembly GCF_902753875.1). Taxonomy (GTDB): domain Bacteria; phylum Pseudomonadota; class Gammaproteobacteria; order Pseudomonadales; family Moraxellaceae; genus Acinetobacter; species Acinetobacter bouvetii_A. The sequence continues at coordinate 11,280 of NZ_CADDTS010000008.1, read as the reverse complement.
GTGTTTGATTCTTCTACTTCCGAGTCCATTTGGATCATGGAATTCATATCCCTTCCTCCATTCTTGCCTTATTGTTATTTTGCAAGAAAATAAATATAGAATTTCTGCGCTCTGCTGCATCCATTCTTCGCTGTAATTATTAGACGTCACTGTCCCTATCTTTTCATTCTATACAGAGGATCATTTCACAAGCAACTTATTCCATGACCACTTATCTAAATTTATCTATAAAAGGATTTCAAAATATTAACAGCATGAAAGTTTCAGTGACTTTTTTCTGGATTGATGCTTCATTGTCTGGTTCCAGACTGTTACTATCAGAAGGTAATTTCTAAGTGATCAAACCGCTATGCAAGATGCAATCGAACAATATATGCAAACGGTAGGACAACAGGCAAGCCAAGCTTCTCGTGTATTGGCCAGCGCTTCTACCCAAACAAAAAATCATGCTTTATCTGCAATTTACACTGCATTACAAGACAGTGAAGCTGCAATTTTAGCTGCAAACCAGATTGATATGACCCAAGGTCGTAACAACAATTTGGACAGTGCATTACTTGATCGTTTAGAACTTACCCCCACACGCTTCAAAGCCATGCTACAAGGCTTAAAAGATGTCATGAATCTGGTTGACCCGATTGGGGAAATTACTGATTTGGCTTATCGTCCATCAGGTATTCAGCTTGGTAAAATGCGAGTGCCTTTAGGTGTGGTTGGCATGATTTACGAATCACGTCCGAACGTGACCCTTGAAGCAGCATCGCTGGCTTTAAAATCGGGAAATGCCATTATTTTACGTGGCGGTTCTGAAGCATTGCAATCCAATCAAGCCATTGCTGAAGCCATTCAACACGGCTTGAAAACCTCAGGTTTGCCTGAAACTTCGGTACAGGTCATTAATACCACTGATCGCGCTGCCGTGGGTCATCTGATTACCATGTCTGAATATGTGGATGTAATTGTTCCACGTGGAGGCAAAGGACTGATTGAACGGATCAGCAATGAAGCACGTATTCCAGTGATTAAGCATTTGGATGGTAATTGTCATGTCTTTGTTGAAGCACAGGCCGATTTGCAAAAAGCTTTGCCAATTGCCCTGAATGCCAAGACCCATCGTTATGGCGTATGTAATGCCATGGAAACCTTGCTGGTGGATGAGAAAGTTGCTGAAGATTTCTTGCCAAGTATTGCTGAACTGTATGCAGAAAAGCAGGTTGAACTGCGTGGCTGCCGTGAAACCCAGCGCATCCTAGGTTCAAGCGTAAAGCCGGCCAATGAAGAAGACTGGTACACTGAATATTTAGGTCCAATTTTGGCAGTTAAAGTGGTCAGTGGAATTGATGAAGCCATTGATCATATCAATAAATATGGTTCCCACCATACCGATGCCATTATTACTGAAAACTATAGTCTGGCACGTCAGTTCCTGGCCCGTGTTGACTCAAGTTCAGTGATGATCAATGCCTCGACCCGTTTTGCCGATGGTTTTGAATATGGCTTGGGTGCAGAAATCGGGATTTCCACCGATAAAATTCACGCGCGTGGTCCAGTCGGTTTGGAAGGTCTGACCTCTCAAAAATGGGTGGTGTTTGGTGATGGTCAAATTCGCCAATAATTCCTCTATTTAAAGCATCTTTTCAGTGTTCAGTTTCAACCATGAGGCTGAACACAGTCACTACAATATCCCTGTCTTAAATTTCGTAACATGATCAAAATAATGAGAAAGATAAAAGGGAAAACTACATGTTTTATTATTTAATTATTTGTACATTTTTACTGGCATTACTGGTTTCTTTTGCAGTAATGAAAATTTTTTCCAATTCGATCAATGCCATTCTTGCACGTATCATTCACGACCCGATTCATGAAGCCTGGGCGAAATACACCAAATTTGCCGGCATGGTGGTCGGAACATCTTCAGGCATTCGTATTTACGACATGGAAAAATACATCACTCCGCTGACCTATACGGAAAATGACAAGAAAATTGTGATTGAACTCACCCGTGAACGTTGGGTACTGGAAATTTATCGCACCATTATTGAAACCTTACAAGGCTTGGCCTGGATGATGCTGGTCTTTTTTATGGTGGCCCTGATTGCCTATGTGATTGTACGCTGGTCAGAAATAAAGTATCAAAACTAAGCATTAAAATAACACTTATGCCCTGCTCAAAATTTATATCTCATGCTAGGGTTAAAGCCATAGTAGATAGATTGTTTATGCTTAAACACTATTTCAATAATAAATGAAAACTATCAACTGATAAATTTTAGTTATTATTGTTTCAGGGGTCGATAGTGCTTAAGTCTAATCTGCTAAAGTCTATCTAGGACAGAAAATCAACACATGATACAACATTCAAACTGATCTGAATTGCATTGAAACGTACTGCATAAAGATCACTTTAGGGACGACTTATTTCAATTAAAATTCGGGTATTTAAACGTGTCTACATCAGTATTAGTTATTAACTGCGGCTCATCTTCTATTAAATATGCACTCGTTTCAGAGCGTCGTGAAGATCGAATTTTTGGTTTAGCAGAAAACTTAGGTTCTGCTGAAGCACGCATTAAGGGTGTCTCTGCTGGTGGCGCGCCACTCGAACTGTCTATTCCACATGCCGATCATGAAAAGGCTTTGGAAACCATTTTGGAACGTCTTTCTCATTACAATCCTCAAGCGATTGGACACCGTGTCGTACATGGTGGCACACTAACCAAAGCTGAATTATTAACACCAGAAATTATTGAACGCATCCGCGCAGCGACTCCGCTGGCGCCACTTCACAACCCTGCTCATCTTGTAGGGATTGACGCGACAATGCGCTTATTCCCAGAACTTCCACAAGTGGCAGTATTTGATACCGCATTCCATCAAACCATGCCAGCGCATGCTTACCACTATGCCGTACCAAAATTCTTATATACTGAATACAACGTACGTCGCTATGGTTTCCATGGTACCAGCCATGCCTATGTATCTGAGCGAGGTTCAGAATTGGCTGGAAGCTTTAAACAAGGTGGCTGGTTAACTGCCCATTTAGGAAATGGTAGCTCGACTTGTGCCATCTGGAATGGTCAAAGTGTAGATACGTCAATGGGCTTAACCCCACTTGAAGGCATCGTTATGGGCACCCGTAGTGGTGATGTTGATCCAAGTTTGCATAGCTACCTTGCTGCCAATCTGGGCTGGGATGTCTATAAAATTGACAAGATGCTAAACAAAGAAAGTGGTTTGCTCGGTTTATCAAACAATCTTTCAAATGACATGCGTACCTTAATTGAAGCATCAGAACAAGGTAATGAAGATGCAACACTGGCCATTGAAGTATTCTGCTACCGTTTAGCTAAATCGCTGGCGGCTTTAAGCTGTGGCTTACCACGTATTGATGGCTTGTTCTTTACCGGTGGTATAGGCGAAAACTCGGCCTATATCCGTGAAAAAACAATGTCTTATTTACCTCATTTCGGTTTCAACTTAAGCAAAGAACAAAACAACAACCTAAAACGCGGCACTGAAGGACGTATTGATACCGGTACAGGTCCACAAATCTGGGTGATCCCAACCGATGAAGAAGGCCGTATTGCAAAAGAAACTGAGCACGTTGTGGACAACGAGGTGAATCAGGCAACCGTAAAAAAGTCTGAAGCAGATGTAGCAGTGGCTTAAGCCATTGCACATTGTATAGCACCCTTATTCATCCTTATATTTAGAATCGAACTATGAAAACAATTTTACTCGTGCCAACTGGAGAAGGTGTCGGCTTAACTTCGGCTGGCCTAGGCTTAATTTATGCATTGGAATGCCAAGGTATCAAAGCCGGTTTTCTTAAACCTTTCTCACAAGAACAACAGCAAGACTCTGACCGTTCAACTGCACTGTATCGTCATTTATCGAATAACGAAACTGTTGAACCGATTCCATATACAAGTTTGATTCATCAGCTTAACTCGGGTGAACATGATGAATTGCTTGAAGCAGCTGTGCATTTACACCGTCAAATTGCCAAAAAGCATGATCTGATTATTGTTGAAGGTCTGGTTCCAAACAACCGTGATGCCTTTGCTGCAGATCTGAATGCTTCACTGGCACAGGCATTAGATGCCAAAGTCATTATTGTCAGCAATGCCGACATGAATAAACCTGAAGTCGCAGCAGAAAAAGTGGAAAATCAATTACGCTATTTGGGCGGAGCTGACTCTACTCGCAATGCCGGTGTATTGTTTATGCGTACCAAAGGCTTAGGCAAAGATGCTGAACAGATTCCAGTGACTTTTAATCCAAACTTGCGTTTGATTAGTGACACCCACAAATTTACTGAGCAAATTCAGAAAACCCACGCTCACATTGGCTCTGACAAACTGCCGGTGATTGGTCTGGTTCCGTTTAGCAACACCCTGAGTGTGCCGCGGATTTCTGATCTTGCATCTTATATTTCAGCCAGCTGGATTCATCAGGGCGAAGCGTCAACACGCCGTATGTTACACAGCAGCCTGATTACAGCCAATATTGAACATGAACTGAATAAGTTTGTCGCAGGTGAACTGATTATTAGCGCCTCTGACCGCATTGATGTGTTATTGGCCAGCAGTCTGGCCAGTAGTAATGGCATTCCTTTAGCAGGCTTGGTGTTAACTGAACACGCCGAACCCAATCCCGCTGTTTTAGAGTTCTGCCAATCGGCCATGAATCATGGTTTACCAATTTTGCATACTGCATTAAGTGCCTTTGAAACTACACAGAATTTATCTAACCTGAGCAATGAAATTCCAGTGGATGATATCGAGCGTGCAGAACAAGTTTCGCGCTTTGTCTCTAGCCATATTAATGCAGAATGGCTTGAACAACTTTTAAATGGCTCATACAAACCACGCTTATCCCCTTCTGCATTCCGTCACGAACTGGTACAAAAATCCATTGCAGCTAAAAAGCGCATTGTCCTTCCTGAAGGCGATGAGCCACGTACCATTCAGGCAGCAGCCATCTGTCAATCTCGCGGTATTGCCCACTGCATTTTGCTGGCAAAACCTGAAGCAGTGGTTGAAGTGGCTAAAGCGCGGGGCATTGAATTACCGCATGATTTAGAAATTCTGGATCCAGACCTGATTCGCGAAAACTATGTCGAGAAAATGGTCGAGCTACGTAAAGGCAAACTCAATGAGTTGCAAGCGCGTGAACAACTTCAAGACACTGTGGTTTTAGGCACCATGATGCTTGCTCTTGATCAGGTCGATGGCTTGGTTTCAGGCGCGGTACACACCACTGCCAATACCGTCCGTCCAGCATTTCAGCTGATCAAGACAGCACCGGATTACTCACTGGTATCTTCTGTATTCTTTATGCTGTTGCCGGATGAAGTCTATGTCTATGGTGACTGTGCAATCAATCCGGATCCGGATGCAGAGCAACTGGCGGAAATTGCGATTCAGTCTGCCGACTCTGCCAAAGCCTTTGGTATTGACCCGCGTATTGCCATGATTTCGTATTCTACAGGGACTTCTGGTGCCGGTGCAGATGTCGAAAAAGTAGCGAAAGCCACTGAAATTGCCAAGCAACGCCGTCCAGACTTAATCATTGATGGACCATTACAATACGATGCGGCATCGGTTGAAAGTGTAGGTCAATCCAAAGCACCAGGTTCGCCGGTTGCCGGTCGTGCCAATGTGTTTATTTTTCCGGACTTAAATACAGGTAATACCACTTATAAAGCCGTACAACGTGCAGCAAATGTGGTGAGTGTAGGCCCTATGCTGCAAGGTTTAAACAAACCGGTTAATGACTTGTCACGTGGTGCTTTGGTCGATGACATTGTATTTACCATTGCCTTAACCGCAATTCAGTCTGAACAACAAAGCGCTTAACTTTTCAGATTAGCCTTTTAAAAAAACCACCCTTTCGAAAGTTGGGGTGGTTTTTTATGGGCTATGATTTATTGTAATTTTCACCAAATATTAAAATATATTTACGTAATCTTCCGCTTATTCAGGACTGTCATCTTATAGTCAACATTATTGCTTATGGTGTGATCGCTTTTTAATTTATTCTACATATCATTGCCTTATGACTCCTTTAAAATCTATAGCTCAACATATTATTCCTACATTTGCACTCTTCTGTGTAACTTCTTCTTCAATTGCAGCAGATGCTTACCTCACAGCAAATCTAGCACCCAATAGCCTAGAAATTTTAGCTAAACCATCCAGCCCATACAGTGCAGACTTCATTCGAGATCAAGCTATTTTTAAGCAGTCGCAAAGCTTAAAAAACACTGCACGTTGGCAGCAAGCCAAAATTGATGCTGATGTTTCAAATGCACATTTAGGCATTCCTTTTTCAACGGCATTCGGTCTGGAAATTAATGAGAAAAATACACCAGTATTATTTGAAATTTTAAGAAAAATTAAGCTGGATAGCCGTTACTCTACCCAGACCGCAAAAAAACACTACAACCGCGAACGACCATATGCTTATTTCAATGTCAGCACGTGTACGCCTGACGAAGAAAATGCAAAGAATCAATTTGTGTCTTATCCATCAGGTCATACCACCATTGGCTGGACTTATGCCTTAGTCCTCGCAGAATTACGTCCAGATCGTCAAAGTGAAATACTGAAACGTGGCATTGAATTTGGACAAAGCCGTGTAATCTGCAATATGCATTGGCAAAGTGATGTGGATGCTGGCCGTCTGATGGGCGCCGCTCAATATGCTCGCCTTCAGGCTGATCCTGTATTTAAAGCAGACATGCAAAAAGCCAAACTTGAAATTCAAGCTTTATTACAAAAAGCACCATAATTTAAATTTGTGAGCTTAATAATTATTTTTAGAAAATCCCACCACATTTCAGGTGGGATTTTTTTACCAAAATTTTAAATACTTAAACTAAAAATGATTTATAAAAAAAGCGCTTAGATCAACTAAACGCTTTTTCATAATTTTATGCACAGAATCTATTCAAACGTGTTAAACACGTTTTAACACAGGCTTACCATAAGCCACTTCAAAACTTGCCACAGTGCTTAATTTGCCCCCGCGTTTTTCAACAAAATCCAGCACTTTTAAATCTGTGCGCATGTGATCTTGATAAAAATCCAGTGTCTGATAGCCGCGCTGATCATTAATAAACTTAATATGTGGATTTAGTTTTAAAACATCATCCTGCCCCGGACGAATTGGCTGCCCATCTCCCGTTGACGTAATTGAGGTGGTTAAAAACTCTGTTGCAATCGATGGACTATTGTAATCTTTTAAGTCACTTGGAATATTAGCAGCAAAATACTGATGCAAATCGCCTGATAAAATCACAGTATTACCATGCGGTGCATTTTTCTTAATGGATTCGACTAATCTTTCGCGCGCAAACGGATAACCATTCCAAGTATCCTTACCAAAATAAGCATTACCTGATTTGTTATAACGCAGCCATGGCATCAGCTGAATTTGTTGGGCCAAAACGTTCCAACGTTTGTCATGACGCATTTGCTTCGCCAGCCATTGTTCTTGGACTTTACCTAACACCTGCTCATTTCGACTATTTTCAGTACTGCAATAATCAATTTTATCAAAGCCATCTTCCAGTTGGGACTTCGTGCATAGAATTGGTGATCGATATTGACGTGTATCCAAAATATTCATGCGCAGCATTTTTCCATAGTCCAAGGTGCGATAAGCTAAAATATCTGGACCGTTCGGTTTTTGCTTTAAGCGAACTGGCATATATTCATACCATGCTTGGAATGCTGCAGCGCGACGCAGCAAGAAGATCTCCTTCTTCGCGCCTTTTTCTTCAATATCTGCTGCCCAGTTATTATCAACCTCATGATCATCAAAGGTGATCGCAAAGGGTGCTGAAGCATGGGCTGCTTGCAAGTCAGGATCCGCGCGATATTGCGCATAACGAATGCGATACTGGAACAGCGTTTGGATTTCAGGACCAATATGCTGACGCGCAGGAATGGAAACACGCAAGTCACCAATAGCACGTCCACCACCTTTTCCTTCAGGCCCTTCATAGATGTAATCACCATAATGGAATACAAGATCAATATCAGGCTCTTGGCTTAAATAATCATAGGCTGTGTAATAACCCGTTTCATAGTGCTGACAGCCAACCACGGCTATACGGACTTTTTCAGGCATTTGATGCGCGGCAGGTGCTGACTTTGCCGTTCCCACAGGACTTTCATAACCAGCCAATTTAAAACGATAATAATAGCGTGTCATCGCCGCTAAGCCTGTCACTTCCACATGCACCGTATGATGCAAATCAGGATGTGCTTGAGCCACACCAGTTTTCACAATTTTTTTAAATTCAGCATCCGTGGCAATTTCCCAATTCACTTCTACAGCTTCATTGGGCATGCCACCATCGACAGACAGTGGATAAGGCGCAACACGTGTCCAAATCACAAAACCATCAGGCCACGGCTCACCCGAAGCAACTCCCAATTGGAAAGGACTAATTGCAAATTTTGCATTTGCCCAAGTCCGAACTGAACTTAGCCCAGCAAACAGCGCCAATGAGCTCACCCCCATCAAACCTTTTAAAAATTGACGGCGATTTGAATTAAAATTATTCATGCTTTTTCTCTTTAAATGTTTTGATTGGATTGGCTTAGAACAATGGCAAGGTATAGGTTAAATAGATGCGTGTTTGCTCTTGCTTGGTGCCGGTGCTTTTTTTGAATTTGCCGTATTGCGCGGTAAATCCTAGATTTTTTAATTTACCTTCAGGCACTTTATAGCGCAGGGTATAATCAATCTCTGACTCAGTTGCACAGCCACATTTACCAAAATCACGTCCTTTCACTTTAAGAAATGAAACGTTCAAACCTTTTAAATATTGATCGTTAAAATCATAACGGTAGCCATACCACGTCGACTTTTCACCAGCGTTGGTAAAGTTTTGCAGTAAGCGATTGGTGGGTAAATATATAAAAGTTCCGTCTGCACCATGCCCCAAACCACCTTGGTTCATATGCAGGAAATCACCATCGTCACCAATTTGTTGTGCTCCAAACTGGAGCTGATGATTTTTCACTTTATATTTAAAATCAATACTGGCCGTTTGGTTATCCACTTTAGTGCCATAGCCTTTTTCACCACGCTCATTGGCACCTGTGGCTTGTGTATCAAACAGTCTTAAATCGGTATTGAAACTCTGATCTTCTGAAATTTTAAATTTATGCTTTGCACCAACAAATTGCTGCACATAGAAATCATCCAGCTCGCCCACATAATATTGCAAGGTCAAATCTTTATTGGGTTTCCAATCAGCACCAGCAAATAAAAAACCATCACTGGTTTCAGTAGCCCCTTTAATAGACAGTTTTGAAGCATCCCGCGATGCACGTGGAACCGCTTTGGTCACATAGCCCCCAGTTAAAGTAAGCCCTTTCACATCTTTGGACGTCACTTGTCCACCCAAATAAGATGACTCCAATAAGCGTGCAAAACTACGACTTAACACCGGCAAATTGGGCCGTAATTCGCCGACTTTGACATCGGTCTTTTCATAACGCGCTTTAAGTGTTGGATAAGCACGCGTCCAATAATTGGTTGGGCCACCATCACTGTCTAAGGGAAACATCAACGAATTTTCAGCTTTGCCTTTACTGCCATCCAAACGAATCCCGATGGCTGCGGTCGCATCCAAACCGAAACCAACCTGACCTTCGGTAAATCCAGATTGATAAGATAATTCAATCCCCTGCCCCCAAACTGTCGAATCTTTATCATTGGGTTCTTGATCTTGATCAAAATAATAATTTTTGAAGTCTATTTCCGCTTTGCTGTCTTCAATAAATGCAGCTTGTGCAGTGTGTATTGTTGCAATTTGAGTTAATGCGAGACAACATAAAAGTGTTTGGTAATTCAATGTCTAACCTCTAAGATCCTTGAGAAATCCTGCAACAACCTAAAGAATCTGTATGACGAAACACTGTCAAAGTGATGACAATTATGTGAAATTTAAATCGTTCAATAAAATTAAATAATTGATAACATGCATTTTATATAATCATTAAAGCTCAATATTCGTTGAGTAATGATTAATAATTCAATTTTTTAAGCCTTCGATATAAAGAAAATTAATTTGAAGATTTGAAGATTTGAAGATTTGAAGATTTGAAGATTTGAAGATTTGAAGATTTGAAGATTTGAAGATTTGAAGATTTGAAGATTTGAAGATTTGAAGATTTGAAGATTTGAAGATTTGAAGAAATATTATTTTTTAGAAAATTTAAAGCAAAAAAAAGAAGATAGAGCTTAAGCTTGATCTTCTTTTTGACCGTAAATCCATGTCGCTACGATATATAAAGCAAAGCCAACGATTGAAACTAAGGTAGTACAATTTAATTAATTTATCATATGAAATCATTAAGATACTGAACAGTAAAAGCCCATTCTCCCTCGAATGGGCTTTTACATAATTCGTCCAGTTTTGTATCTTTATTTGATCAGCATCCAATCTATATTTAGAGTTTTCATATAAGCTTTCTAGTCAGCCACACCGTATGCCCTGCACAGTCCGGATCTTCCACAACCATTTTTACCACTTTAAAACCATGAGCTTCTAAAAGCTGCTGATATTCATCTTGTGACAAACTAGCGTGATACAAAACATCGCCAAACATCTCGCCAATTGCCTCACCCTCTGCCGGCCCGCTGGTGAACATCAGCATGGCTCCCTGCTCTGCAAATCTGGAAAACTGCTCAAACATCTGACGTTGATCATCTGGCTTCAAATGAAAAAAACTATCCCAAGCCAGAATCCCTTGAAACTTCTGATCTGATTGCCAAGTGCGCATATCAGCTTCAATCCAGCGCTGCTCAGGAAAGTTGTGCTGTGCCATCTCAATCATGATATCCGAGCTATCTACCCCCGTCACCGCATGTCCATGCTTAAGCAAATAAGCAGCGATCGGCTTGCCCGAACCACAACCTAAATCCAAGAGTCGAGCATGTTCAGGAATGAACGAAAAAAAATGATCCAGCCACGCTTTTTCATATAGCAACTGACCGCGCAATTCCGTCCATGCACGTGCATGTTTCTTATAAATCTTAATAATATTTTTCGCAAACTCAGATTGATCTTTCATGAGCGTTTTTTCTAAATACGAATCTCAATAGTATAGGCCGATTTAGATCTGGATTTGAAGATTTGAAGATTTGAAGATTTGAAGATTTGAAGATTTGAAGATTTGAAGATTTGAAGATTTGAAGATTTGAAGATTTGAAGATTTGAAGATTTGAAGATTTGAAGATTTGAAGATTTGA
>NZ_CADDTS010000007.1 GCF_902753875.1 Acinetobacter bouvetii | reverse complement strand
TTGAAGATTTGAAGATTTGAAGATTTGAAGATTTGAAGATTTGAAGATTTGAAGATTTGAAGATTTGAAGATTTGAAGATTTGAAGATTTGAAGATTTGAAGATTTGAAGATTTGAAGATTTGAAGATTTGAAGATTTGAAGATTTGAAGATTTGAAGAAGATATTATTTTTATACTATTTAAAGCAAAAAAAAGAAGATAAAGCCTTATGCCTGATCTTCTTTTTGACCGTAAAACCATGTCGCTGCGATATATAAAGAAAAACCAACAACTGAAGCAACTGTAGTAATCATATACTTATTACACTCTAAATTTGATGTACTTATTATGTGAAATTTTTATGACAGTTATATGACAAATATGAAAGATCAGAAATATTTAATATACTAATTAAAATCAATAATTTAATAAAATTAAATTTTGCAAACCCATCTTCTTTGTGACAAATCTTTCATGAAATATGACAGTAAAATAGTCATTTTTCGAGCAAATGTGACAGTGAAACAGTTAGATAAATTGAGTTATTAAACTTTCGGCCAAAGATTAAGCAAAACACCCACAAAACGTGCTTTTTATCTTATAATTTAGCCCGCTAGCTAACAGCCCGCTCAAGAGATATTTGTATGACAACTATTATCAAGCAAGATGACTTGATCACATCGATAAAAGATGCGCTTCAGTTCATTTCTTACTATCACCCTCAGGACTTCATCCAGGCGATGAGTCGTGCTTATGATCGTGAAGAGAACAAAGCCGCGAAAGACGCGATTGCACAAATTTTAATTAACTCTCGTATGTGCGCAGAAGGCCACCGTCCTATCTGTCAAGATACGGGTATTGTGAACGTATTTCTTGAAGTGGGCTTGGACGTTAAATTTGATTTAACTATGAGCCTGGACGATGCAGTCAATGAAGGTGTACGTCAAGGTTACCTTGAAAACTCTAACATTCTTCGTGCATCCGTTTTAGCTGATCCTGCTTTTGGTCGTAAAAACACCAAAGACAATACGCCTGCAGTGATTCACTACAAACTCGTACCGGGTAACAAAGTCGACATTACTGTTGCTGCCAAGGGTGGCGGTTCAGAGAACAAATCTAAACTTGCCATGTTGAACCCTTCTGACTCAATCGTGGATTGGGTACTGAAAACTGTTCCTACCATGGGTGCAGGCTGGTGTCCTCCTGGTATGTTGGGTATTGGTATTGGTGGTACTGCTGAAAAAGCCATGATGCTTGCGAAAGAAGCACTCATGGAAGAAATCAACATGGACGAATTGCTTCGTCGCGGCCCACAAAGCCAACTTGAAGAACTTCGTATCGAAATCTTCGAAAAAGTAAACGCTTTAGGGATTGGTGCTCAAGGCCTTGGCGGTTTAACCACAGTTCTTGATATCAAAATCAAAGATTACCCATGTCACGCTGCGGGTAAACCCGTTGGTATGATTCCGAACTGTGCAGCAACTCGTCACGCACACTTCCAGTTAGATGGTTCAGGTGTTGCTCACATTCAAGCACCAAGCCTTGAAGACTACCCTGCTGTAACTTGGGATTCATCGACTTCTAAACGTGTTGACCTAGACAACATCACACAAGAAGAAATGAACGCTTGGCAACCAGGTGATACGCTTCTGCTTAACGGTACAATCTATACAGGTCGTGACGCTGCGCACAAACGTATGGTTGACATGTTAAACAAAGGTGAAGAACTTCCTGTAGATCTTAAAGGTAAGTTCATTTACTACGTGGGTCCAGTCGATCCTGTAGGTGATGAAGTGGTTGGCCCTGCTGGCCCAACAACTGCAACACGTATGGACAAATTCACACGTCAAGTGCTTGAAGCAACGGGTCTTTACGGCATGATCGGTAAAGCGGACCGTGGTCCTGCTGCTGTTGAAGCAATTAAAGACAATAAAGCAACTTACTTAATGGCTGTTGGCGGTGCTGCTTACTTAGTATCTAAAGCAATCCGTGAAGCTGAAGTTGTTGCTTTTGCTGACTTAGGTATGGAAGCAATCTACAAGTTTGTCGTGAAAGATATGCCTGTATCAGTTGCTGTAGACGTAAATGGTACATCTGTACATGCGACTGCACCAAAAATCTGGCAAGCCAAAATTGGTAAAATTCCAGTAGTTGATGCTGCTGCAAACTAATTTGCCAAAATAGAAAAGCACCCTCTATGGGTGCTTTTTTATGGCGGTTAAGTGAGTTTAATTCAATTACCAAGTCAGCGGATTCCACAGTTTGAAAGGCTTGGTTAGCTGTACATCTTCTGCAGGATCATATTTTGCAGGTTTCAGTTTCTGAGCTTTTTTGCGCACTTTACCAGTGTTTTGATCTTGAGCAACAAAGTTATAAGCTTCAGATTTTAGCTGGGTATAAGCAATTTCATTTAAACCTGTTTTCTCTGGCACCAAAATTAAAGGCCCTGAAACCTCACGACGGGTACTCAAATTTTCTTCATCATATTTAATAAAATAGGACTGACCTGCTTGCACACTAAAATCTAGATATTTTGGCTTTTGAAAATGCTGAACTCCTAAAGGACGGCTGCTAGATATGCGATAGGTTCCAGCAGGCAATTCCACCCAGTAGTAGTGATTATTCAATAAACTTGGAATACGCTCACTATTAATAAACAGACTAGATGCCACTATTTCCTGACGGTTCCATTTGCTGTCCGGACGGTATAAATACACAATCGCTGCCTGATCATTTTGTGCGTGTACAGGCTGAAAATGTTGTCCTAATTTTTGATTAACCCAACCACCAATAGTGAACATACCAAAGCGGTATTGTTCCAGCATACCCGGTTCATGTTCGGTATCGACAGGTTTTAAGGTTGATGTGACTTGAGCATGCTCCATTGCAGTTTTGCCATGGCATCCCAATAAAATTACGCTTGCACAAATGGCAATACAGACTCCACGCATGATTTTCCCTCACCGCGTATTTTTTATTTTTGTACTCAAATAAATACTTAATTTTTCGTTCTATTCATCGCGACTTTGAATCACGACTTTAATCTGAGTTGGTTGATCTTATTTCGGCGTCCACGCCTAGTGATTGAGATTAACATTGCGATTTATTTTTGGAAATAAAAAACGTGCGAAAACACGAGTTTTCCGCACGTTTCTGACGAATAGCGAATTAAGCTGATTTAGAATTTACAACTTTTAAATCTACTTTAGCCGCTGTTTCAGTCTCTGATTTAGGCTGACGTTCTGCTTTTAATTCAGGTTTCGCACCATCATTAATCACAGCCTCATTCACCACTACAGTACCTACTTCCTTCTGACTTGGAAGATCATACATGGTTTCAAGCAATGCATTTTCCAGAATTGAGCGCAAACCACGTGCTCCGGTATTACGCTCCAAGGCTTTTTTAGCCACAGCACGAAGCGCTGAATTTTCAAATACCAAATCCACATTTTCCATATCAAATAGATATTGATATTGACGGGTTAAAGCGTTTTTCGGCTCAGTCAGAATCTGCATCAATGCTTCTTCATCCAGTTCATCCAGAGTCGCAATCACTGGCAAACGACCAATGAACTCTGGAATCAGACCAAATTTCACCAGGTCAGTTGCTTCAACCTGACGGAACAAATCAGACAATTTTTTACTTTCGTCTTTTTTCTTCACATCTGCCGTGAAACCAATGCCACCTTTTTCCTGACGCTGCTGTACGATTTTCTCTAGACCAGAGAAGGCACCACCACAGATAAACAAGATATTTGAGGTATCAATCTGAATGAACTCTTGCTGCGGATGCTTACGACCACCTTGCGGAGGAATGGAAGCCACAGTACCTTCGATCATTTTTAAAAGTGCTTGCTGAACACCTTCTCCAGACACATCACGGGTGATGGATGGATTTTCAGACTTACGGGTAATCTTGTCGATTTCATCGATATAGATAATGCCCTTTTGCGCTTTTTCTACATCATAATCGGCTTTTTGCAGCAGCTTCTGTACGATGTTTTCAACATCTTCACCCACATAACCTGCTTCGGTTAAAGTGGTCGCATCTGCCATCGCAAATGGAACATCAAGTAAACGTGCAAGCGTTTGCGCAAGTAACGTTTTACCTGAACCTGTTGGCCCAACCAATAAAATATTACTTTTTGCCAGTTCAATCGCATCATCATGCTTATGACCGTTATGCGTCACTTTTAGGCGCTTGTAATGGTTATATACAGCAACTGAAAGTGTTTTTTTCGCTACATCCTGACCAATGACATATTGATCAAGTGCAGCACGAATTTCGTGTGGTTTTGGCAAAGGTTTACTTGCCCAATCACCAGATTCAACTTGTTGACTGGTTTGGACTAAATCTAAGCATACGTCCACACACTCATTACAGATGTAAGCGTCCTCACCTGCAATCAGTTTCCCGACTTCAGACTGCGTTTTACCGCAAAATGAACAATGCTTTTGTCCTTGAGGATGATCGGACATATTCACTCCAATATAAAAATCTGAAAATTATGGACGTTTGCTTAACACTTCATCCACGAGACCGTATTCTTTGGCAGCCTGCGCTGTCATAAAGTTGTCACGGTCAGTATCTCTTGCAACAGTTTCATAGTCTTGACCACTATGTTCTGCCATTAAACGGTTTAAACGTTCTTTAATGAATAGAATTTCACGCGCGTGAATTTCAATATCCGATGCTTGACCACGGAAACCACCGAGTGGCTGGTGAATCATCACACGTGCATTTTCCAAGCAATAACGTTTACCCTTGGCACCAGCATTGAGCAGGAATGCACCCATAGAGGCTGCCTGTCCCATACAATAAGTCACTACATCTGGTTTAATGAATTGCATGGTATCGTAAATGGCCATACCTGCAGTCACCGACCCCCCTGGGGAGTTAATATAGAGGTGTATATCTTTATCTGGGTTCTCTGCTTCTAAAAACAACATCTGAGCAACAATTAAATTGGCCATGTTGTCTTCAACTTCACCGGTTAAGAAGATGACGCGTTCACGTAAAAGACGTGAGAAAATATCAAAAGAACGCTCACCACGAGAAGACTGTTCTACCACCACGGGTACTAAAGCGTTATCAATTGTTGGAACATACATACGTTATTTATTCCTAAATTTTTTGTTACTCAACTCATAGTCACAATATGAGGGATAATTGCCGAAAATGCAAAATATTCCCAATTAAATAACAGATATTTTTTATATAAGCATTGTGAATTCAGGACATGTACACGATAAGCCTGTACATAAAAAAAGGCGCATGATGCGCCTTTTTTTGGTCAGCTAAGCTTAGCCTTGTTGACGAGCTTGTTGCTCTTTCAATAAGTCTTCATAGCTTACTTTTGTGTCAGTCACTTTAGCAGCTGCCAAGATGTGATCAACCACTTGATCTTCTAACACAACAGCTTCAATTTGAGCACGTTGCTGTTTGTCATTTTTGAAGTATTCAATCACTTCAGTTGGATCTTCGTAAGAAGAAGCCATGTCTTCGATGTAAGCATCAACGCGAGCAGCATCAACTTCAATTTTAGCGTCAGCTAAAACTTTGCTTACCAACACGCCAAGTTTTACAGATTTTTCAGCTTGTTCTTTGAACAGGTCATCTGGAAGCATGCTGCTGTCAAATGCTTTCGCACCTTGAGCACCAAACTGTTGAGTGAACTGTTGAATCATTTGTTGACGTTGACGGTCAATTTCTTGAGATAACATAGAAGCAGGAACTTCAACTTCGTTTGCAGCTACAAGCGCATCAAAAGTTGCGCCTTTCACTTGGTTACGAAGACCGTTTTTCACTTCACGTTCCATGTTTTTACGAACGTCAGCTTTTAATTTTTCAACGCCTTCTTCTTCAGTTAAACCGAAGATTTTCAAGAATTCAGCATCAACTTCTGGAAGTTTTTGTTTTTCAACAAGCTTCACAGTGATTTTGAATTGAGCAGCTTTACCAGCAAGGTTTTCAGCTTGGTAATCTTCAGGGAAAGTAACATCGATTACTTTCTCTTCGCCTTTCTTCATACCAACGATACCGTCTTCGAAGCCAGGGATCATACGACCAGAACCTAGAACCAGTTTAAAGTCTTCAGCAGAACCGCCTTCGAATTTTTCACCATCAACTGAACCTTCGAAATCGAAAGTCACTTGCATGTCTTTTTTAGCCATGCCTTTCGTTTCAGCCCAAGAAGCACGTTGCTTTTGAAGGTTCTCGATCATTTGATCAACGTCTTTATCGTTCACTTCAGTTGCTTTACGTTCAACTTCCAGACCGTCAAATTTAACTTCAACTTCTGGATAAACTTCTACAGTTGCTTCATAAACAAGAGCGTCTTCTTTGTTTTCAACTTTATCAATGTTTGGCATGCCAACAGCATTGATTTTCTCTTGTTGAATCGCTTCAAATACTGTGTCACGAATTACATCGTTCACAACTTCTTGATAAATGCTTGCGCCATATTCACGACGTACTACATTTAAAGGCACTTTACCTGGACGGAAGCCGTTGATCTTCACAGTTTTAGCAGTGCGTTTTAAACGGGCTTCAAATTGCTCGTTCACACGGCTCGTCGGTACAGATACATTTAAACGACGGGCAACGCCCGAAACCGCTTCAGAAGTTACTTGCATGGCTTCCTCGATATAGAAATAGTAATTGCAATTTTGAAAGTGCCACATTATATGACAACATTGAAAGATATACAAAACAGGATGATTTAACCATTAAATTTTAAGCATTCTGATAAGCAATGTCTGTTTTTATTACAACTTTGCACAATGCAGCAGCATATAACCTGAAATTTTATATATCTTATTAGCCTCTTAGCTTTCTACCATTTATTCTTTTCATTTCAAAATCTTAGTTATTTTTATGTTTTGTCTGAATACATAACTCATCATAACAACTTTAAATTTGCTAACAGTTTGTTTTGTTGCTCTTCTCTTATACCGCTTTAGATTAATAACGCTTATCTAGAAATCTGCAACATCCTAAAATAATGACACCATTTAACCGAGCATAACCATGACCTACAAAGATGAAATATTTGTTACTTATTTGCCGCATAACTGTTAATAAAATTAAACATCAGTATTCTCGATTAAAAAGACAACAAATGTAAAAATATTAAATATATATTATTTTCAATATTTTAAATAATAATTGTTATATTATTTCATTCAAATAATCGATTAAAAAATAAATAAACGCTACTAATTACAATTAGTATAGATGGTGATATAAAATAAGAATCATTATTATTCTCATACATTTTCACAGTACACATTTTGAGTTCGAAATGGCCTTCATTAAAACACGCAAAAAAATCGTATCTTCTGCGATTGTCTCTTCACTTTCAGTGATGGCAGGTAATGCAATTGCACAAGATCAAGTTGCTCAACTTGAAACTATTCATTCTCAAGCAGAAGCAGAACAAAGTCTAAAAGTAGATAAATCAGCCAACTCCAAGTTTGTTGCTCCTTTATTGAATACACCTAAATCTGTATCTGTCATTTCTAAGCAATTGATTGAAGATACTCAAGTGACAACTTTAAGCGATGCTTTGCGTACTGTACCTGGTATTACTTTAGGTGCGGGTGAAGGTGGTAACCCGAATGGCGACCGTCCATTTATTCGTGGTTACAACTCTGAAAGCTCTATGTATGTAGACGGCGTGCGTAATGCAACTTCACAAAACCGTGAAATGTTTGCAGTCGAACAAGTTGAAGTCACCAAAGGTTCTGCATCTGCTATGGGTGGTGCGGGTACCACTGGTGGTAGTATCAACATGATTTCTAAAGTTGCTAAAAAAGGTGACTCTTTAGAAGGTTCTATTGGTGCAGGTACAGACAGTTACCAACGTATTACTTTAGATGGCAACAAAGATTTTGGTAATGGTATTGCCGCGCGTGTTGCGGTGATGGGTCACCACAATGAAAAAGCCGGTCAAGCTAACGGTACTGAATACAAACGTGCCGGTATTGCCCCAAGTATTACTTTTGGTCTGGATACCCCGACTCGCGCAACTTTAAGTTATTACTACTTAAAGACAGATGACATTCCAGATTCTGGTATTCCTTATAACAATCCTTTCTCAGCAACCAATCAGCCTGCTCGAATTCCAGAAAATGGAAATGGTAAACCAATCGATGTCAAACAAGGTATTTACTACGGCTGGAAAGACCGCGATTTCCAAAAACAGGAAAATCAGGTCGGTACCATTAAGTTAGAACATGACTTGACTGACAATCTAACAATTTCTAATACTACTGTTTATAATAAATCTAAGAATGATTACCTGTGGACCAACCCAGATGATTCAAAAGGTAATTTTTATCAAACAGGTGGCGCATTAACAGGTAATGTGTGGGCCCGCGCAAATTCACGCGTCGCTGATACCGATACCTTTACTGATCAGCTTGCTTTAACTGGTAAGTTTAATACAGGTGCATTAAAACATAGTTTTAACCTAGGTGCTGAATACTCAGACCAAGAAACAGACCGAACTCAATATATTATTAATGGTAAGGATGCAACCGGTACTGCATATGCTTGTTCGGCAACTTCTACAGGTCCTGGCTGTGTGAATGTGAATAATCCTAGTAAGTATCCATTTACTGGCTCTCTTAGCACTCAAGGTGCAGACAAATATAATATTGAATCTAAATCTACTTCGGTTTATTTCTTAGATAGTATTGAATTTAATCCTCAATGGATTCTCGATTTAGGAGTCCGTTGGGATAAATTCGAAACTGGTTCAACCATGACCTATGGCTCTACCAACTCTAATACAAAACCAACTACTCAAACTCAAAATGGTGTAACTACATCCATTCCAGCTTTGCGTCAGGTTGGTGAAAAAGTCAAATATGAAAGTGATACGGACTTCTTCAACTACCAAGCTGGTTTAACTTTCAAGCCTGTCGAAAATGGTTCGATTTATGCAAGTTATGCTACTTCAGCAAACCCAATTGGTGTGGATGCAGGTGATGGTTCAGAAGGCGTAAGTACCTTTGGTCGAAATACGACCGAAGAACAGGCTAACGCAACAAATAATTTAAAACCTGAAGAAGTTCGTACAATGGAAGTTGGCACCAAGTGGGACTTATTCAATGATAAATTGAATCTTACCGCTGCAATTTTCCGTACTGAAAAAACCAATACGAGAGCTGCTGATACTGATGGTTTTACCCGCAATATTGGTGAAACACGTGTTGATGGTATTGAATTAGGTGCTAACGGTAATATTACTGATAAATGGGCTGTTTCTGCAGGCTATACATATTTAGACAGTGAAATTTTGGATGATGGTCCAAAAGACGCTAATGAAGGCAATCAAGTTCAAAACGTTGCGAAAAACTCTGCAACTCTTTGGACAACTTACCAAGTATTGCCACAGTTAACCTTGGGTGCTGGTGCAACTGCAATGGACAAAGTCTATGGTAACGCAGCTAATACCAAATACGTTCCAGGTTATGTACGTTATGACGCAATGGCACGTTATAACGTCAACGAAAATGTTGACCTTCAATTGAACGTCAATAACCTGTCTGACGAACGTTACTTCACTAAAGCTT
The DNA here is from genome assembly GCF_902753875.1 of Acinetobacter bouvetii. GTDB lineage: Bacteria > Pseudomonadota > Gammaproteobacteria > Pseudomonadales > Moraxellaceae > Acinetobacter > Acinetobacter bouvetii_A. The sequence goes on along the minus strand of NZ_CADDTS010000007.1, from coordinate 158,343 downwards.
ATGCATCTCACTATGCCACTGAAGCAGAAGGTCGTAGCGCGGTATTGTCACTAAACTTCAAATACTAAAATCCATGTCAAAATCCCATAATTTATTTATGGGATTTGAGTTTAAATAGCCTCATAATGAGGCTATTTTTTTAGCTCAAAGAATTCATTCTTGTAAAGGTATCTTGCCGTGATCCATCATATTCCCAATGTCTTGACTAAAGAACAAATTCAATATTTCCGTGATGAAATGGCAAAAATTGAATGGGTCAATGGTAAGGTCACTGCCGGCACCCTTTCAGCTACAGTCAAACAGAATCAGCAACTGCCTGAAGATCATCCCCTGACCCATCACTTAAGTACCATTATTTTAGAATCATTAGGACAACATCCTTTATTTTTGTCGGCAGCAATTCCTTTAGACATCATTCCCCCGCTGTTTAACCGCTATGAAAACAATGAAGCTTTTGGTTTTCATGTCGACAATTCCATCCGACGTATTCGCGGCAGCAATGAACGCCTGCGCACGGACTTATCCTGCACGGTATTTTTAAGTGATCCCGAAGAATATGAAGGTGGTGAACTGGTGGTTGAGGACACCTATGGCTACCATGAAGTAAAATTGCCTGCGGGTGACATGATTCTGTATCCATCAACCAGTGTACATGAAGTTACTCCCGTGACCGCGGGCTGCCGGATTGCCTCGTTCTTTTGGGTACAAAGCATGATCCGTGATGATGCAGAACGCCATATGCTGTTTAATCTGGATCAATCCATTCAGAACTTGCGCATGCAACTGGGAGATCAACATGGCGAGGTGATTAAACTCACCAACCTGTATCATAATTTAATGCGTAAATGGGCTGAGCTTTAATGTTTTAATGCAAAAAAATTTCAAAGGGCTGCGAAGTTCTCACATCTACCAGCCCATTCAATACCTTATAACTATTTGAATTTTTAATTATTTTATCTTTTAGTCAAATTTAATGGTCTTATATCGTTTTTCCCATTTGCCATGATTGTTTTATTAAATTAATACGCCTGAATTAAACAATATTTCCATCCATTTTCATGCAGATTCCATGCTTATTACTATTGTTATTGATAATAATTATCATTAAAATTCGCATCAATTGTTACAGGCCATAACAATACCTCCACTTTTTCTCCACTTTTACTGCCAGATGACAATCTTAAAAGCTGAAATGCAATCGTGGATTACTGTCCAATTTAAACTAGGGATAACCGACCATGGCACAGATTAAAAGCCGTAAACACAACAGAAATGCTCAGCTGGTGGCTTTAGCTGCTTCCTTCCCCCTCATGGCTCAAGCTGCTGCACCCAAAGAAACCACACAACTTCCCACCATTTCAGTAGAAGCAAAATCAGACAATAAATATAAAGCCGATACCGTCAGTTCACCGAAATATACTCAACCATTAGTCGATACACCGCAAACCATTTCAGTGATTAAAAAAGAATTACTAAAAGAACAAGGTGCTACTTCTTTAGTTGAAGCCTTAAGAAATACCCCGGGCATTACCCTGCAACTGGGTGAAAATGGCAATACCAGCGCCGGTGATGCTTTCTAGATGCGCGGTTTTTCCACTCAAACCTCAACCTATGTCGATGGCATTCGTGACTTGGGAGCGATTACCCGGGATGTTTTCAACCTGGAACAGATTGAAGTTGTAAAAGGACCTTCTGGCTCAGAAGCAGGCCGTGGTGCAGCATCCGGCTATATCAATCTGGCAACCAAACTGCCTCAAGCTGAAAATAGCCGTGAAGTATCTGCCACCTATAATACGGCAGAGCATGCGCGACTGGCTGCTGACATTAATCAAGTCATTAATGATGGCATTGCAGTCCGTTTGAATGCTATGGGACAAGATGGTGGCGTTGAAGGTCGTGACTATATTGAAAATAATAGTTGGGCCATTGCTCCAGCCATTGCCTTTGGTCTAGATACAGATACACGCCTGTATCTCTATTCACAACATATCCGTCAACGCAATATTCCGGACGGTGGTATTCCAACCATTGGTATGAAAGGCTTTTACAATACAGATTCAGCATTGGCTCAAGCACCTAAAGTAAATAGTGAAAACTATTATGGCCATGTTGATGACCATGAAGATGTCGATGCGGACATGTTCACAGCCAAGATTGAAAGTGATCTGGCTGAAAACCTTAAACTGACCAATATTACCCGTTGGGGTAAAACTGAAATGGATCGGGTTTTAACAGGAATAAATAGCTTAAACAGAAATAATTCCACAAATCCATCACAATGGACCGTATCTCGGTCAAGACAAGGCGTGGATCAGGAAAATAAAATCCTTGCAAACCAGTCCACTATAAACTGGAATGTCAAAACAGGAACAATTGAGCATGATGTAGTCGCAGGACTGGAATTCTTAAAAGAAGAACAAAATACGCAAACCTTATCTGCACAGATTCCGGGACAAGCAGCACCATCAACTGTAGCAAATCTCTACCGTCCAAACCGTTATGATGCAGTTCCTGCGGTCGTGCCAAATGGTGGCTATACCCATGGAGAAACAGATACAGCGGCTGCGTATCTGTTTGACACGCTGAAATTTGGTGAACGCTTCCAGCTGAATGGCGGTGTGCGTATCGATTATTACGATACCAATTACGATGCACTATCGGTTAATACCAATTCAACCACCCTTGCTGTGACTCGCACACAAACAGATTTAGGAGCACACGATACATTATTTAGCTGGAAACTCGGTGGTCTATATAAACCGACTACCTACAGCAGCGTGTATGCCTCTTATGCCAAATCACTGACTCCTCCGGGAAGTGCCAACTTTACCCTGTCAGAAACAGGTGCGAACAGTTCAGCTGCCGATCCACAAGAAACCCATCATTATGAAATCGGAACCAAATGGGATCTGTTACAAGGTAAATTGGCATTGAATGCTGCGGCATACCGTACTGAAAACGAAAACCAGTTTACGATTGATCCGATTACCCAGCTGTCCGTACAAGAAGGGAAAAAACGTGTTGATGGTGTAGAACTGAGTGCTGTGGGGCAAATCACCGATGTCTGGAATATTTCGGCAGGTGTGGCGCATATGAAAGTCAAACAACTGAACCAACAGACAGCAACAGCGATTACTGTAGCAGAACGCTGGTCACCTGAATGGACGGCAAGTTTATGGTCTACCTATGATGTAGCCGGCTTTAAATTGGGCTTAGGGGCACGTTATGTCGATGATCAAAAACGTGTGATAACAACAGACACTGCAGCGGCAAATATGCCAAGTATTCCGGGTTATGTGGTATTTGATGCAATGGCCGGTTACAGCTTTAATAAAAATGCCTCTCTTAACCTGAATGTCTATAACCTGGCAGACAAGGAATACATCAGCACCTTAAACAACGGCGGCGGTCGTGTGGTATTAGGACAGCCGCGTTCGGCAGCACTGACTTTTAATTATAAATTTTAAGCAATTCGCTAAGTTTCATCAGATTTAGTATAAATGTAGTGTGTTAGAACTAGCGCACTACATTATTTTTTTGAGTCCAAGCCATTTAAGGGATGCAGATAAAGCGGATGATGTTACATATTCCTGAAATTTTAACCAAACAGCAGGTCGCCGAATTACGTCAGCAACTGGATACAAGTCAAGCCTGGATCCAGGGTCAGCAAAGCGCAGGCTTTCAGGCGCAAAAAATAAAGAATAATTTACAAATAGATCCCAACAGCATTGCCTATCAATCCTTGGCACCTCGCATAATTCAGGCATTAAACAACAATATCCTGCTTAAATCTGCCGCATTGCCCCGACATATTCTTTCGCCACTGTTTAACTGCTATCAGGATGCAGGCCATTATGGCAATCATGTCGACAACGCAGTGCAATATTCCAATAGCATCGGACAGATCATTCGTACTGATGTCTCGATCACCGTATTTTTATCTGAACCCGATGAATATGAAGGTGGTGAACTGATTGTTGAAGATAATTACGGCTGTCATGAAGTGAAGCTGGATGCGGGCGATGCGATTGTCTATCCGGCCACCAGTTTGCATCGGGTTGAACCGGTAACACGCGGTCAACGCATCGCGGCATGTACCTGGATTCAAAGCATGGTCAAAGATGACTGGCAACGCAGCATGCTGTTTAATCTGGACATGAATCTGATCAAATTGCGGCAGCACATCGGCGATACCGAAGAAGTTGTGGCTTTAACCAGCCACTATCATAATTTATTGCGCCAATGGGCTGAGCTATGAATCCATCCACTCCCCTTCCTCCGCTGACCCAGATTCCGGCCTATTTGCAGACGGTGGCCGATTATGAAATTGAGGCGCAGAAACACTTATCAGATATGGTCTGGCAATATCTGCAAGGCGGATCAATGGATGAAATCAGTGTTCGGGATAATCTGGACCAGTTCAAACAGATTCATTTGTTGCCGCGTATGCTCAAAGACCTAACTCAGGGTAATACCACTTGCGAGCTGTTTGGACAACATTATCCGCACCCAATTTTTCTGGCGCCAATTGGTCATCAGCAACAGTTCCATCCTGATGCTGAAGCAGCTTCTGCACTGGCCGCGGAAGTACTGGGCAGCAATATCATATTAAGTACATTTACCAATACCGACCTGCGCAGCTTAAAACAGGACAATCCCTACAAATGGTTTCAGCTGTATTGGCAAGGTGATCGGGAAAAGTCGCTGGCTCTGGTCAAACTAGCGGAACAGCACAATTTTAAAGCCCTCGTGATTACAGTCGATTCACCACATACTGGCATCCGGGATCGTGAACGTCGGGTGTTTTTTCATTTACCGGAAGGCATGCAACATCCACATACTCCGGCACATATTCCCTTGCCTGAACTGCAGGCGGGTGAGCATCCAGTCTTTCATGGTCTGATGAAAATCGCGCCAACCTGGGACGATATCGCCTGGATTGTTCAACAGACCTCATTACCAGTCATTTTAAAAGGCATTATCAATCCGCATGATGCCTTGCTGGCCATTCAGCAAGGGGTTCAAGGCCTGATTGTGTCCAATCATGGTGGCCGGGTGCTGGACACCTGCATTCCGCCACTGACCGCGTTACAACTGATTAAAAAAGTTGTACCTGAGGATTTTCCCCTGCTCTACGACGGCGGCATTCGTCGTGGCTCCGATATCTTCAAAGCCATGGCACTGGGTGCTTCTGCAGTTTTAGTTGGTCGCCCCTATATTTATGGACTGGCCAGCGCGGGTGCGCTAGGTGTGGCCCATGTGCTGAAAATTCTGAAGGAAGAATTTGAGATTACCATGGCATTAATGGGAACTGCGACGCTAAATGACATCTCAGAAGAATATATTTTTCACAAATAGGCAAAATAAAGGAAATAATTTTCCATAACTATTGCTGCAGCGCAAAAATAGGAAATTATTTCCGGAATAAGTGCACTAATATTTAGTTATAGATTTGCAAGATCTGCGATAAAGCTAAATCCTAAGAATGCATTGGTTTTATTACAACTTTCGACTAATGTCTTCCAGTGTCAGACTTGTAAATTGCTAGAATAGACACAATCTATATAAGTAGCAGGTTGCCGTTATCCACGACCTGAAGCAACCCATGCTACACAAGGAGTTACCTCATGATGTTGGCTGATCCAAGTAAAAAATACCGTCGCATGTACCAACGTGTAGACTTGCCAGACCGTCAATGGCCGAACAATGAAATCACAAAAGCGCCAATTTGGATGAGTACCGACCTACGTGACGGTAACCAAGCGATTTTCGAACCGATGGACATTGATCAAAAATTTAAAATGTTCCAGATGCTGGTGAAAATCGGCTTCAAACATATTGAAATCGGATTCCCTTCTGCATCGCAAATTGACTTTGACTTCACCCGTAAATTGATTGAAGAAGGTCATATTCCAGATGACGTGTATATCGAAGTTTTAGTTCAGGCGCGTGATCATTTGATTCAACGTACCTTTGAATCTTTAATTGGTGCTAAACGTGCCATCGTGCATATCTACAACTCCAACTCACCGACTTTCCGTCAAAAAGTCTTGAATGTTGATGTGGCCGGTGCCAAACAGTTGGCCATGAATGCGGCTGAAAAAGTCAAAGAATATGCAGCGCAATATCCTGAAACTGAATGGGTATTCCAGTACAGCCCTGAATGTTTCTCTGCAACAGAATTGGAAGTGGCGAAAGATGTCTGTGATGCCGTGACCGAAATCTGGGAAGCATCACCTGAAAACAAAGTCATCTTGAACTTGCCTGCAACCGTTGAAGTGTCAGGTCCAAACGTCTATGCCGACCAGATTGAATGGATGCACCGCAACATTCAGCGTCGTGATGGGGTGATTATTTCCGTGCACTGTCATAACGACCGTGGCTGTGGTATTGCTGCATCTGAATTGGCGATTATGGCCGGTGCTGACCGTGTGGAAGGCTGTGTGTTTGGGAATGGTGAACGTACCGGTAACGTCGACGTTGCAGCGATTGCCTTGAACATGTACACCCAAGGTGTTGCACCAAACTTGGATTTCTCCAACATCAATGAAATTATTGCCACTGTTGAAGAATGTACCGGTTTGCCTGTACATCCACGTCATCCATATGCGGGTGATTTGGTATTCACTGCCTTCTCTGGTTCGCATCAGGATGCCATCAAGAAAGGTTTTGAGCATCAGAAAAACGAAGAAATCTGGGATATGCCTTACTTGCCAATCGACCCTAAAGATTTGGGCCGTGACTATGACGCCGTGATTCGTGTCAACTCACAATCAGGTAAAGGCGGTATTTCTTACTTGTTAGAATCTAATTACAACGTAGTGTTACCGCGTCGCTTGCAAATTGAATTCTCTCAAGTGGTACAACAAGTGACTGATGAACAGGCCAAAGAAATTTCAGCACAAGATATCTGGTCATTATTTAAAGACACTTATGTTGCTGCTAAAGATGCGCATTATTCTGCCAAAAACTACAGATTGTCAGATGAAAATGGCAACCAGGTGATTGAACTTGATGTGGTGGTAGATGGTGAAACCCAGCACTTGCGTGGTGAAGGCAACGGTCCGATCTCGGCGATCTTGAATGCCTTGCAATTACCAATTGATGTGTTGAACTATGAAGAACGCAGTATCAGTTCTGGTGCACATGCCAAAGCCTTGGCTTTAATCGAGCTTCAAGTCAAAGGTACTGGTAAATCTGCCTTTGGTGCCGGTGTACACGACAACATCGTGACCTCATCCATTGAAGCGATTATTGCCTGTACAAACCGCTTGATTGAGCAAGGTGTATTGAGCACAGATCAAGTGATTGCTGCTGCCGTATAAGCTTTATCAAATAAAAAACTTTAGAAAGGATACCCTCAAGTGGTATCCTTTTGTTATTCATCCTAAAGATTTAAGGCGAATTATTCCTGTGTCTTTTCCAGCTGACTCAGTGGGTCTAGTGACCCCAGAAAAATTCCTGTTCGAAGAGCCGTTAGAGCTTGAATGTGGTCGTATTCTGCCACGTTTCGAAATCATGATTGAAACCTATGGTACGCTCAATGCAGATAAATCCAATGCGATTCTGATTTGCCATGCGTTGTCTGGGCATCATCATGCAGCCGGCTATCATCATGAAGATGACAAAAAGCCAGGTTGGTGGGATTCCTGTATTGGTCCGGGCAAAGCCATTGATACGTCTAAATTCTTTGTCGTTGCCTTAAACAACATTGGTGGTTGCAGTGGTTCAACCGGCCCCATCTCTCCAAATCCTGAAAATGACAACCGTCCTTATGGTCCGGACTTTCCTTTGGTGACCGTGCGTGACTGGGTGAAAACCCAAGCCATGCTGTCCGACCGTCTAGGTATTGATGTCTGGTATTCTGTCATTGGTGGTTCACTTGGCGGGATGCAGGCTTTGCAATGGTCGGTGGATTATCCGGACCGTTTAAAAAACTGTGTCATTATTGCCAGCGCCCCAAAACTTTCGGCACAAAATATTGCCTTTAACGAAGTGGCGCGTCAGTCCATTCTGTCTGACCCGGACTTCCATCATGGGCGTTATCTGGAAAATGACAGCTATCCAAAACGTGGCCTGATTTTGGCGCGTATGGTCGGTCATATTACCTATTTGTCTGAAGAAGCCATGAAACAGAAATTTGGTCGTGACTTAAAGTCTGGCAAATTTATGTACGGTTTTGATGTCGAATTCCAGGTGGAAAGTTATTTGCGTTATCAAGGTGAACAATTCAGCCGTAACTTTGATGCCAATACCTATCTGATCATGACCAAGGCTTTGGATTATTTCGATCCGGCACGTGAATATGAATTGTCCTTAACTAAGGCCATGGCCAATACCCAATGCCGTTTCCTGGTGGTTTCATTTACCACCGACTGGCGTTTTACCCCACAGCGTTCGCAAGAAATTGTCGATGCCCTCATTAGTAACCACAAACCTGTCAGCTATGTTGATATTGATGCAGAACAAGGCCATGATTCATTCCTGTTCCCTATTCCGCTTTACGTTAAATCATTACGTGCATTTTTAGGTGGTGCAGAACACCTTGAAGCCACACCTAAGGAGACCGTGTAATGCGTATCGATCATCAACTGGCAGAAACATGGATTAAACCTGATTCTAGCGTGCTGGATTTGGGCTGTGGTGATGGTGAACTACTGGCACATATGAGCAAAAAGCACAACATTCGTGCATACGGGTTGGAAATTGATCAAGAAAAGATTGCAATTGCGGTCAGTCGAGGGTTAAATATTATCCAACAAGACTTAAACCTCGGTTTAAGCCGCTTTGCAGACCAGTCATTTGACTATGTGGTTATGGCACAGGCCTTGCAAGCTGTAGATGCACCAGACGTGTTATTGCGTGACATGGTGCGTGTGGGGAAACAGGCCATTATCACCTTTCCGAACTTTGCGCATTGGAAGACCCGTTCTTTCTTGGCACTCAAAGGAATGATGCCCGTTTCGGAAGCTTTACCGTATATGTGGTATAACACGCCTAATATTCATTTATGTACTTTCCGTGATTTTGAAGCACTTTGTGCTGAAAATGATATCCGGATTATTAATCGACTCGCCGTAAATGGGGATCAGCAAGGAAGTTTACTGAGTAAACATATCCCGAATCTGTTTGGTGAAGTCGCTATTTATCGAGTGAGCGCACTATGAAAAAAATATTATTAAGCACACTATTGGTTGGTCTTTTTAGCATTCAAGCTCATGCAGATTATGTTGCACCAGCACCTTCTGTTTCTAGCCAAGCAGCACAATATTCTGTTATGGATATCAATAGCCTGACCAAATCTGCAAAATCTGGTCAAGCGGGTGCACAGTTCTATCTGGCCACCAAATACCAGCAAGGTAAAGATGTTCAAAAAGATGAACATCAAGCTTTTAGCTGGTACAAAGCTGCTGCTGACCAAGGTCTGACCGCTGCCCAGTTGAATGTGGGCCGTATGCTGGCTGATGGTATTGGCACCAAAAAAGATGAAACTTTGGCACGTAAATATTTTGAAAAAGCGGCAAGCCATGGTGATAACCGCGCCAGCTTTAATCTTGCCATGATGGAAGAACAGAAGAAAAATTACGTCGGTGCTTACCAGTGGTATGAACTGTCTACCCGTGATGGCATGCTCGACAATAAAGTCATTTCTCTGTCTGAAGGTAAAAAAACCGCTTTGGCAGCGAACTTGACCCAAGAACAGATTCGTATGGCGCGTGACCGTGCGGACAAATGGATTCAGGCACAGTAATTTAGCCTGATTCTAAAAAGCACCTTCGGGTGCTTTTTTATTGGCTGCTTCTTACTCACCATTTCAGGTAAAATTAAACTCATTTTCAAAATCAGAGCTTTTATAAAATGTCTGCACAAGATTGGTTATCTCAAGGAACACTCGTACTTGCGAGCAATAACAAAGGAAAAATTGCCGAATTTGAAAAAATGTTTGCCGAGTTAAATCTCCCTGTAGAAGTGATTCCACAAGGCAAACTGAATATTGAAGATGCCATTGAAGATGGGATGAGCTTTATTGAAAATGCAATCATCAAAGCGCGTCATGCCTCTAAAATCTCAGGTAAACCCGCCATTGCCGATGACTCTGGTATTTGTGTTCCAGTCCTTGGTGGTGCTCCCGGGATTTATTCTGCACGCTTTGCGGGGGAACATGGCAATGATGCCGCCAATAATGAAAAACTCTTAACCCGACTTAAACCGCTTCGTAAAGAAGGTGAAACGATTGAAGGTATGTTTGTCTGTGTGCTTGCACTGGTTCAGCATGCTGATGATCCGCTACCTCAAATTTTCCAGGGCATCTGGAAAGGTGAAGTACTGGAAGCACCTCGTGGTGAAAATGGTTTTGGTTATGACCCGTTGTTCTGGTTGCCTGAACTGGGTATTTCCAGTGCCGAAATGAGCAAAGAAGATAAAAATAAAATTAGCCATCGCGGTCAGGCTATGCAGTTATTTAAGGCGAGTTTGGAGAAGTAATTTCCTTATTAATCCCCTCTCCTTTAGGAGATGAGCAGCGCTGCTGCGCAAGGGAGAGGTAAATAAATTCGCCTGTAATCGTAACGATCAACTTATTGGACAAAGTTTTAAGTTTCTATTCAGCTTCATAAGGGAATATTTTCCTCTACCCTCTCTCTAACTCTCTCCCTCTGGGAGAGAGAACTTTTCTTATATTTATAATGCCGGCACTAAACCATGCAACACCACACCATAAATCGAAATAATCATCGCACTGGCCACCGTACCCGATGCAATATATTTTGCTGAATATCCGGTACCTTGATAATGCGTTTCCAGCGCCACAATATTGGCAGCAGGCGGTAAACAAAAGAACATCAACATCACCGCAAATGTCAGCGCTTGATGCGGAATTGGTAAAAACAGATAAGCCGCAGCACACAACAAAACCGCCAATAGCATCCGGCTACTGATGATCAGTAAACTCCGCTTCAAATCCCCCCAGCCAATCCTGACTTTACTCAGCCACATACCCAAAACGCACATGCCTGAAAACGTCACCAACACCTTATTCAGCTGATATGCCGATTGCACGGCAGGATGATGTTCAAAGGCGCTAAAATCCCAGAATGACAAAACAGCAGCCGTGGTCAAGGCAATGACCGGTGGCGACAGCAGTACATTTTTAATGATGAAACTGATATCCTGTTTAGCTTCACTCACGGCCATCACGGCACAGACATTGCCAAACAGTGAACCACCAATATACAACGCAACAATGGTGCTGCTGGCCTTAGGTCCAAAGACCGCCAAAGCAAAAGGTAGCCCCAACCATGCGCCATTTAAGTAACTAAAGCACAGAGCGCGTAATTTATCTTTTTGAAAATAATAAAAAATACTGAAGAAAATAATGGAACTGACCAAGCTGAAACCAATCAGCCACAGACTGCCTTCTTTATAGAACACCATGTTGTAAATGATCAGCAGTGGAATAAGAATCCGGGCCAGTAAAGCGGCCAATAATGGCCGTATCGGCTTTAAAACATGCACACCCCAATATCCGATCAGAAAAGAAATTAAAGGAAGAATCAGGGCCATGAAAGTACAGCTTAGGGTTTTGATTTAAAAACCCATCCTAGCACAGCTGGGCTTCAAATCTGATTTTGATGACATGGTTTTCGCTGTTCATTTTGCAATGCAACGCGTTGTCTTAAAACCGAAACAGAAACGTCATGGCCTTGTCATAAAATCCTGTTGAGATGAGAACAACAAAAATAGAGGAAAATAACATGGCAGGACTTTCTATTTGGCACGTGCTGATTTTTGCAATTGTGGTCATTTTATTGTTTGGTACATCGAAACTCAAAAATCTGGGGAAAGATGTCGGTGGTGCAGTCAAAGATTTTAAAAAATCGATCAAAGAAGATGAGGCCGAACACACTCAGCTTAAAGAGCCCCGTACCATTGATGCTCATGTTAAAAATACTGAAAGCTCTGTAAAAAGCTAAGCGAGCGCAGCCATGCTAAATATTGGTATGACTGAACTATTGTGCTTTGCCATCATCGCACTTTTAGTTTTAGGTCCTGAAAAACTGCCTGAAGCTGCTCGTTTCGCGGCAAAATGGTATGGCAAAGCAAAACGTTTTATTCATAGTGTTCAAACTGAAGTCGATCGTGAGCTGAAGCTTTCTGAATTTCGCGAACAAATCCAAAAAGAAATTGACCGCATGACGGAAATTGAACAACGCTTGCAAAAGCAGCTTGATCATTTGACCCAGTCAACACAGCCGTCTAAGTCTGATGAGCCATCTCCACAGCTTTACATCTGGCTAAGTACGTGTCGTTTGACCCCATTTTCAGCGAATTTTATCAAATTACATGGCTCAGAGGTCATCATGGCTTCGCGTTCTTATCTCCCATCTAAATTGAAGATTGCCGTATGAGTCCAAGTCAATTACCTGCGACTGCAGTCAAATCACAAACTGAAAATTTGCAACAAATGCCTGTAATGCAGCATTTAATCGTACTGCGCCAGTATTTATTTAAAATCGTCGGTATTACGCTGCTACTATTTTTTTGCTTATTGCCCTTTCGCAATTACACCTATCAGCTTTTGTCCGAACCACTCAGACAGCAATTACCTGTCAATTCAACCATGATTGCCACGGATGTCACTGCAACCTTTATGGCACCCTTCAAGTTGAATTTATTTGTGGCCTTAATGCTGGCCATGCCATTGATCATCTACTTTTTATGGTCATTTGTACGGCCTGCATTGTATGAAAAAGAAAGACATTTAGCCGTTCCACTTTTATTTGGCAGCATTATTCTGTTTTATCTGGGCGTTGCATTTGCATATTTTATAACCCTGCCTGCTATCCTACATTTTTTTATTAGTGTTTCACCAGAAAGTGTTGCACCAATGACGGATATTAACAGTTATCTGGGTTTCTGCTTAAAACTGTTTTTAGTATTTGGATTGACCTTTGAAATTCCAATTATTACTTTGGTTCTTATTTTGATTGGAGCGGTAAGCACACAAAGTCTGATTGAAAAACGCCGCTTCATTGTGGTGGGCTGTTTCTTTGTCGCCATGTTTGTGACGCCACCGGATGCACTTTCCATGGTGATGCTTGCCATTCCCATGTGGTTATTATTTGAAATAGGATTATTTCTTGGAAAGATGTTAGAAAAGCGCCATGCATTCAAACCATAATCACACTGCTTTTACTCGGCTCCAAACCTGAAACGCAAGTTTGGAGTTTTTATTTATATATATTAAGGTATTGATTTTATTATTTTTAAATAAAATAAATTGTCTTTAAATTGACCAAAAAGTGTAAAAAAACTGTCATCACCCGTTTATACAATCGCTCATGATAATCAACTAAACAATAACTTAATTACACTTTACGGATTTAATATGACAACCACTTCTCATCAGCCAACTCGTCGCGATCTTTTAAAATGGTTTTCTGGAATTCCTTTTTTACCGCTTGGGGCAATGGCCACAACAGCAGCATTAACGGGGTGTAATAATAGTGATTCAGACATCATTACCACTCCACCGACAAAACCTGTCAATTTTAAAAGTGCTAAATTTACCCCAATGGTTGCGCCGAACACGGTTGCTGACATGGCGACGACATCGGTTAAATCAAAACTACAAATTACTTGGGATGATGCAACAAATACAGAATATCAGCTTGCATATAAACCCTTCTTTGTTACAGGTCAGACCGTTCCCAAACATGGTGGTGGAAACATTGTTGCTGGTGGCTATTTTGATGTTGATGGCAACCCGATTATGGATAACTCCGTAGCCGGGCAAGAACGTCAGTTCTTCTCTGATGCTCCAGATGGTTCATCGTTAATTCATTTAGCCGGTGCAAAAGTAGACGGCGTTACCACCCCGGTATTCCATGTGGTTCAGTTTGAATATAATTCAAAAGACCAATCAGGTGCAGACACCTATGGTAAATTGCCTTCTCCAATCGCTATTTTGACTCTCGATCAGGATCAAAAAACGGGTCATTTAGAACTTAAGAAATACTTCAACGTAAATACAGCACCTGTGCACGGTTTATGGATTACCTGTGGTGCGAGTCTTTCTCCGTGGAATACGCATCTTTCAAGCGAAGAATATGAACCGGATGCTTTCAACCAAGGCATTGGCGGTCCAGCTCCAACTGGATTTGGAAAATACTTCTTTAATAATGATATGAGCAAAGTAAAACCATATAACTATGGTCATTTACCAGAAGTTATCGTCAACTTAGATGGTACAGGTAGCATCAAGAAACATTATTGTTTAGGTCGTATTTCACATGAACTGGTTCAAGTCATGCCTGACAATAAAACCGTCATCATGGGTGATGACTATACCAATGGTGGTTTCTTTATGTTTGTAGCAGATAAAGAAAAAGACCTATCAGCGGGAACACTCTACGCAGCTAAATACAAAGATGAATTAAATGAAACCTCTACAGCACGTATTGAGTGGATTAAACTTGGTTCTGCAAACAGTAAAGAAATTGAAGATTTGGTGAATGTTCAAAATATTCAACCAACTGACATCATGGAAAGCTTAGACACAAATCCAAATGATGCCAGCTATACTGAAATCACCTTGGCGAAGAAAAAGCTTTGGGTCAAACTCAAACCAGGTATGGAAAAAGCAGCCGCTTTCTTAGAAACTCATCGTTATGCAGCGCTCATGGGTGCAAGCATGGCATTCACTAAAATGGAAGGCACAACTGTTAATATCAAGGATAAAGTGGCGTACTCTGCACTTGCCAATATCCAGGACTCAATGGTTGTAAATGCTAGCGGTTACGTTGCTGTGCATAACATTAAATTCGCAAAAACATTGAAAGCTGGTGGTGTACTTGCACATGATCTTAAAGGCAATCAATTTGACAGCAACACTACACTAATTAAAAGTGAATGGGTGCCTGCGCAAAGTCATATGTTACTGATGGGGCAAGATATTAGCTTTGATACCTTTGGTAACACTGCGAATCCAGAAAAAATTGCCAGTCCAGATAACCTGAAGTTCTCGGAAAAACTACGCACTTTGTTTATTGGTGAAGACTCAGGCAACCATTTGAATAACTATCTGTGGGCATACAATGTGGATACAGGAACGCTAGATCGTATCTTATCTACGCCAGCAGGCGCAGAATCAACTGGTTTGCATGCCGTAGATGAAGTCAATGGCTGGACCTACATCATGAGTAACTTCCAGCACCCAGGTGATGAATGGAACCGTTTCTATAAAATAGATGCTGCTACTGGTGCACGTAGTGGCTTAAGCGCAGATTTACTTGCGCAACTTGACACTGCTATTGATGCAAATTACAACAAAAAGTTTGCCGCTGCGGTGGGTTATATTACAGCTGACCCAATCGCGCCCTCAATGGTAAAGAAAGCGACACCAAGTAAATAAGCTGCATGCTAAAAAATGCCGACCTCATGTCGGCATTTTTTTATTCATTTAAAGGCAAATGCAGCTGGATAATATTGCCTTGAGTTTCCCCTTGCTGGGATTTTTCCTGCCACAGCCAGGCACTCTGGCTCATCCTTAGAAAATTGGAACAGCGTGTGCCATACACCAGGCTTTGAATAAAGGTCGATGAAAGCAATTCTTCCATTTCTGTACTAAT
The DNA here is from genome assembly GCF_902753875.1 of Acinetobacter bouvetii. Lineage (GTDB taxonomy): Bacteria > Pseudomonadota > Gammaproteobacteria > Pseudomonadales > Moraxellaceae > Acinetobacter > Acinetobacter bouvetii_A. The sequence continues at coordinate 142,714 of NZ_CADDTS010000007.1, read as the reverse complement.
ACCGGTTTGTGGCAACAATTCAGGAATAATTTTCCGTTCATCTTCCAGAATATCCCATACAGCAAATTCCAGATCGGCCTCAGAGGTTTCAGTATGCTGTAACATCGGCAAAAATTCCTGGGTAAAGCGTTTGCGCAAATGTCTGGTTTTTTCCCAATGCTCGGTCATTAAACCATTGGACACCACATACACCCCTTTGGCCAATACCTGTGGGGCTTCTCCGCGGTTGCTCATATACACGGCCTGGGTTTGATCACCTAAAAATAAATTAAATCCAGCATAATCACATTGCCGTTTTTCCAGCGCTTGAGCAAAGCGGATCGGGGTTAAATCAGATTCCAGAAAAGCCTGTATCAGATGACCGCGCGAAGTCGGATACTGCTTTTTATCGCTCGCATCTCTAAAATTGGTCACCACAGCCCATCGACCTGATGCGGTAATCCCCATCCATGTCCCGCCTGACTGCAGGTCTTGTCCGGCCAGAATCGGGCTATTTTCCCAAGCGTGTAGGGCCGAAGTCGGACGCTGATAAAACTCGTCCCGATTGGAAATCAGACATAAGGGCGTATCTTCCAGCACCTGCCAAGCCAAAGCTACAATACACATAATCCATGCTCTTTATCTTTACACATTGAATGTACAACATTTTTCATCACATTCAGCTAAAATCTGTGCAAAACATAATGACAAGGAACAGGAATGCTGACCTATCCCAATATTGACCCGGTTGCCGTATCGCTGGGACCCTTACAAGTCCACTGGTATGGACTGATGTACTTGCTGGCATTTTTATTTGCCTGGGGACTTGCAACACATAGAACCAAACAGCGTGATGGCTGGACGCCGGACATGGTTTCTGATCTGATTTTCTATGGTGCTTTAGGGGTCGTGGTCGGTGGCCGTGTAGGCTACGTGTTATTTTATGGTTTTGAACAGTTTCTGGCCAATCCGCTCTGGCTATTTCAGGTCTGGACCGGCGGTATGAGTTTCCATGGCGGCTTTCTGGGTGTGATGCTGGCCATGCTGTTCTGGTGTAAGAAATACAAGATGACCTGGTTTCAAACCCTGGACTTTATTGCACCGTGTGTCCCGACGGGCTTGATGTTCGGCCGTATTGGCAACTTCATTGGCGGTGAACTGTATGGTCGCCCGGTTTCGGATCCAAACTTTGCTCTAGGCATGGTTTTTCCAACCGACCCCTTACAATTGGTTCGTCACCCCTCTCAGCTGTATCAGGCTTTGGGTGAAGGTTTAATTCTGTTTATCGTGTTGTGGTGGTTCAGTTCAAAACCACGTCCACGAATGGCGGTGTCAGCCCTGTTCCTGATTGGTTATGGTATTGCCCGCTTTGTGGTGGAATTCTTCCGCGAACCGGACAATGGTCAGCTGTTCATTGGCTGGATGAGTAAAGGCCAGTTCCTGACCGTTCCGATGATTCTGATTGGCCTCTGGATGATGTGGTATGCCTACCATAAAAAAATCTATGATTGGGGTCCACAGAAAAATACTTAATTTTTAGCGAGGCAAAAGCCTCGCTTTTTTTGCCTTATTTTTGCTAAAGTGCTCTCAGTTCTTAATTATCCAGCAGAAAAACATGCTTGAATTTTGGTTTGATCCTAAAGTTTCCATCTTCCGTAAACTCATGATCTTTATTGTGATTACAATTGTAACAGCGCTACTGTACTGGATGGAACCGTTAAAACCGGATGTAATTCTGATGTATCTGGGCACAGGTATCATCTTCCTGATTTGCCGTTACTGCAAAATTCATTTTGCAGTAAAAAATCCTACCGGTTTGTTATATCGACTCTTAGTCTGGATTCCGATTGCCCTGCTGTTGGCACTGATTTTTATGCATATGCAGGAGGGTGATATTTTAATTGCCGGCGCACAAGGGATTGGCTTTATGGCCTTAGCCATCTGTCTGTTCTCGCCTTTATCTTTACTGAATCAAAACGATCTTTCCAACGGACCACAATAATGCTGGAATTTTGGTATTCAGATAAATGTACCCGTCAAATAAAGCTGATTATTTGTATTGCGACGTGTGTGATCATTTATCTCTGCTCCGCAGTACAACAACTTTCCGTACTATTAACTGGCATCAGTCTTGCCATGGGGATGGGCCTGCATGTCTTAAGAGCATTAAGCTTAAAAATATCAGAAGATAATCCCTATAAAGAAGGCTTTGCCATTCTAACTTTTGTTATGCCGCTGATGGCATTCATCACTTTAATTTCAGCTTTACCAACAGAGCATAAAATCATTCTCGCCATGCAAGCGATTGGCTTTGTTGCAATTGGCTTGTTTATCTTGTCAACATTTCCAAAACGCAGATGGGATTAAAAGGATTGATATTTTAAGAAATTTAAAAAAATAGTACTCAAAATAAAAAAGACCGCTAAAAAGCGGTCTTTTTCAATCATCGAAGATGATTAAGCAGCTAATGCATCTTTAGCTTTAGAAGCTAAAGCAGCAAATGCAACTGCATCATGCATAGCGATGTCAGCAAGTACGCGACGGTCGATAATCACTTGAGCTTTTTTCAAGCCAGCGATCATACGGCTGTACGACAAACCATTTTGACGCGCACCAGCGTTGATACGTGCAATCCACAAAGCGCGGAATTGACGTTTCTTTTGACGACGGTCACGGTAAGCGTATTGACCTGCTTTGATTACTGCTTGGAACGCAACGCGGTAAACGCGTGAGCGAGCGCCATAGTAACCTTTAGCACGAGCAAGAATTTTTTTATGACGGCGATGAGCCTGTACACCACGTTTTACACGAGCCATTTATAATCTCCTTAGATGTATGGGCACATACGACGAACTGAATTCATGTCACTTACGTGAACCATGACACAACCGCGCAATTGACGAATACGTTTAGCAGATTTTTTGGTCAAAATGTGGCGTTTGAACGCTTGTTTACGCTTGAAACCGTTTGCAGTCGCTTTGAAACGTTTAGCTGCACCACGGCGAGTTTTTAACTTAGCCATAACAACCTCTTTAAACACCTGTTCGGCACGTTCTGCACCATTGCAAAAACGACCTGCAGGTAAGGGAGCGAATATTCTAAAGCATCTTTGCTCAAAACAAAAGCAGATATGCTGAAAATAACGTAGCAATTATCGGCTTGGCTTAGTCTTATTTTCCATATCAAAAGCCAGATGTTTTTATTAATAAATCAACTATTCAACAGTATAATTATCACACCATAAGAATACTGGACCACCATGAACCCTGCACAGGATGCTTTTGCAGCGCTGCGTTATCGTGACTTTTCTATTGTGACGATTAACCAGTTCTGCCTGACTCTCGCCATTTTAATTCAAGAAATTATTGTCGCGTATTCGCTGTATCAGATTACCAAAGATCCTTTAACCCTGGGTTTGATTGGTCTGGCCGAAGCAATTCCGTTTATTGCCTTGTCTTTATGGGGCGGTTATTTTGCGGACCGTTTCAACAAGCAGACCATCATGAAAATCTGCCTGTTCTTTGCCGTGCCCTTGCCTATCGTGCTATGGTGGCTGTTTCATGCCTATGGGCAGGCGCATATTGGCGTGACCACATTGTCATGGGGCATCTATGCCGTGATTTTTGGCTTAGGCACCATTCGTGGCTTTTATAATCCATCCGCCACTTCACTAAAACCTTTTTTAATTCCACGTGAACTGTATGCCAATGGCGCGACTTGGACCACCATTGGCTGGCAAAGTGGTGTGATTATCGGTCCCATGCTGGGTGGTTTCATGCTGGCATTTTTAGGGCGTGAAAATAGTCTTTGGGCCGTGACCGTATTATTGTCCATCTGCTTTATCCTGATTAACCTGCTGCAACAGCGCAGTTTTCCCAAGATTGAAACCGATAACTTGCTGGAAAGTTTGGGAGATGGTTTCCGCTTTATCTGGAAAACCAAAATCGTGCTTTGGGCGATTTCACTGGATCTGGTTTCCGTACTGTTTGGCGGCGTGATTGCTTTACTGCCGATCTTTGCCGAGGATATTTTAAAAATTGGTCCCGAAGGTTTGGGCTATTTGCGTGCAGCACCCTCTATTGGCGCACTGATTACCATGATTGCCCTAACCAGATTTCCACCGACCCAGAATGCGTGGCGTAATATGTTGCTCGCCGTGGCCGGATTTGGTGTATTTACCTTGCTGTTTGCCTTCTCGAACAATATGTGGCTGTCGCTATTTGCTTTGGCGATGACGGGTGCCTGTGACAGTATTTCCGTGGTGATTCGCCAGACCATTTTGCAAATTTACCCGCCAGAAAATATGCGTGGCCGGGTCGCTGCAGTAAATGGCATGTTTGTTTCAAGCAGCAATGAACTGGGCGCCTTTGAATCGGGTCTGGCTGCGAAATATATGGGGACGATTATGGCCACCGTATTTGGGGGTTGTATGACCATGGTTGTGGTGGCAATGAGCTGGGCAAAAACGCAGGATTTATTTGGTGTCGATATTACCAAAGTGCATGATCATGAAGATTAATTGAGTTTTTAGACTTGCCAGTATTTCCAATTCAGGAAATACTTCGCACTAACTTTATCCGATACCGCCGTAACATCAGGTTTGACTAAGAAATAAATATCTATGAAACAAATACTGTGTTTTTCTTTACTCATGGGTCTCTCCTTAAATGCAGCTTATAGTGCTGAACCCAAGGCAACCAAACAGCTTACCGTGCAGAAAAGTGCAGCCCTGCCGGCTCACCTCACGACACGCATTCAGTGGACTCAATTTCCGCGCCCGCATTATAAAAATGAAGATTTGAAAGAGCAGAATCGCAGTGCCATTATTCGAGTCTATGCCGATGAAAAAGGTAATGTTACCAAAGCCAGCGTACAGGAAAGCACCGGTTTAAACCATCTGGACAATCTGCTGGTTCAAGCGGTGCGTGAAGCCCGTGTCAAACCGCATTTTGAAAATGATACCGCAACACCAGTGATTGGCTATCAGACCTTTAGTCTGAACCTCGGTCAAGATGCAGATGCCGAAGTGTGTAGCTATGATTTTGAGTCGAAAAACTGGCTGGCTCAGCAACATGGTAAAAAGACGTCATTTTCATACCGTGCTCAGCCACAGCTAGAACTGGACTCTGAATCGCTAGGTGGACATAACCGTACAGTGAAATTTACGTTTAAAGTCAACAAGCATGGCGATGTGAAAAAAGTGAAGGTTAAGCAAGGCTCAGGCATTTATGATTTAGATCAAAAAGTGGTTCAAGCCGTATCGCATAGCCAAATTGATGTGAAACGTACTGCCAGCACGTTATGGATGTATAAAAAAGCCAGCTTTAAAGATGAGATTAAGTTCAACCTGAATCATTGTGAATAAGCTAGGTAAAAAGAGATGCGAAAGCACCACTATTGCCACATAGTTTAATTTAAGCAAGCTTTGGATACACGAGTGTGGCAGGGATGCCACACGTTACCCATCCCTTGCGCTGCATTTTAAAGCAGTGCTTAAAACTAGCTCAGGACGTTGTGTATGGGTAACAAAGGCTTTTCTTGCGAACTCAAAATATATTTCGAGGTTCTCATTTTGGCCTCTCAAAAGTAAGACTTCGCCTACACAGATGCCTTTCGATTTTATTGAAAAATTGCGGCAGTGAAAGCCTATAACGTAAATGAGATGATTTTTTGAAATTAACTATTTTCACAAAAATCAAAATCTTTAATAAAACTATTAGGCAATATTGGCGAAAACATCTCTTTTTTATTGCCACATGGAAAAAGCCAAATAAAGAAACAGATAACGCCCAGTCTTAGCTACACTAACCAATAAGAAAAACCGCCAGAAGTTTTCTTTCATCAAACCGGCAATCAAGGTAATCGGATCACCAATAATCGGCAGCCAGCTCAACAATAACGAGCCATAACCATACTTATGATAGATCCCTTGTGCTTTCAGCATTTGCCGCTCTGAAACAGGAAACCATTTTTTATTCTTGTAATGTTCGATCTTAAAACCGAGCCACCAGTTAATGCAGGAACCGAGTACATTGCCCAGACTGGCTACCAACAGCAATCCAGACACCGAATGACTTTGCTGAGCCAATAGCGCCAGTAAAACCGCTTCAGACTGTAATGGCAATAAAGTCGCAGCACCAAAGGCGGAAATAAATAATGCAGCATAGGACAGCATGAGATGACTGACTATTTAAACTTTTTAAAGCCCCAGTTTTTTCTTGGTCGAGCTATATTCATAACTTGACCACAACACAGCTAAAACAAGAACCAGATAACGGCTATAGCTATAACGTTGAGCCAAGGGCTGAATGGCAGCACTGAGGATATTTTCATCCTGAGTATTTAAAGTCGCCATAAAATTCTGGATATGCACGGCTTCTGCAATATAAAGAATCAAACACGCTGCAATACCAAAAATAATGCTCCAATAGACTTTTGCATTATTTTCCACAATACGCGTTGAATTTAAAAAGAAATTTTTCATGCCAACCATCCAACAAAAAACCACCGCAAGGGTGGTTCTTATTCATTATTCACTGCATCTTAGCATAACTGCATGACGGTGCAATTATTACACCTTAATCGACAATGCTTTTTGTATGGCCGGACGTGCAGTCAAACGCTCCACATACTCTTTCACATAAGGATAATCTTCCAGCTGAATTTGCTGCCATTCATAACGTAAAATCCACGGCAAAATCGCCATATCAGCAATCGAATATTCACCCGCCACATACTTTTGACCAATCAGCTGCTTATTCAGCACGCCATACAAACGTTTGGTCTCATTAACATAACGCTCTATGGCATAGGGAATTTTTTCCGGGGCAAAGCGGCCAAAATGATGATTCTGTCCCAACATTGGTCCCAGTCCGCCCATTTGCCACATTAACCATTGCTCAACTTCGACGCGCTGCTGCTCATCGGTTGGATAATAAAGTCCTGTTTTACGTCCCAAATACTGCAAAATGGCGCCAGATTCAAACACTGAAATCGCCTCACCACGCGGTCCGTCCTGATCCACAATGGCGGGTATTTTATTGTTGGGAGAAATACGTAAAAAATCAGGTTGAAACTGGTCATTTTCCAGAATATTGATGGGGAAAATTTGATACTCCAGCCCCATTTCTTCTAAAGCTATTGTAATTTTATGACCATTGGGCGTCCCCCAATAATAGAGATCAATCATGTTTTCTACCTTTTGCCTTTCTCGTTTTACATGACATTCTTGAACGGTATGCTTACTTATATCATGTTTTTTATTGATAAATCATTAATCTTGATTGCAGCTTAAAAATCAAAAAAATATATAAATATCTATTTTTATTTAAAATTATTCGATCCAGAATTTTTTTCAGTTTTCATATTTTCCATGATTGAAAATATCCAAAACAATCCTATATAAAAAATAGAGCGATGATCTTTTCAAAGATGGCTTTAAATACTGTAGATATTCTATCTCCCTGTATTTCCTTCGTTTATCAAACTTCATTCACTGTACTGAGGAGGTTCTACCATGAGCAATTTCAGTCTTAGTCCCCTATTCCGTCGCAGTATTGGTTTTGATCGTTTAAATGATCTTTTCGATTATGCCATGCAAAGCGATACTCCCAATTACCCGCACTACAATATTGAAAAAACAGGTGACAATAATTACCGCATTGTTGTTGCCACCGCCGGATTTAATCAGGATCAACTTGAGATTAATCTGGAAAACCAGTTACTGACCATTAGCGGTAAAGCGATTGAAGAAAATTCAGATACCACGGTTGAATTTCTGCATAAAGGCATTTCCAGCCGCTCATTTAAACTGTCGCTACGTCTGGATGAACATATTGAAGTCCAACAGGCAGATTATGAAAATGGCCTGTTGAAAATTGACTTGCAGCGCAGTGTTCCGGAAGAAGCTATGCCACGGCAAATTCCAATTGGCAGCAAAACCACGGAGCAGATTACCGCCGCCGAAACGAAAACTGAAACGGTGAAATAGCTATTTCAAAGACCCGTCAATGACCGGTCTTTTTTATCATTAAGTCTGTCGATTAAACAGATGATTCAAAAAAATCATCGCCATAAAAAAAGCACTGCCAGTGCAGTGCTTTTTTCAATCATTGAGTGCTTACTTTTTACGTTTCGGTCCAAGTAGCATACCCATTTGACGGCCTTCCATTTTTGGTGCTTGTTCCACTACACCAACTTCAGCCACATCCGCTTCAACTTTTTGCAATTGAGCCAGACCGAGTTGTTGGTGAGCCATTTCACGACCACGGAAGCGTAAAGTGATTTTTACCTTGTTGCCTTCTTCAAGGAACTTGATAATGGCACGTAATTTTACGTTGTAATCACCAACATCTGTCGCCGGGCGGAGCTTGATTTCTTTCACCTGGACTTGATGCTGTTTTTTCTTCGCTTCTTTCTGCTTTTGCTTGAGATCAAACAAATGCTTGTTGAAGTCCATGATTTTGCATACTGGTGGCTCTGCATTTGCAACAATCTCAACCAGGTCAAGATCTGCATTTTCAGCTGCACGTAAGGCATCAGCCAAGCTTACGATACCTTTTTGCTCTCCATTTTCGTCTACAAGACGGACTTCTTTTGCACGAATTTCATCATTCAAGGCAGGACGGTTTGATTTTCCGCCCTGTTGATTACGGTCAGGCTGTTTAATCGCTTTTACTCCACAATGTACCGGCCACGTTCGGCTACGGCTGCTTTCACTAGGTCAACGAAGGCATCGATTGACATAGTACCCAAATTTTTTCCTGAGCGGGTACGGACATTCACTGTACCTTCCTCAACTTCACGGTCTCCAAGAACCAGTAAGTAAGGAATACGCTCTAAAGTACGTTCACGAATCTTAAAGCCGATTTTCTCATTTCTCAAGTCAGAAATGGCACGGATTCCGTTTTCTTTCAGTTTCGCGACGACTGACTCACAGGCTTCAGCTTGTGAATCGGTAATGTTCATCACACACGCTTGAGTTGGTGCTAACCAAGGTGGCATAAAGCCTGCGTAGTGTTCAATCAGTATACCAATAAAACGCTCGAAACTGCCAAGAATTGCACGGTGCAACATTACAGGCTGGTCACGATCGTTATCTTCTGTTACATAAGAAGCATCTAAACGTTCTGGCAAGTTAAAGTCACACTGAATAGTACCGCACTGCCAGATACGGCCTAGGCAGTCTTTCAATGAGAATTCAATTTTCGGACCATAGAATGCACCTTCACCTGGCTGTAAATCCCAAGCCAAGCCAGCAGCATCTAAAGCATCTGCCAAAGATTTTTCCGCCATGTCCCAAAGTGCATCATCACCTACGCGTTTTTCTGGACGTGTAGACAATTTCATTTGCACTTCTTCAAAGCCGAAGTCTTTATAAACGTCTAAAGTCAATTTGATGAAATCAGCAACTTCTTTACCAATCTGTTCTTTGGTACAGAAAATGTGTGCATCATCTTGAGTAAAGCCGCGAACACGCATAATGCCATGTAAAGAACCTGATGGCTCGTTACGGTGACAAGAACCAAACTCTGCCAAACGGATTGGAAGATCACGGTAAGATTTCAAACCTTGGTTGAACACTTGCACGTGACATGGGCAGTTCATCGGTTTCACCGCATAGTTACGGCTTTCTGAATGCGTAGTAAACATGTTTTCGGCATAGTTTGCCGCATGACCTGATTTTTCCCAAAGCGTGAAGTCCACAATTTGCGGAGTTTTCACTTCAAGATAACCATTGTCTTGCTGCACTTTACGCATGTACTGTTCAAGTACCTGGTAAATAGTCCAGCCATTTGGATGCCAGAACACCATACCCGGTGCTTCTTCCTGCATATGGAACAAGTCGAGTGCTTTACCAATTTTACGGTGGTCGCGTTTTTCAGCTTCTTCAATACGTTTTACATAAGCTGCAAGCTGTTTCTTGTCTGCCCACGCTGTACCGTAAATACGTTGCAGCTGTTCATTCTTCGCATCACCGCGCCAGTAAGCACCAGAGATTTTAGTCAGCTTGAATGATTTTAAGAATTTGGTGTTCGGTACGTGCGGACCACGGCACATATCCAAGTAGTCTTGATGGTAGTACAAGCCCATTTGTGTTTCTTCAGGCATGTCTGCAATCAAGCGTAATTTGTATTCTTCGCCACGTGCAGTGAATTCTGCAATCACGTCGTCACGCGGGGTCATTTTTTTCACGACATCATAATCTTGATCGATGAGCTTTTTCATACGCTCTTCAATCGCTGCCATGTCGTCTAAAGTAAATGGACGTGGCATCCAGATGTCATAGTAGAAACCTTCTTCAATGACTGGACCAATGACCATCTTTGCTTCAGGGAACAGTTGTTTAACCGCATGACCCACCAAATGTGCACAAGAGTGACGAATAATTTCGACCCCTTCTTCATCTTTAGGCGTGATGATTTGCAGGCTTGCATCTTCAGTAATTAAGTCGCTGGCATCAACCAAACGATCGTTCACACGACCAGCAACAGTATTTTTCGCAAGACCAGGACCGATGCTTTGAGCAACTTCCATCACAGATACGGCATGATCAAACTGTTTTTGATCGCCATTTGGCAAAGTGATAATTGGCATATAAGAAATCCTTAAGGAGTGATGCCCCGTACCATGGAGCATGTCACCGCGAGATTATGATCGAGGGAGACCCTCAAAAGATAAAAACGGTGGATAAATAAAAATCGCCTAGAATTTTACACGTCTTATCCACAGGATTAAACCTTTTCGCCTAGAAAATTCGCGATTTGACTGATTTTGAATTTATTTGCCAATCTACCGTGCTCCTGAAAATTAAGGAATAGCGCTTGATATTTTTTATTCTCGAAAATTATCCCACGCAACAAAACTGCCATTTGCATAAGCATAAAGCTGGGCAAATTGCGGAATCACCGCTTCACTTTGCGTCGGCCTTAAAAAGACATAATCGTCCGCAGCCAGTTCACAATGTTTCGGTACCAGCAGCATTTCCTGATTGCTGCTGCGGCCATACCAACGATTCAGCTTGCTCTTTTCAGGATAAATATAGTCGGCCTGCCAGTAACCACCATAAATAAACAGCGCTTTATAGGAATGCGGCAGATGATTGAGGACTTCCAGACCGGGTAACTTACTATATTGCAAGGCTTTTAATACTGGCGTGGCAATCCATAAGGCACATTTCAGCGCAGATAAATTTTCCAGATCAAAATCACTCGGCTTGAGCAGCATCGAGCCAAAAGCCAGATCATTGCATACACTCTGCCGACAATGCTGCATAAAAGTAGGACTGCCGCCACCATTGAAGCACAAGTTTTCATGCCATAAATCCGGGAAGTGCTGCTGAATCATCATTTTGTACTGTTGATAACTTTGCTGCGATTGTTGATAACTTTTTTCAGCTGATTTTAAAATTTTCGGCAGTTTGGCCACATGTGCATCATAGCCCATCAATCCGCTCAATTTGAGATGGGCTGAATGTTGCTGAATGTTGCTGAATCAGCTTGAGCAAGGCCAGAAATTGCTGCAGATTTTGCACACCCCCGCGATGCAGGCCCACATCAATTTCAATATTCACCTGCAAACAAATGTTAAACCATTGTGCCAGCTGCAAATATTGCTGTAAGCGGCCCATATCATCAATCAGCCACTGAATCTGCATGTTGTGATACAGCGGATTTTGATACAGCCGTTCCACTGCATGTATCGGCATCGGTTTACCTAGCAAAATATCCGCTTGCTCAAACTCGTTTATCACTTCCGTCAGATGTGGCAGGTGAAAGACCATGAAGCGCTGGGTATTCAGCGTTTCACTCACCAGTTTAAGCAGTTGCAGATTGGCCAATGATTTCACCACTAAACGTGGCTTGAGCTGTTCCGGCAAATGCGACTGTACATAATCCAAATTGTGCTGATAGTGCACCAGATCCAGAATCAGCTGTGGTGTACCGGTGCCCTGCTGTTGTAACTGCTGCGTCAGTTGCTGAAAATAATTGGATTGCATTACCCTCACCTCATTTTCCAGACAGAAATAGCTGCTTCAAATAGGGATTCAGCCATTTTTTCTGCGGGTCCAACTGCTGACGCAGCGTCATAAATTCGTCCCATTTTGGGTATAAATCACGTAGCGAGGTAGCCGTCATGGAATGCAACTTGCCCCAATGCGGTCGTCCCTGACATTTCTGTAAAATCGGCTCAACCAGATGAAAAACCGCGTGATAATCCTGCTTATAAAACTGGTGGATGGAAATGGAAACCGAGTCACGCTGATAGAAAGGACTTAAGTCAATATCATCCGCTTTGACATAACGAAACTCAATGGGAAAAAACATCGGGACGTGATGCTTTCTTAAAGTCGCTAAAACTTCTTCCAGACATTGCAAACCCAACGCCAGCGGAATCTGATATTCCATTTCATTAAATCTGGTCTTGCGTGGCGTAGGAAAAATGCGATGCGACCAATCGACATAGCAGCTCGGTTTGACAAAGACACCCAGCAGTTTTTGCAGATAAGCATTCGTCACCGGGAACCTTCGGGTCAATTCAGAACACAAGGTCAGCAAGGCATCCTCAGAAGGCCATGTCTCTTTTCTCGGCTGAACAATTTCATCCGTTTCATCCAGAGTTTTTAACATCACCAGATCTGAATGGATAAAGGCCCAAAATTCAATATGCCGGTGTTGCTCCTTCCATTGATCAATCTGGCTAAAAACCTCTTGAATGGGGCACAATCGGATCTGTTCTTTTAATTTGTATGCGGGACGATTTTGCAAAGTTATTTTGGTCATCACACCAAAACTTCCCAAGGCCACCCGTCCAACCTGAAAGATGTCCGTGTTTTGCTGCCGGTTACATGGCAACAGTTCGCCATCTGCGGTGAGTAATTCGAATCCTTCGACAAAGGCAGATAAGCAAGGTAAATCCATACCGGTGCCGTGTGTGCCCGTGGCAATAGCACCCGCCAGACTTTGCTGATCTATATCCCCCTGATTAATGAGAGCCTGATGGATGGGCGCTAGCGCTTCGCCCAGCTCAGATAAACGGGTTCCAGCTTGAACCGTAGATTGTATTTGCGCCTCATCATAGGCCAGCAAACCGTTGAAATGATCCAGACTCAGCAACACGTCATCGGTCTTGGCCAATGCGCTAAAGGAATGTCCTGCTCCAACGACCCGAATATGCTCATGTGATTTCACTATTTTTTGTAATTCATTCAGCTGCCGAGGTTGAAAAATTTCCGGATGCGCCTGCTGACTCCCAGACCAGTTCTGCCATCCTTTATCCACCTGTTGTATTTTCATTATTATTCCCTGGCTGATACTATTTTAATTGCCCAGTTAGAGTAAAATACCTAAAAAAGCAAATATGGGAACCCATAAGTTCAAAAAAATAAGTGCTATAAAATAATTTATATATATTTCAATGTTTTAAAAATTATCAAATAGCACTCGACTAAAGCATAGATGCAAGATTTTCAAGAAGTGCATATCTTTTTCTACAGGATATGAAAACAAATATAGAATGGAGTTTAATCATGGTTAGCGCATACGATGAATTACCGCGTACCCCCGCAAATTTTGTAGCGTTGTCCCCTTTACGCTATCTGGATCGCGCGGCTTATATTTACCCCAATCAAAATGCGATTATTCATGGTCAGCGCCGTATTACCTGGCGTGAAAAATATAATCGTTGCCGTCAGTTTGCACACCAGCTCCAGCAATTAGGCATTGGTAAAAATGATACCGTTTCAGTACTGTTGCCTAACGTGCCTGCCATGATAGAAGCACATTTTGCCGTGCCCATGGCCGGTGCAGTACTCAACACCTTAAATACCCGTCTGGATGCCAAAACACTGGCCTTCATGCTTGAACATGCTGAAACCAAAGTGTTGCTGGTTGACCCTGAATTTAGCAAGGTGGCCACTGAAGCATTGGCGCTCATCCCGCAAGAAGTCTATGTCATTGATGTTGCTGATGAAGAATATGAAGGTGCAGATAGCCGTATTGGTCACATCGAATATGAGGACTGGATTGCACAGGGCGATGCCAATTTTGACTGGCATTTACCCACAGATGAATGGGATGCCATCAGCTTAAGTTACACCTCTGGAACCACGGGCAACCCGAAAGGCGTGGTGTATCATCATCGTGGTGCCTACATTAATGCAGCCAGTAACATCATTGCTTGCGGCATGATGCCGCGTGCTACCTATTTATGGACACTTCCCTTATTCCACTGTAATGGCTGGTGTTTTGCCTGGACCATGGCGGCCAATGGCGGCACTAACGTCTGCTTGCGTAAAGTCGATGCCGAACTGATCTTTAAATTAATTGCCGAACACAAAGTCGATTACTTCTGTGGCGCGCCGATTGTCTTGTCGATGCTGATCAATACCCCTGAAGAGAAAAAGACCAAGATCGATCACCGTGTCGAAGTCATGGTGGCAGGTGCAGCGCCTCCTGCAGCAATCATTGAAGGTATGCGTAACATCGGCATTAACGTGACTCATGTTTATGGCTTGACTGAAACCTACGGTCCTTCTGCACTGTGTGCTTCACAAGCGGGTTGGAGCGACCTGTCGATTCAGGAACAGGCACAACTGCATTCACGTCAAGGCGTGCCTTATCCACTGCAAGATGGCATGAAAGTGCTTGATCCAGACACCATGCAAGAAGTGCCACATGATGGCAAAACCATGGGCGAGATTATGTTCCGTGGCAACATCGTGATGAAAGGCTATTTAAAGAATCCGGAAGCCACGGCTGAGGCCTTTGCCGGTGGATGGTTCCACACCGGAGATCTGGCCGTGTGCCAACCGGATGGCTATGCCAAAATTACCGATCGCTCTAAAGATGTGATTATTTCCGGCGGTGAAAATATTTCCTCACTTGAAGTAGAAGAAGTGCTGTATCAGCATCCTGCTGTTCTGACTGCTGCGGTGGTGGCAAAACCGGATCCGCGCTGGCAGGAAGTCCCATGTGCCTTTGTGGAACTGAAACAAGGCAAAACTGCAACCCCTGAAGAACTGATTGAATTCTGTAAGCAGCATTTGGCCCGTTTCAAAGTACCTAAAGATTTGGTAATTACCGAAATTCCAAAAACCTCAACCGGTAAACTGCAAAAATTCATCTTGCGTGACTGGGCCAAAGAACGTTCTGCGGGTGAGTTTCAGTAATCCTTCATCAGATAGGTAAAGTCCCCCTTTTTAAAGGGGGATTTAGGGGGATTAGCCCTTGTAAAATATCATTTCTCACCTTTTAAAAGAGAGAAGAAAAAAAGCGACTCCATCGAGTCGCTTTTTTAGTTTACGTATGAAAACTGGCAATCAATTATCTGAAATCAACGCCACTTGCTGAATATAGTTAAACAGTTTTAACTTGGATGCAGCCAGCTCTTCTTCAGTCACCTGATTTTTAATATCACGATGGATACGCAAAATATGCTGACGAATTGCGTGATGCTCAGCAGCATTATGCGCTTTCATGAATTCCTTGATCACCGGATCACCTTGCGCAATCATGCGGTCGACCCAACGTTGCAACTGTGCAGTTTTTTTCGCACCTTGCTGTGGGGTCAAATAAGACAAAATCATGGTTTCATCTTCATTACGCAATAATTTACCAATACGTAAAAACTGACGGCGACGAGCCTCTCCCGAAGTAATACTACGTACATCGAGTAAAGCATCAATTAAGCGTTCTTCTACCGGAAGTTTCTGAATCTGTTTGATACTCAATTCAGCCAGTTGTTCGCCCAAAGCAGCCATACGTTGCACTGCTTTCTTTTGTTCGGTTTTACTCGCACGTCCTTCTAAACTATCAAAGTCATCTTCTGTAAAACGCTGTTGCGGTCGACGTGCCACGATTAATCTGCCTCGTAAAATTTTGCTGCAAATAGCGCCAGAATTTCAGACAAAGCTTGTTCTTCATCTGCACCTTCCAGCACTAAACGTAAAGTTGTGCCCTTGCCTGCACCGAGCATCAGCAAGGACATAATATTTTTTGCATCGACTAATTTGTCACCTTTACCAATTTGAATCGATGAACGAAATTTGGTGGTCACTTCAATTAGTTTTCCAGACGCACGCGCATGTAAACCTAGTTTATTAATTACGTCAACAGTTGTGTCAATCATGACCAGTGCTTCATTTCTCTGTGGAGGACTTGGATAGACCATTTTTCCTCAAGGGCTTTTTTGAGTCTATCTACGATATATACCGAACGGTGCTGCCCTCCCGTGCATCCAATCGACACCGTCATATAGTGACGATGACCTTCAGCAAAGGCAGGCAACCACTTATCTAAAAAATGATAAATGTCTTGGAACATTTCATTGGTTTGTTCACTTTGCAGCAAAAACTGCTGTACAGGCAGATCCAGACCTGAATATTTACGGAGTTCCAGATCCCAATGCGGATTAGGCAAATGACGTACATCAAAGACATAATCTGCATCCAGCGGAATACCGTGTTTATAACCAAATGATTGTAAAATTAAAATCAGGTTATCTGATTGTCCAAGTTTAGACAATAAGGTGTGTTTCAGATCATGTACGCTTTTATCCGTCGTATCTATATGCACCGTTGAACGCAACTGGATTGGAAGTAGTAAGGTTTTTTCTTCCTGTATACATTCATTCAGGCTTTTAAAACGACTGGCTAAAGGGTGCGGACGACGTGATGCACTAAAACGTGAAATTAGTCCTTGATCTTGGGTGGTCAAATAAATAATGTCGACCGAACCATGTCTCTGTAATTGCTCAAAAACATGATCAAACTCCTGCAAATCTGCACGGGTACTACGCACATCCACGCCCAGCGCCAGTTGTTCCAGATTATTTTCATGATCAAGTTTTTCAACAATTTCAGGCAGCAATGCCAATGGCAAATTATCAATACAGTAATAGCCCAAATCTTCAAGCACCTGCAAGGCAGATGATTTTCCTGATCCAGATTGTCCTGTAACGATTAAAATACGCTTCATGGCAAGGCTGTCCTTAATAGTGAAGTCTATGCAGTATATGCAATCTGCAAGTTATCAATCAGTCGGGTATTACCTAATTTGGCTGCGATAAACAGCACCACATCCTGATCAAATGCTTCAATTTTTTGTAATTCCGGAGTACGCGCTTCCACATAATCCACAATAAAACCGGCTTGTGTCAACTTCTGCTTAATATTTTCCAACACTTCGGCCAGAGCTACACCCTGATGCAATTCCTGTTCAGCGGCTTTTAAGGTTTGGAAAATAGTCGGTGCGATTTTGCGGTTTTCTTCACTTAAATAACCATTGCGTGAGCTAAGCGCCAGACCATCTTCAGCACGAGTAATCGGCACACCAATCACCTCAAGTGGAATATTCAGATCACGTACAAACTGACGAATCACCGCCAGTTGCTGATAATCCTTTTGCCCGAAGAATGCAAAATTAGGTTGCACAATATTAAACAGTTTGGTCACTACAACGGCCACACCATCAAAATGACCTGGACGCTGCAAGCCACACAGATCATTGGTAATTTCAGACACACTGATGTTGGTTAAACGTGGCTTGTTGCCATACATTTGCTCTACAGTCGGAGCAAAAATAATGTCACAGCCAACATCAGCCAACAAATGGCTATCCTGTTCCAAAGTACGTGGATAGTTGTCGAAGTCTTCATTTGGCCCAAATTGGATTGGATTGACAAAAATACTGACCACAACCACGTCACATAACTTGCGTGCTTCACGCACCAGGTTTAAATGACCTTCATGCAAATTACCCATGGTCGGGACAAAACCAATAATCTTTCGTGCCGATCGAGCTGGACTCAGTGAAGCAGTTAATCCTTGAATGGTCGTTTCAGTTTTCATGTTTACAGCTCGACTTGAAATGTTTGTTCTTTAGCAGGGAATGAACCATCTTGGACTGCTGCATGGTATGCTTTAAAAGCATCCAGAATGGCCGTTTCCCCAGCTTGCTCTTTCATAAAATTACGGACAAATTTAGCCACACGACCGAAGGTTAATCCAAGCATATCCTGAACTACCAAGACCTGACCGTCCGTATCTGCACCAGCACCAATACCAATCACTGGAATATGCGGAAACAACTCACTAATTTCTTTACCCAGTTGTGCAGGTACACATTCTAAAAGTAATAGTGCAGCCCCCGCTTCGACCACAGCTTTACAATCTGCAATCAACTGATCTGCGGCCGCACGGGTACGTGCCTGCAACTTATAACCACCAAACACGTGTACAGACTGCGGTGTTAAACCTAAATGCACACAAACAGGAATTCCGTTACGGGTCAACACAGTCACGGTTTCGCTTAACCAGGCACCACCTTCCATTTTGACCATTTGTGCCCCCGCCTGCATCACTACTTTTGAGCTTTGCAAGGCATCATTGAGGGTGGCATAACTCATGAACGGCAAATCCGTCATAATAAAGGCATGCTGATTACCACGGCGTACTGCTGCAGTATGATACGCCATGTCTTCTACAGTCACAGGCAGGGTTGAATCTCGCCCCTGAATCGACATCCCTAAAGAATCGCCAATTAAAATACTGTCAATTTCTGCAATTTCCATCGCCTTGGCCATACTTGCGTCATAGCAAGTCAGGCAGGAAAATTTGCGCCCATCCGTTTTAAATTGTCTTAAGTCGCTGAGACTAATCATCACGATGTTCCTCTAACACGTTGCTTGAACATGCCTAAATTAAATATTTGACCAAGATTCATCATCCAAAACAGATAAAGTCGGATGTTGAACCAGAGGTAAATCTTTTAATTGTTGTGCTTTAATTTCTATATTGGCATCTAAATCTAACAATGGGATGACCACGAAATCACGCTCCAACAACCCCACATGAGGGACCGTCAAGCGTTCATTCTGAATCTGTTGCTGACCATAGACCAATAAGTCCAGATCCAAAGTCCGTTCGCCCCAACGACGTAAACGCACCCGGCCGGATTCCTGTTCAAAACGTTGCAATTGATCCAATAAGGCCAAAGGTGCTAAATCCGTCACCAGTTCTGCAACCGCATTTAAATAATTCGGTTGGTCTTGTGGTCCCATAGGTGGACTTTGATACAACTTGGAGGTTTTAACCGCCCCCAGGGTGGCAAGCTTCTGCACAGCTTCAATCAAAATTTGCCGTGAATCCCCCAGGTTACTGCCTAAACCAATATAAGTGACTGTGCTCATTGTGTTGGCCCAAAAATCACTTGGCTTAAATCACGTTTCACCCGCTTACGTTTTAAAATTGGATGATCATATCCAATTTCCGAACCAGCAGAAGCCGCATTTTGTTGAACCGGTTTTTCAGCGCGTGTTCTGCTTTTACGCTCACGACGACTACGTGGTTCAGGCTCGTTCACCAAAGGTTCAATT
Organism: Acinetobacter bouvetii; assembly: GCF_902753875.1. GTDB lineage: Bacteria > Pseudomonadota > Gammaproteobacteria > Pseudomonadales > Moraxellaceae > Acinetobacter > Acinetobacter bouvetii_A. Next base: position 123,361 of record NZ_CADDTS010000007.1, on the reverse strand, counting down.
TCAGCAACGGCAGCGACCGATTTAGTCTCTACTACCTCTTCCGTACTGGCTTTACGGCGATTTTTCGCACGCTGACGGTTGTACTGACTGATGGCACGTTCTTTTTCATCCGCACTCATCTGCTGATACGCATCCCACCATGTGCCCATGCCCTGCGTACTGTCATCGCCCGACTTTTCACGCAGCAACAGGAAGTCAAATCCGGCACGGAAACGCGCGTGGGTGGATAAAGCCTGAATTTGCTGCGGTTTAGGATTCAGCAAACGGGTTTGCATTTCCCAGACTTCACGAATAAAGGTTTCGGCAAAACGTGGAATAATGGTTCGAGTGGCCTGACGTTTTAACACATCTAAACCCGCTTGAGCACGGGCTTCAGCAGGTACCACACCTTTATTCAAATAAAATTCACAGCGTTCTAAAAACGGTTTCCATAACAATACGGCATAGAAAAATGCCGGGTTGATGGTTTTCCCGATTTGGATACGTTGGTCGGTATTGATGGCCGCACGTTCAATAAAGGTTGAAATTTCTGGACGAATATCAGCAAACAGCTGATGCCAGATATCAAAATCGATCAACATGGGTAGAACACGATTTAAATGTCCCATGGTGAACAATTTCTGCGATTCATCATACAAACGATGCGGAGAGATATCACGCAACAATTGGGTCATCGCCGGGGTAAAAATCTCTAAAATTTCCGGTGCAATACTAAAATTTAATTTTGCTGCAAAACGCAAAGTACGCAGCATCCGTACCGGATCTTCTTCAAAACGCAAAGTGGGGTCACCCAACAAGCGTAAGGTTTTATTTTTTATATCATCAATGGCATGGCAAAAATCCAGCACAATGCCCTTACGCGGCTGGTAATACATCGCGTTAATCGAAAAATCACGGCGGGCAAAATCTTGCTCAATCGTGCCCCAGTTGTTGTCACGTAAAATCATCCCTGAAGCAGAAGTCACTGCTTTTTTAGGCGGGGCACGGAACGTGGCGACTTCAATCAGTTCACGACCGGAATAGACATGCGCCAACTCAAAACGTCGGCCGATAATACGGCAACGTCGTCCGAAGACTTCTTTCACTTGAGCCGGGGTTGCATTGGTAACCGCGTCAAAATCTTTAGGATTCAGACCTAACATTAAGTCACGGACACCACCACCGACGATATAAGCTTCATAGCCTGCCTTGGTTAAGGCATCAATAACATCTAATATGGAAGAAGGTAATTGAGCGGTTGATAAACCACATTTTGACGCGCGCAAAGTTTGCAAAAGACGCTGTCTCCTACGTCTGAACGTAAAATATCTAAGATGACGCTAATCATATCTCTAACACAATCAAAGGGCAATTTGATTATCTCGATGCTCAATATTTTGTTCAACATTCTGAGTAATCATCATCCGCTATTACACAGCCAATCGGTCTTTATTTTTGGCAAACAGTGCAGGTCCTATGCCCTTGACCTGCTGCAACTCTTCAATATTTTTAAATTTTCCATTTTTTTGCCGATAGGCAATAATCGCTTCAGCTTTCTTTAAGCCCACGCCGGACAAGGTTTGCAGCTGTTCGAGATTAGCTTGATTCAAATTAATCTTGTTCGCTGTTGCTGAAGTTAAAGCAGGTTTGGCCAGATAATAGTTTTTGGTGGAGACTCGCGGAATCTTTAAACGAGCATCCTGAGCCTCCTGTTCAGCCTTCCATTTCAAATATTGCTGGTCAAACTGTTGAGCATAACTGCTGGATACATTCAATAAGGACAACATCGCAAAAATATAAAAGATCCTATTGAAGATAGGTATTATTTTTTTCATTGGGAAACCTATTATTTTAATTGTTGTTTCGCTTGCTCCCACAGTTGATCCATTTCTTCTAATGATAGGGCTTCAATATTTTTATGTTGTTTCTGAGCCTGATCTTCAATGAAAGCAAAACGTGTTCTAAATTTATGAATGGTACTTAACAGTGCCATTTCACTAGAAAGCCCTAGTTTACGTCCAACATTGATCAGTGAAAACAAACAATCGCCAAACTCGTCGAATATTTCGTCGGAATTTTGCCCCTGCATCGCCTGTTGTAACTCGGCCAGCTCTTCGTTCAGTTTGCCATAAGCTCCGGTGACATCGGGAAAATCAAAACCAATTTGTGCGGCATTTTTTTGAATGTCATGCGCCTGCTGAATGGCCGGGCCATGTTTGATGTCATCTAGGCGTGATTGTGGCTTGCCCTGTTTTTCCTGCTGTTTAATCTGCTTCCAAAGTAGCGAAACATCTTCTGCACTGAGCTGTGAAAATTGTTCAGCCTGAAATACATGCGGATGACGACGGATCAATTTTTCAGTAATGGCATTCACTACATCATTAAAATCAAATGCCCCTTGCTCGCTATACATTTGTGACTGAAACACTACCTGTAACAGCAAGTCACCCAGTTCATCCCTCACTTCATTAGCATTGCCTGCTCTGACCGCTGCTTCAACTTCATACGCCTCTTCTATGGCATAACGGGTTAAGCTTTGTGGGGTCTGCTGCTGATCCCATGGACATTTTTCACGTAGTTCGCGCATCACTGCCAATAATTTATCCATGTTTTCATCACTCCCACATTTCAGACAGACTACATTTTCAAGTTCATTTTTTGTTATGCTCAATTTATGCATAAATGACACATCATAAAAAAATTGAAAAAAGGAAAAGCAGATGCACAGTATCTTTATTAGTGGTGCAGCACAAGGAATTGGTGCAGCAATTGCAACGCTGTTTTATCAACGTGGCTACAAAGTCGGCATTTATGATATCAATCTGCCGGCAGCGCAAACGCTGGCCCAGAATTTAGGAGCATGGGCCAAAGCCGGATTACTAGATGTCAGTGATTATGGTCAATGGCAACAGGCTTTAAGCGAATTTCATGCTTGGGCAGGAGAAATCAATGTGCTGGTCAATAATGCCGGCATTCTCTACTCAGGTACATTTGAACAGACCGATATTGCCGCACATCATCGAACCATCGATATTAATGTCAAAGGTATGCTCAATGGTTGCCATGCAGCTCTTCCCTATTTACAACAAGCTTCCTTTGCTCGGGTAATCAACCTGTCCTCAGCTTCCGCCATTTATGGTCAACCAGATCTGGTTTCTTATTCTGCCAGTAAATTTGCCGTCCGCGGTTTGACCGAAGCGCTGGATATTGAATGGCAAAAATATGGCATCCGGGTCTTAGATGTTATGCCGTTATTTGTGCAAACTGCCATGGTGAAAGACATGGATGCCGGCAGCATTCAAAATATGGGCGTGCACTTAAGTGCAGATGATGTCGCGCTACAGGTTTATCAGCAAGTTCAGGTAAAAGACACTATATTTACCCCAACTCACCATCCTGTAGGCATTAAATCTAAAATCCTGTTCAGCCTGTCTAAAGTGAGTCCGCAGTTTGTAAATCGGATGAGTAATATATTTTTGGCGAAAAGGAATAAGTAAAATCAAAAGCAAAAGAGCCTAATAAACAGGCTCTTTTTTATTTCTGACATTAATTCAATCATCCCAAATAAATTCAATTATTTATTGGGAATATTTAACTTCAATCAACTTTTAAATATCGTTGAGAACTTTTGGTTTTTCAGCTGAGCTAGTTGGCATTTTAAATTCAATACCGGCTTTTTTAAACAGTTTCGGATATTCCACTAAAGCCATACTTGAATTTTTAGCAATGCCAGTTATATCACCGACAACATTTTTTGCATCAACTAAAGATAAACCCGTGTTAGTCAAACCGGCTGGATTTGTCATCAAACTGGTACTTACCTGTTTAGCTCCTACCGCCAATTCACGGGCAGTTAAACTTGCAATGACAAAGTTTGTTGCAGAATCCAATAAGTATTTCTTTTGCTCCATATTCAATGCTGAAAGTTTAGCGACTGTTGCTGCTTCGTCATTTTGAGACGCTTCTAAAACAGCATTAGACATTGCTACAATTTCTTTTTGAATAGCTTCTTTTTCTTTCAAATCAGAAGTTGTTTTCAGGCTTTTCTGTTTTGCTTTTAATTCATCTGAGTCCTTTTTACTTGCAAGTAATGACGCTAAAGCACTACGGCTTTGAATGAACATCGCATTGGTTGCTTTGGCTTGAGTAAAGAAACCATTAAGATCCATATTTGATGAAGATACACCAGTCGCAGATTCAGTCAGTGTCGAAGCAAGGCTACTGAGTGAACCAAAACCTGCATAAACACTTGATGCTCCCATTGATGCCGTTATTGCTAAAGCAATCGCAATTTTTTTCATACCTTGTTACCCCTATTGTGAAGAATCGGCTTTTTGCACGATTTGATTTAAAATTTTTGGTAAGGCCTCAAACATCTGAATGTTATACATTTCATGACGATGTTGATGCACAATACCTTTCAACTGAATTTCCTGCTGTAAACCATAAGCACCAATTTTTTCAGCCTTCTGGTTGAATCTGCGCGCACCGCTGGCCATAACCAACGTAGCATCACAGTTACTTTTATCTGCATTACATTTAACGCTGTCCTTATTCACGTCAATCTTGAATACAGGTTGTAAGCATTCATCTTTGGGAATATAGAAATTTAAATCCATATTCTTTTTAAATCCTGAATTTTCAGTCATATGCAGCACCGAATCTTGCAGAGATGTCTGCCCTTTAAAGCCAGAACCGGTGGCATAAAATGGTCGTTTCGATTGACTGGTAAAAGCGTGATAAAGCAGCGGACCAAATCCATAAAATGGAATTTCCCCCACCTGTTCAGTATGCAAACCTGGACAGAGCACTCGTGCCTGCTTGGAATCACCTACAGGAGCAGAACTATCAATTAGAATACGGTCTCCCGAACGCACAGGGAGCCGATCACTACTGCTGACAGGAAAATCCAGTTGTGCCGTAACCTTTCCGCCTTGGCGTTCTAGCACAGTTGCTTCCCAGGTCGGAATCAGGATGTCTCGTCCTGCAGCTTTATCTTGATGATAGACATGAACTTTCATGCCGGTACTTAAGCGTTCACCTGCATCATCAATCGTGATGCTTTTCGAACTTGAATTAGAAACTTTCAAATCTGATCGGGTAAATTGAATCCCTTTTTGAAATTGTTGCCCCAATTTCAACAGGGCATTTTTTAGCACGACTTCTTTACGCGCTTCTAAAGAAAAGCCCATACCCTCAGAAATCACGTCTTTAATATCATCGGTTGCATGCGCGGAATAAATTACACGACCGGAACGGTCGATCATTTCAGCAAAAACTTCACTATGAAAAATCTGCTGTTGGGTCATTTTTCCGATCTGCTGCTGATAGGCAATCACTGGAATCACATTAATCCGGATAAAGAATTCCGGCAGCTCACGCTGATTAATGTCCGTACTTTGTGCCAAAGCGGTCTGTTCACTGACACTTTGTGCCATAGCACTATAACGACGGTTGACCGGCGTCAAAGTAAAAGAGGCTTGCTCACCAACGGCATCCGAAAAAATCTGTTCGATTAAATCTTTGGACTCACCTTGATAGGTCAAAACATCCACCACCAAGGCTTTGGGTTTGTTCATGGCCTGACGCATATTGGTTGATACCTTGCTAAAGCGTTTGCTGTTGCCCTGCATCAGCACCGGTACAGCCACCGCATAATCACTGTCTGCATGTACCACCCGAATCAGGTCTCCTTCAGCAGAACTGAGTTCATCCTGTATCGCAATGCCCTGCTTAAAACCTTTATCCAGCACCAGATAGGATTTCCACTGATCAATCACCTGAGTATCAATTTCCGTCACTTGCAGCTTGGCTTTCAAGTCCTGTGTGAGTTGCTGCGTCAAAGTCAGTAAGCTACTTTGAAATTTCTGTTGAATCGCAGCTTTGGTTGCAGCCGATTCAACATCGGAACTTAAGACCTGAATCGGCTGAGACAAGGTTTTACTGTCACTGTAAATTACTTCACCAGACAACACATTGGTCAGTTTTAAGCTTAAGGTCACCGGTAAAAATATTTCTGCCGTAGAATCTTTTCTAACCACATACTCACTGGCACGCAGTACCTCAAGTGAAGCGACATAAGTCCGATGTTTGGTTTTTTGCGAAATACTATCGACAATCTGTTCGCCTAAACTCTGCTTTAAACCTTGTACAAACACTTGCTCGGCTTGCTTACGAATTACATCATTATCAATCGCCCGGCTAAAATCACAGACAATTGAAGCCCCATTGGCTTCATACTTGTTCGGGTCAGCACGGCAACCTTGTTCCAGACCAAAAATTCCTTTCGATGTATAAATCTGAATATCTGCATGCGCCACTGCCGAACATAGCATTGGCATAGCCAAACATAAGGCTTTGAATTTTATTTGCATTGCGTACCACCAATACACAATGTGATGGTATTACCGGCTTGTAAACGTTCAGCGCTCGATAAGGTTGGATTGACCTTACGCAGTGCTTTGGCCAATTCTGCGCTCATCGGCTTTTCACCTTTATAGGTCATGGTCATTTCAACCAATTTTCCATCTTGAGTACGAATATCGATATTTTCTGCACCCTCCATTTCGTCTAGGGCAATATACAAATCATCGCCTAAACGTGAAGACACATTGCCTGAAACACTTTTCACAAAAATGGTGATTTCTTTACCATACATCGAACGGTTTTTTGCATAACCTAAAATCTGTGGTCCAACTTGGCTAATCGCCAATTCACCCAGTTTTTTCGCTACATTGGTTCGACATGAATCTGTCGTCGCTCCTGTCGATGATTCTGTACGGGTTTCACCGCCCATTAGCGTCGAATCATCTACAGAATAGATTTTAAAACTCACGGCACCATCACAGACAAACTGTCCCGTAGCCTGTGAACGTCCACGATCATAAATATAAGAACTGCCCGCCATAAACCAGTCCGCTTTTTCTTTACGTGCTGCAGTGACCAGTTTATTCAGTTCAGCATCACTCATTAGCTGTTGAATGGTCATGCTACGCCCATTTAAATACTGACTTCTAAAACGGTCAGAATCCAGCAAACGTAAATCGTAACGCGATGCAGAACTCGCTATAGAATTTAAGGTTTGGTTATCGCGTTCAGCCTTGGTACTTGGAGTCTGATACTCCACATATTTCACAAAACTTTGAATATCATTTTGCCGTTCAGATTGGCTATATTTAGCCGATTCACTGGCGTTATAGCTGGTTGAAGATGATGATTTACCTGAATTATTGTGGCTTGCTGAGCGCGCAGAAATACCTGCACCAGCACCATAATAATTACCATAGGCATAGCCTGATGCAGCAGATGAACGGCCTTTAGATGAATACGAGTCTGAAGCACTGGCTTTAGCGCTTTCACTTGCCTTATAGCTGGCATCTTCATCATAGCTATAACTACGGTCAGAAAAATATGAGGTAAACTCTTTAACAGGTTTGGCATTATCTTTAGGAACACCAAAGTATTCATCCATCACAATCATGATAGGGCTGGTCCGGCTATTTTTCTTTGCAAGTCCAAGATCATTTAAAATGGAACGAAACTCCTGATCATCCATTTCCAGACTGACTTGAGTCACCAATTCATTATTGCCTTGTGTCGAGCTACCGCGATTAATAATATAGGTAGAATCTACTTGTTTAACAATTTCATCTAGATGCTGTTGTGCATCGACCATGGCCTGAGGACCATTTATTTTTTTGATCATTGCAATAACAGCATCCATTTTTGCATTATTAAATGCCTGATTGCGTGTGCCATTCGGATCTTTTTTTACAATTGTGGCAGTCCCCTCACCATTGACTTTAATTATTTCTGCATATGTGAATTGTCCCGCGAATGCACACATCAATGCCAAGATGGTTTTTTTCATCATTTCTACCTTTTTCCATTAAAGTTTTGGAACCAGCCAATTATTTAAAATTTGTATCTTTTTAACGTGATTTAAGAGAAATCAAAAATTAAACAAATAATATACAAATTTTAACATTAACTCCATCACATAATTTTAATTTTTATTTATTTTCATCAAGTTAAATAATAATTAAATCATTCTTTAGATATGGTAAACAAAAGATAATTTTTCTATTTTTAATTTATTTTTACATCATTTTTTTAAATAAACGTTAGCAATAAGAAAGGAAACTAATTACGCTCAAAAACATCACGAAGTTAAAAGGAAGTAAAGCGTAATAAGGAAATGTGAAATAAACATAAAGCTGATACTGAATCTAAAATCATTTTGCAGCTGACAAAAAGATCTGAATCTCCGGAAAAGCAAAACCCTGACAGGACGCTTCTGAACGCCAGGCCACGGTTAACATGACATGACCTAAATGGAAGTTTTGATAGGCAAATGTCCCAATGAGAGGATGACTACACATGCCGCCATCATGCAGCGGATGAACCCGGGTATCCAGTTCATTCAAGTTTAAACGCACCCCCAGCCCAGAGGCTTTTAATACCGCCTCTTTGGTGGTCCAGACTTTAAACCAGTAATCTGGATCCTGCTCCAGTTCATTCCAGCACTGCAATTCATGCGCATGAAAAGCATGGTTGGCCAAGGCTTCAAACCTGACCTTACGATCCAGATCCTCAATATCCACGCCCAGATCGCGCATCTGCGCACTAGTAGCTAAGGCATAATTCTTCTGGCTATGGCTATGATTAAAATAGAATTGAGGAAAGTCGATTAAATAGGGCTTGCCATAATCGGTCGTTGCGAAATGTGCCTGTTGAATAGGAGTCTGTAATTGCTGGGAAAGTAATTGATTACGATAATCGTAGATCTGATGTTTTTGCAGCTGAATTTTGCTTTTGCGATCCAATTCCGCAGCGACTGACACGATCTGCTCAATGCGTTCCACATCCACGCGAATCAATCTGCCCACCTGCATCCACCCGATCAAAAATAGAATCATATCTTAAAAGAAAAAAGCCCAAAGATCACTTTGGGCTTTTTGAAAAATTTAAATCCTGAGATGATTAACGTTTAAATTTCTTCTCGGCTTTCTTGAACTTCTGTACATAACGGCGTTTACGCGCTGCAGTACGTTCATCAATCTGAGATTTACGCCCTTCAAACGGGTTTTCCGAGGTTTTAAATTCGATTTTTACTGGTGTACCTTCCAGTTTGTACACTTTGCGGAACACGTTTTCGAGATAGCGACGATAATCATTCGGGGTCTTATCCACTTTGTTACCGTGAATCACGATGGTCGGGGGATTTTGTCCACCCATGTGGGCATAACGCATTTTGATACGACGACCCTGTACCATAGGTGGATGATGCGCATCTGTAGCATCATTCAAGATCTGGGTAATTTTTGCCGGTGAAACTTTCAGGTGTGAAGAGTCATAAGCACGGTGAATAGATGGATAGAGATCACCTACCCCTGTACCATGCAAAGCAGAAATCAAGTGAATTTTTGCCCAAGGAATAAAGTCAAAGCGACGATCGACATCTAACTTACATTGTTTGCGATCATACTCAGACATGTTGTCCCATTTGTTGATCGCAATCACCATGGCACGACCGGCTTCCAGCGCATAACCAATCAAATGCAAGTCTTGCTCGACAATCCCGTCGCGCGCATCAACCACAATCACCACAACATGGGCATCTTTCATCGCTTGTAAAGTTTTCACGATTGAGAATTTCTCAATCATTTCATCCACTTTACCTTTACGACGTACACCAGCAGTGTCAATCAGAGTGTATTTACGACCATCGCGCTCGAATGGAATATACACCGAGTCACGTGTTGTCCCCGGTTGGTCAAATGCCACCACACGGTCTTCACCCAACAGGCGGTTCACTAAAGTCGATTTACCCACGTTTGGACGACCAATAATCGCTAAACGTAAGCCAGTGTCTCTGTCATGCTGATCTGGATTTTCATCTTCAGGTACATCTTGCAGTACTTCTTCCAGCATTTGCTGAACACCGCGGCCGTGGCTTGCAGCCACCTGCATCGGCTCACCCATCCCCAGTTTGAAGAATTCAACCAGTGCTGCTTCTGCGTGTACACCATCGACCTTGTTGGCCACAAGAAAGACTTTCTTGCCTAAAGTACGCAAGTCACGTGCAATCTGTTCATCAGAGGCAAGTAATCCGGCACGTGCATCCACCACAAAGATGATCATGTCTGCTTCATGAATGGCAGTTTTAGACTGCTCCGCCATGTAAGAGTCAATTCCACCTTCGGTTTCGCCAATACCACCAGTATCGACCACGATGAATGATTTATTTTGATAAGTCGCGTCGCCATATTTACGGTCACGGGTCAGACCGGCAAAATCAGCAACAAGCGCATCACGGCTCTTGGTGATCTGGTTAAACAGCGTTGATTTTCCGACGTTCGGACGACCAATGAGCGCAATTACGGGTTTCATAGATTAACCTTTATTCAAGATCAGCCAGTTTGAGTGGCCTGAACATCAGAAACTGTGGAAGAAAAAATAGACCAGAGATCTAAATAAAAACACGGGGTATTGAGAATTATCAATCACCCCGTGTTTAAAAAAATACGGATTTTGCTTAGTTTAACATAAGGCTGAAGAAAATTAACGATTCTGCCAAATGCTTAAAGCGCCCTTACGTGTTGCCACATAAAGCTGATTATCAATCACGCGTAGTGAACGCACTTCACCACTGGTTTTTGAACGACCAATCAACTGGCCTGTGGTTGGATCAATCAGATGCAAGACACCATCCAGATCGCCAACCACCAGATCCTGACCGAGCATGACCGGATTACTCAACTGGCGATGCAACAAACTGTCGTTTTGCCATAATTGCTCACCGGTTGCCAGTGCATAAGCGGTAATTTTGCCATCTTCCTGTGCAACATAGACGGTATTATTAGCCACTTCTGGACGCTGGATACTGCTGGCATCCTCACTCCACACAATTTGTTGTGCAGCCAGATCCATCACTGTCACTTGCCCCTGGTAACTTGTGGTCACCAGAAATTGGCCAGCCACCACAGGCTCGCCATCAATATCGTTCAGGCGCTGAATATCAGAACGGCCTTCACTCACAGCTACACGGCGCTGCATACGTGGCACACCACTAATGATATCCAGCGCATAAACATAAGCATTCGATGAGGCAATCAGCACCGTACGCGGATCAAGCGCTACCGGTGTGGCTGTACCACGCAAGCTAAACTGTACGTTTGGAAGATTATAGGTCCAAACCTGCTGACCGGTCGCCAAATCATGCGCATACACAGTGTCATCGTTGGTCAGGGTAATCACACGACCTGACTGAATAAGTGATGCAGATAAAATCGCACCCGATAACTGTGCAGTCCAGCGTTGCTCACCGGTCGCCTGATCCAGAGCAAACAGTTGACCTTTTTTATTGCCAACCACCACCAGACCTTCAGCAGCTTCAATACCTGCACTTAGTCCTGACTTCGTCACCTTTTTCTGCCACAGACGCTGTTTACCTTGATAAGCAGATACTTCACCATCTGGATTTACAGTGAAGACCACACCATTATCGGCATCCAAACGTAAACGTAACGGATCTTCTTTACTGGTAGAAGAAACGCTTTGAGAAAATACAGGAACAAGACTTTTTGCCTGAACCAATTTTGGCAATGGATTCGGTTTCACCTCTTCCACTTTTGTTTTATTCGTAGAACAACCAACGAGTGCAAAGGTTAAAATTGTTAGTGCAAACGGTATCTTGTATTTTCTATCCATCACGACTCATCCACTTGTGTTTCTAAAATTGGGCGTTCAACATCAGGATCATCAACTAAAACGCCGACACTTTCGAGTTTAATTTGTAAAATTTGACGTTCTTGTTTACGTTCAAGCAGTGCATCCCATGCACTCATGTACGATTTTTTAGCATTTTCTATATCATTTTTAGCAACATAGACATCACCTAGCGCTTCATCAGCCGTTGCTTTAAACGCCGGATCTGTGACTGCTGACAAGGTTTTAATGGCATCATCATATTTTTTTTGCGCAAGCTGTGCATAAGCCAAACGTAGTTTTACCACTTGTACCAGACCAGCATCATCGACTTTGGAATTTTCAACTTTTTTCAATGCACGTTCTGCATGAGCATAATCCGCTTTGTCATAAGCCAGTTTGGCCATTAACAATTGAGTTTGAATGGCCTGTGCAGAATCTGGAGCTTCTTTGACAATTTTGTCCGCAGTTGCAGACAATGCATTAAATGCGTTGGCATCATCCTTCACATTCTTTGCATCATCCATCAATTGCTGCACCTTGGCTGTTTCCATTTGTGATTCAGCCAGGTTCTTCTTCTGCCAATATTCCCAACCGAAAAAGGCAATCAACGCGATTAAAATCCCACTAATGATGGCCGAGCCATATTTTTTAGTGAAACTTTTTAAGCTATCAAGTTGTTCCTCATCACTCAATGCGTTCATGTGATTACCCTTTTCCTTATGTTTTTCGGTTTATTTTGAAGAAAATTTTTCGATGATAAATGGCAAAAAATCCGCCACCACGATTTCAGTCTGTTCAGCCGTTGCCAACTCTTTCACTGAAATTTGCTGTGCTTCCGACTCACGCTGACCAAAGATTAAAGCGTACACTGCACCGGCCTGATCGGCTTTTTTCATCTGAGATTTCATTGAGCCTTGTGAACCCACTTTCAGACGAATTGTGCTATTTGTCGCTTCAAGCTGGTCACGTATCTGCTCGGCAAGTACCAAAGCGTGGCCTTGAGTTGCAGGGTCTGAAACCAGAAAAATTTCACAGTCACGTACAGGTGTGTTGTCTTCAACCTGTTCAAGTAGAAGTAATAAACGCTCCATACCCATGGCGAAACCTACAGCCGGTACAGATTGATCAGCCTTACCTTTGAGCTGACCCACAAGACCGTCATAACGGCCACCGGCACACACTGTCCCCTGTGAACCCAAATGTGTGGTGGTCCATTCAAATACGGTTTTGTTGTAGTAGTCCAGACCGCGTACCAATTTCTGGTTAATTACAAAACTCACACCCGCATCAGTCAGATACTGCTGCAATTGTGCAAAGTGGGCCAAAGTTTCCTCACCCATAAAGTCGTGAAGTTTAGGCGCATTTTCCAGAATCGACTGGGTCTTCGCATCTTTAGAATCCAAGATACGCAGTGGATTAGTAGTCAAACGACGCTGTGAATCTTCATCTAAATCTGCTTTATGGGATTCCAAAAATTCAACCAAAGCCGCACGGTAAGATGCGCGCTCATCCGCTTCACCCAAAGTATTCAGTTCGAGCTGAACCTTGTTTGCCACACCCATACGTTTCCACAAACGAGCTGTCATCAGAATCAGTTCAGCATCCTGATCCGGTGTTGCCACACCAAAGGTTTCCACACCAAACTGATGGAACTGGCGATAACGACCTTTTTGTGGTTTTTCATAACGGAACATTGGACCGATATACCACACACGCGGAGTCGCACCACGCAGCAAGTTATGCTCTAGCATGGCACGCACACAGCCTGCAGTTCCTTCCGGACGTAAAGTCAAAGACTCTGGCGGATTACCTTTATCTAAAAAGGTATACATTTCCTTTTCAACGATATCTGTTGCATCACCAATTGAGCGCTTGAACAGATTTGTTTGCTCAACCATCGGCAAACGAATTTGTTGATAACCATAAGCATCCATTAATGATGCTAAATGTTGTTCAAGACGTCTCCACGCAGAAGTTTGCGTTGGAAGAATGTCATTAAAACCTTTAATTGCGACAATTGAACTCATGATCTACTCAGAAAAACTTGTGCGAATAATCTCTTTTGCTTTAGCGTCTTCAATATCGCTAACACGTTGACGAACCATCGCTTCGATTTCATCAACCAACTGATTTGTATCAATTAAATGGCTCTTTTCACCATTACGATACACCAGTGAACGTGGACTTGCACCTACCACACCAATATCGGCTTCTTTGGCTTCACCCGGGCCATTCACTTTACAGCCAATCACGGATACATCCATCGGTACGCGAACATCTTCAAGACGCTCTTCCAATGTTTGCATCACTTTAATCACATTAAATTCTTGGCGTGAACAGCTTGGGCAGGCAATAAAGTTAATGCCGTTAGAACGAAGTCCCAATGATTTTAAAATATCAAAACCAATTTTCACTTCTTCTTCAGGTTCAGCCGCCAGTGAAATACGCATGGTATCGCCAATGCCTTCCATCAGCAAACCGCCTAAAGCAATCGCCGATTTCACTGAACCGGTACGATAGACACCAGCTTCAGTCACACCTAAATGTAATGGATTATCAATTTGTTGAGACAGCAAACGATATGCATCCATGGTCAAAAATACATTGGATGCCTTAACCGAGACTTTAAATTCATGGAAATTTAAACGGTCTAGAATATCAATATGACGCATGGCAGATTCAAGCAGCGCCTGACCTGTCGGCTCACCATATTTCTTTTGAATATCTTTTTCCAGTGAACCGGCATTGACCCCAATACGCATCGAAATGTCATTGTGCTTCGCTGCAGCAACCACTTCACGTATTTTCGCTTCCGAACCAATATTGCCCGGGTTAATACGCAAACAGTCTGCGCCCAAGTCTGCAACACGCAAGGCAATTTTATAGTCGAAGTGAATATCGGCAACCAACGGCACCTGTACACGTTTACGGATTTCACCAAATGCTTCAGCAGCTTCCATACTCGGTACGGAAACGCGCATGATGTCCGCACCCACATCCACACAACGCTGAATCTGTGCAACAGTAGCTTCCACATCACAGGTTTCAGTATTGGTCATACTTTGGATGCTGATTGGGGCATCACCCCCTACATACACAGAACCGACACGAATTTTACGAGTGGGACGGCGCTTAATCGGATTTTCAATCATTGATATCGCTCTATTCTTTACCCATTAACGTGACAAACGGAAATCTGCTTTTCCGTTGACGGTATAAGATGACAATGCAATCTTCTCATTATTCAATGTTAATGTGACAGCAGATGCATCATCCAAACGGATTTGGAACGGCGTTTCACCATTCAATTTCAACGACGATGCCTGACGGCCTGTTGCCAGTACTTTACCAGTTGAATCAACAATATGCACAGAAGTTGGATGACTAAACTCAAGCTCAAGCTGATCACCTGTTACTGCCGTAGTATTATCCATATTCAGGACTTGTACATCAGATTCAGCCGGAGCAATGTCCTGACCATGATTTGCTGTATTGGATGTCCAATTTTGGACTGCCATAACAGCAGCAGCAAGGACGACCAGTACCACCAAAGCAATCAGAATTCGTTTCAGCAATTTTTTGTTGCGGTCACTATTAGAACCTGGGAGTTTACCCATGATTTTAATCGGTGAATTATTTAAGGCATGATTTGGCAACAACCCTGTATCATTTTGATAAATATCATCAAAACGCTGGATAATAGATGTCGCATCGACCTTTAAATATTTTGCGTAGCTCCGATAGTAACCCTTAATGAAGGTTGCTTCAGGCAAGGTCTTATAATCATCTTGTTCTAATGCAGTCAAAGTTTTCACAGGCATGTTCAAATCTTTGGCAACATCATTTAATTCACGCTTTTGTGCAATTCGAATTTGACGTAAGTACTCGCCTGGACGCTGAACATTTCCTAATGCATTGGGTACTACGCTTGAACCATTCGATTGCGGTGAATTAGGATTTACTTCCATACGGCCTCAGTACTGTACTGTAATTGCAGATAACGTTGGTATTCTGGACTCTCTGGGAAAAGTGCACGCAACTGATTGACCAGTACCTGTGTTCCCATTGTGTCACTGTTTGCACGCGCAATTCGGATACCAATCCAGAGTGCACGCGCACCTTGATTCTTTTGACCGACATTACGCACAAACTGTTCATACAATTGTGTCGCCTCTGCGGTCTGCTGTCTTACATAAAAAATTTCAGACAACTCTAACATTGAAATATAAGAGTCACGATTCGCTTGCAAGGCTTGTTTGAATGATTTTTCAGCATTCGCACTATCACCCAGCTTTAAATAAATTCGTCCTGCATTTTCCAATGCTTTGTAACGTTGCTCATAACCCAAAGTAGCGCCAGCCACCTTGAGCTGTTCAAGCGCATCATTATAGCGCTCAATTTGATACAAATAAGTACCGTAGTTGTTACGCGCTTGTGCATTTTTCGGATCTGCAGAGATAGCACGTTTGAAATAGGAGTCCGCTTTATCCAGACTGATTTTACTGCCCTCTTGTTGCAATAAAACACCCATCATCATATTTGCCGTTGAATCTCTCGAATCAACATCAAGCGCCTGATCCAAAGTACGTTTTGCCGCATCCAGATCGCCCGATTTAATATATTCTGCCGCCAATTGAGTGCGAACTTTAACTGCCTTTTCAGGATCTTTCTTACCCAATGCATCGGGTGTCTGACACGCAGTAAGTAAAATAGCAGACATACAAATGGTTGTAATAAAAGCTAATTTATACGTGGGCTTTCTCAATTGGCGTCCCCTTTTTTATCCTTGAGTGCGCAGAATCTCATTTTGCTGCGCAACTTTCTTTTTCCACTGTTCCGCACGGCGGGTGCGGTCAGCAACTTGTCCGACCAGTTGTCCACACGCAGCATCAATATCATCACCACGTGTCTGACGAATCGTACACACAAATCCGGCATCAGACAAAGTTTTTTGGAAAGAAATAATGCGGTTACGGCTTGAGCGACCGTATGGCGCATGCGGGAAAGGATTAAACGGAATCAAATTAATTTTGCTAGGTAAGTTTTTAAGCAACTTGATCATTTGCTGTGCATGTTCAGGATGGTCATTTACGCCATCCAGCATCACATATTCAATGGTGACATGCTTACGTGAACTTTCATTGCCATCTTTGGCAATATAACGCTGGCAGGCTGCAATCAGCTGTTCTAAAGGATATTTTTTATTGATCGGTACCAGCTCATTGCGCAGCTCATCATTTGGCGCATGCAGAGAGATCGCCAAAGCCACATCAATATCTTGTGCCAATTGGTCAATCTTTGGCACCACGCCTGAAGTGGATAAAGTCACGCGACGTTTTGACATACCGTATGCGAAGTCATCCAGCATGATGCGCATAGAGTTCAGTACAGCATCATAGTTCAGTAATGGCTCACCCATACCCATCATCACCACATTGGTCACTGAACGTTCACGTTCAGCAACAGGCACATCTTCCATATATGAGAAGTTCGCCATCCACAGCTGACCAATGATTTCCGCTTGACTCAAGTCACGCTGAAAGCCCTGTTTACCAGTCGAACAGAATGAACAGTCAAGAGCACAGCCCACTTGCGAAGAAATGCACAAGGTCTTACGCGCGCCGGTTTTGTCTTCAGCAGGAATCAGTACAGTTTCAACCAAGGAGCCATCACCGTCTCCCACACGGAATACCCATTTACGGGTACCATCTTTGGAATAGTTTTTATGCACCACTTCGGGGGCTTTAATTTCACAAATCTTTTCTAATTTTTCACGCAGTTTGCCAGAAATATTGGTCATTTCAGCAAAATCGGTCACGAAAAATTGGTGAATCCATTTCATCACCTGCCCTGCACGGAATTTCTTCTCACCCATGTCTTCGAAGAATTTTTCCATTTGCGGACGTGACATGCCGAGTAAATTCACTTTCTCCACAGCATTTTGCTGCGCAGGAGCGGATGGAGATTGCTGCTGTTCAGCCGAAACCGCAGAGACAGCGACTACTTCAGTACTCATGTGTAATTACCTAAACCATGTCTAAAGATGAAAGGAGAAGCTCAATAAACGAGCAAAGTTTTATTCAGGGAATAAAAAAACCAGATAAGCATGATAACACTTATCTGGCTTGAATACTTCGAATTAACGAGTACGCGGAGCAATCTCAGTTTGAGCGAAGAAGTAGTTAACTTCACGATCAGCAGATGCTACAGAGTCAGAACCGTGAGCAGCATTTTCGTCGATGCTTACAGCGAAGTCAGCGCGGATTGTACCTGGAGCAGCTTCTTTAGGGTTAGTCGCGCCAAGGATGTCACGGTGAGCAAGAACTGCGTTTTCGCCTTCAAGAACTGAAACAACTACTGGACCAGAAGTCATGAATGCAACTAGGTCACCAAAGAAACCGCGTTCTTTGTGCTCAGCGTAGAAGCCTTCAGCTTCAGCTTGAGTCAAATGTTTCATTTTAGTTGCAACGATTTTAAGACCAGCTTTCTCGAAACGAGCAAAGATGTCGCCGATGTGGTTTTTAGCAACTGCATCTGGTTTAACGATAGATAAAGTACGTTCGATAGCCATGATTGGCTCCTTAGGTCAATTTAGACATGAAAATTTTGCCGCATTATACCGAATAATGTGTTGTTTTCAGCTTTTGATATGTAAAAAATTTGGATTTTTCGATATAGCGATTAACGGACTTCGTCAATCCAGGCCATTTGAATCCCTTCCAGCAAACCTTCAGTCGATTTGTTCGGATCATCACTAAAGTCCGGCAAAGCGCAAACCCAGGTATGTAAATCGGTAAAACGAATCCACTGCGGATCCACATCTGGATGCGCTTCAGAAAGCTCAATCGCGATATCAATGGTATCTGTCCAGCGTAAACCCATAGGTATTCCTAATCTTTTCAAAATTGTTGCTGTACTTTAGCAAATTTTATAAAAATCGCGTGAGTTTCCTGAGGCTTCTGCCGATATTTTTATAACATGATATTAAAAAAAGGGGCGCTCATAATAATTCCGCTCGCCACCACTACACCAATTAAAGCACCTACCAGCACATCACTAGGATAATGCAGACCCAGCACCATACGGGAAATTGCTACCAAAATAGTGAACGGCAACATCAGAATAAGCAGTACCGGCTGTATATAACCCATCACCGTACTGGCCATTACGGCATGCAAAGTATGACCGGACGGAAAACTAAAGTGGTCCAGCGGCGGCTCTTGCAGGCGAATCACCTGATGCACCTGATAAGGTCGTGGTCGTACCGTTTTATTTTTTAATAGCTTATAAATGGCGGTACCGACTGATCCGCCAATCAACAAATAGAGTAGCTGCACAATATAGAATAAACCTTCCAGCATCCACAAACTGGCCAACATAATTAGCCAAAACAAACCATTGCCAAAACGGCTGATCATTTTAAAAAAATAGGCTACAGCTTGTGAATGCGAAAAGTGATTCAGGTACAAACAGCCTCTTAAATCGAGATCCAACATCGTTATTTTTGCTTTTTTTAAATTCATGATGATGCTCCTTTAAACTTGTGCTTAAAATTCAGGATGTCATTTCCGTCTCCATTGCAACCCCATACAATGCTTGCTCAAACTGTTGTACGGGATGCTGCCAACCTATATGCTGTACAGCCTCTCGGGCTTGCAGCCCCATCTGTTTTAATTGCCGGTTATTCGGCAACTGATAAATGGACTGAATAAAACTTGTGGTATCTCCCAAGGCACTTAACCAACCTGTTTCACTGTTTTTGACATGCAAATGTGCACAGGCATAATCATAAGCAATCACTGGCAAACCACTCGCCATCGCTTCTAGAACTACATTACCAAAGGTCTCAACCTGACTTGCAAATACAAAAACATTGGCACTTGCATAGGCTTGGGCAAGCTTCAGACCAGACAGATTTCCTGTAAAGACCACATCCTGACCTTGGCTTAACATTTCCAAACGTCCACGTTCCGGACCATCACCCACAATGACTAGCTTGATGTCCTGTTGTATATTTTTCTTCATGGAGCGATAGGCTTTGATCAGCACATCAATTTCCTTTTCAGGAGATAACCGCCCGACATACAGCATCACCTTGGTTGTAGATGTCGCACCCCATTGTTGACGCAACGCATCTGAACAATGCTGTGGAGAAAAACGTGCAATATCCACGCCACGCCCTACCACCACCAAAGGACAACAAACACCAAACTGTCTCAAAATATATTCCGTATCTTTACTGGGAATACAGGTGAGTTGTGTGTTGTTGTGAAACCAACGTAAATAGCGTTGAATCGGCTTAATTAAAAAGGCTAAATCGAAATAGCGACTAAATTCTTGAAAAGGTGAATGGAAGCCGCTCGAAACTGGTATACCCTTTGTTTTAGCAGCTTGCAAAACACTGAGTCCCAACGGCCCTTCAGTAACAATATGCACTACATTTGGTGCAAACTTATCTAAAGCATTCGAGACTTTTAAAAATTGTGGCCAGCCAAATTGCAAGCTTGGATATTGAGGAATAGCTTGAGCTTTGACCAGGCACTCATGATTTGGCAAGAATTCATGGCACTTCTGCTTTTGCTCAGGTCTAATCAGTAATATTTTATGACCTTGCTGCTGCAACCCTTTACATAGTTGCAATAAAGACAGCGCTACACCATTAATTTCAGGTGACCAAGTTTCTGTCACTATGGCAATTTTTAATCGCGGACGGATTAAATCCTGAAGCGTAGCAATACCATCACAAATTCGATTTTGTTGATTATTTTTAAAATAAAATTGAAAACTTTCTGGAAAATTTTGTTGTTTTAACAGGCTGTGCGCATAAAAATTTGCCATACAACACCTATGTTGTTCATTTTAATTCAGCATAGATGTTGTTTCTTTCAGTTTGATGATTTTTAAGTGACCGTTTGTTGACACATACCATTCAAAACTAACCCAATATACAATTTGATCAGCCTAATTGTTGCGAAACACATGAATGAATGCTGTTCACCCTAACCTATCATTTACACCTTTCTGGCACATGATTCAGCTAAAACAATAAGCTTATAAATACCACATCTCTATAAGTCCCCACCGGGGTACGAATAGAAGGCTGCTCTTCTAGACGCACAGCAATAATATATTTACTGTCTTTTAATGCGCCAGACTGTGAAAGAGGCACATTCCACTGATTTCTGACTGGTCCAGAAATGTTCATTCTGGTTTTTAAGCGATATGGCCCATTCGATACATAGCTTGAACCGTCAGAACTGCTTAAATTTAAACTACTAAATTGAATAGAGTAAGCTTGATCACAAAAAACCCGAAAAGAAGTCGCAGATTGACTATGATAATAATTAGCCAAACGCATGACTGGTTCCGAGACCGAATCTAAAGAGCATTGCCCTGCATACATCAAAGTACTGTTCGCAGAGAGCAAAATGACCATCATTATTTTTTTCATTTTAATCACCTCTAGCGGCAGATCACATCTTTCACTGACGGTTCTGTAGCTTTGTTATTTAAGTTTGGAACTTCAAAAGTGGCATGACACATTTTTCCTTCTTCCATTTTGGCTAAAATACGGTATTGCCCCGGCTTTAAGCCATACAAATATATTTTTCCTTCTGCACCCACAGGGAAATATTGACTATCTTCGTCATTCAAATAAACCTCCGTTGCACGAGGTAATATTTGATTATCCTGATCCTTTAAACGCAAAATAACTTGCTGGGTGTGATAAACAGGGAAATTCAAAATATAGCCACGCTGATTTAAACCAATCATTCTTTTATTTGAATAATCAAAAGCATCTTCAATATCTAACTGGTTCTGATCAAAAGAAATATCATAAGGAACATAAGGAATAATATTATGAACAAACAAATAACCATTTTTATTGGTACTGCCTATTGGAGACAATGACCTTGCAACATCCACATGAGGCGAATCTTGCACCTGTACCAAGGCAAAAGCATTATCCACAGATTTGGTCATAGCGACCTTACCGCCCAACCAGACCAAGGCACCACGATAAATAACCTGATTATTATCATAATCATCAGAATGATCGATTTGGACTCTTAAATCGCCAACATTCGATTTCAACAAACCGTAGCCTTGATAGGACAAATCACCATTACGCTGATTAGCGCCTAACACATAATCAAATCCGGTTTGCTTAGTGCTCGCCTTAACAAATTGAACCCGTGTTTCGTTCTCAGTTGAATGAGATAAGTAGGCATTTTTATTATTACCAAAACTATAGTTAAATGATATATAACCACCTGAATTTTCATTTCCAGCAAATTCTTTAAAATAAGAAGTGGTAAAATATAAATTAGGCAACAGCGTTCTAGAAATACCGACAGTCAAAATACGGCTATCGGAAACATTAAAAATATTACCCGGATAATAAACACGCTCAATATAATTAATATTAAAGTTTTGAATAATCGGGATATCATATTTACTAAAATAAAATAAAACCTCATATTTAGGAATAGAAACGGCATCGCTATAACCTAAATTTTTATACTCCTGACTTGAATACTGCGCACTTAAACCTAAGTAAATTTTACTTGCGTTACGACTAATTGAACCACCAACAGAATAGCCGTTACCTGCATCACTATTACTGCCTGCCATATACGTATCTAATAATGCATATTTACTAATTGCTTGAGTCCACAGTAACCCTAAATTTTTAACATCTTCACTATAAGCAGCATTAAAGCCAAGTGTTGTAGAGTTTGTAATACCTCTACGGAAATATAAATTAGAAAAAAACTCACGATAATCATCATTCTGAATATCATAATTGTATCTAATTTTCCCTAAAGCAATATTATATTCATTGAGCTTAGGTTTGAGTAAAAGGTTATTAATGTAGACTGGAAAAGTCTGAACCGACCTATTCCCCAAAACATCCTCAACCACAACTTGTACATCACCAGATTGTTGAATCATTGACCCAGGTTGTAGATTGTAATCACCTGGCGTAACCTTTTGTTGTGATATACTGACACCATTAATATAGAGATCTACCGTGGAAGGTAATACTGCACTCCCTTTTAGCGTCGGCATATTCCAATAAATATAATCAGGTCTGTCTGTAAAATTTGTACCAAAACTTAAGCCAGCAAATCTAACCGAATTAATGAAGGGATTTGAAATAGTTGACGTATCACCCAGAGTTAATTGTTGATATTTTTCGGGAAAGTCCAAATTTAGTGTAGATTTTAAACGTACTACTTTTTCTGTTTCAATATCTCCTTGCTGCTCTGGAATATCGAGGCTACGCACTATCATTGCATTTTGAAACATCCAATAGTCTTTAAAAATCCCCAATTCGGTCAATGTATTAAATTCATCTTGCTTGGAAGTCTGGCCATAAAAAAAATCATAATTTAAAAAAGCACCCAAGGCAGCCTTATCAGGCATAATCAACTGTTCTTGTTGAAGGTTTTTTACATTAAAAAATTCTGCAGGCAAGGTAACTTTAACAGACTGTATACTTGCATCCATTTCTGCTTGTATAGGGTTTTGAGTTAACAAGCAAAAATCTTGTTTTAACATATGTTTGGGAAATAGTTCTTGCTTTAAATCTAACTGGTTTAAAGCCTGACATTCTATATATATTTTTTTATTTTCTTCAAATGTAAGTGCTTCAATATTTCGATCTATACCATTTAACCACACATTGCTAAAAACAACATTATTCCCATCTGCATTTGCATGCTGAACAGGAATCACCACGCTTAAAAAAATGCATGGTAAAAATAATATAATTTTTTGCATAATTCATCATCCCGATAAATTAAATTCCATTGGCAAATTATTTCTATCCGTTTCAATAATTAATTTATATTTATTTAAGTTCTCTATTTTAACCTCCCCAAAATCAAAATCTTTTTGTTGGTTTTTAAGTAGATATTTCATGTCATTACTGACTGCGATTTCTTTCTTATTATCATCAACCAGTGTTATTTTTTTAATTTGAACATGGGTATTAGTATCATTTTTTACATTTAATGTGAGTTGTTTTCCTTTAAAAACAGGCTGTATTGCCAATTTAATTTTATCTTGTTTACCCACAAATAATGGAAGAGAGATATTGAACAAAAAACTGACAGCATTCTGCTTTACAATAGGTGGGACTTCATTAAAAACAATGCGCCAAGTCTCTTCATTTTTATCCGATGTTGGTTGAACAAAACCTACTCGCACAATTTGTTTACTATTTGGTTGTAATACAAAGTTTTTAGGATTAATGATTACAGATGAATCAGGTTCTAAAACATCCTCACCTTTTGAATTTTGTGTCCACTTTACAGCAGAAACCTCAAAGATTTTTGGGGTCTCTATATCTCTATATTCCATTGTTACTGTTGCACTTCTTTGCTTTTTCGTGTCAGATATATACAGCTGAATTGGTGTAATTTTTAATCCTGCATATATCGTTTGCGCACAAACCAATGAAATAGACATAGCAAATATTGATAATAACTTTTGCATAGTTCACCCACATCTAAATGTACTTTTATTATTTTTAATTTTTCTATCTAAGAATAAGAAAGTTGGAATTACCCGAAGGTAAAACCAACTTGATTTTTTTATTAGAATGAAACTGCAATACGTAGTTCTTCTTTATATGTACCAACAGGTTTATTAATACCAACTTCACCCACTTTAGCGGTTACGTCATATTTTGTCCAGCCACCAAGAGTAAATGGTTGACCACCTGTAGTCGCATTTAGAGGAATAACTGTGCCACCACGTTTAGTGACAATTGAAACTGGAATTTCATTATTAGCAAATTTTAATTTCTCACCATTTGCAGTTGTTAAGTTGATTTTAAATAGAGCATTTGCGCCCACTTTAAAACTACCAGTTTTAGTATCACCACCAGCTTTATCTTGTAAAGTTAAGGTAGGTGTAGTCACATCAATATCGCAGTGTGGTTCAACGTTTAAAACAATATCAATTTTATCTTTACAATCTACACCACATCCTACTGGTGCACGCTCAGGAGTACGTTTATCATTTTCACCTGCATATACACCTGTTGCGCAAGCACCGAGTACAAATGCAGCTAATGCAGCTTGAGTCATTTTATTCATGATTTTCTCCATTTCTTTTTTTAAAAGAATATATTTTTTGTTTTTTTAACAATTACGTTTGTAACTCTTTTAATTATGAGTAAGGTTACGTAACCGTTGACTTATCTTATTATCATTAAGTAAAAAACTGGCAAAAATGTTATTATTCACAATATATTTTATAACGAACTAATTTTCCTAAAAAATACATACAGCGTATTGTTTTATAAGTATTTTCTTAAAACATAAAATGATACAATTTAAATTTGTTTCTATTTATGTCTCACATAAACATATAAAACCCTGCCAAAGCACCATTAAGAAAAAAATAAATAATTAATTTTAAATGTTTTTTAAGTAAAATATATACATTACACAACCACTAAAGAACATTACCTAATTTACAAAAAGTTTGTAAATTATTGCATATAATTTAATAAATAAGTGATTTCATCCTTAATTTAAATTTAGTTTTCAAACAACATCACATTTCTAAATTACCGAATAGCACAATTTAGAACTAAAAAATCAATTCAAAGCAAATAATTATAAAAAGAATCCCATATAAAAACCTATATGGGATTTTTTATTTAAAATATCACTGTTACTTTGATTGTGCTTTTCTATTTAAATATTACCAAAAATGTAAAAATCTTGTAATCAACATAGTTATGTATGTAATTTCAACCTATTACCTTTTCCATAAAATAATTAATATTATAAAACATTATAATTAATATAAATATTCACTCAAAAAAAATATCATTCAATATGATATAAAAAATTTAAATATAATTAAAAACCTTAATTAAATATGTTTTTAATTATTTATCACCTGATTAAGCAGCCCATTTTCAACTTGATAAACATTACCATTACCGAAATCAATTTGCTGCTTTTCTCCATGAATAGCTGGAAATCCAACAATATTTTCTAATTGGGGTGAGCGTTGAAATTGATTAGTTTTAGGGTTATACATCCAATAGATGAAGCGCTTATCTTCCACTTTTCGATCATTTGAAGTATCTGACAAGACCACATCATAGTATCCGTCAAAGTTAATATCCATATAACCAATACTTTTAGGATAGGCCGTAAATCCGGTCAAACTTTGCACCACTTGATTATTTGTTTTATTTAATACGTCCACTTTTTTAATGGCTTTTCCATAAGGTTGCTGATTACCCTCCAGACCATAAAAATTAAAGACAAATAATGGCTTTTCTTTTGCTTTAAATGCAGGTTCAAATTGAATCGGAAAATTTACAGGATAATTAACTGACCTGAAAGCTGATACCAATTCACCTGAATTTGCATTTAACTGACCATTTAATTGATATTGCTCTGATGACTTTTCATCGCCATTGATACTGACAGACTTGAGATCTATTTGATCCCCCTTCTGCAATCCTTTAAATGCGATAGCTTTCTGATCAACGAGATCATAAAGAGTACCATGAGGATTCCAGATACCTGCATATAAATCCAGAAAGTATCGCCCCTCTACTGAACGGAGCATACGCTGCATGGAAACACGCACATTGGTAAAAGGCTTTAAGTTATTATTATTCGTGCCCGGAACGGCTTCTGCAAAGCTTAAACCAGGAAAGAACAAGGCCGCCAGACAGATAAAAGTTCGAGTATTCATTGTACAAGCACGCTCAACAATAAAATAAATTATGTCTACTGTATCACAATTAAAATTACATCTAATCTACATCCAAGCACTGTGTTTTGTTGCGAATTGGTAATAGAGTGATCTTCATACAAAGTAGCAATGCTTGAAATAATGCCCCGCTTTTGCAAAATTCTTATAGTATCAAAATTTGTTCTTTTCTCCCTATAATCTTCTTCACTTGAATTTAATATCTAAACGAGTACAAGGCAGAGCTACATTCTCCTACCATAAAAAACTCTTACCAATCTAAGTGGACTTTTAGCACTCCAATAAATGATTCTAAAAATCTGCTCTCCTCCCTATCAACAACCCTGTTTACTTAAGTTCAAGGTATGAAAGGGTTTAAAGAACTGGTTTGAGCAACGCTCAAGTTACCTATACATAATTAAAAAACCCACTCAAAACTGAGTGGGTTTTAGCATCAAATCAATAGATTCGAGAAATTAGTTTTTCTTTTTATCAACGATTTTGTTTGCATGAATCCAAGGTACGAGAATAGATGAAAGTACTGCTTTCATCTATTTGAGGCACGAAACCTGAGTTCTTTTCTTTATCTACAATTTTTTTTGCTTGAATCCAAGGTACGAAAAAAAATGGGAAAGCACTGCTTTCCCATTTTTTAAGGCACGTAACGCGACCTTAGTTCTTTTCTTTGTCTACGATTTTGTTTGCTTGAATCCAAGGCATCATCGCACGCAGTTTACCGCCAGTCACTTCAATACCGTGCGCCGCGTTTTGACGACGACGAGCAGTCATAGATGGGTAGTTCAACGCACCTTCTTGGATGAACATCTTCGCATATTCACCAGATTGGATACGTTTCAACGCATTACGCATTGCTTCACGAGACTGTTCATTGATTACTTCAACGCCAGTTACGTATTCACCGTATTCAGCATTGTTCGATACCGAGTAGTTCATGTCCGCGATACCGCCTTCGAACATCAAATCTACGATCAATTTAAGTTCATGTAGACATTCGAAGTACGCCATTTCTGGAGCATAACCAGCTTCGACCAAAGTTTCGAAGCCCATTTTAACCAATTCAACAGCACCACCACAAAGAACTGCTTGCTCACCGAATAAGTCAGTTTCAGTTTCTTCACGGAATGAAGTTTCGATAATACCTGTACGGCCGCCACCTACGCCAGAAGCATAAGAAAGCGCTACGTTACGTGCGTTACCAGAAGCATCTTGGTGAATCGCAATTAAGTCAGGAACACCTGAACCACGTTGGAATTCAGAACGTACAGTGTGACCAGGTGCTTTAGGTGCAACCATGATTACGTCTAGGTCTTTACGTGGAACAACTTGGTTATAAAGAACAGAGAAACCGTGAGCAAAAGCTAAAGTCGCGCCTTCTTTAATGTTTGGCTCGATTACGTCGCGGTAAAGTTGAGCTTGGAACTCATCTGGAGTCAAGATCATTACCAAGTCAGCTTGAGCTACAGCAGCAGGCACTTCTGAAACTTTAAGACCAGCATTTTCAGCTTTTTTCCAAGAAGTAGAACCTGCACGTAAACCTACAGTTACGTCAACGCCAGAGTCTTTAAGGTTAAGCGCATGCGCGTGACCTTGTGAACCGTAACCAATAATCGCTACTTTTTTGCCTTGGATGATAGATAAGTCTGTGTCTTTATCGTAAAAAATTTGCATTGCTGTCTCCGCTTAAATGCTTTGTGTCCGTTTCGCTTAATTTTTAGATTAAGCTCCTCTCCATAAATACAGGAGAGGATGAATGAGGTATTAAAAAATTAAATTGTTAAAACTTTTTCGCCACGTGCGATACCAGATACACCTGAACGTACGACTTCAAGAATCGTATTTTCTGCCAACGCATCGATAAAACCGTCGAGCTTTTCAGTGGTACCGGCAATCTGGATGGTATAAGTCGTTGGTGTTACATCTACAATTTGTGCACGGAAAATGTCGGCAGTACGCTTGATTTCGGCACGTGCTGATCCCAGTGATTTCACCTTAATTAGCATCAATTCACGTTCGATGTGCGCACCTTCTGACAAATCAACCACTTTCACCACTTCAACCAGTTTATTGAGCTGTTTGGTGATTTGTTCAATTTTATGATCATCACCATAAGTGGTTAAAGTTAAACGTGACATGGTTGGATCTTCAGTTGGCGCAACGTTCAAAGTCTCAATGTTATAATTACGTTGAGAGAATAAACCTACCAAACGAGAAAGCGCGCCCGCTTCGTTTTCTACGAGAACAGAAATGATATGTCTCATTGAGTGCGCTCCCCTTTTCCTAACCACATATCTTGCATCGATTGGCCAGCTACCAGCATTGGATAAACATGCTCGGCACGGTCAACCATAACGTTAATAAATACGCATTTATCGTTAATTGCCATAGCTTCTTCAAGCTTGGATTCAAGTTCATCAGCATGATCAATCTGAATACCGACATGACCGTAAGCTTCCATCAACTTGGCAAAATCTGGCAATGATTCAACATAAGAGCTGGAGTGACGACCTTCGTAGTTCATATCCTGCCACTGTTTCACCATACCCAAGGCACGGTTATTCAAGCAGAGAATTTTCACATTTAAGCCATATTGCTTACATGTAGAAAGTTCTTGGATACACATCTGAATCGATGCTTCACCAGTGATACAGACCACTTGCTGATCCGGGAATGCCAATTTCGCTGCCATGGCATAAGGCAAGCCCACACCCATAGTACCCAGACCGCCAGAGTTGATCCATTGACGTGGACGAGTGTATTTGTAATACAACGCGCCAAACATCTGGTGCTGACCAACATCAGAAGTAATAATCGCCTGACTATTGGTGATTTTATCTAAAGCTGCAACAACTTGCTGTGGCTTCATTGTGCCATCAGTTGGTGCTACAACTTTTAAGCCGTGCGCTGTACGCCACTCATTAATTTGCTTCCACCATGCTGCAATATCGTCAGAATTTGGTTTCGAAACATTCATTTGTTTCAATTGAACCAACATCTCTTGAAGTACAGGCTCTACCGCACCCACAATTGGAATGTGTGCCATGATGGTTTTAGAAATGGTTGCCGGGTCAATATCAATATGAATAACCTTGGCATTTGGACAGAACTTCGCCGGATTATTGGTCACACGGTCATCAAAACGTGCACCTACACACAGGATCAAGTCTGCATTATGCATGCTCATGTTGGCTTCATAAGTACCGTGCATCCCGAGCATACCCAAAAATTGAGGATCGTTGCCCGGGAAAGCACCTAAGCCCATCAAGGTATTTGTTACAGGATAGCCCAACAAATGTGCCAGTTCAGTCAATAAAGCTGATGCATTACCTTGTATTACACCACCACCAGAGTAAATCACCGGACGTTTAGCCGTGATCAGTTCATCAATCGCTTTACGAATTTGACCTGAGTGACCACGATGTGGCGGCTGATACGAACGCATCTTCACTTTTTCAGGATATTCATAAGCGAATTTTTCTGCAGGATTGGTCGCATCTTTAGGAATATCAATAACTACAGGACCTGGACGACCAGAAGAGGCAATATAAAATGCTTTTTTAATGATCGCAGGAATTTCGCTGGCATGACGCACTTGGAAACTGTGCTTTACGATTGGACGAGAAATACCGACCATATCGGTTTCTTGGAACGCATCCTCACCGATGAGATGGCTTGCAACCTGACCAGACAAAATCACCATTGGGATTGAGTCCATATAAGCTGTTGCAATTGGTGTTACGGTATTGGTCGCACCCGGACCAGATGTGACGAGTACCACACCCGTCTTACCTGTTACGCGCGAATATGCATCTGCCATATGACCGGCAGCTTGTTCATGACGTACGAGGTAATGATTGATTTTGTCTTGTTGAAAGAGCGCATCGTAAATATGTAATACTGCGCCGCCTGGGTATCCAAAAACATGTTCAACGCCTTCGTCCGCCAATGCGCGAACGAGCATTTCACCACCAGATAAAAGTTCCAACGTGATTCACCCTAATCTTTTTTCACGCACAAATGGAGGGCATTTGTGGTGATTCATTCATTCACTGTGTGCTCTGTTATAGCACACAAATTTCATAGTTTTCATAGCAATAAGAAAAAAATCTGACCCGGTTGCCGTTTGAGCAATATGAGGTCAAAAACATGTTGGGATAAACATATTTTGTTGGCTTTGTTCAGCTTCTCGGCTAGAGAAGAAGTCCATTGCTAAAATGTACTTATTCGAAGGGTGATCGATCTAAGACATATAAAACTAAAGCAGCATTTTTGTAGTTTCGTGTATTAAAGTCAAGTTTAAAAACTGGCTTTTTATGGATTATTTTTGAATTGCCGACTTTTTATTTAGCTGTTTTTTATTTCATTGTTAAAAAAGAATACTCAAATAAATAAAAAGCTTTTTTATTTCAATTTATTACAAATTATTTTCATGAAAAATAAATATTCCATTCATAAAAAAAATGAATAATTTTTTTCCTTATGCAAATCTGTTTTTTATTAATAAAGAACGTTTATCTCTCCAGCCATCAAATTTATCTTTTATACATCAATCTGAAATATCTTCGAGCAAAACTATTTTCTGCATGAACAAATAGAGGTACAGATTTAAGTGATGTAGCCCAAAACAATCCTCTTATCTACATTTTGTAACAGCTCATCTATTTTTTCTGTAAATCTATCAATATTCTATAAAATAACCCGAAAATAGGATGTTAATTTTTATCTGCTATTACATCTTTGATCATGACTATAGGACGTATCTATCATGGCATCATCTTTTATTAAAATTGGATTTATGACTGCAAGTCTGATGTTGAGTTTAAGTTCAACCACAAGTTTTGCTAAAGAATACTATAAATGGGTCGATGCTAAAGGTTCTACGCACTACAGCACCACTCCTCCACCAAAATCTGCAAAAAAGAAAGGGAAAGTAGAGACTTATGGTGCTAGTCACTCATCTAGCAACATGACCCATGAAAACAATAGCGTAAAAGAACAACCAGCTCAAAATACAACGAGCCTAACCGGTGACAAAGCCACTGCAGTTCCGAATCAAAATAATCAAGGCAAACCTTCCACTTCAGCCACTCAACAAAAACTTTAGATATAAAGTCAATTTCACTGAGTTGGATTTATCAAAAACTTCGATATTTTCTGATTTATCCAGAGCGCAAAATTCACTTTTCAGTGCATTTTGCGCTATGCTGTGCGTTAAACTTTTTAACCGTTATTCCTAATTTACGTTTATGACTACTCACATTGACCCTGAATATCAAGCCAGTGCGATTGAACCAACAGTCCAACAAGACTGGGAAACTCGCAAAGCCTTTAAAGTTGCCGACACTGTAGAAGGTCCACGTCGTTATATCCTCTCGATGTTCCCTTACCCAAGCGGCAAACTGCACATGGGTCATGTGCGTAACTATACTATTGGTGACGTGATCAGCCGTTTCCACCGCCTCAAAGGTGAAACCGTGCTGCAACCGATGGGTTGGGATGCATTCGGCCTACCTGCTGAAAATGCTGCGATTGCCCACCAAGTTGCCCCTGCAAAATGGACCTTTGAAAACATCGATTACATGCGTAATCAGTTGAAAAAATTAGGTCTGTCTATTGACTGGGATCGTGAATTCGCAACCTGTACCCCTGAGTACTATCGTTGGGAACAATGGTTATTTGTTCAGCTTTATAAAAAAGGTCTGATCTACCGTAAGCTTTCAACCGTGAACTGGGATCCTGTTGACCAAACAGTTCTAGCCAACGAACAAGTTGAAAATGGTCGCGGCTGGCGTTCAGGTGCATTGGTAGAAAAACGTGATATTCCAATGTATTACTTCCGCATTACAGACTATGCACAAGAATTATTAGACGACCTAGAAACATTAAAAGATGGTTGGCCACAACAAGTCTTGACCATGCAGCGTAACTGGATTGGTCGCTCACAGGGGATGGACATTACCTTCCCTTCCGCAAATCCAGAAATCTATGCCGATGGTTTGACTGTATTTACGACTCGTGCCGATACCTTAATGGGTGTGACTTATGTTGCAGTTGCAGCAGAACATCCAATGGCGCTTAAAGCTGCAGAGAACAATCCTGAGCTTAAAGCTTTCATCGAAGAATGCCGTATGGGTTCAGTGGCAGAAGCAGATCTTGCTACTGCCGAGAAGAAAGGCATGGCAACAGGTCTTTCTGTAAAACACCCAGTTACAGGTGAAGAAGTTCCAGTTTGGATCGCCAACTACGTCTTGATGTCTTACGGTTCAGGTGCGGTGATGGCAGTGCCTTCACACGATGAACGTGACTTTGAATTTGCCAATAAATATGGCTTAACCATTAAGCAAGTGATTGATGCCAAAGGCGCAGATGATGCTGAGTTCTCTGCTACAGAATGGCAAGAATGGTACGGTTCGAAAGAAGGCAAACTGGTTAATTCAGGCGAATTTGACGGTTTAGACTTCCAAGGTGCGTATGATGCATTCCTTGCGAAATTAGAACCAACTGAACTTGCAAACTCGAAAGTACAATTCCGTCTACGTGATTGGGGTGTTTCCCGTCAACGTTATTGGGGTTGTCCAATTCCAATGATCAACTGTGAAAAATGTGGTCAAGTCACAGTTCCAGAAGATCAATTACCTGTTGTACTTCCAACGGATGTGGTTCCAGACGGTTCAGGTAATCCACTCAACAAAATGCCTGAGTTCTATCAAACCACTTGCCCATGTTGTGGTGGCGATGCACGTCGTGAAACCGATACGCTAGATACTTTCGTAGAATCATCTTGGTATTATGCGCGTTATGCATCTCCAGACTTTACGGATGGCATGGTGAAACCTGAAGCGGGTCAAACTTGGTTGCCTGTAAACCAATACATCGGTGGTGTTGAACACGCGATTCTTCACTTACTTTATGCGCGTTTCTTCCACAAATTGATGCGTGATGAAGGTGTGGTACAAGGCAACGAACCGTTCACCAACCTGTTAACTCAAGGTATGGTACTAGCAGATACTTACTATCGTGAGTCTGAATCAGGTAAGAAAACTTGGTTCAACCCTGCTGACATCGACCTAGAACGTGATGAAAAAGGTCGTATTCTTTCGGCTAAGTACCAAGGTGACGGTCAAGAAGTGACTGTTGGCGGTCAAGAGAAGATGTCGAAATCGAAAAATAACGGTATCGACCCGCAAGCGATTATTGATCAATACGGCGCAGATACAGCACGTGTCTTCATGATGTTCGCAGCTCCACCTGACCAATCTCTTGAATGGTCTGATGCAGGTGTTGAAGGTGCAAACCGCTTCTTGAAACGTGTATGGCGTCTGGCAACCGGTTTCCTTGAAAAAGGCAATGCGGCGACTGCAATTGATGCTGCAAAACTTTCAACTGCTGCTCAAGACCTGCGTCGTAAAACGCATGAAACCATCCAAAAAGTGGGTGATGATATTGAACGTCGTCATGCATTTAACACTGCCATTGCAGCATTGATGGAATTGTTGAATGCCAACAACAAGTTTGAAGCGAAAGATGACAATGACGTTGCTGTAGCACGTGAATCGATCACGACACTCCTGACTTTATTGGCTCCCTTTGCACCGCACTTAAGCCAAACATTATTGGCAGAGTTTGGTATCGAATTGACTCAAGCAGCATTCCCAAGCGTTGACGAATCTGCATTGACGCGTAATACGCAAACCATCGTGGTGCAGGTCAACGGTAAACTTCGCGGTAAATTAGAAGTATCTGTAGATGCATCTAAAGATGACATTCTTGCACAAGCCAAAGCATTGCCTGAAGTTCAACAATTCTTGACGGGTCCAACCAAGAAAGAAATTGTAGTGCCGAATAAATTAGTGAACTTGGTGGTTTAATCCTTATAGCTCCTTCTCCCTCTGGGAGAAGGTTGGGATGAGGGTAATTAACCTCTCCCTAGCCCTCTCCTACAAGGAGAGGGAAAATCCCTTCTCCCATAGGGAGAAGGTTAGGATGAGGGGCACAAAAGGATTTCACAATTCCCAAACAAAGCCCGTTGTCAATCAACGGGCTTTGACTTTACAATCCAAATCAGAATTTCAAATTTTCCCCTTGGGGACAGTAGAGGACAACGCATGCATTTGGGCAAACGTTTAGCAGCAATTGTTTTAACTTGTGGTCTAGGTGCAGGCTTAGTCGGCTGCGGCTTTCATTTAAAAGGCACCAGCCCGATGACCGCGCCAGTAGCTTATTCTAAAATGAAACTGGTATTACCAGATAATACTGATGAATTACATGAAAAACTGGCAATTTATTTAGGTGCAACTGGCATTCAACTCAGTAATAGTCCAGATGCCTATGTGTTACATGTATTGGATTACACCCCACAGCGTCATGAATTGAACGGTAAACTGGTTGAAACTTTATTGCGTTTAAGCGTGACTTTCCGGATTGATGATGCGCAAGGGAATCCTGTTACAGAACCTCGCACCATTACTGCTTCACGTAGCTATCAATATGATGTTGCAACCGTAAATACCGATGATCAGGAACAAAAGTATCTCAAACAGGTGATTGTTGATGATGTTGCACAGCAAATTGTGCGTCAGATTTCATCGAATCGCTTACCTAAAGTTGTGACTCAACCTGCCGCATCAACAACACAACCTTAGTATAGACTGGAAGCTATGAAACTTGACTATACCCAAGCTTTTAAACGTGTTGATGAAGCTCGCGGCGCTTGGATTATGTATGGTCAGGAACCGCTGCTTGAACAAAATTTACTGGATGCATTTCGTCAAAGTTGGCAAAAACAGGAAATTGAGCGTCAGCGTTATGACATTAGTAATGTCAGTGACTGGAAAAATGTATTTAATGCCTTAAACAGCTTATCGCTTTTTTCCAATCAGCTGGCTATTGAGGTGCATGGCAACATCAAGCCCGATGCAAATGGCATTAAGCAGCTCAAAAGCTATATTCAGCATAATGAACAAAACCTTCTCCTGGTGGTTATGCCCAAACAGGATGGCAGCAGCTTAAAATCCAGTTTCTTTCAGGTGATAGATGCAAACGGCGTTACTGTTCCGCTTGCCGCAAATTATCCGCAAGATCGACAACGTATTTTAAGCATAGAAGCAGACAAGCTGGGGATTAAACTGGCAAATGATGCATGGGCCTGGCTGGAACAACATCATGAGCATAATCTGCTCGCTGCCAAAAACAGTTTAATGCGCGTCAGTGATACTTTTGCCGATGTTGAAATCATTCAGATTGAGCATTTGTATTCCTGTCTGCAAGACCAATCGCGCTATACCACTTATGATTTAAATGATGCCCTGCTTGCCGGAAATCTGGCTCAGGCAATGAAAATTTTCCAATACCTGACTGCTTCAGGCGAACCCATGAGCCTAATTCTATGGAGCATCAGCAAAGAAATGCGTCTGCTGATGCAACTGTTTGAACAGCCTCAAAATGCCTTGCAATTGGGAATCTGGAAAAATAAAGTCAGTGCATATCAGCAAGCGCTAAGACGACTCAATCCAAACGATTTCCTCAGTTGGCCTGCCATCTTGCTCAGGATTGATGCCTCCATCAAGGGTTTGGGCAATGAAAATCCTGAACATTTAATCATGCAAGCCATTGCAAGCATGTGCGGTAAAAGCTTATTCACGTCATCTATAGTTTAGCTGAAAAACCGTGAAAACCAGCTTTTCCCTTTTTTCTGTTCCTGTGAACGTAAATAGTGCAGCATATTATCACGCACGGCATCTACATAATCTTGATCATCATGCTGAATATGATTAATCAGCCACTTTGACAGTAATCGATATAAATCATTTTCTACCGATTCTCCCCGATCAAATTTTTGACGATACTCGTTCAACCGCTTAACGAACAGTTCATGTATGCCTCTATGTGAAGGTAAATACTGATAGTGAACTTGCTCAAGTAAATTTTCTTCGAAGCTAAAATGTGATTGAGTATAATCAATCAAATCTTCTAAAACCTCTCTGATTTTGTCTCGCCCCCCAGTCGCCCGAATCTTCTCTAGCGCATTAATATAATCCAGAATTTGACGATGTTGTTTATCAATCACCTCGATTCCAATATTATAACTTTCGTTCCATTCCATCTGTCCCAGCTCCTGCATTTTTCATATTAAAGTCATGATTTATTTTTAAAAATCAATTTACATAGCACTATTTTTATTAATCCCATAAAAAAAATATGGGATTTAATGTTACAAACTTTTTTTATTTAAATCTATAGAAAAAAAAGATTTTTTTAATTTCCAGAAAAAATTTAATTAACTAAACCAACCCTAAAAAAGGTACAGTCTCAAAAAAAATTCAAATCAAAACCACATCATCCAATTAAGATGTCATCTGCTCTGAATGCATCTTATTTGTTGGCACAAATGCATTTACCCAATAATCTTTTTATAAAACACCATGGTCAGACAAAACATTTCAAAAATGCATTCGGACTAAATGTAGGCAAACAAGTTGAACTCCCACATCGCTGCATCAAACAGGTGTAGTACTCAAGCACATCATCGCTTTTGAGTTTTTTAAATGAACAATAAAAAAGAAAATAATTCTCATTTGTTTTTAAAAAGTTCACGTTTTATCCTTATTTAGCTTTTATAATATTTTCAATTTTCTAAACTTATAAGCTCACCATGCCAAAAATAAAACCATCTAAAATCGTTGTCGCGGTGGTCTGTATTCTTGCTATTGCCGTTACTGCCTGGTTTTTCCTGAAACCTAAAGAACAACAACCTCAATATATTACTAGTGAAGTTAGTCGTGGTGATATTGAAGATTCAGTCCTTGCAACTGGCGTACTGGAAGCCACCAAGATGGTGAGCGTGGGTGCACAGGTGTCTGGTCAGGTCAAAAAGATGTATGTGAAATTGGGTGATCAAGTCAAACAAGGTCAACTGATCGCACAAATTGATTCGATTCGTCAGGAAAATGATCTCAAAACGGCTGAAGCGAGCATTAAAAACCAGCAAGCTCAACTGGCCGTTAAACAGGCCAATTTAGCCAAAGTTGAAGCGGAATATCACCGCCAGCAAGCCATGTATACCCAAGATGCAACTTCACGTGCCGAATTGGAATCAGCATTAGCCAGCTATAAAACAGCACAAGCTGACATTTTAGCGATTAATGCCCAAATTGAACAATCTCGTTTAACTTTGGCAACTGCCAAGGAAGACTTGGGTTATACCCAAATTGTGGCACCAATGGATGGCACCATTGTAGCGATTGTGACTGAAGAAGGTCAGACCGTAAACGCCAACCAAAGTGCACCAACGATTGTTAAACTGGCCAAACTCGACAATATGACCATCAAGGCTGAAATTTCTGAAGCCGACGTGATGAAAGTGGAAGAAGGTCAAACCGTTTATTTCACTACACTGGGCAATAGCGACAAAAAGCATTACGCTAAACTTCGTCAAGTCGAACCGGCACCCAATTCCATCAACACTGAAAGTACCAATTCTTCAACGTCATCTTCAAGTACAGCGGTTTATTACAATGCCTTGTTTGATGTACCAAATGAAGATGGCAAATTACGAATTGATATGACTGCACAGGTTTATATTGTCTTAAATGAAGCCAAAAATGTATTAACCGTTCCTGCTGCTGCTTTGCAGACCTCAAACCGCCCTCAAGGCAAACGTAATCAGCAAACCGGCAGCACAGACAAAACTGCAGAAAAACCTGCAGCGAGCAATGATCAAGCCAAAGCAGATCGTCCTAAACGCCTTGAACTTTCCGCAGAAGAAAAATCATGGATTGAACAAGGGAAAGCAACCATGGCAATGGTACGTGTGGTTCAGGCAGATGGCGTAGCAAAACCACAACCGGTGTTAATCGGCTTAAATAACCGTGTCACTGCTCAAGTGATCAAAGGTTTAAAACAAGGTGATAAAGTCGTCATCGCAGATGCTTCTGATACCTCAAATGATTCTGCAAAACGTAGTAACCGTGCTGGCGGTGGTGCTGGTCCAATGAGAATGTAATGATGAGTCTAGATCAACAACCTTTGCTCAAGGTCACAGATCTGACTCGTGAATTCCCTGCCGGGGAAAGCACCATTCAGATTCTAAAGGGCATTAATTTAGAAATTTATCCGGGCGAACTGGTCGCGATTGTCGGTCAGTCCGGTTCGGGTAAATCCACCTTGATGAATATCTTGGGATGTCTGGATCAGCCAACATCCGGTAGCTATCAGGTCAAAGGACGTGAAACACGCAAATTAGAACCGGATGAACTGGCACAACTGCGCCGTGAATATTTTGGTTTTATTTTCCAGCGTTATCACCTGTTGGGTGATCTCACTGCAGCCGGTAACGTTGAGGTTCCCGCGATTTATGCCGGGGTCGATGCTTCTGCCCGTCAAAAGCGCTCAACCGAACTGCTTTCAGACCTAGGTCTGGCCGAAAAAACCCAAAACCGTCCCAGCCAGCTTTCCGGTGGTCAGCAGCAGCGGGTGTCGATTGCGCGTGCCTTGATGAACGGTGGTGATGTGATTCTGGCCGATGAACCAACCGGTGCATTGGACAAAAACAGTGGTATTGAAGTGATGCGTATTTTACGTGAACTGAATGCCAAAGGTCATACCATTATTTTAGTCACCCACGATCTAAATGTGGCGAAGAACGCTTCACGTATTATTGAAATTAGTGACGGCAACATTGTTTCAGACCGGGCCAATGTGCCTGAAACGGATGGTGAAGTGCTGGAAAAACAGCAGCTTGATCGTACCCCGCAAAAGAAAACGCCGCCTTGGCGTTCGGCCGCAGACCGGCTGGCTGAAGCATTCCGCATGGCCCTACTGGCCATGAATGCCCACCGTATGCGGACCTTCCTGACTATGCTCGGGATCATTATTGGTATTGCATCAGTGGTATCGGTGGTCGCTTTGGGGAATGGCTCGCAGAAACAGATTCTGGAAAATATCAGCAGTCTGGGAACCAATACCATTACCATCTATCAGGGACGTGGCTTTGGCGACAACTCCAAAACTGCGCAGGTGAAAACTCTGGTACCTGCCGATGCAGAAGCTCTTGCCGAACAACCTTATGTGGATGGGGTCAGTCCTTCTGTGACTAATAGCGTCACCGCACGCTTTAAAGATACTGAAGCTTCCGCAACCGTTAACGGTGTGAGTGAAGACTTTTTCTATGTCAAAGGCATGAACTTTGAATCCGGGCAGCCTTTTGACAAAGCAGAAGTGACTGAACGTGCCCAAGATGTCGTCATTGACAGCAACACCAAGAACACCTTCTTTAGCGATGGTACCAATCCTGTGGGTCAGGTCATTTTGCTGGGTAGTGTACCCAGCCGGATTATTGGCGTGATTGAAGCGCAAAAATCGATGATGGGAAATTCAGACAGTCTGAATGTGTATCTGCCCTACTCAACCGTGATGAGCCGTATGCTCGGCCAGGCCAATGTGCGCAGCATCATTGTGCGGATTAAGGATGAATACCCGAGTGCAGCTGCTGAAAATGCCATTCTGAACTTGCTGGTACAACGCCACGGCGCACAGGATGTATTTACCCAAAATGCCGACAGTATCCGTGAAACCATTCAGCAGACCACCAAAACCATGACCCTGCTGGTTTCAGCGATTGCCGTAATTTCACTGATTGTCGGCGGGATTGGGGTGATGAACATCATGCTGGTTTCCGTGACTGAACGCACTCAGGAAATCGGGGTGCGTATGGCCGTAGGTGCCCGCCAAAGCGACATCTTGCAGCAATTCCTGATTGAAGCCGTACTGGTGTGTATTTTAGGCGGCATCCTTGGTGTCATGTTGTCCTTAGGTATTGGCCAGCTGATTAGCCAGTTTGCTGGTGATAGCTTCCAGATGGCCTATTCAACCACCTCGATTGTGGCGGCCTTTGTCTGCTCCAGCATGATCGGGATTGTCTTCGGCTTTATCCCTGCCCGTAATGCAGCACAGTTAAATCCTGTTGATGCACTTTCTCGCGAATAAGGAGAGATAGAATGCAAATCAATTTTACCCGACTTGCCAGCGCCCTGATGTTAAGTGGTTCATTGGTGGGTTGTGCTGCGGTGGTGAAAACACCTTATGAACAACCTGCCGTGAATATGCCGGGCAGTTTCCAGAACAGTAAGGCCATGAGTCAGCAGGTACATGCCGATGTCTATGCTGATCAATGGTGGACGTTGTTTGGAGATGCCCAGCTGAATCAACTGGTCAATCAGGTACTGGCCAAAAATACCGATCTGGCAGTTGCCGGGATTAACCTGCAACAGGCCCGCTTACAGGCCGGTTTGGCTCAAAACAAGCAAGGGCCACGGGTCAGCTCCAGTGTATCAGCGGGGCATAACATTGACCTAAATTCAGGCGATGATTCATCACGCGGCTTATCTTTAAGTGGCGGGGTGAGTTATGAACTGGACCTGTTTGGTAAGCTGGCACGTCAAACTGAAGCCAGTAAATGGGAAGCCTTGGCCACTGAACAAGACTTGCAAAGTACGGCCCAAAGTTTGCTGGCGACAACCACCAATTTATATTGGCAGTTGGGGTATTTAAATGAACGCTATCAAATGGCGCAGCAAAACCTGGCCAGTACGCAAAAGATTTATGAACTGGTACGCACACAGTATCGTGCTGGAGCAGTTTCCGGTCTGGATTTAACCTCGGCCGAGCAATCGGTGCAAAGTCAAAAAGCCACCTTAAGCCAGATTGAACAGCAAAAAGTCGAAACCCGAACCGCCTTGGCGGTATTGATGCAGCAGCCAGTGCAACAGCTGAATATTGCCGAACCACAACGCTTGCCTCGGATCACCTTGCCGACCATTGCCGCAGGTTTACCGGCGGATTTGCTGTCACGTCGTCCCGACTTGCAGGCGACCGAATTGCGTTTACGCAAAGCCTTAGCGACTAAAGATGCCACCAAGGCCAGCTATTATCCCTCTATCAGCCTGACCGGAAATCTAGGCTCTTCCAGCACGTCGTTAAGCAATCTGTTACAGAATCCGGCCCTGACTTTAGGTGCCAGTCTGAGCTTGCCTTTTTTGCAATATAACGACATGAAGAAAGATTTGGCGATTAGTGATCTGGATTATGAAAAAGCCATCGTCCAGTATCGTCAGACCTTGTATCAGGCCTTTGCAGATGTGGAAAATGCCCTGTCCTCTCGTACCGAATTAAATAAACAGGTGGCCTTACAGGAGCGCAATGTGCAACTGGCGGAGAAAACTGAACGTTTAACAGAAGTCCGCTACCGTAATGGTGCCATTGCATTGAAAAACCTGCTGGATGCACAGGAAACGACTCGCAGTGCCCGTTTGTCTTTGGTACAAACCAAACAAAGCCAATACAATGCCTATGTGACCTTAATGCAGGCTTTAGGCGGTAGCCCGATCAAACAGCTACCTTGAAGTTAAAGCATTAAAAAAGCCTCTAATGAGGCTTTTTTATTGAATCCAGTTTTATAGAAAAACTTTAGAAACTCGGACGGTAATATTTATAAGTCAAACCTTTTTCATTATAAACGTCATAACTTTTCTGCCTAAAGTCAGAGACCCATTGCTTGCCGGTAAATCCTGCAATATGACCGTATGTATGCTTACCGGTTCGATCTATAATATAAATATCACCTTCTTTAGGTGCATCAAACTTAGGATTGATTTGTCTATAGCCGATGTTCATCAAGGTACTACCCCAGTCAGCGGCAGCAACAGGATGACTTTGAAATCGTGCCCCTGCCGATTCGAGCGCCAGTCTGATACTTTTGGCACATTTTTGTGAACTGGTATTTGAACTAATACTTTGTAAGAAACCGGTGAACTTATTGATATCAATCCGCTGCCCATTTTGAGCCATCATTTTCTTTTGGGAGTTTGATTGAAAGGAGGAGAATTCTGAAGATTTCTTGGAATTTTTACCGGATTGGGAACGTATTATGATGTTAGCCTGCACAGGAGCATGAACTTCACTCAAGTTTACATTATGATCATAAGCCATTCTTTACTCAACACTCCTACCCTAGAAACCACGGGCCTTTCACTTATTCCGAAGCCACAGATACTACCGCTTTAAATGAGATATTTCATGCAAAAAATGTAATAATTTTTATACATATCTCATATTTTGGCTTAACTGACTATTTTTTAATTATTTTAGTCCCGAAAAAATCATAAACTTAATTTCAAAAGTCCAAAAATCGCCCTAAGTACATCCAAACCTGACCATCGGCACTACAGATATTTCGACGACTCAAACCCGCCTAGCTTCCCTTTGTAAAATCCATCTTTCAATTCACTTAATAGTGATCTCAATTTACATATGCACGGATCAAATTCAGGCTTTGCTACGCCATCATCCCGCATATTCAGTTTTACGATTTTTTATACTGATCATATAGATGGACACTTTAGAATTTAAAGCAGTATTCTCATCATTAAAATTAAAAGCACCTTAATAAAATATAAAAATCAAAATCTTATAAATATAAATCCAATTATTTCATCCACATTCACTACGTGATATCTGCTGTTTCCTCACCCTAAAAAAAAAGCTAATATAGCCGGTTAGCAAAATGAATTAATTCTGAGAGAACCATGCGCCAATACCTTGACCTACTACAACACATCCTCGACAACGGTGGCGACAAAGGCGACCGTACAGGTACAGGTACGCGTTCAGTATTCGGTCACCAAATGCGCTTTGATCTTTCTCAAGGTTTTCCTTTACTCACCACGAAAAAAGTTCATTTCCGTTCTATCGTGATTGAACTGCTATGGTTCTTAAAAGGCGATACCAACGTTCAATATCTACAAGACAACAAAGTGACGATTTGGGATGAATGGTCAACCGCAGAACAGACGGCGCGCTTTGGTCGCCCTGAAGGCGAGTTGGGTCCGGTCTATGGTCATCAATGGCGTAACTTTGGCGCAACAAAAAAAGAAAATGGCTTATATGAGCAGGATGGTTTTGACCAAATCAAATGGCTGATTAATGAAATTAAAACCAATCCCAATTCACGCCGTTTAATTGTGTCGGGCTGGAATCCGCAGGAAGCCGGAACAGTTGCCCTGCCACCATGCCATACTTTGTTCCAGTTTTTTGTACAGGATGGCAAGCTCTCTTGCCAGCTTTATCAGCGCAGTGCTGACGTGTTTTTAGGTGTGCCTTTTAACATAGCCAGTTATGCACTGCTCACCCATATGATTGCGCAGGTCTGTGGTTTAGGCGTAGGGGACTTTGTCTGGACTGGTGGTGATACTCACTTATATGTGAACCATTTTGAACAGGCAAAACTGCAACTCAGCCGTGAGCCTCTGCCATTGTGTCAGCTTAAATTAAACCCTGAAATTAAAGATATTTTTGATTTTAAATTTGAAGATATCGAAATTGTTGGCTATGAATCACATCCCGGCATTAAAGCCCCTGTTGCTGTTTAATTTTTCAGTATCTTTTTAACTTAATCCTCCTAAATTCCTAATTCCCCCTAAGTCCCTCTTAAAAAAGGGGGGACTTGAATAAAACAATCTCGGGGATACAGTCAGATAAGGCGAACTTTATGACCTTCCAAAATTTAGAAGTTGTGCATGTCGTGGCAATGGATCAGCAGCGCTGCATTGGTAAAAATAATGACTTGCCGTGGCACATCTCTGCGGATCTAAAACACTTTAAGGAAATTACCCAAGGCGGTGTGGTGGTCATGGGTCGTAAGACTTTGGAATCCATGGGCCGCACTTTACCTAAACGCGTCAATTGGGTGATTACCCGTGACCACAACTGGTCCTTTGAAGGCACCAAAGTCGCCTACTCGATTGAAGATGCCTTGGCTCAGGCGGTTGCCGACGTACAGACATCGGAAAAGCCAAACAGTATTTTTATTATTGGCGGTGGTGAAATTTTCATACAAACCATGCATATTGCGGACCGTTTGGAACTGACTCATGTGGAACTGAATGTGCAAGGCGATGCTTACTATCCAGAAATTCCCGCTGAATTTAAAAAAGTCGCCT
Source organism: Acinetobacter bouvetii (assembly GCF_902753875.1). Taxonomy (GTDB): domain Bacteria; phylum Pseudomonadota; class Gammaproteobacteria; order Pseudomonadales; family Moraxellaceae; genus Acinetobacter; species Acinetobacter bouvetii_A. Next base: position 78,926 of record NZ_CADDTS010000007.1, on the reverse strand, counting down.
CAGAACAACATATTGACGACAAATCTGGGATTGCTTTTGAGTTCGCAACTTACCGAAAATAAAGGTAATAATTAACTATAACCTTTAGATATGCATCATATAGAAAAAAAAGAATTCCTGACAGCCTTAGGCATGGGGCTACTCCACTCCATGTTCGGCCTGTTCGTGATTTTGTCTTCTATTTGGCTGTGTCTGGCGTTATGGTTTCAAGCCCCTATTAGCGGATTCATCACTCGCGCATTGATTGGAATCTGGATCAGCTTTACCTTAACCATCTTGGGTATTTATATCACCCAGTATCTACTCAACCGCCAAACCAGTGCGATCATTTATATATTGGCCTTTCTTTTAGGCCTATTTTGGTATTTAAGTCTGGAAGCCAAACAGGATCGTGACTGGAATCCAGAAGTGGCCCAAGTATTGTCATTCAAGCAAGCAGGTAATCTGGTCACGTTGCATAATGTGCGTAATTTTAATTGGCATACGGATGGCAGTTATGATCAGCGCTGGGAAACTCGTCAGTTTGATTTAAATCAAATCACCGGTGTGAATATTATTACCTCCTACTGGATGGGTCCACGTATTGCTCATACCCTGGTCAGCTTTGATTTTTCCAATGGTCAACCACTGACCTTTTCTATTGAAATTCGTAAACAAAAGAATGAAGAGTTTTCGACCTATGGAGGCTTTTTCAGAAAATATGAACTCAGCCTGGTTGCATCAGATGAAAAAGATCTGATTTATACCCGCAGCAATATCCGCAAAGAACAGGTCTATTTTTTCCCGGTAGATCTGTCCAAAGCCGAAAGCCGTGCCCTGTTTGAAGAATATCTGCACAAAGCCAATGAGCTGAAAGCACAGCCAAAATGGTATAACACGCTCACCAGCAATTGCACCACGCTGGTTTTTGATATGGTTCAAGCGGTATCCAAAAGGCATTTACCTACCGACTACCGTTTACTGGCGTCCGGATATCTACCCAATTATCTCTATGACCTGAAAGCCATTTCCCATAACTTAAGCATGCAACAATGGTACGACATTGCCCACATTAACCCTCGGGTCAGCCATTTGAATCATCTTTCTAGCGCTGAATATTCCAGTCTGATTCGTCAGGGCATTCCCAAACCCATTCCCGAGCCATCTGCGCATTAATCATGTAAAAATATATAAAACATACATTTAGCGCTAGTGAAATGACCGTATTTTTGTTTATATAGATCTAGTGAAATCAAGAATGAGAACTGCACGATGTTAAAAAAATTACTTGCTCTGGGCATAATAGGCTCTGCGATGGCTTTTACGGGTTGCACCACCACACCTAACCCGTCTGCGACAATTGAGGCTGAAAATCTGGTTCAGTTACAAAACCGCACCTGGATTGCAACGCATATTGGCAATACCGAAATCAAAACTGCCCCGTCGGCACATAACATTCCCAGTCTGCAATTTGATGCAGCCAGCAAACGTGTCAGTGGTGCGGATGGCTGTAATCGCCTGATGGGCAGCTATGAAGCCGGTCGGGACACCTTGGTGTTTGGTCCACTGGCAGGAACCAGAATGGCATGTCTGGATCAGAACAATGTAGCACCGCAATTCAATGAAGCCTTGGTCAAAGTCGCCAATTATCAGGTCTATGGCAAAACATTGAAACTGCTTGACCGTTATGGCAATGTAGTGCTGCAATTTAAGAGCGCCGTGCAACCACGTTAAACAGTTCACACAAAAGCCTGAAGCTTCAGGCTTTTGTGATTTAAAATGTAGCAATACATTGTAGCTTCATAAAAAGTCCCTATATTAAAAAACAATAAACAAATACAGGATAAAATCATGCAACAGGCATTATTTGGTGGTGGATGTTTTTGGTGTGTAGAAGCTGTATTTTTACAGCTTAGAGGGGTAGCAAAGGTGGTCAGCGGCTATGCTGGCGGCCATACGAACCATCCCAGTTATGATGAAATCTGTCAGGGCGACACCAACCATGCCGAAGTAATTTTGATTGATTATGATGAAAGCCAGATTAGCTTTGCCCAGCTTTTGGATGTGTTCTTTGCCACCCATGACCCAACTACATTAAACCGTCAGGGCAATGATATTGGTACCCAATACCGTTCCGTGATTTATTATTTCAATGCGGAGCAACAGCAGCAGGCCGAGCAAGCGATCGAGCATTTAACAGCAGAAGGTCTGAATATTGTGACGGAACTCAGCCCTGCACCTGAGTTTTTCCCGGCTGAAGAATATCACCAGAATTTCTTTGCCCGCAATCCGGCCCAAGGCTACTGCAACTTTGCCATTCCCCCCAAGTTAATGAAATTACGCAGCAAGTTTCAAGACCTGATGAAATCTGAATAATCGGCCGTGCAGCAAATTGCAGGTATAAAAAAAGCGACCCTCTCGGTCGCTTTTTTAAAATGCTCATCTAAGAATCAAATTAGTTATCACTGACAAAAGCAATATCACTGAGCCCGGCTTCGCTCGCACGTGACATCACTTGTGCAACCGTGTCATAACGGGATTCTTTATCTGCACGCAGTTGAACCGTCGGTTTACGTTCCGCCTTGCCTGCCTCATCAAAACGGGTTTGTAATTCTTCCAGAGTGATGATCTGATCATTCCAGGCCACTTCACCCTTGGCATTAATACTGACGGTGATTGCCTTCGGTGGTGGTTCAGTAATTTCAGCAGTCGTTTTTGGTAAAGTTAATGGAATTGATGGGTTAGCAACGGTTGCTGTCACCAAGAAGATGATCATCAATACCAACATAATATCGATCAGTGGAATGAGATTCATCTCATTCATACCTACGTCGTTGTCTTCACCCAATTGAAAGCCCATTAAGCTTGACCTCCAACCAAATGATTAGATGCCGCTTTTTCTGTAGCTGCTTGAGCTGAACTGTCTTGTTGCAACATGGTATCAATCAGCAAGCTATGCGCCTGGTCTTGTAATTCATGAGATAAACCACGATTCACACGGCTACAGATGTTATAGGCCAGTACCGCAGGAATTGCGACAGCCAGACCCAAACCAGTCATAATCAAGGCTTCACCAACCGGTGTAGCGACTTGAGCCAAACCGGCCTGTCCACTCTTACCGACTGCAACCAAAGCGTGGAAAATACCCCAAACGGTACCAAACAAACCCACAAATGGTGCCAGTGAAGCAATGGTACCCAAAACTGCCACGCCTTTTTCAGCACTGGCTTTTTCAGCTGAAATTTGACGCAATAACGCTTGTTCTGCTACAGCTTTACGTTGTTCAAAATTCAGCGGGGCAAATTTTGCTTTTAATTTGCTTAACGCTTGAGAAAGTTGAGCATAAGCTTGTTGCTTCAGTTGGCGAGTCCCCATTAACCGTAAAACGAAGATGGTCCATGTCGTAATCGACATTGCCAATAACACGAAATACAGGGTTTTACTCACTGCATCAGCATGTTGCCAATAAACTGAAAAGTTCATACTCGAACTCCTAATAAATGTTAGCCGCGTGGATTCAATGTCAATTCTAATGGTAGGTTAGCCTTGATTGGATAAGCCACGCCATTTTCTTTGTACGGTTTGAATTTGGAATTACGCACTGCGCGTAAAATCTTTTCATCTAAATCAGCAATACCTGTCGAACGCGTCATACGCGCTGAGGTAATTACCCCTTTTTCATTCGCTTCAATATACACCACGGCAGTACGCGTCTGACCTTCCAAGTCGCCATTGCTATAGGATGGTTTTGGCGAACGGCTCCATTGCACACCAGAACCACCAATCGAAACATTTTTTGGTGATGGCGGTGCAGGAGGCGCAGGCGGAGCGACCGGCGCCGGTGGCGCAGGTGGCGGTGTCACTGGAACAGGTTTTGCCACTTTGGTTTCAGAAATCGTAGTGCTTACTGTCGGTTTTGGTGGTGCTTCCACTGGTTTAACGACAGGTTTTGGTGTTTCTGCTTTTTTAACTTGTTGAACCTTTTCTACCTTTTTTGGTGGTGGAGGAAGCTGCTTTTTGACAATTTCAACTTTCTTCACTTCCTTAGGCTTTGGTTTTTCTTTTTTCGGCTCTGCCTTTGGTTTCGGCGGTATTGGTTTTGGTGGTTCTTGAATTTTGACAAAACGAACCTTCAACGGTTCTTTTTCAATAGGCTTGAGTTCAGGGGTTTTCATGTGCCCCACCGCCCACAATACACCCATGTGACCCACTACTACAGCAATCAATGCCGTGATAATTTTCTTTTTCATAGGATTGGGAGTTTGCATATTTAGAGCGGAAGATTGACTCATTAAAATCAGTTACCTAATTTAAGCGATTGTCGATCAATAAAGATTTCAGCAATCAAGCTCATCGGTTAGTACAATTAAAGTACGCCAATAATAAATGAGAAGTGTTTTCATTTGCAACTATTAATTCAGCAGTTTTGATGAGTTTTTTGAATCAAAAACAAAAAAGGCATGCCTAAAGCACACCTTTTAAATAAGTCATTGCTAACAATACTTATTGGAAAACAACTGTTTTGTTGCCATCTACAATAATACGGTCTTCAAGATGCCATTTTACTGCACGTGCCAAAACATTACGTTCTACATCTTGTCCAAGCTCACGCAATTGATCAACCGTGAAATCATGGTTTACCCGTTCCACATCTTGCTCAATGATTGGCCCTTGATCCAAATCAGCTGTCACATAATGTGCTGTTGCACCAATCAGCTTCACACCTTTTTCATAAGCCTGTTTATACGGATTCGCCCCAACAAAGGCAGGCAAGAATGAATGGTGAATGTTGATGACTTTCATTTCCCATTTGGCCACAAAGTCTTCATCCAGAATTTGCATATAACGTGCAAGCACCAACAAATCATTGCCTTGCATCAATTCATCGATCTTGGCATAGGCTTCGCGTTTGTTTTCTTTATTGACTGGTACCACTTCAAAAGGAATACCAAAGTTTTCTACAGCTTCACGCAAAGTTTCATGGTTCGACACCACTTTGGTAATTTCGCATGGTAAACCGCCACGCGAATGACGCCACAACAATTCAAGCAAGGCATGATCGACTTTAGACACTAAAATGCCGACTTTTTTCACGTCGCTGACCAAAGCCAAACGCCAATGCATGTTATAGCGTTCGGCAACATTGCTGGCAAAAGTCTGGATCAGACTTTCTTTACGGCTTTGCAGATTGTCCAGTTCAAACTCAACACGCATGAAATAACGCCCGCCTTGAGCTTCAGTTGCATATTGATCAAGTGCGGTAATATTTGCTCCCTGATGATACAAAAAGCTCGAAACAGCTTGCACGATCCCTGGTTTATCTTCACAAGTAATCAGTAAACGTGCTGTGTTAGCAGTGGTCATATTCATGTTGGTTTATATCACTAATCAGTTAAATCGAAAAACAAGCCGAGTATTCTAACGCTTTTTTCATGCTTTCTAAATAGATTATGTCGCGTCATGATTTTTACTTGAAGACAAACTTGCAAAAAGGTCCGAAGGTCCAAATGTTTCAAGTAAATGTTCGTAAGTGTTACGGCTTTCACCACGCAAATACGCCCCTTCCAGAAATACCATCTGGCGCAATGCCTGCCAGACCCACTTTTCTTCTAAATGGTTAGAATCGGTAATATGACCCGACATATACAAAAAGTTGGTCCAGTTGGTCAGCACAATCCACAGGTTAATGATTAAGGCTTCAATTTCTGAATCAGTCATTTGCATCAGACCGGCCGTAACGAAGGCTTTATAAATCTTTTGCCCCTGCTGCATGACCTGACCGGCAAAGCGTGGATACATTTTTCGAAAATCTTCATTATTTTCAACCAAATGATAGACATCACGATGCAAGAAACGGTATGCCCAAAGCTGGCTGCTCAGCACTTGAAAATAGCGGATCTTATCGTTGGCATCGAGCGGTCGATCATCTGGTAATGCAAGCATTTCCAAAGTTTCTTTTTGGTACTGCTCCATCAATTCCTTGATGATTTCACTTTTGTTACGAAAGTGGTAATACAAATTACCCGGGCTCATATTCAGTTCAGCGGCAATATGATTCGTTGTCACTGAACGCTCACCACGCTCATTAAATAACTGTAAGCTGAGCTGTAAAATACGTTCTTTGGTTTTCACCGTTTTGGAGTGAGACATCCTAAAGTAACCATTCATTCAATAGGTTAGCTAGCTAACACATAAAGTAACTTGACTATTTAGAGCTTTTACTCTAAAAATTAAATTAATCGCTTTTATTTAATGGTAGCAGGTCATGAATAGTCAAACAAAAACAACTTCAATGACACCACATTCTTTCGATATTCAGCACTTACACGATGTGCTGGAACACCAAAAACATGCCTATCAACGCCATCCTTTACCTACAGCAAAGGAACGGATTGATCGTTTAGCACGTTTAAAGCGTATCTTAGTTAAATATCAAGATCAATTTGCTGAAGCAATAAATCAAGACTATGGTAACCGTTCTATAGGCGAAACCAAAATCGGTGAATTACTCACCTGTCTTGAACAGATTAAATATTATAGCAAGCATTTGACCGATTGGATGAAACCTTCGAAACGCCATATCGGAATTATTCATCAACCTGCAAAAGCGTGGGTACAATATCAGCCTCTAGGCGTGGTCGGCATTATTGCCCCTTGGAACTATCCATTATTGTTGTCGGTTGGCCCGCTCATTTGTGCCATTGCTGCCGGCAATAATGCCATGATTAAAATCTCAAGTTCATCCAGCCATTTTGGTCGTGCGCTTGAAAAGGCATTGAGCGAAGCCTTTCCAACTGAATTAGTCGCAGTAATCAATGGCGGTGGTCCTATATCTGATGCATTTTGTCATTTAGCATTCGATAAAATCATTTTTACCGGCTCAACTGAAATTGGCAAAACCGTGATGGCGGCTGCCTCACAAAACCTGGTTCCGGTCATTCTGGAGCTGGGCGGCAAATCTCCGGTACTGGTTCATCCTTCCATTGAACTGGAAGATGTCGCACAACGTCTGGCTGCAGGTAAATTATGGAATTCTGGTCAGACCTGTGTAGCTCCAGACTATATGTTTCTGCCTAAAGGCAAAACGGCTGAATTTATTGAGCACTATAAAGCTTGCGTGGAAGAAATGTATCCAAGTATTGAATACAATCAGGATTATACCTCTATCATTAATGATAAACAGTACAATCGCCTGCAAGGCTACCTGGAAGATGCCCGCACCCAAGGTGCCAAAATTATTGAATTAAATCCTGCACATGAAGATTTAAGCAAAGTTCGTAAAATCGCCCCTACTTTAGTCACCGAGGTAACGACCGAAATGCGTATTATGAAAGAGGAAATTTTTGGTCCGATTCTTCCTATTCTAGAATATGATCAAATTGACGATGTAATTGACTTTATTAATAGCCGTCCGCGTCCACTTGCATTATACTATTTCGACTTTGATCAAGCTCGTGCCGACTATGTCGCACAGCATACCCATTCAGGGCATTTCGGGCAAAATATGGTATTGACCCATGTCGCACAGGATGACTTACCTTTTGGTGGTGTCGGTGCTTCAGGTATGGGCAAATATCATGGTCCAGAAGGTTTCTTCAGTTTGTCGCATGAACGGTCAGTGATGTCTAATCCTAAGTTGTATAGCTTAAAATTCATTCTCCCACCGTTTAATAAGCCGATTCACAAACTAATTTCGAAGACCCTTCTTCGATAACTGATCAAGGCATGACCTATCACACGGGATCATGCCGCGTTTTTCTTAAATTCGCTTGTCTTTTAAGCGTATTTTTGGTATAAAACGCCCCTTGAATGATTTCATCCGTTTACTTTTAATGACTAGCCGCACAATCGGTGCTGTCTAGCAATGGAGTTCACCATGTCTAAGGTTTGCCAAGTTACCGGCAAGCGTCCAGTCGTTGGCAACAACGTCTCGCACGCCAATAACAAAACCAAACGCCGGTTCGAGCCGAACCTGCATCACCACCGTTTCTGGTTAGAAAGCGAAAAACGTTTTGTACGTCTTCGTTTAACCACTAAAGGTATGCGTATTATCGACAAATTGGGCATTGAAAAGGTTGTTGCTGATCTTCGTGCTCAAGGTCAAAAGATCTAAGGAGTCAGTAGAATGCGTGATAAAATTCGCCTAGTTTCTTCAGCTGGTACAGGTTATTTCTATACTACGACTAAGAACAAACGTACTATGCCGGAAAAAATGGAAATCAAAAAATTTGATCCAAAAATCCGTCAACACGTAATCTTCAAAGAAGCTAAAATTAAATAATTTTGACTTCTTAAAAAAAGCGACCCTTTGGGGTCGTTTTTTTTTGCATTTTTTTTGCCCGACTTGTTACACTTTCAGGCATTCCTTTTTTGGCATTTTTTGTGCTTATTTTTTTTACCCTTAACTTTGGCTTAAGCTTAAGGAGTTTTTAGTGCCTCATGATGTAGATCTTATAATATTGCTTGCCGTTGGCTTTGGACTTGCACTTGTTTTTGGTTATATAGCTGCCCGCATTCGCCTTCCCCCGCTGATTGGTTATCTGGTCGCAGGTATTTTGATTAGCCCAAACACCCCGGGAATCGTGGGAGATATGCATCTGGCCAACCAGCTAGCCGAACTTGGGGTAATGTTTTTAATGTTTGGCGTTGGCATGCACTTCTCCTTAAGCGACCTGATGCAAGTGCGACGTATTGCCTTACCGGGTGCCGTATTACAAATTGCGGTCGCGACCTTGCTGGGTATCGGCGTTTCCATGATCTGGGGCTGGAGCTTTGGTTCAGCGCTGGTGTTTGGCTTGAGCTTGTCCTGTGCCAGTACCGTCGTCTTACTAAAAGCGCTAGGTGACCGCGGTCTGGTCAATTCGGTCAATGGTAAAATTGCCGTCGGCTGGTTACTGGTTGAAGATCTGGTCATGGTACTGGTTCTGGTGCTGCTTCCTGCGACCGCGGTTTTACTGGGTGGAACAGCAATTGCAGGCTCTGACCCAAATGCCAACATCTGGATGACATTAGCCGTCACTTTGCTGAAAGTGGCTGGTTTTATTGCCTTTATGCTGATTATTGGTAAGCGTCTGGTGCCATGGATTATGCAGATTGTTGCACGTCTGGGCTCACGTGAACTGTTTACCCTGACTGTAGTGGCAGCAGCCGTTTCAATTGCATTTGGCGCATATAAAGTCTTTGGCGTGTCCATGGCGCTTGGTGCGTTCTTCGCCGGAATGGTAGTCAAAGAATCCGATTTCAGCCATCGTGCAGAAGAAGAAACCCTGCCCTTACGTGAAATTTTCTCGATTCTATTCTTTGTCTCTGTGGGCATGCTGTTTGACCCACTTATTTTACTTGAACAACCGCTGCATGTACTTGCCGTCGTCGCTATTATTATGATTGGTAAGACCATTGCAGCCATGGCACTGGTATTGTTCTTCCGTTACCCCATTAATACCGCCTTAACCGTAGGTGCAAGTCTTGCGCAAATTGGTGAATTCTCCTTTATTTTGGCGACCTTAGGTGTTTCCCTGCACCTACTGTCACTGGATGGACAAAACCTGATTTTAGCCGGTGCGCTGATCTCAATCACCCTTAACTCATTCATCTTTTCTGCCATTGAGCCGGTGCAAAACTGGATTCGTGAACGCTCACATCTGGCGCGCTTACTGGAACGTAGTGGTGACCCGCTGGCCATGCTTCCCGATGAAGTATCACAAGATTATCTGCGCGATCAGGTGGTCATTGTCGGACATGGTGAAGTCGGTCGTCGCATTACCAAAGCATTGATGGCGCAAGATATTAAGGTAGTCATTGCAGAAGAAAACCGCGAGATTGTGGAAAGCCTGCGTGCCAAAGGCATTGCTGCGGTATCTGGACATGCAACCGAAGCGGGAGTACTCATTCAGGCGCATATCCAGCATGCGCGCCTGCTGGTGCTGTCTCCAATGGATATTCTGGATATTCATAAAATTGTCGATATTGCCAAAACATTGAATCCGCAAATTCAGGTATTGGTATGCGCCGAAAGCAAGGAAGAAGCTGAAGTGATTCGCCGTGAAAATATCGGTCAGGTTTATTTTGCCAAAGAAGAAATGGCCATCAACATGACCAACCATATTTTAAATCAGATTCAGATTGCACATCATCAAGAACCAACACACTAATCTTAGCCCATAAAAAAAGCGCACCGAAGTGCGCTTTTTTTATGGGCTAAGATTAGCTCATGTATTTGGGTTGTTCATCAACAACTTCAGCCTGCCATTCGTTGACCTGCTTTTCCATCATTGCAAACAACGCCGCCTGTACCATATGCTGGGCAATGACTGGCGTCTGGTCACCAAGCAACGCTTTGACTTCATCATTAAACTGAATTTTGACGAGCGGTTCTTTTTCAGAGCCTGCATTTCGCAATGCCAACTCACCACCTTCAAGTTGAACAAGTTCTAAAATCGCTTCTTGATTACCAAATAATTCTTTCAAATGTTCTATAGACATATATCCTCCATGTTCAACATGGTGGCAAAGGGCTGTTGCACTTTGCATTGCTTAGATTATTTATATAGGGTCGATGACATAAACTTCAAGCACGTTGATCGTAAAGTCTAAAATTCAACCATTTCATTACGAAAGCCATCAATCAGCTGGGTCAGGTCACGGTGCCATTCACGCAAGATTTTGGTGTCTGGTAACCAGGCTTGTGGGGTTTGAGTCACTTTGATGATCAGGTTAGAAGAAGTTTCATCTTCAGGTTCTGGTGCACTCGGTTCCGGTGCATATTGGCACATACGGTACGCACGTTTCAGCTCGGCAATAAAACCCTGTTTCGCGAGCTGCTGCATCACGGTCACTTCAGGCGAAATCTGACCTTTTTCTGCCATTTGATCTTCAATAGACTTCAAGGTAGGCATAAAGTCATTTAAACGGTAGTAACGTACCAACTCTTGCAAAAAGGCCAATACTGCGCCATGCAGATGAAATACCGCAGCTTCGCGATGTGCCTGCGCCTGTTGAATGTGATCGGTTTGCTCTGCTTGTTGGCATGCAAGACGTGCAAAATACAATTTTTGATTGGTACGATCGGCATGAAAGCGAGCAACACGAGACATGAATAGACTTCCTAAATTTTGGCGTTATTACATAGTTAAGATTAAACGTTCTTTGAGATAAAGCACAATAAAAATTATGGATGATCCATTTCAATTAAATAGATGTGCCGTTTGGCTGGCACGATCATTTCTTCTGAGATGGGCCGGATATCACTCAACTGCCAGGCATAATATCCTGCTGCCCAGTAGTTGGCACAAGCCGCTTCTACTTCATATTCACGCCATGGATGGACAGATTCCACATTCACCAGTGCGACTGCCAGACCGAATTCTTCATCACCTTCTTTGTTCAGATAGTTTTTATTTTCCACAATCACCAAGTCAGTTAAGGGTAACTGCTCAGGCTGCCACGAACGCACTTCAAGTGTTTTCAAGCCTTGAGCGATTCGCTGTCCAGCAGGTGCTACAATTGAAAGTGCATGAAAATTCCGTTTCATCTTGATCCAATAAAAAAGTCACATCCATAAAAAAAGGAGCATCGCTCCTTTTTTGTTTATTTCGCTTCTGGCTTCTCTTCCGCCTGTTTCACGCGGATACCATGTCCATGCAAACGTAAAGTATTTAACGCTTTAATGGCTTTTACCGCTTCACGGCCATGTGGCATTTCCACAAAAGCAAAGCCTTTAGATTTCCCTGTTTCAGCATCCAAAACCAAAGTGCATGAATCAACTGTGCCATATTGCTTGAACAATTCAAGCAATTCAACTTCTGTCACGGTACGTTCTAAATTACGAACTAAAATTTTCATCTCAAGACCTTAAAATAGGCTAAAAAAACCAAAAAGCACTCGCCTACTTACTTTTTGCACTTCAATATATTGAGATAGTTTAATCGAGATCGATACCAAAATCTAAATTAATCGATTGCCGTTCAATTAAGGCACTTTTGACTGTTTGTTGACGCGGTTTGTAATGGGTTTCAGTGGTGCATAAGTTGCGGGTCAAATCATTGAAGAAATAACTTTCAACTTTACGGCCCTGCTCATCCACCTGATCCCGAGCCCACAGGTTCAGATTTTGTTTGGTCAAAATCAGCTCGTCTTTGGCACGGGTCAAAGCTACATAGAGAACCCGGCGCTCTTCTTCAACTTCATCAAAATTACCCTGAGCACGCGCATGCGGATACTGCCCAGCGGAAACGTTTGCCACATAGCAAATCTTCTGTTCTGTGCCTTTGGCGGAATGAATGGTGATCAGGGTCACCACATCATCTTCAGACTGCCGCTCGATTTCACTGATCGACACCGGATCGAGTACATATTCTTCCAGAAATTCACTCAGCTGATCATGCTTGGTCGCCAGCTGCTTGACCAGATCAAAATCGCCCATCCGTTTGGACCAGTCTTTTTTGGCATAGTTTTCTTCAAGCTGCTCGACCAGTGCTTCTATGCCCAAACTTACACAGGCTTGAACTTCAGTTTTTAACACGGCCATCTGCTTCATGATCAGCAGCGTTTTTTCAGGAATGCGGCCAAATTTTTCCAGTTTCTCAAAAATCAGCTCGGTATCTGCTTGCTGCAATAACTGCTGTGCCAGTTTACTCGCCCCGACATCACCGACACCATTCCATAGGGTCAGAAAACGCATCCAGGCAATATCATCCAAAGGATTGGCAATCACCCGCAATAAACTGAGCAGGTCTTTCACATGTGCCGTTTCTAATAATTTCATCCCACCAATAAAGCGGTAAGGCACATTGGCCTGAATAAATGCTGCTTCAATATGCCGCGCAGCAAAACTGGAGCGCACCAAGACCATGTGCTCATGCCAGGGTGTGCCTTCCAGAAAATGCCGCTCTTTAATATCAATGGCAATCCATTTGGCTTCATCAAACTCATTCGGGAAAATATGCATTTTCGGCTTAATGCCTTCACCACGATAGGCATCTAAGCGTTTGTTATATTTGATGTCACTTTGATCGAGCAGCCAGTTGGACAGATCCAGAATTTGCTGAGTAGAACGGTAATTCTGTTCCAGTTTAAAAATCTGCGCATCCGGCACACGTTCTTTAAAATGGTGAATATTTTCAAAGTCTGCACCGCGAAATCCGTAAATGGACTGGGCATCATCCCCCACACAGAACAAACTGACTTTATCTTTTAAAGGTTCGAGTAAAGCCCATTGCAGTGGGTTGGTATCCTGCATTTCATCCACCAGCATATGCTGACAAATGGAGGCCACATAATCGCTAAGACCTTCCGATTGCGCCAGTGCTGAAGCCACGACTGCCAAAATATCGTCATAATCCAGAAAGCTACGGGCACGTTTTCGGGCTTCGTATTCTTTCATGATGTCCGCAATTTGATCTTTATATTCTAAAAATTCAGGATGCTGTTTTTCCAAAGAAATACTGAGTTTTTGTCGGGTATTGCGCGCAAAGGAATACAGATCACACAGCTGCTGAGGCTTAGGCAAGGCATTGGGATTTTTTTTATCATCTTTGCCGCGAATCAGACGGAACATCATCAACTGATCATCACGGTCGATAATCGAGAACTGTTCCAAACCAAAAGCCTTCGGTACACGGCGCAGCAAATACATGCAGAAAGTATGAAAAGTCGAAGCCCGCAGACCTTTGGCCTGATCGCCCAGCGCCAATTCAACCCGTGCCACAATTTCACTGGCAGAACGTCGGGTAAAGGTCAAAATTTGAATTTGATTAGCTGGAACACCTTGATCAATCAGATAAGCGGCACGTGCCACAATGGTTTTGGTTTTGCCACAGCCTGCTCCTGCAAGTACCAGACTATGCTTTGCCTCGGTCGTGGCAGCCTGTTTTTGTTGCGGGTTTAATTCATTAATCAGGGTGGCTAAACTCATGGTGTCTCATCGTGCTAGGGAGATGAATAGTTTAGCAGAGCTATCCACAGAAAACTTGCTATGAAAACTCTAGAAGGAATTTTCCTCGTGACAGGCAGCATGGATGCTGCCGTTATTCAGTGATGCATGGACGCATCATCTGAATAACAAAGGGGTTTGGTTACTTTGCCCTGTCAAAGTAACACTTTGCCTACGCGTTAGCATTTAGATATTCACATCCTTTCGAGGCCATGATGCTCTCTGCTTTTAGAATTTAGAATGCTCACTTTTCAAGTTTATTTAATACGGCTACTACTGCATCCTCCAAATGCCTTTCTGCATTTTTCATTGCATTGTCTAAATCAATGTTAGGTGGATTAATCCCTATAATTTGACTAAAACCCAAATCATAGAGCTCATCAATACCATCATCCCCAATCACACCCGCAAAAGCGATCACAGGTTTTTTCAATCGCTTAGCGACCTGCGCCACACCAAATGGTGTTTTACCAAATTTCGTCTGAAAATCAATTTTGCCTTCACCGGTCAATACATAATCCGCCTGCGCAATTTTTTCAGCCAGCCGGGTTTCTTGAATCACCAATTCAACACCGGATTGAATGGAAGCATGGGCAAAAGCCATCAGACCAAAACCCAGACCACCTGCTGCACCGGCACCTGCGATATCCTGTTTACTGATATTTAGCTCTGATTCAACAATATTGGCAAAATGCGCTAGGTTGCGGTCCAGTCTTTTCACCATTTCAGGGGTAGCCCCTTTCTGTGGCCCAAAAACAGCAGATGCACCATTTACACCACATAAGGGATTATTCACATCGCTGGCAATAACGATCTCCGTTTGTGCTAAACGCGCATCTAAACCTGAAATATCGATAGTTTGAATCTGGTCGAGCTGACTACCTCCTAGTGCAACCTCTTGCCCCTGCGCATCCAGAAACTTGACGCCCAAGGCTTGGGCCATACCACTTCCACCATCATTGGTGACACTCCCCCCTAAACCAATGATGATTTTAGAGACACCAAAATCCAAAGCGGCTTTAATCATCTCACCAGTACCCAAAGTGCTGGTCAATAGAGGATTCCGCTGAAATTTTTCTAATAGATGAATGCCATTTGCCATCGCCATTTCAATGACAGCCGTTTGATCATTTTCGATCAGACCGAAATAAGCCTGAACTTTGTAATCAACTAATGGGCCGGATACTTCAATGGTGACTTTGCGACCCTGTCGTGCAGCAACCAAGGCATCCACTGTACCCTCTCCGCCATCGGCCATGGGAACCGAAATACACACGGCATCTGGATAGACATGTTGGATGCCACGCTGCATAGCCTGACAGGCCTGTTCAGCACTCATACTTTCTTTAAAGGAATCGGGGGCTAAAATAAACGTTTTCATCATCCATAACTTCTTTGCAACAGAGCTTCACATTAACAGTTTTTCAACTAACCCTTTGATATTTATGTTTCATTTTGGCATTTATTTCTTGATTGCTAATCGTTTAAGTTTACCCACAAGTATTTGTTATCAGCGAGCCTGATCGGTAAAATAAAAACAGTCATATTTATTGCATTTTAGCGTTAAGATTATCCCAATCCATTTTTTAAAAGTTAAGCCATATGCAACGTATAAATCTAGGCAAGTCAGCGCCAGAACTATATAAAACCGTACTCGAACTTGAAAACCTGTCTATGCAAAAAGTACAGCAAGCAGGTATGGATATTGGTTTTTCACACTTACTCAAACTGCGTGCATCACAAATCAATCAATGCGCATTTTGCGTCAGAATGCACACGCAGGATGCGATTAAAGTCGGTGAAACTGTAGATCGTATTGCACTCATCAGTGCATGGCCTGAGTCTGAATATTTTTCGGAAAAAGAACGCGCAGCACTAAGCCTGATTGAAGAAATTACCCTGATTGCACAACAGCATTTTCCAGATAACGCTTATGCTCAGGCGGCTCAAGTCTTGTCTGCTGATGAAATCACCGCGATTGAATGGATTGCCATTGTGATTAACACATGGAACCGTATTGCCATCAGTAGCCAATATCAGGTCAAACCTTAAATAAAAAAGAGCGCTCTATGCGCTCTTTTATCCCATTCAGTTTTTATACATCTGCCGAACTTTGCGGTACTTCACGTTTAATATAAGAGGCCAAAGTCAGATAATTAATGCCCTGAAAGAGGATATCCACAGCCAGAAACAGTCCGAGCACCCAAAACGGCGCATCCGGCGATTTTAAAATAATAATCCCGGTAATCAGGGTTAATAGGCCTGAAAACAGCACCCAACCCCAGCCTTGATAAGCTTTAAAAACAATGGCACTAAAAATACGAATGATCCCGGCCACAACTAATACAATCGCTAAAAGATTGGTCAGTACAATGGCGGTTTTTACCGGTGTGGTAAATGCATAATAACCCGCAACCAGATACAGCACACCAAACAGGGCCCACAGCCAGCGGGAACCGCCTTCAAAGATTTTAAAAGCTGCAATCAAGTGCAGAACACCACCAATCATCATCAGTATACCGAACAGGAATACCACCGATAATGTGGCAAAAGGTAGCGAGGCAAGCAATACGATACCAAACAGGGTCAGCAGAATACCCAGACCTAAATACCACTTTCGATTTTCATGCAGCTGATGTCGAACTATGTCATTTCCTACTGTTTTCATGTTGTTCTCAAGTCTTTTGTTTAGGAATTCTTCCAGTATTATCCTTTTGTTCGCAAAAGTCTGTTATTTCCGTGCATTTTTATCCACATCATTTATTTTTTCCAACCTAGCTCGGTTGCCGTAATTTCATTAATCACGGTCTGTTTCAAAGAATCGGGCATCTTGCTTTTTTGTTGTGACAATGGAATATGTCCGGCCATTAACTCTGCTTTAGCCTGTGGAAATAAAGGCTGCTGATGCGGATCAGCATAACCACTAGGATACGCAGGTTGGCCTGTGGCTAGGTCATATTTATCCCTTGCACCAAAGCTATGCATTAACTCATGTACCAGTACAATCTTGTTTTGTTCTGACTGTTTTTTGGATGCGAATAAATTAACCGAACCAATCCGACCCTTTTGTAACGCAGTAGAATGTTTTAATTCTTTAGCAGTTTCAGGATCATAATAATTTAAAAACAAAGTCACACTAGGTGAACCATCTGCACGTTGATGCTGTTTCCATGCATAAAAACGGAATTTCAGACTCCATAAAATATTCTCCAACATACTTGTTTGTGCAGGTACTTTCGGTGGCAATTGTTTCAGCTCGCGTCCCAACTGAAAGTAAATCACGATCGGCTGTCCGCGATACTGTTCCGACATCTGTTGTAAATATTCTTGACTTCCTTTTAACTGAGAGAGATTCAGGGATTGAATATAATCTTGAGTCGCAGCCCGTCCATCTGCATTGATGGGATGCAACATCACAATAATAGGCTTGGACCAGTCCTGATTCTGGTCACGATAGGCATTCACTGCCACAATCAATAGAATCATCAATAAACATAAAATTCGTATTTTTTTCCACATATTACGCAATGCTCTGCTTTTTTATTTTTCTTAAATACATCTGACTCATTTCGATTTTAGTTTCAAACAAATTGAGCGTTTTAATTAGACCGGATAATTTAGCCCGGCCATAATTTCGAGAATCAAAATCAGGTTTTACTGCACTAATATATTGTCCAACCATACTCAAATTTGCCCAGCCATTTTCATCAGCGTTATCTTTAACAGCTTTATAAATTAAATTTAAAGTCGCCCGATCCATGGCTTCAGGTAGAGTACTTTCTTTGGTTTGTTGAATAGCCTTGGATTCTGTTGATTTTACTGTTTCCGCTATTTTTTTATCCTGCGCTGATGACAATTCTTCATCTTCACCATTTTTAACATCTGTATCGATTACTAGATTTTCCACATAAATAAATTTATCACAGGCCTTTTTAAAAGCTTCAGGAGTCGATTTCTTACCAAAACCATAGACACTCAGCCCATTTTCACGGATACGTGAGGCTAAAGGGGTAAAATCACTATCACTTGATACAATACAAAAACCATCTAATGCACCTGCATAGAGTAAATCCATGGCATCAATAATTAAGATCATATCTGTTGCATCTTTGCCTTTGGTATAGGCAAATTGCTGTACAGGAGTAATTGCATGAGGCAGGAGTACATCTCTCCACTTTTTTAGCGTCTCACTACTCCAATCTCCATAGACTCTTTTTACACTTGCTATTCCATACTTAGCGACTTCTTCAAGTACAGATGAAATGGCATTAATTGATGAATTATCCGCATCGATTAATACTGCAAACTTTTTTGTCTGGATTTCCACTCTTCCCCCAATTAATTGTTTAATTCAATTTTTTATATAAATCATTTTGGCATAAAAAATGCCGACTTTCGTCAGCATTTTCAAATTGTTAAAACTTAAGCTTCAATCCATTTTCCATCCTGGAATACCAGACTCCACTTGGTTTGCTTACCTTCAGGCGTTTCCGAACCAATATATTGCGCCTGGTTCTTACGGCTGAATTTCACCAAGGTTGGATTTCCTTCAGGGTCAGCATCCGGCGCTTGCAAAATAAACTGATATTTTGGATCAAGCTGCTCGGCCACAGTACGCAGTTCAGCCACTTTAGGTGCTCGTGTTTCACGTACTTTCGGGAACTTACTGGCCGCCAGAAATAAACCTGCCGCGCCATCACGCAGCACGAAGAAGTCATCATGCTTGGTTGAACGTAAGTGTTCCATTTTAATCGGATCTACACGAGGAGGTGCAGGCTGACCATTCTTTAACACTTTACGGGTATTGTCACAGCTGGTGCAGGCAAAATAAGGACCAAAACGGCCAGTCTTGAGCTGCATCTCGCCATCACATTTGTCGCATGGAATAGTTGGGCCATCATAACCCTTGATTTTGAACTCACCTTCTTCCAGTTCAAAACCGGCACAGTCTGGGTTATTGCCACAGATATGCAGTTTACGACCACCATCAATCACATAGCTGTCCATGGCAGTACCGCAAATCGGACAACGTTTTTTCGACATTAGGTCTGCAGTTTCTGCTGAATCATCATCAGACAATGCCGCCAGAGATTCGACTGGCGTTAAATTCAGGGTGCCTTTACAACGTTCTTTAGGCGGCAGGTTATAACCTGAACATCCCAAGAATACGCCTGTTGTCCCTGTACGAATCTGCATGGGACGAGAACATTCAGGACAATGCACCGCTTCCACTTCCACTGGCAAGTTACGGCGCATGCCTTGTTCGCCTTGGGCTGTAGTTAAGCGTTTCTTAAAGTCACCGTAGAAATTATCCAGCAATTCTTTCCAGTTCCGCTGACCGTCGGCCACTTTATCCAGCTGACCTTCAAGATCCGCGGTAAAGTCATAATTCATCAGGTTATTAAAACTTTCATCCAAACGATCCGTCACGATTTCGCCCATTTTCTCGGCAAAAAGACGACGATTATCCAGCTTCACATAACCACGATCCTGAATGGTGGAAATAATCGCAGCATAAGTTGATGGACGACCAATACCGCGTTTTTCCAGTTCTTTGACCAGCGATGCTTCAGTGAAACGTGCAGGCGGTTTAGTGAAGTGTTGTGATGGATCAAGTTTTTCCAGTTTCAGCACTTCACCGACTTTTACCGCAGGTAGCAGAATATCGTCATCCGCTTTGTTTGCACCGCGAACTTTGGTGAAACCATCAAAGACCAGAGTACGGCCTTTGGCTTTTAGTTCGACACCGTTGACATCAACTAAAATAGTCGATGACAGATATTCTGCCGGAGTCATCTGACAAGCCACAAACTGGCGCCAGATCAGGTCATACAAACGCTGTGCATCACGTTCCACACCGACCAGACTATCGCCTTTCAGTGCCACGTTTGAAGGACGAATCGCTTCATGGGCTTCCTGCGCACCGGCCTTGTTACCATAACGGTTGGGCTTGGCAGGCAAATATTTTGCGCCATATTCATTTTCAATATGACCACGCACCATATTGACAGCATCATCACTCAAGAACGTGGAGTCGGTACGCATATAGGTGATGAAACCGGCTTCATACAGACGCTGTGCCAGCATCATGGTTTTCTTCACAGAGAAACCTAAACGTGTACTTGCAGCCTGTTGCAGGGTTGACGTGATATAAGGTGCGCTTGGGTTGACCTTGGTCGGTTTATCTTCACGACTGGCAACTTTATATTCAGCATCTTTAATCAGGTTCAATAAAGCATCGGTTTCGGCTTTATTGTGCAGTTTGAGGGTTTTACCACCCTGCTTCACTGCTTCAAGACGGATATCATCCTTTTGCGATTTGGTATCTGCAAACACTTGCCAATATTCTTCAGGAATAAAGGCACGAATGTCACGTTCACGCTCAACCACCAGTTTGACTGCAACCGATTGCACACGACCTGCCGACAAACCACGGGCAATTTTTTCCCACAACAGTGGCGAGATCATGAAGCCAACAACACGGTCGAGGAAACGGCGGGCTTGCTGAGCATTGACCTTGTCAATGTCTAAGCGTGATGGCTGCTTAAAAGCTTCCTGAATGGCATTCTTGGTAATTTCGTTAAACACCACACGCTGGTAACGTGAATCATCACCACCAATGACTTCTTTTAAATGCCAGGCAATCGCTTCCCCTTCACGGTCCAAATCCGTTGCGAGGTAGACTTCATCGACTTGCGATGCCAGTTTTTTCAATTCTGCAACTACATTTTCTTTGCCCGGAAGCACTTCATAATGCGCTTTCCAGCCGTGTTCAGGATCAACCCCCATACGATTGACCAAAGCTAACTGGGCTTTTTCGGCTTTTTGTTCGTCGGTCAATTTGACACGGGTTGCAGGTTTTTTCTCTGTCGTTTTCGAACCGCCAGTCGGCAAGTCACGCACATGACCTACCGATGATTTTACGATGTAATTTGAACCTAGATATTTATTGATTGTTTTCGCTTTTGCAGGCGATTCCACAATCACTAAGGCACGTTTGTTCGCAGCACTCGGTGATTTTGCTGTGGTGCTTTTGGATGTAGACCGAGGAGCGTTCGCCATAGTTAACCATCATTCCTGTTTATAAATTAGGGATATAAATTAAAGTTCAGCCAAAGACTGTAAAAATGTTTTGATGTCTTCTAACTGTGTTGCACGAAGGTCTGATTCTTCGTCCCAATAGAGTCCTACACAGTTTGCTTGCATATCAATAGCATAAATGCCCTTTAATGCAATGGGCAAATCGTTAAACTTGTCATCACCTTGCACCAGTTTGAGCTTCTGATCTTCTACTCGTGCACGCATCAATGGAAGTCGGGCATCTGGAATTAAAACACTGTAATAGGCCACCATACTGGCACGGTTTTCCGTAGCCATCGGAATTTTAGTCCATTCCGGCGCTGCCACTAAACGCGGATGTAAAGCCATCTTGCGCGCCTTTTCACGCATCAGTCCTAAGGCTTTCTCTCTTGGGCTAACACGGAGTCCAAAAATCGAGCCAAGCACAAAGACCACAATCAGGACTGTAATCCAAATTCCAATATTTTCCATAGTACAACCTTTTTATTCCTTTATTAGAGTTGCATAAGCTGAATATAAAACGCAAGTTACAGCCATCAAATTAATTCAAGAACATCTCATGACTATACAGGACTTCACTGCCATTCCAGTAAATATATCCCTTTTCAATCAATTCTTTAAGTAATAAACGAACATCCGATTTGGGAAACATTTGCTCCAGCAAATCGCGCAAGGCATAAATGTC
Source organism: Acinetobacter bouvetii (assembly GCF_902753875.1). GTDB lineage: Bacteria > Pseudomonadota > Gammaproteobacteria > Pseudomonadales > Moraxellaceae > Acinetobacter > Acinetobacter bouvetii_A. The sequence continues at coordinate 57,252 of NZ_CADDTS010000007.1, read as the reverse complement.
TTTTGGTTTATCTGATTTTAATTCGCGGAGTTTTTGCGCAACAATCACCTGTACAGGATCAATTTTGGAAAAGTTTTTAAATAACTCTTTTTGCGCCTGCTGTAATGTATTGTCCTGCTCCGACTCTCCTTCTTGTGAAGAATCGGTAGATAATTCAGCAAAAACAGTGGAAATATTTTGCGCTTTTTCTACAGATGCATTTTGCTCTAAATCCAGTTGCATCCACTGCTTGATGACTTTTTTACGGAAGCTGATTTGCTCGTCAAAACGTTTCACAATTTTGAGATTAATCAATAAACCGGTAAGGTGCTGCAGCTGATCGTTCTCAACCTGCAAAATATTGGCAAGCGAGTTTTTCAGTTTTTCCAGCGTATTCGGTTTGCCTTTCATTTTCCCTAAAGCATCACAATACTTTTTCACCAACAGCAAATCCGGTTTTTGCTTGATGGTTTCGATACCCGGGATTTTGTATTTTGAATTTGTAGCAGCTTCTTCAGGCTGCACTTGAATCAGGCTACAGTTCAGGTTTGAAGACTGCATCATGTCTAGCAAAATTTCACTGCTTGGCATGGCGGAAATGAGTTCAATCGAGGTATCGGCATCAAGTAGTGCAATCAATTGTCCCACCACAACCGCGTATTCAAATTCTTTGTGCTCGACTTCTGCCGTTTCCAGAATCACCACTTGCCCGCTGCTGATCCAACTTGAAAATTCAGTTAAATCTTCCAGAGCATATTCAAATTTTCCCTGACCATTAAACAGGTAAATTGTCTCGTAATGCGGAATGATATTACGCAGCAATTGCGCAGTCAGCATATTATTTTCAAGATCAAGAAGAACGACTTTATGACTCATATCTTCAAATAGACAGTTCAGCGAGGCAGATGCCGAGCATTAGAACGGTTAGCATGCAAAAGGTCAAATTAAATTTGGCTGCTCTACAATGTCAGCGTCGCAACAACAACGCCTTTTTTAGAAATTCTGACATCTACATCCGTAGATGGAAATGATTCCATTGAATCCATCAATAATGCGGTGGTCGGTTGGTCATTGGGTCAAAGGCAGCAATGCCTTCAGATAAATCTGCAGATTCGACACGCTGGTAAAGCAGCTGCATTTGTTTCTTTAAATCTGCAATTTCAATACTTTGACGCGTCACTTGTTCATTTAATTGTTCAACTAAATCATCTAAAAATGTAATTCGGACTTGCAAATCTTCTATGGGTGCGGAAAATGACGCCTGATCATTAAGATTTTTTTGTTTAGTCATTTTAAGTCCTCATTTGGGATTTCAGGAAACAGTATGGCCTATATTACTTTAAGGGATGTCCAACTTGCGTTTGGTGGACCGTCCCTGCTCGACGGCGCGAACTTTAATTTGGAACGCGGTGAACGAGTCTGTTTGATTGGCCGTAATGGTGAAGGCAAGTCTACCTTACTTAAACTCATCGAAGGAAGTTTACTGCCTGATAGCGGTGAAGTTTCATTACAAAATGGCATCACCATCTCCATGCTGGCTCAGGATGTGCCGATGGATTCCGGCAAAGTCGCTGACATTGTTGCCGATGGTGCAGGTGAAGCCGCAGAAGTATTAAAAGCATATCATGAAGCCAGTGACGCATGTGTACTGGGTGATATGGAAGCCTGCGACCGTATGGGTCACTTGCAACATAAAATGGATCTGCTCGATGGCTGGGCGCTTGAAACTAAAGTCAATTCTATTTTAAGTAAAATGGGCTTAGACCCGGATGCCGATTTAGCCGATTTATCCGGTGGTCGTAAACGTCGTGTACTGCTCGCCCGTGCATTATTGATGCAACCCGATGTTTTACTTTTAGACGAACCAACCAACCATTTGGACGTTGAAAGTATTGAATGGCTGGAAAAATTCCTGCTCGATCAAAATAATCTGACCTTGCTATTTATTTCGCATGACCGTTCATTTGTCGACAGTATTGCCACCCGTATTGTAGAACTGGATCGCGGCATTTTACGCAGCTTTGATGGTAACTATTCACGTTATCTCGACCTGAAAGCACAGCAAATGGAAGCAGAAGAAAAACAAAATGCTTTGTTTGACAAAAAACTCGCTGAAGAAGAAGTCTGGATTCGCCAAGGGATTAAAGCACGTCGTACCCGTAATGAAGGTCGTGTACGTGCCTTAAAAGCACTACGCGAAGAATCCAAAGCACGTCGCTCACAGCAAGGTAAAGTGGCGATGGCGACCCAAGAGGCACAGCGCTCAGGTAAAGTGGTCTTTGAAATTGAAAACCTCAGTGTTCAATTTGGCGACAGCGCACCGATCATTAAAGATTTCTCGGCGTTGGTATTACGTGGTGACCGTATTGGCCTCGTGGGTGATAACGGTGTAGGTAAAACCACATTAATTAAAGCCATTTTGGGTGAGCAAGAACATGGCGGCGTGGTTAAAACCGGGACGCAACTTGAAGTCGCGTACTTTGACCAGCTGCGTAATGCCTTAGATCTTGAAAAGTCTGTAAAAGATAACGTTTCTGAAGGTTCTGACCATGTTGACGTGAATGGTAGCCGTCGTCATATCTACAGCTATCTGCAAGACTTCTTGTTCTCTCCGGAGCGTGCTCGTACGCCAGTAAAAGCGCTTTCTGGTGGTGAACGTAACCGTATTTTGCTCGCCAAATTACTGCTCAAACCTTCCAATTTAATCGTGATGGATGAGCCGACCAATGACCTGGATATGGTGACGTTGGAACTGCTTGAAGAAATGCTCAGTGCTTACAAAGGTACCTTGCTGTTGATTTCGCATGACCGTGCCTTTATGGATAACGTCGTGACATCGACTTGGGTCTTTGATGGTAAGGGGAATATCGATGAATATATCGGTGGTTATCAAGATTACTTAGAACAACGTCCAGACCAAACAGTTGTCGACCAAAAATCTGCTGTTAAAAAAGCGGCGGCAAAAGCCGAAGCGGCAGCTGCTGCAACTGCGCCCAAAAAAGTCAAACTCAGCTACAAAGATCAACGCGCTTTAGATCAATTGCCTGCTGAAATTGACGCATTGGAAAAAGAACAAGCAGAACTTACTGATAAATTGGCAGATGGTTCATGGTTTATGACCGATGCTGATGCTGCGACCAAAGCCTCACAACGTCTTGCTGCTATTGATGACGAAATGTTAGAAAAAATGGAACGCTTAGAAGAATTGGAAAATTTAGCCAACGGCTAAGGCCGTAACTTTTTTCGTTCTTTAACCTTTTAGATGATAGTTTTATTGATGAGCGTCATAGTCACTATGGCGCTCATTTTTTTGCGACTTACTGCTAGCCAAAATCGTGATTAAATCAATATCGCCTGCAATTGCTTGCCAAGACCGAAATTGCAGCACAATATCGAGCACAGATACCCCGCATCAATACTCAACACAAATATCCTGCACATCAAAATGGTCTGTGTTGTAATCGGCTTAGCATTCGCATATCAACATTTGCATATCAACATCAGCAAATGAGCGAACTAATTTTTCGTTCTACTCGCCATTTTTTTAAGCTTTTTCTCATCTGGCTTGAATATTATGCGCAACTTGATCAACATTGAAATGCAACAATGTTCGCTTGCTCAAGTGCCAACATTGTTCATCACGCTCTCGATATAAAATCAAAAAATAAGGCAGATCTCATGCATCCCAAAGACCGAGCCAATACCTTGTATGTGGTCAAAATTTTAAGCTGTGCCGTCGCCATTGTGGTTTTGGCTTTAATTTTTGATAAAGACAAAGACACCAACTTTTTTCTTTGGGCTTCATTAACGGCATTTTTTACCATTCAACATGACTTAAACCAAAAGATTAATTTTAACCAAGTGACAGGCAATTTTATTGGTTCATTGGTGGGGATATTAATTTGGCTCGGCATGGCGCAAGCCAGCTTTTTGCATATGTATTACATTAACTTAGAGTACTTATTTTTTGTGTTGGGCATTTTCTTAACCACACTGATTTGCGTCAGTTGTCGTGCCACACAATATACCGGTATTGCCCTGTCTAGTTTTATGATTGTCTCTGTATATGACTTTGGGCATCACACGATTGATGGTGCATTGCTGCGTATTGTCTATTGTTTGGTGGGCTGTTTAATTGCCTATGCAGTGGAGTATTGCTGCCAACGTTTCATTCAAGATAAATGGTTTAAAGCATCCTAGCGAATGAATCTTTTACTGCAATTTTCATAGCATCTATTTACAAAATCCTTGCTGCCGAGCGCTGCGATCAGCATGTAGCACTTAGCCCAGACACAACAATCCTATTTAAAGGACTTTGGCTTTGCCGCAAAGCTTGCTATGTTGACTGCAACTTCACAATGAGACGTGATCATGCAAATTCGCGATCAAATTGTATTAGTCACTGGCGGTGCTCGCGGTTTAGGTTTAGCCATCAGCAAAACCCTGATTGCTGAAGGTGCACGGGTGGTGGTGAATTATTTTTCCAGTCAAAACGCTGCCGAAGAACTGGCCAGACAATATCCTGACCAGGTCTTTGCGTTTCAGGCTGATGTCACCGATAAAGCACAAGTTCAGCAGCTCTTTGCTGCCGCAAAACAGCATTTCGGTACCGCCATTACTTCGGTCATCAATAATGCATTGATTCATTTTGAATTTAATGGCGATGCCCGACCAAAGATTGAAGAGCTTGAGGTACAGACCATGAAGCGACAGTTTGAAGGCGCGGTACTGGGTGCCCTCTATACCACGCAGGCAGGTCTTGCCGATATGAAGCATGCAGGTTTTGGACGCATTATCAATATTGGCACCAATCTGGTACAAAATCCGGTGGTTCCTTATCACGATTATACTGCGGCCAAAGCCGCCTTATTGGCCTTTACCCGTACCGCAGCACATGAACTGGGCCCCTACGGAATTAATGTCAATATGCTTTCCGGAGGCTTATTACAAAGTACCGATGCCAGCAAAGCCACACCTGAAGCGGTGTTTGATTTTATTGCTGCAGCAACGCCCTTGCGTCACGTGACCACCCCTGAAGAGTTTGCCTCAGCGATCATGATTTTCCTCTCGCCTTATTCACGCGCGGTCACTGGACAAAACCTGATTGTGGATGGCGGACTGGTCAAATCTTAAATTGATAGGCCTTTAAATATTGCCAGAGATTTGAACTTTCTGTTTCAATTCAGCTTCATGCTAAAATGCACTTCACTGTAGACATAAATGGTTACCATGAGTAAAAAGCCAGATTACAAACCCGGAGAATTTCAATGGTCCTTCCTGTTACCCAAATATTGGGGCATCTGGATCGGAATTATTTTTCTGATGATTTTGGCAATTTTACCCTGGGCAATCCAGTATCGCTTGGCGACTTTGCTGGGCAATATTGCTTTTGACAAACTGAAATCCCGTCGTAAAACCACTGTGCGTAATCTGGAAGTCTGTTTTCCGGAATGGTCCGCACAGCAGGTGCAGGACAATGCGCGTCAGGTTTTTGTCGACCAGATGATTGGTATTTTTGAAACCCTGAATGCCTGGTACTGCCCGCAATGGTTTAAGGGACGGGTCAGTATTGAAGGTCTGGAACATATAAAAAATGCCCAGGCTGCAGGTCAAGGTGTGCTACTACTCGGTACTCATTCGACCTTGCTGGATGCCGGTGGCTATCTGTGTGCACAGTATTTCGAACCGGATGTGGTGTATCGTCCGCAGAACAATCCCTTGCTCGATATGCTGATTTACCGCTGTCGAGCCACCATATACGCTAACCAGATTGACCATGACGACATGCGTGGTTTGATCCGTAATCTCAAAGATGGACATGCCATCTGGTACAGTCCGGATCAGGATTTTGGCTTGAAACAAGGCATCATGGCACCGTTTTTTGGTACGCCTGCGGCCACCGTGACAGCACATCGCCGTTTGCTAAAAATATCCAAAGCTGTAGCCGTGCCTTTATATTTCTATCGTACAGGGGATTTAAAAGATCCGCGTTATCACGTGTTGATTGAACCTCTAGTCGAAAATTTACCGAGTGAAGATGAGCTGGATGATGCCCTCCGGGTCAATAAAATCATCGAAAATCAACTGCGTATTGCGCCAACCCAGTACATGTGGTTTCACCGTCGCTTTAAAACTCGTCCGGAAGGCTTTGAGAAGATCTATTAATAAGATAATTAAGAAACCTCGCACAGAATCTACTATCGTGTAAAGGCGACAAGGATGTCGCCCGTTGGACTGCGATATCATGGATGTATTGTCAGTCCAACAAATGGTTTTGTTACTTTTGCCGAAACAAAAGTAAGAAATAAACTCCAAATATTGGATAAATAAACGGTAAAACTCCGTTTTGCGACAATCCAAAAGGCAAAAAAACATGAAAGTGATGCAACTTCTTCCTGAACTGAATAGCGGTGGCGTAGAACGAGGCACCCTTGAAATCGCCCGTGCCTTAGTTGCAGAAGGCCATGAATCTCTGGTGGTGTCGAATGGTGGCCGGCTGGTGGTCCAATTGGAAGCGGAAGGCTCCACCCATCTGACTTTAGCCATTCATAAAAAAGCCCTGTCCAGTCTTTGGCAAATTCGCCCTTTGCGCAAGCTCATTGAACAGCATCAGCCCGATATCGTGCATGTACGTTCCCGTGTTCCTGCATGGCTAACCCATTTTGCTTTAAAAGGCATTCCGGCTGCGCGTCGGCCACATTTAATCAGTACCGTACATGGCTTCTATTCAATTAACCGTTATAGCCAGATCATGACGCAGGCTGAAAAAGTCATTGCCGTATCTGACAGTGTGGTGAAATACATTAGAGACAATTACAAAAACTGCCCACCACAGGATATCGTGCGGATTTACCGCGGGATTGATCCTGCCGCTTTTCCGCATGGCTATCAGCCTTCAGCACAATGGCTGAATCAAACCTTTAAAGACTTTCCGGAGCTGGAAAACAAGTTTTTACTCTGCCTGCCCGGGCGGATTACCCGTCTAAAAGGTCATGAAACCCTGATTGAATTGATGGAAAAATTACAGTCACAGTATCCCAATCTACATGCCGTAGTCGTTGGTGGCGCAGACCCGAAAAAAGCCGCTTATTTAAAAGAAATGCAGGACAATATTCAAAGTAAAGGTTTAACTGACAAAATCACTTTTGTCGGGCATCGTTCAGATATTCGCGAGTGGCTGGCTTTTAGTGATGTAGTGCTTTCATTATCCAATCAGGCTGAAACCTTTGGACGTACGGCCTTGGAAGCTTTATCGGTGGGCACACCAGTGATTGGCTGGAACCGTGGTGGTGTAGCCGAGATCCTGTCGCATGTCTATCCCCAAGGCTTAATTACTGTAGACGACCACACTGCACTCTTCAATACAGTTCAGCAGCATATTGATAAACCTCAGCAAGTTAAGCCAGTCACGATATTTAGTTTAAAAGAGATGTGTGACCAAACCCTTGCTTTATATCAACAAGTTTTAAAATAAATTCAGGTTTTATTGCCCCAGCCGCTTTGAATTTCTCCTCATAAAAGCCGGCTGGGTAAATATAGCATCAGATCTATATTGATAGCCTTAATGTTCTGTTCCAGCATAAATCCACATCGGCTCAGTTTGTCCTGCTCGAACAAAACCCATGGACTGATAAAATGTTATGGCTTGAAGTTCAGCCACCAATATTTTTTGATGAAAATCTTTATATTTGAGTAACATTGCCTGCATCATCAATCGCCCCACACCACGGTTTTGAAAATCGGGATGTACCAGCAAATGTGGGAAATACACCACCAGATGTCCATCAGATATCGCATTTCCCAGACCGATGAGCACTCCATCCTGTCTGGCTGTAACCAGACTATGTGAATGTTGTAATGCTGCCATCAACTGAACCGGCTTTTGCGCCGATGACCAGTGATTTGCCCGGTAAATTTTTAATACTTCTGCTTCCTGAATTTGATCATGCATGGATATTTCAACAGTCATCGTGTATTACCCCTTCCACACCCGAAATCGGGCCATCAGCCAAATGATCAAAGGCCAGAAAATGGTATTGATGATATCGTGCATACTGGCCCCAATCCGCCAAAGCCCATGATTGATTAGATCGTCTCTGGCATCAAACAGCTCGGCCGCAATGGCAACGATCACCACGGTCCAGATTGCCCACTTGGATTTCAATTGACGATGGTGAAAAAAAGCTACAACCAAAAACAACAGCAGCCCTAGATGAATATGCAAAGCATCACGTGATAATTCAGTAAAATTAATAATAAAAATTTTAAGTTCTTGAAATTTTGATAGGTACATGGCTGAAATTTTATTTTTAGGATGTTCTATAAAATCATAACCCGAGTTCTGCATCCTGCAAAACTCGGGCTCATGAGGTTGTGCTTTCAAATCTTATTTTTATTATGTTAATGCTTTCCATTGCTACATCATTTCCATGATGATTCACCACCAGCCATCAAATCTCTTCCGTAGTGGGACTTTCCATTCCCTGCTCCTTGGCTGATGAGTCTAGATTAAGAGAATCAATAAAAAAGAACTATTCGCAATTGACCTAAATCAATGTAAGCCATTTCGTACACTTTTCTCTTATTTACGGAGCCTGCTTGTTGCCATTTTTGTAGTCCTGCGCAATTTCATCTGTAACCAGTTTTTCTTCTTTTTCAGCTTTTTCAATGCCTTCTTGAATGGCTTGTTGTGCTTCCTGTTCATCGGCATCGGTTTGTTCCAATTCATCCTGAATTTGCTCGAACACACGTCCGGTTTGTAGCACCACATAGACAGGAAAATGGTCTGACCCCATATGACGCAACCTTTTCATCTGAACCAAAGCAAAATCTGTGCTATGAAAAATATGATCCAGAGACCAACGCAACAAAGGATAATCGGCATGAAAAGTATTCACGAAGTGACGACCGACACGAGGGTCCAGTAAACCACTGATTCGCTGAAACAGTCGGGTCGTACGACTCCAGGCTACATCATTGAGATCTCCCATCACAATACAACTTTCATCCAGATCCTTGATTTGATCTCCGACAATTAAAAGTTCAGCATCGCGTAGTGTTGAATCTTTGGCTTCAGTAGGGCTGGGTGGTTTCGGATGTAAACAGTACAACTGTACCGGTTGCCCGGATCGTAAAATCACGCTGGTATGAATTGACGGAATTTCATCACTCAAAATAAATTTTACTTCAGTATCGACCAGCTTTAACTTGCTATACAAATGCATGCCATACAGATTATCCAAAGGGACAGGCACACGATAGGGATAATCCTGCTCAATAACCGATAGTTCATTTTGCCAGGTCTGATCTGTTTCCAGAGTCAAAACTAAATCGGGACGATGTTTGCGAATATGCTCAATTAATAAATGATATTTGGTATTGGGGGTCAGCACATTCGACACAATCATTGAAATTTGCTTATCTGTATTTAATTGCTCTGAACGAACCTGTTTGACCTGTTTTTTCCAGACAAAGGTATAAGGAAGCACCATTTTAAGTTGATAGGCCAGCGCGGCCATCAAGGCAACAAATATAATTTCTCGGCGCAAATTCCACGGCTGATCCCAGACCAGAAGCAGGACAAAAGTAATCAGACCTAAAGCCAAAATTTGTAAGCGTGGAAAATCGGCACCACGAAACCACCATTCATCTCGTGGGATCAGTGACCAGAAGCTCAGCCATATCACTAGAACTGCAATTATTTCCACCCAAATCATTAGCCTATACTCTTTTTTATCTTTGTATTTTTTCTACAGTTAAAATAACTTTATCAATTTTGTATGTAACATAAACAAGATATTCCGCTCAATAATATTGATGTTTTGATTATGTAGTACTTGCAGTTGTGGGCACTTTTGATACACTCAAACCCCCTTTTATTTTTTAACGCACCGAGGCAAAGTGACATGAAAGTAGGTCTGGTCGGTTGGCGCGGGATGGTTGGTTCTGTCCTTATGCAACGTATGGTTGAAGAGAATGATTTTGCTCATTTTGAGCCATTCTATTTTTCTACCAGTAATGCCGGTGGTGAAGCACCTGCATTTGGTGGTAAGACTGCCCCAGCACTTATGGATGCATCAGACATTAACAGTCTGAAGCAAATGGATGTCATTATTACCTGCCAAGGTGGTGATTACACCACTGAGGTTTTTCCTAAACTTAAAGCAGAAAGCTGGAATGGTTACTGGATTGATGCTGCATCTACATTACGTATGGCAGATGAAGCCATCATCGTACTTGATCCAGTTAACATGAATGTGATCAAAGACGGTTTAGTGAATGGCACTAAAACCTTTGTTGGTGGTAACTGTACCGTTTCATTGATGCTTATGGGCTTAGGCGGTCTATTCCAAAACAATTTGGTGGAATGGGCGACCTCTATGACTTATCAGGCAGCTTCTGGTGCGGGCGCGCAAAATATGCGTGAACTCATCAATGGCATGGGTTATCTCTATAACAATACCAAAGATTTGTTAGATGATCCACGTTCACCAATTTTAGACATCGACTCTAAAATTGCACAATTACAACGTGGCGAAGGCTTCCCTTCTGCAAACTTTGGCGTGCCTTTAGCGGGTTCTCTCATTCCGTATATCGACAAACAGCTTGAAAGCGGTCAGTCAAAAGAAGAATGGAAAGGTCAGGTTGAAACCAACAAGATCTTAGGCAACCAGCAAATCGTTCCAATTGATGGTCACTGTGTTCGGATTGGTGCAATGCGTTGCCATTCTCAGGCAATCACATTAAAACTGAAAAAAGACATTCCGTTGAACGAGATTGAAGACATTATTGCAAATGCAAATGACTGGTCTAAAGTCGTGCCAAACACTCGTGAAGCGTCTATGACTGATCTGACTCCAGTCGCAGTAACAGGTACCCTGTCTGTTCCAGTCGGTCGTTTACGTAAATTGAACATGGGTAAAGAATACTTAGGTGCCTTTACTGTGGGTGACCAATTACTTTGGGGCGCAGCAGAGCCTTTACGCCGTATGCTCCGCATTTTGATTGAATATAAAAATGCTTAATCCTTAAGTAAAAAAAGAAAAGCCGATCTCAGTTGATCGGCTTTTTTATGTATCCTTTATGTTAATATTTTACAATTCTCCAACACCTCGTTAATCTATATAATTATTCGCAGTGCGATACAAAAACCGAGCTAAAGATTAAGATGACCGTATATAACAAATTAAAGATAGCCATTTTAGCCATTATTGCTTCGCAGAATATTCATGCGATTATTGTTGACCCGATTCAAATTCAGTCTGCTCCTGGCGAATTGCTCTATGCAGAAATGAATTTTCGTCAGGCTGATCCTCATGCCTCTATACAGGCCAGTCTGGCAGATGAAAATGACATTACCACTTTAGGAGTGGTTCATCAGCCGCCGGGACATCTTAATTTCTTTACCCGTCGTGATAGTTCTGGCAATGGGGTGATTACCATTACCTCTTCACGTCCTTTAACTGAACCCGAACTCAACATTATTATTAAAATTCAGGAAGGCAATTCCACACGATTACAACATATTAAGACCCCTTTACAACGTAGCTCAGCAAAAATTCAGGCTCGAAGTATTGGCAATGAAAAGCCCCTTATGCCGATCACCATCGTCAATGAAAAGGATATTGCCTTACATTTACCTGAAAGCACGCAATATAAAATTGAAAAACCTAAAACAACTGCAACATCATCAGAAAGTCCTCTGATGGTACGTAAATCAGCGCCACCAAGCTTAAATACTGTAACTCCCGCTCCTGTGGTCATTTCCACCATGAGTATACCTTCAGCCCAACCCGTCAAGGTCAGTCCAGAACCTATAGTCGAGAGTAAGGCATCAACAGCAAGTGTTACTAAAAATGAGCTAAAAACCTCAAATTCAAATGTTTCTGCTGATCCTTTAGTCAAACAATATGCAGAATCTCAATCTACTGCGGTTGTCACAAGTAAAGTAGCGGCACAAGCTCGTCCACCTGTTGCCGCAAAAGCACAGCCTGTACCTGTAGCAAAGGCGACAACTCAAGCTGAAGGTACAAAGCATATCGTACAGTCCAATGAATCCCTTTGGGCAATTGCATCACGTGTGGCTACAGAACAAAATCGTCCAGTGGGCGAGGTAATGAAACAAATAAAGGTCAATAATGAACATGCCTTTATTCAAGGGGATGTGAATCGCTTACGCCGTGGTGCAGCACTAGATTTAAATACATCCGCTCATCCAAAGAATGATAAAAAAGCTGTAGTCACGCAGTTGGCTAAAAGCCCTTCCAATCAGTCAGGAAAAGCCAAATATCGCTTGAATCAGGCTGAAATGAGTCTGGTTGCAGAGAAAGAACAAGATTCAGCCAGCGGTTCTGCAAAAAAGAACACAGAAAAAAATCAAACTTCTAACGAGTTATCATTAAAAGTTATGACATCTCGAGAAAAAACCGTTAAATTACAGAGAAACGTAACTCAATTAGAATTGGCGCTAAATCAGAAGGATCACAGAATTCAATTATTAAATGCCCGCCTAGCTCAATTGCAACAACAATTGAAAGCTCAACAGGCAGATAAGAAGCCAATACACTAACTCAATGTTACATAAGATGATTTTTTGAGTAGGCAACTCTCTAAAGTCCTACTCTCTAGGGGTTAAAAATATGCTGATTTATGTGATTCCATTAGTAATATTAATCATTGTTTTGGTCGTTGTTAAAAAACGCCAAGGCAACCAAGAATCAGGTAAAACAACAACAGCCAAGAGTAAAGCTCAAAAAGCCAGCTCAACAAAAAAAACAGCAGCTAGAACCAAAGAAGTTGCTGATACTGTTATTGAAAAGAAAAAAACCACCCCTTTATCTGACGAACAGCGTAATAAAATTGAAAGTCTGATTCGTGATCATAATTTTTTCTCTGCTGAAGCGCAGATTAATCAAGCTTTAAACAAAGACAACTCTCAGCATGAATTGTATTTGCTATTGCTTGACATACATATTTTACAAAAAGATGAGTTTGCGATTAGCCAGCTGATTAATCATCTACGTTCTCTCGAACTGGATGATTTCCTTGAACAAGCGCTGGCAAAAAAACAGGCTCATGACAAAGAAATTGCTGGCTCTAGAGATGCTATTGATTTTAAAATGGAATCTGCTGTAGCTCCAACGTCTGAACCAGTCGTTGCAGAAACCCAAAATACTGCTGATTTTGATGCCTTGATGAATAATGCGGTTGCACCTGCTGCAACAACAAATGATCTGGCTTTTGATCAATTACAGCAAGATCACAGTGCTCCTCAATCTGCAACTATTGAAGAAATCAAACCCCTCGACTTCAATACACTATCGCTAGATTCAGTTACTCCAGCAAGCACTCCAGCTGAAGAAATTAAGCCCTTAGATTTTAGCAACTTCCATCTTGATCAAGCACCGGTTGAAGAGACCAAAGTAGAAGCTGCACCTGTTCAGGAAATTCAACCACTAGATTTCTCATTTAGCTTAGATTCAGCTAAACCTGAACAACCAGCACCGGTGGCTGAGCCAACGACTGATTACACTACGGCAGAAACAGAAGAAAAGCCTGAATTTAATTTTGATTTCTCTGTAGCAAAAACCACTCCAGAAACTGAAGCACACGTTGCAGTTGAAAATACAAAACCTGCCTTAGATTTGGACTTCAATCTAGAACCTGCAATTCCTACGGATGAAACCACTGCAGAAACACCTGCAGCAAAAGCATCTGGAGTGAGTTTTGATATTAGCAATGTCAGTTCATCTGCAGCGAAAATAGACAACAACGATCCGCTGGTCCAGTCCTTCCCCGAATTGACTGAAGTGGATGAAATCCATCTAAATCTGGAACTTGCGCAGCAATATATTCAACTGGGTGCATATGAATCGGCACGTGAGTTATTGGCAGAACAAGAAACCAAATATACATCTGAACAAAAGCAACAAGCTGATCAGCTACTCAATCAGATAGCATCTTAAGCTATTTCGATCTACTATAAAGCAGTCATCCTTGGCTGCTTTTTTTATGATGAAAAAAATAGCGTTAATCTATATGGGCGGTACATTTGGCTGTATAGGCGATCCGCTGAGTCCCATGCCTGCGGTCGATTTTATTCCCCAATTACAGCATGTGCTGCCGCTCGATCAGCATATCGAATGTTTTGTAGCACCAGTGATTCAGGACAGTAGTGCCTGTACGGCCACAGATTGGCTGAAACTGGTGCAATACATTCAGCAGCTTCAGCTGCAGCAATTTCAGCATTTTGTCATTATTCATGGTACAGACACCCTTAGTTATGCCAGTGCAATTTTGGCCCGCTTTCTCGGCCAATCTTCCTATGTGGTGCTCACTGGTAGCCAATATCCCCTACTCAATAGCACTGGTGATAATACCCGTGAATTTAGCGATGCCATTGATAATTTAAACTTTGCCTTAGATACCGTCATAAAAGCCCCAGTCGGTGTTTATCTGGCCTTTCATCATCAATTGTTCCATGCCCAGACCGCATTAAAAATACATACGAGTGAGCTTGATGCATTTACAGGGCAAAAAGCCGAGCAAACAGCGCAGCAAGCCACACAGAGCTATGTAGTGCAGGATGCAGATATTCAGAAGGCAGCATCTTTCAATTGTTTAAGCTTGATGATGCAACCGATTGATCTAGATCAACAAGTTTCAAATTTGCAAACCATTGCTCAGTCACCGCCGCATTGTCTGATTCTACAAGGCTTTGGAAGTGGAAATCTGGCCGTGAATGATCCATTCATGGCTTGCCTGCAAAACTTACAACAGGCCGGCTGTGCTGTCGTTTTGACCACCCAAGTGCCTTTTGGCGGTATCAATCAACATTATGCAATCAGCCAGTGGATCCAGCAGAGCAATATTCTCCTCAGCGATTGTGCAGGACATGCAGATCTTTATGCAAAAGCATTGAAAATGTATTTACAATACGATGCTGTAGACCAATGGCAGGCCCATTGGCATGATCACGGCTAATTTGAGGTAAATATGCAACGTTTTGCAGTCGGTATTGAGTTTTGTGGCATTCGATATAGAGGTTGGCAAACTCAACAGCCTGGTGTACCAAGCGTGCAGGAAACCATTGAAAAAGTGCTCAGCAAAATTGCCGATGAACCGATCATTTTACATGGCGCTGGCCGTACCGATGCAGGCGTGCATGCTACCAATATGGTGGCGCATTTCGATACCAACTCCATCCGCCCGATTCGTGGCTGGTTGATGGGTGCCAATAGCCAGCTTCCCAAAGATATCGCCTTCCAGTGGATTAAAGAAATGGACAGCGATTTCCATGCACGTTTTAAGGCTCAGGCACGTCGTTATCGTTATGTGGTCTACAATAATCCGCAGCGCCCTGCACTTTTGCACAAACAGGTCACGCATGCCTATTATCCACTAGATGTGGACAAGATGATTGCAGCGGCGAAAAAATTTGAAGGCACCCATAACTTTGAAAGTTTCCGTGCCGCAGCCTGTCAATCCAATCAACCTGTTCGCCATGTCAAACATTGCCGTTTGATACGTCATGGTTGTTATCTGGTGCTAGATATTCAAGCCGATGGTTTCCTGCATCACATGGTGCGTAACATTATGGGCTGCTTACTGGAAATTGGTCAGGGCATGTATGACGTTGATCATATTGATGCCATTTTTGCCGCTGAAGACCGGAAAGCAGCAGGCATTACCGCCCCACCCGATGGCTTGTATTTCATCCATGCCGACTATCCAGAGCAGTTTGATCTACCTAAAACACCATTAGGCCCGCATTGGCTCAATATGCCGGAATAAGAAATCCCTCCCAACCTCCCTTTTTTAAAGGGAGGAGTTCCCCTCCTTTATTAAAGGAGGGGTTAGGGGAGGATTTTTAGCATATCAAACTTAGCGTTGCTTCCTTTTTCGATATTCCACCGGCGTTTCATTGGTCCAGCGCTTAAAAGCTCGATAGAACGTACTAGGCTCGGAAAAACCAGTGAGATAAACAATCCGTTCTACACTCTCATTGGTATTGGCCAATAACTTTTTCGCCAAACGACAGCGGTAGTCAGACAGAATCTGCTGAAAACTGGTATTGGCTTCACTCAGCTGGGTCCGTAAACGACGTGGTGTGATATTCAAATGTGTAGCTACCGTTTCCAAGGTAGTCTCACCACTTTCCAGCGTCGAACCAATCGCACGACGCACTTCACCGACCAGATCATAACGTGCCAGTTCTTGCAGCTTTTCTATGGCCAATTGTTCATGGAGCTGTAACAGCTCTGGCTCCGCTTGCCATAACTGATAGTCTAAAATTGCAGGATCAAAATACAGGCGGGTTTCTTTTTGCCCCAAACTCACCGGACATTCATAAACCCGGAAATATTCGTCATCTGGAGCACCGTGGCTGAAATTAAAGTCGATATAAATCGGTTGAAAGCGCCCTTCGGTAATAAATTTAAAGAAACGCAGCACCCCCGACATCGCACACTCAGAAAAATGGCGATTAACAATATTCTCGCTCCATGACTGCTGGCCATTGGTTAAATAGCAGCGACCATCTTCATGCACCAGTTTGGCATGAAAGGCATCACTGATCAGGCGTTGATACGCCAATGCGCGCTTTAACCCTTCTCCAAAGTTTTCACTGGAAATAAACAGATGTTCAATCACCTGCCCTCGATATAAAGGCAGATGTTCACCTAAATGCAAACCAATATCAGGGTCTTTACTGACCTCTTCTGCAGCCACCCAAAACGCATATTGGGCACTGAGCGGAGTACGATCATTGGTCTCGACCTGATTTAAGGCTACACCAGCTTTCAGTAAAATTTCTTCAGTTGGCAAACCCGAACGACGAATGGCTTGGTAACCCAGTCGCAAAACAACCGATGCATCAGTTAGCTGACCCACGCAAAGACCTTCCTTGTATGTTGTTCATTTATACTTAAAAAGATTAATTTTAGATTAACTGTGATTGACCAAACTGACAACATGACAATACGTTTTTTTGTAGAAAATATTTATCCGGTGCGTTCGCTTATTTAACTGACAGATGAACGAGCAAAGCCCCATTGCGCCTTGTTTTATGCAAAAAAATTGACTATAATTTGCGCCTTTCCAATTTATTCATTCAGGTAGGCTATGGCCAATAAAGAGGAACTCATCGAGTTCGAAGGCGTTGTCACCGAGACGCTTCCTAATACTATGTTCCGTGTACGTTTAGAGAACGGTCACGAAGTGATTGCCCACATCTCTGGCAAAATGCGTAAACACTATATCCGCATTTTAACTGGCGATAGTGTGAAAGTAGAAATGACTCCTTATGATTTGACCAAGGGTCGTATTACTTATCGTGCACGTTAAGTTTTAGCGTAAGCAAAAAAGCCGCAGAAAACGCGGCTTTTTTTATGCTTGGAGGACATACGCTCCGAGACTTAATACAAGGTGCCCGTTTTACAGCCAATTGTCTTACATTCACGCAAGCGTTCGCGCAGCCAGTTATTGCGCTCTTGCGTGGTACTGAGGCGACATTCCACATTAATACCTGTATCTGTTGTGCACTGAGTATCACGCTCACGAATCCATTCTAGCTGGGACTTTTTTAAAATATTTTTTTGCTGAGCATTCAGCTTCGTACGAAGTTGCTTGTAATTATTATTTAACTCTACATCTGCACTCGCATACAGTTTATTGGTGCAATAGATCGCATCATAATCATTGCGTGCCCGCTCACAGTTATCAGCAAGCGTAGCCGCAGAAAATAGGCAACCGCTAAGCAGCAAAATAATTTTTTTCATTTTCTTTTCCGTGTTTTTTATTGTGTATAAAATTATATAGATGAAACGTGCAGACAGTATAACAACTGTCATTTAAGCAGTAAAAAACTGAACATTTCAGCACTGACTGCAAGCAACGCCATTTTAACCATCTCTTGCATCGAATTTTAATCAAAATTGTCAGACGATAGCTTATTCAAATAGTCATACTAGTTGTCAGAACTTAGGTTCTACATTTCCTGACTTACTGATCTTAGCACCGTGTATCAAATCACAACGTTCATTGACACTTTATCCATTTAAAATAAAATTTTATATAATGGAGAAAAGGCTATGTCATTTCTTCACATCATTGCCCTGTTTGTCACGCTTGGCCTATTATCTGGTTGTACCACTTACTCAACGACCAGCATCGAACAACGGGATGCGTATTTACAAAAATTTCTAGGTGAAAGCAGCCAGCATATTCAAGCCAACCTTCATCTGTCTGAATTAGGTTATCAGCAGGTACACCCTCCTATCGTTGACAGTAATAGCATTACATATACCGTCATGCGTCCCGTCACCATTCCAGTTCCCATGGCGCAAACCCGACCGGGGGCTGTACCCATTCAAGTCACTCCACGGGCAGAAAGTTATGATGTCAATTTACAATGCAAAATTATCTATCGCTTAGAACATAATATCGCTAAGTCAGTGTATTACACCGGTCGGACCTGCTAAATCACATTTAATTTCCCATAAAAAAACGCAGCACCAAGGCTGCGTTTTTTATTCGATAGAACTTAGTTCAATGCAGAAACAACTGCTTGCCCCATTTCTACGGTACCGACTTTGTTCATGCCTTCCGACATAATGTCTGCCGTACGTAAACCTTGATCCAGAACATTACCAACTGCATCTTCAATCGCTTTGGCAGCAGCTTCTTCACGGAAGGTATAACGAAGCATCATGGCAACAGAAAGAATGGTCGCCAATGGATTCGCCAGGTTTTGACCCGCGATGTCTGGCGCTGAACCATGACAAGGCTCGTACATCCCTTTGCCATTTTCATCAAGCGATGCAGACGGCAACATGCCAATAGAACCGGTTAACATTGCCGCTTCATCAGACAAGATGTCACCAAACAGGTTAGAAGTCACAATCACATCAAACTGTTTCGGTGCACGTACCAATTGCATGGCAGCATTATCAACATACATGTGTGACAAGTTGATTTCCGGATATTCTGCTTCTTTCATGGCAGTCACGGTTTGTTTCCAAAGCTCAGTCACTTCAAGCACATTGGCTTTATCCACTGAACACACTTTACCGCCACGAAGACCCGCAAGTTCAAACGCTACTTTAGCAATACGCTTGATTTCAGATTCTGAATAAACATCGGTATTGAAACCTTGTTTCTCACCATTTTCTAACTCGCGGATCCCGCGTGGTTGACCGAAGTAGATCCCGCCTGTGAGTTCACGCACAATCAGGATATCCAGACCTGCAACAATTTCAGGTTTCAAGCTTGAAGCATCTGCCAATTGCGGATAGAGGATCGCTGGGCGCAAGTTAGCAAACAGATTCAGTTCGCTACGTAATTTTAATAAACCGCGTTCTGGACGAATTGAGCGTTCAATGCTATCCCATTTAGGCCCACCGACTGCGCCCAATAAAATTGCATCAGCTTTTTTAGCCTGTGCAGAGGTCACATCTGGATATGGCGCGCCATGTGCATCAATTGCCGCACCACCTAAAAGACCTTGTTCCCAAGTCAAACCTAAATTGAATTTCTCATTTACTCGAGTGAGCACTTGCTCTGCAGCTTTCACAATTTCAGGGCCGATGCCGTCACCAGCTAAAATCAAAATATGTTTAGACATGAGATTTTCCATTTTCAAATTCAGTCACAAGACTGTTTGGATATTAAATTTTTTGTTCTACAAACTCACCTAAGCCATTCAAGACATTGTAGGGTTTGCAGAAACGGCGAATAGATTTTTGTGCTTGCTGAAGATCGACACACAATGGATCAGGTGCAGAAACATTCAACAAACTACCGGTATGCTTGCTCCGGTCTCGATACATCTTAAAGGTATAGTGTTTCTTGGCATTAAAATTGTGAAAGACATGGAGCGTCTCTGCGCGATCTTTAGAGATCGGATAGAAGCGAATCACGACTTCATGCTGTCCAGTCGGTACAGATAAAAATAAAGGATTAGGATCGTTTAACGATTTCTCTTTCAAACGAACAATACCCTGTTGAATCGCCTGACGACTTAATCGATGCGTTTGGGCATCAATAATCTGGGTTTCATCTAGGCGCTCGAATTCACACTGTTCTGTTCCCGCACAGAAAATCAATGCATTGGATTCTGTTGACGTGGTTTCTTTCACATATTTAACACGTGCTGTATCAATACTTTGGCATGCACTTAAGGATGCGACCATCAAACCCAGCATCGCAAGCTGACCATAAACTTTTGTCATTGTCCGAGCCCAACCCTCACCAATTAAAGCCAACTGAATATTTTTATGGATTCGATATTAGCAAGAGTTAAGCTCCGATACTACTAGCGCTGAAAATTCAAATAATTAACCGTGAATTTCCTGAAACACCCAAGGACGTGATTGCTTGGTTTTTTCTTCATAAGCACGAATATCATCCGCAGCCTGTAAAGTTAAACCAATATCATCCAAGCCATTTAACAAGCAGTGCTTACGGAAAGGATCGACTTCAAATTTGAAAGCTTCGCCTGATGGTGTACGAACTTCTTGCGCGTCCAAATCAATGGTCAATTGATAGCCTTCGGTTGCCGCACATTCTTTAAATAACTGATCAACAATCTCTTCAGACAAGATCACTGGCAACATGCCATTTTTGAAACTGTTATTGAAAAAAATGTCAGCATAGCTTGGTGCAATCACAGTACGGAAACCGTATTCATTCAATGCCCAAGGCGCATGTTCACGGCTTGAACCGCAGCCAAAGTTGGCACGAGAAATTAATACGGTCGCACCTTGGTAACGTGGCTGGTTCAAAGCAAAATCTGGGTTTTTAGGACGCTTTGAAATGTCTTGCCCTAAATAACCTTCATCCAAATAACGTAATTCATCAAATAAGTTATCACCAAAACCGGTACGTTTGATGGATTTCAAGAACTGTTTTGGAATGATTAAATCTGTATCGACATTGGCACGGTCTAATGGTGCAACGATACCTTGTTCAACGGTATATTTTTTCATTGTCTTTGTTCCTAAAGAATATCATCACTTTAAATCTCCCCTACCCCCTTTTTAATAAAGAGGGGAACTTCCCCCTTTTACAAAAGGTGAGAAGCATTGCTTCGCAAGAGGGGGATTTTAGAACGAACGCACGTCAACAAAATGACCTGCAATTGCTGCCGCTGCTGCCATTGCTGGACTTACCAAATGCGTACGACCACCATTACCCTGACGACCTTCAAAGTTACGGTTTGAAGTTGATGCACAGTGTTCGCCCGGTTGTAATTTGTCAGCATTCATCGCCAAACACATTGAACAACCCGGCTCACGCCATTCAAAACCGGCTTCAATCAAGATTTTATCTAAGCCTTCCGCTTCAGCTTGTGCTTTCACTAAACCAGAACCCGGTACCACCATTGCTTGCTTAATTGTGCTGGCAACTTTTTTGCCTTTAGCAATTTCTGCTGCTGCACGAATATCTTCAATACGTGAGTTTGTACAAGAACCAATAAACACACGGTCTAATTGAATATCTGCCAAGGCCTGACCCGCAGTTAAACCCATATATTGGTAAGCACGTGTCCAGTCATTGCGTTGTACATCATCTTTGGCTTGTTCTAAAGTTGGTACCGCTTGAGAAACTGGAATCACCATCTCAGGAGAAGTTCCCCAAGACACTTGTGGTTCAATCTCTTCACCTTGTAACACCACAACGGTGTCAAAGTGCGCGCCTTCATCTGAATGCAAAGTATTCCAGTAGGCAACCGCTTGGTCCCACTGCTCGCCTTTTGGCGCATATGGACGGTCTTTCACGTATTCAATGGTTTTGTCATCGACAGCCACCATACCAACACGTGCACCACCTTCGATCGCCATGTTACATACGGTCATACGGCCTTCAATCGACATATCACGGAATACTTGACCACCGAATTCAATCGCATGACCTGTACCACCCGCAGTACCAATTTTACCGATAATCGCCAATACTACGTCTTTAGGAGTTACGCCCTGACCCAATTGTCCGTCAACGCGTACCAACATGTTCTTCATTTTCTTTTGAACCAAGCATTGGGTTGCCAATACATGTTCAACTTCAGAAGTACCAATACCATGCGCCAAACAGCCAAATGCACCATGCGTCGCTGTATGAGAGTCACCACACACCACGGTCATGCCTGGCAAAGTCAAACCTTGTTCAGGACCCACCACATGCGCAATACCTTGGCGCACATCGTTAATGTCAAACTGCACCACATTAAAGGTTTTACAGTTGTCATCTAAAGTTTGTACTTGAATACGTGAAGTATCATCTTCAATCCCTGCAATTCCTTCAGAACGTTCTTTTTTAGACGTTGGAACGTTATGGTCAGGGGTAGCTACGTTGGCACTTAAACGCCATGGCTTACGACCCGCAAGCTGCAACCCTTCAAATGCTTGAGGAGAAGTTACTTCATGCAATAAATGACGGTCGATATACAACAATGAAGAGCCATCATCTCGTTGTTTTACTAGATGGTCATCCCACAATTTGTCATATAAGGTTTTTGCTTTTTGGGTTTCGCCTGCCATGTCGATATGCTCCACTGGACTGGGTAAATTCTTTCGTTAAATCGATTATAACGAGCTATTCACATAAATCTAATTTATCATTTTTATTAGTTTAAAAACTTTTTGGAATTAATTTTAACCTGAGTCACACCCTGTATTTTCGGCCAAAATTTTATCCATAAATTTTTAAACCAAGCCTGTTTTCCTCCTCAAAAACTATATTCCACATAAAGACCTACTTATGCTTTTATGCAGAACAGCGTGATACAACATCGCTATGAGCTTCAGCACATACCCAATCAACATTTCTCATCTATTAATGATTCAAGATCAATTCAAAGCAGATTTTTAAAGGCCGATTGAGTCTTTACGATACTCAGCACCAGATTGAGATGCTAACCAGATTACTGCTGCCTCTTATACAGCCCAGAAGCTAACTGGAGTCTTTATATTGATGAATCGCGTTTAGACTCGACCAGTTGCTCAATCGCCCTGATGAGTTCCGCTTTGGCGGCATTACACTCAGCCGCGGCACGGTTTTCATCACCTTCATCATCTGCTATTTCATAGACCCCCATACGCTTTTCGACTGCTTGCTCGAAAATATCCAAGAGGTATTTGATATGTTTAATGTCCATGACTACCACCCTGTTAGAAACGTATCGGCATTGGATACGGTTCCCCTTAGATTAAGTTTGCCCAGCGAATAATTCATAAATCCGATTAAAATGAATAATAAATTTGTTTTTACAAACTAAATAATAATGATTATCATTTGAATATATCCCGAGTAAAGACTGAGGAACAACCCATGGCTCATATTCAAAAATTTGTGAACAACAACCAGCGTATGTTCAAAAAAACCTTTAGCTATTACATTATGCACATCACGATTGCCATGTTGGTCGGTTATTTCGTGACAGGAAGTATCTGGATGGCAGTGACCCTGAGCTTGCTTGAGCCGACAATTCAGGCGATTGCCTTCTTCTTCCATGAAAAAATCTGGGAAGCTAAACCGGCTAAAATGCAAAACAGGAACAACGCCGTTATCTAAACACCGGTCAGGCGATACAGATCGCATGGGTTGCCGTTTCACTCTTTACAAGAATCACCACATTTTCATGCGGTGATTTTTTTTATTTCTACGCTTTAAATTTATATCTGTATACATTTTTATCGTGAATTTTTTAGCAACGGATTCGCTTACATCATAAAAATATTTTATAATTACTTGAATATTTCATAACCAAATGACCACTATGAATCTTGCTGCCTTCGAAGCCTTTATTAAAGTCATGGAAACAGGCTCTATTTCTATGGCTGCTGACCTGTTGTTTATTACCCAGCCTGCGGTGACCAAACGGATTCATAGCCTGGAAGAATATTTTGGGGTGAAACTTTTTGAATCTGCCGGCCGTGGGGTTCAAGCCACCCATGCAGCACACTCCTTGCTGCCGAAAGTCAAAAACTGGCTGAATGAGCTGGGAGATATTCATCACACCCTCAGTCATGAACAGGAGCAGGTTCAGGGTAAACTGAAAATTGGCACTAGCCACCACATTGGCCTGCATCATTTACCGCAGCATCTGCGTAATTATGTGCAGCAATTTCCAGAAGTGACTTTGGATGTACACTTTGTCGATTCCGAACAGGCGCACGAACAGGTGTTGGCAGGTGATCTGGAACTGGCGTTTTTGACCCTTCCCCCTCAAGGCGATGAACGTCTTAAATATGTGACCATTTGGGATGATCCTCTGGTCTTTGTCGCTGCACCGTTTCATCCTTTGGCACAAAAAAGCAATTTGACTCTGGAAGATTTAATTCAATACCCCAGTTTGCTTCCTGCCTCACAAACTTATACCAGCCAAATCACCTTGGCCGAGTTTGAAAAACAAGGCGTAAAACCGAAAATCACCATGAGCAATAATCCATTGGAATCCATTCGCATGCTGGTTTCGATTGGTCTGGGCTGGTCGGTATTACCCAAAACGCTATTGAATCAAGAGCTGCAACGTCTGGATATCAATCTGGAAATGAACCGTCAGTTGGGCATGGTCTGGCATCCGGGTCGCACCCAGTCACGTGCCGTACAGGAACTAGTCGCCATGATGCAACAGCATTAAGCAGCAAACAGTAAAAAAAGCCGTCATTGTGACGGCTTTTTATAATGATTTAACTTTATTCAATCACCGCAGCAGACTTAACCGACAGAATCTTCATGTAAAGATTCACTCAGCTGATCGACAGTAATTGCCCATGATCCATCTGACTTCAGTTTTTCTATTAAAAACTGGCGCTGTGCATCAGTCCAATATTCTGCTTCGGTAATTGGGGTATCAGCAGTGAGTTGATGCGTCGCAATAAAAAGTGAGATCGCCTCTTCACTTGAATCTAAGCCCAGCTGTTCAAATAGGTTGGTCATTCTTGGACGTGTCTGGCTCATTGTTCTCTCCCATTGTTCTTGAATTTGAAACTGTAAATTTGCTCTTTTACCCTTTTGCTTTCATCTTAATATACGGTAAAGGCAGGCCAATAGTAAGGGGTATTTTGTCGTCCAGAACTGCAATTTATCCGCTGAAAAAAACCGGCCCCAGACGGAAAATTTTTCCATTCCATAACAACTGATAATGGCTCTAAAATGTTTTTTTAATGTTTTTTATTTTTTAGATATTTTTACTTTCCTCGATCCTTTTCATCATTTATGGAGAACCGTGATTTTCCACACCATTCTCCATCAGACGACTTCAACGGTTAAATCGACCAGTCCTGAATGTCCCAGTTTTGTTCTTTGGCCAACGCCTCTAAACGCTCGTCCGGATTGACCACAATGGCATGGTCGGCATATTCCAGCAAGAAACGGTCATTGAATGAATCTGAATAGGCCCATGACTCATCAATATTACGGCCTTCCAGCCATTGTTCCAGACGGATCAATTTACCTTTTTGATAACATGCAGTATTGATAACTTTACCGGTATATTTGCCATCAACCACTTCTGCATTGGTGGCAATAATTTCAGTAATGCCAAACTCATGAAAAATCGGGGCGGTAATAAAATCAGACGTTGCGGTAATCCCCACCAGCTCATGTCCTGCATTTTTGTGCTTTTGAATGGCAGCAAAACCTTCAGGGCGCATTTGCGGACGAATGACTTTTTTCATGAACAATTCATGTAATTCTGTCAAATATTCATTGTCGTGCTGGGTTAAAAATTCGAATACAAATTCGTTGTAGGCAATCGGGTCAAGTTGCCCTGCTTTATAGTCTTCATAAAACTTGTCATTCATTTGACGATGTCGGATTGGATCGACTAAACCCTCGGTTACTAAAAACTCACCCCATGAATAATCTGAATCGGTATTGAGTAAGGTGTGGTCGAGGTCAAATAAAGCCAATTTCATGAAAATACTCGTAAAAACTGCAATTTAAGAAAAAAATTGTAAATCTATCTCCGCTAGTCGATAGAAATTCGTTAAGATCATAGCAATTTTTAACATTTAAGCTGTGCTTTTTTTTGAGATGGATATAGAAATAACAATCCCCGTAAAAAAAGCCACACATTACACAAGATTTAGGTAGGCCAAATGATCGACTCAGAAGGTTTCCGACCGAATGTCGGGATCATTTTGGCAAACGACATTGGACAGGTTTTATGGGCAAAACGCATTGGACACAATGCTTGGCAATTTCCACAAGGAGGTATCCAGTATGGAGAAACCCCTGAACAGGCACTTTATCGTGAGCTGAGAGAAGAAGTTGGCTTATTGCCCGAACATGTTCAAATTGTAGCGCAAACAAAAGGTTGGCTGCGTTATCGTTTGCCACAACGGTATATACGCCCGGATTCAGATCCGGTGTGTATTGGTCAAAAACAAAAGTGGTTTTTACTCAAACTGACAGCCCCAGCCAGAAACATTCAGCTGGATTTGTCAGATCCACCGGAGTTTGACCAATGGCAATGGGTAAGTTACTGGTATCCATTAGGACAGGTCGTGAATTTTAAACGCGATGTATACCGTAAAGCGATGGTAGAACTGTGTCATCAGTTACCCACCATCTAAAGATAAAAAATCGTATGAAAATGCAGATTTTTTAGCAGCATGTTGTTATAACTAAAAGCAGGTTTAAACTTTTTTTGGAGCAGATTTTATGTCGAATATGCAACTGGACACCTTAAGACGCATTGTGCAAGAAATCAATGCGTCCACCAGTTTGCATGAATCCCTCGACATTATGGTCAATCAGGTGGCAACCGCCATGCAGGTGGATGTCTGCTCCATCTATCTGCTAGATGAACGCAATCAGCGTTATCTGCTCATGGCCTCTAAGGGTTTAAATCCTGAAGCGGTTGGACACGTTTCCTTGCACACCAGCGAAGGTCTGGTCGGGCTGGTGGGACAACGTGAAGAAATCGTCAATCTGGACAATGCGCCCAAGCATGAACGCTTTATGTACCTGCCGGAAACCGGGGAAGAAATTTATAATTCATTCCTTGGTGTTCCGGTGATGTACCGCCGTAAGGTGATGGGCGTTCTGGTGGTGCAAAATAAAGAATCACAAGATTTTAGTGAAGCGGCTGAATCGTTTCTGGTGACCTTGTGTGCCCAGCTTTCCGGTGTGATTGCCCATGCCCATGCCGTGGGTAATATCGATGTGTTCCGCAAGCCAAGCAATTTGCCTGCTTATAAAACCTTTCAGGGCGTTCCCGGTTCAGGCGGGATTGCTTTAGGGCGTGCGGTAATTCTCTACCCGCCTGCAGACCTGGCGGCTGTACCTGATCGTGAAGCAGATGACATCAGTGAAGAACTGGAGCTTCTGGATGCCGCATTAAATGCAGTGCGTCAGGAAATTCAGGCACTGGATGAAAAAATGCAGGATGCCTTGATGGCTGAAGAACGGGCTTTATTTAGCGTGTTCTTGCGCATGCTGGATGAAAATGCGCTCCCTTCTGAAATTAAAGCTGAAATCCGCGATGGTAACTGGGCTCAGGGTGCAGTGCGTATTGTCATTGATAATCACATTGCGCTGTTTTCGCAAATGGAAGATGACTATCTACGCGAGCGTGTCTCTGATTTAAAAGATCTGGGCCGTCGTATTTTGGCGTACTTACAGGAAGCCGATGCCAGCCATCGTGAACTGACCGATGAAAGCATTCTGATCGGGGAAGACATTTCAACCGCGGCACTGGTTGAATTACCGGTGGATAAAATTGCCGCGATTGTCACCACCGAAGGTGCCATGAACTCACATATGGTGATTGTGGCACGTGCACTAGGCATTCCAACCGTGGTCGGTGTGACTGAACTGCCAATCAATACCCTGGATGATGTCGAGATGATTGTCGATGCCCATCAAGGCCGTGTATTTATCAATCCGCCGCGCCGTTTGCGTAGCCGCTACAAAGAAATTCAAAAAGAAGAAGAACAGCTTGCTAAAGATTTAAAGCAATACGAAACCAAAGATGCCATTACCCCCGATGGCGTTGCAGTCAAACTTTTTGTCAACACGGGCTTGATGATTGATGTGGTGCGTGGCGTACAGCGTGGTGCCAAAGGCGTCGGTTTATACCGCTCTGAAATTCCGTTTATGCTGCGTGACCGCTTCCCGGGTGAGGAAGAACAGCGTTCGATTTACCGCCAGCAACTGAGTCACTTTGCCAATAAACCGGTGGTGATGCGTACCCTCGATATTGGGGCCGACAAAGACCTGCCTTATTTCTCGATTGAAGAAGAAAACTCAGCACTGGGCTGGCGCGGGATTCGCTTTACCCTCGATCATCCGGAAATTTTTTCTGCCCAGATTCGTGCCATGCTTAAAGCCAGTATTGGCCTGAATAACTTACACATTTTGCTACCAATGGTGACTAGTGTCAGTGAAGTAGAAGAAGCTTTATATCTACTGGACCGTGATTGGACCGCAGTGCAGGAAGAAGAACAGGTTAAAATTACCAAGCCCAAAATTGGCATTATGGTTGAAGTGCCGAGTGTACTGTTACAGATTGAAGAATTTTCCGAACTGGTGGATTTCTTCTCGGTCGGTTCCAATGACTTGACCCAGTATCTTTTGGCGGTAGACCGTAATAATCCACGCGTTGCCAATGTATATTCGCATTTTCATCCTGCGGTTTTACGTGCCCTGACCCGTCTGGTTCAGGAATGTCACAAGTACGATAAACCGGTCAGTATTTGTGGGGAAATGGCGGGAGATCCGCTGTCTGCCATTCTGTTGATGGCAATGGGCTTTAATACCCTGTCGATGAGTTCCAGCAATATTTTGCGGGTGCGTAAAGCGATTTGTCATGTCCCAATGACGGATGCACAAGAACAGCTAGAGCGTGTGTTAAAAATGAGTAATCCACTGATGGTGAAAAGCTGGATGGAGTATTACTTTAAGACCCATGGTCTGGGGGATATGGTGAAATCTGCAACCCGTATTGTGGGTGTTTGATCAGATTCAGATCTAAGAAAATACAGTGCAATAAAAAGGGAGATAATCATCTGAATATCTCCCTTTTTTGTGCTTGTCATAGCCACGTCTTGCATTTTTCTTTCGATCTACAAAAGTTTGGCTTTTGTTAAAATCGTTCATGTGTTTTGCCACAAAGTTGCGCATCTCAACTTCTGGCAGGACTTTTTTCTTTGCCATTTGCATTCACCTTTTATGCCCACACAACACCATGCGGATATAATGCATATATTGGACATTTTTTGGCAAATTTCAAGTCATTTTTCAGCCTGATTAAAACAAACTCGCATAGACTGGCGCCATCACATTCAGCTCTTTATAAAGCAGACTAACCGCCAAAAAGCCCATGATGCACGCCAAACTCCGCACCAACATTTTCTGCACATGCTGTGGCTTTAAAACTTTCTTTAAGCCAAGTGAGCAGAAAATATAGAGCCCACCAATGACAGCCAATGTCAGCAACGTGACTGCCATGAGCATTGGGCTTTTTTCCCTTAAAGAGACCGAACCAAAAATCGCAGGCACTAAGGCCAAATAAAAGGAAATCGTCTTGGGATTACTTAACGTAATCAATAAACCCTCTTTGTAAGCTGTAAGGGTTTTTCCTAGATTGAGCTCATTGCTACTGGCCAGTAAATCTCCCTTAAATGTCCAAAACTGGTAAGCCAAATACAGTAAGTATGCACTCGAAAAGACGATTAAATAAAATGAAAAGTTTGGGCTGAGTTGACTGATATAACTTAATAAAAAAATCGATGCAGACAGATAAAGCATGTCCGCAGTCATTAAACCCAAGAGCATGATGATACCCGCCTGATAACCTTGAGATAATGTCTTAAACATGAGTCCTGTCATGCCCGGCCCAGGTAATAATGTCGCCAAAAACAGCGTAAACATATAAGTGGAAAATTGTGTGAAATGTTCCATGTTGCACAGGTACGATCAGCAATGAATGGCACTATTTTTGAATAATTTTAGAGGTAAAACTGATCTATTTATTTTATAAAAACGCAATAAAAAGGTATAAATAACCGATATATTCATTTTTAGGGTTATTTATACCAATGAGCCTTTTAGATAAAACTGATGCTAGAATTTTAAAATACTTACAAGAAGACTCGCGTATGACCAATGCCGAATTGGCAGAGCAAATTGGTATGTCCACTTCACCCTGCTGGCGTCGCGTGAAACAGCTAGAAGATACTCAAGTGATTAAGGGCTATGGGGTATTACTCGACCGTAAAAAAATCGGGCAAGGCGTGATGGTTTTTATTCGTGTATCCATTGATAGCCACAGTGAAAAAGAAGCCAAAAAGTTTGAAGAGCGGGTCTCTGAACTTGAACATGTGGTGGCCTGCTATAGCGTTGGGGGGGATGCTGACTTTTTATTGCAAGTGGTTTCTCCAGATCTCGACACCTATGCTGAATTTTCCATGTCGACCATTCGGCGCTTGCCTGGGATTAAAGAAATGCAAAGTATTTTTGTGCTTAAAGAAATTAAACCTTTCTTGGGTTATCCGATTCATAGCCAAAAATAAAAACGCTCGTGCAAACCCTCTCCCTTATGGAGAGGGTATATTCAATGAAATTAACTGGCAAAGGCCCTTTCTAATAAACGCTCTACATCTACCTGTTTTGCATCCAGCATACCGACTACTTGGCCATGCTTGGCGCTATAACGGCTTTGAATAAAACCCGCTGCCACATAGTCAGGTGCATATCTTTTTAATAACACCGCTTGTGCCAATACCGTTAAGCGACTGACTAAGCTACGCCCCATAAATTGCAAGTCCTCAGATGATTGATGAAATAATCTAAACAAGTCTTGTAATTCAGTTTGCAGGGTTGCATCTGTATGTGCTGTGATCGATAAATCTTTAAATAATACTTCGATGGACTCAGCATCACGTGCAATTGCACGCAGCACATCCAAACACATGACATTGCCCGAGCCTTCCCAAATGGTGTTCACCGGCGCTTCTTTAAAAATCCTTGCCATGATGCCGTTGTCTACATAGCCATTGCCGCCAAAGACTTCCATCATTTCACCGGTGAGCTCTACTGTACGCTTACAAATCCAGAACTTGGCGGCTGGGGTCATAATACGTTTCCATGCCACAGACAAAGCATCATCGGATTCATAACATTGTGCCAAATGAAAACTAAGCTGAGTGGCTGCTTCACTTTCTAAAGCTAAATCTGCCAAAACTGCACGCATCAATGGTTGATCAATCAATAGTTTGCCAAAGGCTTTTCGCTGACGCGTATAGGCAATGCACTGCACTAAGGCTTGGCGTAGCATGGCACTTGAACCGACTGAACAGGTTAAACGGGTGTAATTGGCCATTTCAATAATGGTCGGTATGCCACGTCCTGCTTCGCCAATCATGATGCCCCATGCATTCTTAAATTCGACTTCAGAGCTTGAGTTGCTGCGGTTACCGACTTTTTCTTTTAAGCGTTGCACCTGAATTTGATTTTTGCTGCCATCTTCCAACCAACGAGGGACAAAAAAACAGGCCAAACCGTCTTGTTCGGTTTTTGCCACCACCAAATGCGCATCACACATAGGGGCAGAGAAAAACCATTTATGACCTGTAAGTAAATAAGCTTGTCCTCGACCTGTTTCCGCGACTGGTACGGCAAGGGTTTCATTGGCACGCACATCCGATCCACCCTGCTTTTCTGTCATGCCCATACCCAGCCAAATCGACTTTTTCTGTGCAATCGGAACATCACGCTCATCGTATTCAGTGGATAAAAGCTTCTCACCTATTTTTGCCCAAAGTTCAGGTTCACGTTGTATGAGTGGAATGCTACCTAGCGTCATTGAGTTTGGACATAAATTGCCGCATTCGACTTGGCCTGATAAATAAAAACGCGCTGCCCATTCTACCCATTTACTTTTAGAGTCCGGCTGATTGAAGGGATGTGCATGGGTATCAAACTGACGGTTTAGACTCATCCATTTATGCCATGCAGGATGGAATTCAATGTAGTCTTTTCGGCGCCCACGAGCATCAAAAGCTTGTAAAATTGGAGTGTGGCGATTGGCAAGATCTGCATATTCATAATATTCACTAGAACCTACAACTTTGCCCATTTCGCACAAGGTAGCCTGATCATGGCTGCCATAACGTTTTAATATTTCGTGTAAAACCGCATCACTTGAAAATAGATTGTAGTTTTCCAATTCATCAAATTGATTCGTAATTTGATGGGTCATCCATGTCTGATCGAATG
Organism: Acinetobacter bouvetii; assembly: GCF_902753875.1. Taxonomy (GTDB): domain Bacteria; phylum Pseudomonadota; class Gammaproteobacteria; order Pseudomonadales; family Moraxellaceae; genus Acinetobacter; species Acinetobacter bouvetii_A. The sequence continues at coordinate 25,050 of NZ_CADDTS010000007.1, read as the reverse complement.
TCGGATTTGATGTCTGCATTGTTTATATTTCCTGCTTGTTCTTATCTCCATTTCATTTCAGTATAGCCAATTATTCACTGCTATATGTTCGGCTTTTCTTGGCCTGTCTTTATGAAATATTCTGAGATAAACGTACGACGTAAGCCTCGCCAATCACGCGCAAAGCTCACGCAAGAAGCATTACAAGAAAGTTTTGTTCGGCTTTTACATGAACGGCCTGCCAATAAAATTACCATTCGTGAGATTACCGACCTGGCAGGTGTCGGCTTAGGCACCTTTTATGAGTATTTTTCCAAAAAAGAAGATTTGATTGCGCTGACCATTCATTTACATGTGAAACACAATGCCGAACAGATGAAAACTTATGCACAATCGCTGATGCAGTTATCCACAGCTCTGGATTTATCGGCTTATTTACAGCAGATGATCCATTTTCAAATTGAGCAGGTTCAAGGACAGCAATTTTTATGGGCGCAGGTGTTTTTGCTAGAACGGCAGATCTCCAGTATTGAAATCTATCAAAAAAGCTATGCCATGATGGTGGACATGTGGCGCTGTATTTTGGCGCCATTTGAAGCTGAAATTGCACTCGATCGACTGGCATTAAATATGCAGCGGGTGTGTTATGGCTTTATTTCACAGACTTTGTTGATCCAGCCAGAGTTCGACGACTGGCATATTTTAAAAGAGGATATGATGATGGCGATTCATCCTTTAAGCTATCCGCATACGCCGCGATGAGTAAAAATACCGCATAAAAAAAGCGGGATTTTCCCCGCTTTTCCTTTTTAAACAGCCGTCTGAATTATTGCGCTTTAGCCGGCTTTGGATGGTCTTTAGCATTTGCATCTTTCGGTGGCATTGGACAGCCGTTGGCATCTTTTGGCGGTTGCGGACGATCTTTGCCATTGGCATCTTTTGAAAGGTTTTTAAAGTTAGCGTAACGACCTACTTTCATGTTTTTGGATTCAGATGCTATGTAACTTGAACACGGAATTTAGACATGCCACAGGCGATTATGGCTTTATTTTGCAAACCTAGTGGATAGAGCCGGAGTTTGCGGAGTGGGATGAGTTGAAAGAAGATATTATTCAGACTTTGGTTAACTTAATTTTTTAATAGAAATGGCCTTTTTTTTAAATTAAAGATCCTTTTTTGATTGGCAAAAGATTTTGAATTGATCACAAAAAAATCCGGATTGTTTCAAAAAGAGGCTTTTTATGTATTCTTCAAGTTAAAATAATTTCTTAAATTATTGATATTTAATAATATTTAACTTAAATAACGACCATTATGTAAAATGGCGAATAAAAGTTTTTTACTTTGATAATAATAATGATTATTATTTGCACCGACATTAATACTTACTATATCGGAAGATAAGAATGCAATTGTCCCACTTTAGTCTTTGCCTTCTCACGACTGCTATTTGTACCCATCTTTATGCAGATGACACAAGTGCAAGCGTATCTAAAACACCAAATGCCGAAGTGCAACTTGCTACCATCGTGATGACGGCAACGCGTACACCAAAAAGCATTGCTGAAACTGCGGGTACCGTGCAAACCATTTCTGCAGATGAAATTGCCCAGCAGGCGGGTACAGGACGTAAAGTGGCTGATGTTTTGGCACAACTGGTTCCGTCTTTAGCACCAAGTAGTGGCACTACCAGTAATTATGGTCAAACCATGCGGGGTCGTAATGTACTGATCATGATTGATGGAGTCTCACAAACCGGTTCACGTGATGTGGCGCGTCAGTTGAACAGTATCAGCCCGGATTTGATTGATCATATTGAAGTGGTTTCTGGGGCGACCAGCATTTACGGTTCCGGTGCGACAGGCGGTATTATTAATATTATTACCAAACGTGCGGACAAATCCAAACCAGTCAGTTTCCAGACCAAATTGGGTGTGACATCAGCGGATAATTTCCGCAGTGACAGTCTGGCCTATCAAGTTGGACAAACAGCATCCTTTGCAAATGACAAGGTCGATGGTTTTCTCGGTTTAGACTATACCAGCCGAGGTTCGCAGTTTGATGCGAATGGTGATCGTATTTCATTAAGCCCATGGCAGGGTAGCAATATGGATAGCGACACTATTGATGTAAATGGTCGATTAAATTTTAATTTAACTGACAATCAGAGTCTAAGTTTTGGCGCTCAATATTATAAGGATGAACAGGATACCAAATATGGCCCTGATTATTCATACCTGCTGACAAAAACAGATCCATCTTTAAAAGCAATAAAAGGCTGGAGCTTAAATAATCAACCGTTTACAGAACGTTATGCCTTTAATACACAGTACCAAAATCAGGATTTCCTGGGACAGGTTTTAAATGTTGAAGCGTATTATCGCAATGAAGAATCGCGTTTTGTGCCTTATGGTTATTCAAAAGATGGTACCAATGTAAAACAAAGCCAGTCGAATGTGGACTATGCAGGTATTCGTTCAACCCTGCAATCACATATGAAAGTGGCCGATCGAGATCTAAAACTCACCTATGGTCTGGATTATGACTGGGAAAAAGATCATCAGTGGGCGGACTACTATACGCCAAGCAATAATGGTCTAGTCTATACCCCGACTGGAGAAAAACAAGGTTCAGGGCCCGATACACAAATCCAGAATATTGGTACCTTTGTGCAAGGAGATTATGCATTAACCGATCAGCTGAATATTCAAGCTGGTGTACGTTACCAATATGTTCAGGCGGATACGGACAGTTATTTAACTGCACGTAACCCGATTACCTTAATGGCTGCTGATTCAACAGATTCTGATAAATTCCTGTTTAACCTGGGAGCCGTGTATAAACTCACGGATGCACAGCAAATTTATGCCAATTTCTCGCAAGGTTATAGCTATCCAGATGTACAACGTGTGTTGCGTGATGTCGCTGCATATACCTTAACGACTTCTGGAATTGCACCAATTACAGTCAATAGCTACGAATTAGGTTGGCGTTTAAATCAGGATTCTGGTTTAAATCTAGGCTTAACAGGTTTCTATAATACTTCTGACAAAGTCGTTCAGTTTAACTCCGACCGATCAGTGAATGTGGTCGATACCGATCAACGTATTTATGGCGCAGAGGCCACAGTCAGTTATCCATTTATGGACAATTACAAAGTCGGTGGAACGCTAGGTTATACCCAAGGTCAATACAAAGACGCGGCTAATAACTGGCATGAGTTAAATGCTTTTGCGGTTTCACCGATGAAAGGTACATTGTTCGCTGAATGGAATCATGCAGAAGGCTATGGTGTACGTGCTCAAATGTTGGCCATCAAAGGCACTGATAAAGCCTATAAAGATGACCTTGCATTAAAAGCTGCTGGTATTACTGATGGTAATAGTGCAGCAGATATTAAAGGCTATACTACCATGGATGTATTGGCGCATTTCCCGTTAGCGAAAGGTCGTGTGGACTTTGGTGTTTATAATGTATGGGATAATCAATATAAAACCGTATTTGCGCAACAGGCTGCTGTGACCAATGCCAATTCACTGCTGGCAATTCCTGCTGAAGGTCGTACTTTTGCATTGGGCTATACTGTTAATTACTAACGCAATAGGCATGAAAGGTATAGAAATGATTAATTTTTCCTAAAATTACCATTCTACTCGTCATATGAAATTTAATATAAATTAAGTAATATCAATACCTTAAAACATTAAAAACTGTGCAGATCAAAACTCAGTTTTTTTCATAAGCGATCATTGTTTCACAAAAAAACCGCCCGAGGGCGGTTTTTCTAATTTCACTACAGATTATTTTTTCACATCAAAACGGTCTGCATTCATCACTTTAGTCCAGGCTGCCACAAAGTCTTTTACAAACTTCGCTTTGTTGTCATCTTGCGCATAGACTTCTGCATAGGAGCGCAGAATCGAGTTAGAACCAAACACAAGATCTACACGTGTTGCAGTCCATTTCGCGGCACCTGTTGCACGGTCTACAATGTTATAGCTGTTCTTGCCAGTTGGCTTCCAGTTGTACTTCATGTCAGTTAAGTTCACGAAGAAGTCATTGCTCAGCACACCCACGCGATCAGTGAATACACCCTCTTTCGCGCCACCGTAGTTCGCACCAAGTACGCGTAAACCACCAACCAGCACGGTCATTTCAGGTGCAGTTAAACCCAGCAATTGTGCGCGGTCTAACAGCATTTCTTCAGGTTGAACCACAAAATCTTGTTTCACGAAGTTACGGAAACCATCTGCTTTCGGTTCGAAATCTTCAAACGAATAAACATCAGTTTGCTCTTGAGATGCATCACCACGACCTGAAAGGAATGGTACATTTACGTCCACGCCTGCAGCATGTGCTGCTTTCTCAACCGCTGCTGTACCACCTAATACAATGAGATCTGCAATGCTGACATGAGCGGCTGAAGCTGCTTTGATTTCTTCAAGTTTCGCCAATACTTTCGCTAAACGCGCTGGCTCATTGCCAACCCAGTCTTTTTGCGGCACCAGACGGATACGTGCACCATTTGCACCACCGCGGTAATCTGAACCACGGAAGGTACGCGCGCTGTCCCATGCTGTTGCAATCAGTTCCGCTGAAGTTAACCCGCTGTTTAAAAGTCTTAATTTTAAATCTGCAACATCTGCTTCAGATAATGTATTGCCTTTAGGCGTTGGATCTTGCCAGATTAAATCTTCTGCAGGAACATCTGCACCTAAATAACGTGTTTTAGGCCCCATGTCTCGATGCGTCAATTTGAACCAGCCGCGAGCAAAGGCATCTGCCAATTTGTCTGGATTTCTATAGAAATCTTCCGCAATTTTGCGGTATTCAGGATCAAATTTCAGTGCCATATCGGCATCTGTCATCATTGGGTTACGGCGGATGTTTGGATTGTGCGCATCAACAGGCTTGTCTTCCTCTTTGATATTCACAGGTTCCCATTGTTTCGCGCCTGCAGGGCTTAACGTTTTTTCCCATTCATAGGTGAATAGCAAGTAAAGGAATTCATTGTCCCATTTGTCTGGATGCGTTGTCCAGGCACCCTCTAAACCGCTGACCATGGTATTTGGGCCATTGCCTGTACCTTCAGGGTTATGCCAGCCTAGACCTTGGAATTCTACGTCTGCACCTTCAACGTCTTTGCCGAGCAGTTCAGCTTTACCATTACCGTGTGCTTTACCGACGGTATGACCACCTACGGTTAATGCAACAGTTTCTGCATCATCCATACCCATACGGTCAAAGGTCACACGCATGTCTTGAGCCGTACGAAGTGGATCTTGAACGCCATCTACACCTTCGGGGTTGACATAGATCAAGCCCATTTGTACCGCTGCAAGTGGATTTTCTAAAGATGAACGGTCAGCATCGCTCGCATAACGCTCTTTGGTTGGCGCAAGCCATTCACGCTCTTCACCCCAGTAAATATCTTTTTCAGGTGCCCAGATATCGGTACGACCACCGCCAAAACCGAAAGTTTTCAAGCCGGCAACGTCATAAGCAACGGTACCTGCCAAGACAATCAAATCACCCCAAGAGATTTTGTTGCCGTATTTACGTTTAATCGGCCAAAGTAAGCGACGGCCTTTATCGGTGTTGACGTTATCTGGCCAACTGTTGAGTGGTGCAAAGCGTTGGTTACCGGTATTTGCACCACCACGCCCATCTTGCTTACGGTAAGAACCTGCCAAGTGCCAAGCAGTACGCACGAACATACCAATATAACTTCCATAGTCCGATGGCCACCAGTCTTGGCTGCTGTTGATCAGCTCGCGTAGATCTTGTTTCACCGCTTCCAGATCCAATGAGTTAAATGCTGCCGCATAGTCAAAGTCTGGATCCATTGGATTGGTTTTTTTATCGTGTTGAGACAGAATGTCGAGATTAAGGGCATTCGGCCACCAGTCGGCATTGTTGGTACTGGCTAAACTGGTTTGACCACCCTCTTGTTTGTTGTGGAATGGACAACCTGAAGATTGTTGATCTTGTGACATGTTTGAACTCCCAAAAATACGTTCAAATGATTATTGTGAGGAACCGTTTAAATACATCTAATTCATAATCAAAATAACTGTTTTTTATGACAATCTAAAGCAGCTTTTACGAATGAAAACAATCGAAAATGTCTATTTATGTCTATGCAGAAGTAAAAGATTGATGCAGCTTGAAAAAGCAAAGCAAAAGTCTTAAAACATGTATTATCAATACACTTAAAAAAGCATCATGCGCACACTTTTGACGCTGTTTTTTTATCCATCACTGTTTGCTATAGTCATGCCATAACCAACTAAAAATAAATTAGTCATGTCCTATCCTATTGCCACCATTATTCAAAAACATGACATTATCTTATTTGATGCCATCTGCATGATTTGTAACGGCTGGGCAAAATTTCTGATCAAACATGATCAACACGCAAAGTTCAAACTGGTTTCTGCTCAATCGGCTTTGGGTGAACAAATTCTGCACTATTACGGCATGTCCACCAGCCACTACACCACCATGGTGGTGATTCTAAATGGACAGCTGCATACCGAATCAACCGCTTTACTCAAAGTCATGCAGCATTTGGGACTGCCTTTTTCGCTGATGAATGCAGGTTATCTCATGCCTCGGCCCATTCGGGATTTTCTCTACCGCCGTGTCGCACTGAATCGCTATTGGCTCTTTGGTCAAACCAATAATTGTCTGATCCCTTCTGCTGAAAACAGACCGCATTTTTTGGAACATGCCATTCGTGAATCATAAACTTCTATTAGACAGACCGCTTCTTCTCATCCAGATCACACTTGCTGTGCTTTGGATTTATCAGGGCCTGATCCCTAAAATATTGTTTCAGTCGGCTGCTGAAATCGCCATTTGGCAAAGCATGGGTCTAGAGTTACATCTGGCAAAAATCTGTGTTGCCCTCTCAGGCATGATTGAAATAATGTTTGGCTGTACTTTTCTGCTTTGGCAAAGAGCAGTCTTCATCCATCAGCTTAATATACTGGGCTTGAGTGGATTATTACTGCTCATTATGATCACCGATCCCCTGCAACTCACCACTGCCTTTAATCCAGTGGTGATGAATATTGCCATGATTACCCTTTCACTGCTGGCGATTCAACTTTTCAAGCTAAGCCAACAGTCATCCTAAAAAAATCATCAACATAATCAACAATCATCTTAAACAGACTTAAACCACCAGACGCCGCCCTTCCCGCACGCAGTAAAACGGCGTCATCAGTTTGGAGGTGTTTTTCATCGCCACTTTTAAATCAATCTCAGGCTGTTCCCGACCTTCATCGGTCAGCTGAAAGGTTCGATAATGAACCGCCAGCGAACATTTAGAATGTAAATCCTTATGCGCCTGAAAAGCCTCCTGCGGGTTCAGGTGCATATAACGCATCAGCTCACGCGGCTCATAGGCCCCAATCGGTAACAGTGCAACACGCGGTGCGCCCAAACGGCTGTGAATTTCTTTAAAATGTGGCGAATAACCGGTATCACCAGCAAAGAAACAGTGGTCTTTGCCATGCAACACGGAAAAACCGCCCCAGAGTGCCCGACTATGATCACGCAAGCCGCGACCGGAAAAATGCTGTGCCGGGGTATAGATAATTTTTAAATCATGCAACAAAGATGATTGCCACCAGTCCATTTCCAGTACATGAAAACTTTTGGGCAAATACCAGGAATTGCCCAGACCGGTATAAATGGGCATGGCAAATTTATCGTGCAACCATTCCAGACTGGCCAGATCCATATGGTCATAATGATTGTGACTGAGCAGCACGGCATGAATGGTTGGCAATTCTTCCAGAGCAATCCCGGCAGGAATTACCCGTTTTGGACCTGTGCCCTGCTTCGGACTGGCATATTCACACCAGACCGGGTCTGTAAGCAAATTATAGGGCCCAATTTGAATCAAGACAGTGGCATGGCCGACAAACCACACTTGCCAATCATCCAGACTGGCATTGGGCCGATCCTGCGGAATGGCCCGTTTGCTGGCATGAAATTCGGCCTGTTCCTTAGCCGTATCGACATTCCAGGTCGATGACTTGCGGGTGAGCAACCACTTGATCAGCTCGGCCCGTCCACGCCCTGCCGGATTGGGCAATGCATTGAAGAATCGCTCACCATTATGATGATTCGAATACATAAATTGAAATGAAGGCTGACGCCAGGTATGTGACCAGCTTGCTTTGGTCGGGAGTTGAAAGTGTAATTGCTCAGGCTTCTGCTTCATGTACATTCAATTTCTTAGTGTGACCTAAACATCCAAAATCCGATATCTTGAATGTCGCGCCATATATATCACGTTTTATTCCAAACGTCCTTTCATACGTTCCAACCACACCTGTTTAGTTTGCGGTTTGATAAACAATGCCACAATTTCCGGGTGAATCTGTTTAATTTTCGCTTCAATTCTGTTGACGCAAGCCTCAATGTCATCGGAACTTAAATTGTCTTCAAACTCCAGACTTAAGGATGCCACGACTTGATGCGCACCCATCTGTTCAGTCAACACACCATTGGCCGACTGTACCGCCTCATCTTCCTGGGCTATCAACAGAATATTGTTGCGTAGTTGTGGATCGGCCGTTTCACCCAGCAATAGCCCTTTGGTTTCACGGGCTAATAAAATAGCAGAAATCGCCAGCACAATGCCAATCAAGATCGAGGCCACCCCATCCAGTTCAGGCATGTTCAGAGCATGAGCCAGATAAATACCGATTAATGCAATAAAAAGACCACACAGCGCAGCACTATCTTCAAATAGTACTGTAAAGGTGGTCGGATCTTTACTGCGGCGAAAAGCTTCGAAATAGCCTTGATTCCCTTTGACCTTGCGAAAAGCTTTTAAGGCCACAAACCATGAAGTGCCTTCGCATACAATCGCGATAACCAAAACAATATAGTTGATAGTGGGATTGAGCATTTCTTCAGGATGCAGCACATGCTGTATGCCCTGATAGATGGACACGATGGCACCGAGAGCAAAAACCATTAATGCCACAATAAAGGCCCAAAAATACAGTTCTCGCCCATAACCAAAAGGATGTTTATAGTTGGCCGGCTGTTGCGATTTTTTCATGCCGTACAGCAGCAAAATTTCGTTCAGGGTATCCACAACCGAGTGAATCGCTTCACTGAGCATGGCCGAACTGTTGGTCAGATAGGCAGCGACGAACTTGACCAGAGCAATGGCCAGATTACCTGCCAGTGCCGCATAGACCACAATTTTATTGGAATCAGACATTCAAATTTGTCCTAAACTTATTGTTATCAAACAGATCTATTTGATTTTATGAATCGTTCCATAGTACTCAATCTCATCGCGCGAGTTGTTTATTCTTTTGTTGTTTTTAGCGCAACTGACGATTGTTTCATCAGTTTATAAGTTGCTTATATTTAAAATGTTCCATGTGGAACAAAATATTACTTTTAGCTTGAAAAGGAATTGCAGAGAAGAAATTAAAATCTGATTGATGAAAGTGATTTTCAAGCATTTTTTCGTTAATCAAATAGCAATTTTATTCTTTAATATTTTGTTTATACAAAGATTTAAAGTCATCTTGTTAAAGTTAGGAACTTCATTGCCACATTTTTTCAATAAAATTGAAAATTATTTGTGTAGGCGAAGTCTTACTTTTGAAAGGCTAAAAGTAAGCAAAAGCCTTTGTTACCCATACACAACATCCTTGTTGTGATGGGTAACGTGTGGCATCCCTGCCACACTCGTGTATCCAAAGCTTGCTTGAATTAATTTATAACATTAGTAGCCTTCAGCTCCTTTGTTCTATCCACATATTACTTAATGCCTGGAAAAATACTGCTCGCGCCACTCTTTCCAAAAGTACATCACAATACCAAACATCACAACGACGATTCCGATAAAGGCATTCGAGCTAATATTTTCACTGTTCAACGTTGCTCCCAAAACCAATGCAATGACAGGTGTCATCACATTACTGAGGGACACAGTTGATGCCGCCAAACGTTTGATCAGCCAGAAGTAACACAGCATCGCCACAATTGATGACATGATCATCGTAAAGACAAAACCGATCATGGCACGACCGCTTGGCAACGCGGTTGGAAAATGCTGCCAAATAAATGGAATGATGAGCACCGAACCCAAGGCAGAAACAATCAGGGAACCGGTCGCCTGAGACATCGGTTTTAACGGTGCGTTAATCTGCTTCACCCAAAAAATCGAACTGATATACGACACCATGCTGATTAGCATCAGTAGGATACCAATTGGATTAACTTTACTATCAGCAGAGTCGGCAAAGACAAAAGTTAAACCACCCACTGCAACTGCCATGCCCAACCACTGCAAAGCGACCAATTTATGTGTTTTTAAAATCACATGTCCAATCAAACCGGCAATTAAAGGTGAAAAGCCAAAAATCAGTGCCATTAAACCTGAAGTGAGATAATTGGCTGCGAGATAAATAAACAGCTGCGCGCCAATCAAATTCAAACTCCCTGCCACATAACTTTTCATTGAAGTTTCATCAAACGGCAAAGGATCACGCATCAGTTTTAATAAAAATAGTGCAATGATGGATGCACCAAAGTAGCGAATGATCAGCACCCACATCGGGTGGATTTCCTGCACACTCCACACAATCGCGAGCGGCGTCGTCGCCCAAATCAGTACCAAAAGCGCATAAATACTTGCCGTCACCAATATTGGCGTTGAGTTTGAATTCATAAATTGCTCAATTAAATTTATCAAAAAGAACTGAACTCAATTTATGTTCAATCCGGTATCAACAATACTGATGGCGGCATGGATGCCGCCCGATCGTTTGGGATACACGGAAGTATCCTCAAACGATCAAAAGATTTTTGTTACTTTTAATCTTTTAAAAGTAAGGCATCGCCTGCGCAAAGGCATATAAACCAAAATGTAATGTAAGGCCGTGACGCTAAAACTAAAGACATAAAAAAACAGACCCACGTTACCGCAAGTCTGCTCTTCTTAGACATTCAGCTTACTTTACAAGTTTACGTAAATCTTGGCTTAAATCTAAATATTTATCCGCTTCAAACGCCGCATTTTTGCTAATCAATTTTTTCAAATGACGCATCTCTTTCGCAGCATTCACAGTGATACCCCCAACGATGACACCGTCAGTCACACCAAACAATACAAATGAAGACTCAGCCGCCAACTCAGGTTTGATTTCACCACGAACGATCCATTCGCTTGCAGCCATATCACCGACAAACTGGTAGTTGATATTCAACTGATCTGTCCAGAACCACGCTGGGTTTGGTGTAGGATGTTCTACATCCATTACATGACGCGCAAAGATACCTGCTTGAAGATTTGCATTTTCCCAAGTTTCGACACGACGGTGATTACCGCAGTCACGAAGCTGAGTCGCAACGTCACCCGCTGCATAAATGTCTGGATGCGAAGTTTGGCAGTTATCATTCACTTTAATTGCGAAATCAACATCTAAACCAGCATCTAATGCAAGTTGAGCATTTGGTACAATACCAATACCGTAAACTACAGCATCTGCACGAAGTTCTTCACCACCTTCAAGCGTGATCACCACTTCTTCGCCATCCAACTTACAGTCAGCAATAGAAGTCGAAAGACGAACATCTACACCGGCAAGACGTTGTTGAGCCAATAAAAATTCGCTCAATACACGTGGAGATGAACGACCCATCACCATTGGGCCCATTTCAATCACGGTCACGATACAGTCTTTAGATCGTGCTGAAGATGCAAGCTCAAGACCAATCACACCACCACCGATCAATACAATACGGCGACCCGCTTGTAATACAGGCACCAATGCTTGTGAATCTTCAAGGTTACGTAAGGTATAAACGTGTTTACCCAAAGCATCGAAATTCGGTAAACGGCGTGCTGCACCACCGGTTGCTAGAAGCAACTTGTCAAATGCAACGTTTTCACCATTTTTCAATTCAACAATTTTCGCATCGCTATGGATTTTCACCACGCCATTGCCACGAATATGTTCAACACCGAGTTCTGCCAATTTTTCTTCTGACAGAATTTCGATTTTGGTTTCTTCAGGTTTTAGAATCACGTCTTTAGACAAAGGCGGACGTTCATAAGGAAGATGTGTTTCATCACCCACCAAAATGATTTTGCCTTCATACTTGTTCGCACGGAGTTCTAAAATGGCGCTAGCACCAGCTTGACCAGCTCCAACAATAACGATGGTTTCGATACCATTTTGGCTCATGGGTTTGTTCCTTATTTCAATTCTGCAGATACGATGCCGAAGCCCGCAATCCACTCACTAATATCTTCGTAGCAATGTGTTGTCATGTCGTATTCGCCCACTTCATGTAGTGCAGCAAAAGCAGCCATCCAAGAACGAACTTCTTGACCGCCACGACCACCTTCAACACGAATTTCAGCTTCAGTCATTGCTTCAATTGCAGCGAAGTCAGCTTTGGCAAAAGTTTCAAGCAATGCACGATCCCATTCAGGGTTAAGTGGCACTGCGACAGAAGTATCACCAGCTGCGAGCTTTTGACCTACTGCAATAATTTTGCCTTGACGTGCATTACGCGCATCAATTGTTGGGTTACGACCTGCAATCAGGAATTCTTCCACTTCAGGAGGCACTGAACCCATTTGCGGTGTTGGTGGATCATGAGACAAGCCACCTGTACCCAAAACAAGTACACGTTCATTTTCTAAGTTCAATGATTTAATGAACTGACCGACTGCACGACCCAAAGCGACTGTACGCTTGGTTGTTGGCATCGGCGCAGCTGCACCATTGATAAAAATTGGAATCGTTGGATAACGATCGAGTTGACCACCACATAGGAAATGCAATGGTTGAGTCACACCGTGGTCTGCCTGCATACGATAAGAGTATGCAACATCAACACCTTCATCCAATACACGACGAACCAGACTAATTGCTGTTTCTTCAGGCACATTGATATGGTCATTGTCTTTACCATAATCCCAATCGCCTGCTGCTTTGGCACGGATACCGACGCAGAAAGATGGCATGAGGTCATAAAAGAAACCATTGAAATGGTCGGGACCAAAAGTAATGATCAATGTTGGATTATAGTCTTCAACTTCTTTCGCAAGTTTGGCAAAAGTTTCGCGAACTTTTTCCTCTTTGTATTTCTCTTGCGGAGAAGCGAATTCCATGAGGGGACTGTGCGATGCACAAATAAGTTTAACGGCCATGGGTGACTCCTAAACGGAAGGCAGCCAAGACGGCTGCCGATTAAGTCCTTTACGTATTTGGCGAATTAGATCTCGTCAAAGAAGCCAGCACGTGGTTGACGTAAACCACGGATACCCAAACCACATTCTGCGTTAATTAAAACACCAGTCAGCGGACGGTTGTTTTGACGAGAAGCCAATAACACATAAGAACCAGTCATATCTTCAGGTTCTGGCAAGAAGCCAAGCGGCATACCGCGCCCAATTTTTTCAGGATCACGGGCATCAAGCAGGCCAAGGTTTTCCTGACCTAAAGACGCAGCGCCTTTGATGTTGACATTCATACCTGACGGAGCAACAGCGTTCACTCGTACTTTAGGCGCAAGCTCATAGGCTAATTCTTTCATCACGCCCACACCCGCATGCTTAGATGCTGTGTATACAGGGCCTCCGCCTGCTGAATACAGTGCTGAGTTAGACAAAGTAAATATGATAGAACCTTCTGAAGTTATCAATGCATCAAGTGCAGCTTTAGCACCTAAGATGAGAGATTTGGTGTTAATACCCATAATCTCATCAAAAGCTTTTTCCAGCTGTTCACCCGATGTATTGACGATATCTGCGTAATGATCCCAGATACCTGCGTTTCCAACGAAACAGTCAAGTTTCCCAAAACGCTCAACCGTTGCATTTACAGCACGGACGTTATCAGCATAGCTGGCTACATCACCCTCGATCGCAAGAACTTTACCGCCGAAGTGTTCATTTAAGGCATCCACTTTGGCTTTTGAACGCTGAAGAACCGCCACTTGCGCACCTTCTTCCAAAAAGCGTTCAACCAATGCCCAGCCTAAGCCTGAACCACCACCGGTAATAAGTGCAACTTCGCCTTGTAGCCAACCCATGATTACTCTCCTGCCATCTCTACGTATAAAGCACCATCTTCAACAATCACAGGGAATGTTTTGATAGGATCTGTTGCTGGTAAGCATAATGCTTGACCAGTTTTCAAACAGAATCGAGCCGAATGAAGTGGACATTCAACAGTGCCATCATCTTCAAGATAACCTTCAGACATTGAAGCATTACCATGTGAACAACGGTCGTTCATCGCGAAAAATTCGCCATTATTGTTGAATACTGCAAGCGCATCGATACCGTTAACGCCGCAATCTACTTTCAATGCTTCGCCTTCGTCTAATTCGTCAACTTGGCAAACAAAAATCTTATTCATTAGAAGAACACGCTCAGGTTATGTGAGTTGTAAGTCACCTGATCAAGGGTAATCTTACGGTTGAAGATTTCGAAACCTTGCTCAGTGTCGACTTTGCGGATCTTGTCGTGACGCTTACCACAGTAGATTGTTACATCTTTCTCTTTCTGGGTACGGTACAACAAGTACGTTACGTAAACGTCGTATTCGCCTTCAACTTCAGTCGCTTCAACAATCACATTTGAAACCATGTGTGTTGTACGTGAAGGAGGTTCTTCAGCCCAAGCCATACCTGTCTCTAAACGAGCTACACGGCGTTCCAACAAATCTTTAGTATCGTTAAATACCCAAGTTGTTGGTGGCTCAATCGAACGACGACGGTCACGTGTTTGCGCGTTTGGTGTTGTGCGTAGCGTATAAGAAATATCTTCCGCTAATACAGCTAACCAATCACGGAACTTCCAATCGTCTAGCAATTTTGCTTCACGATAAAGAAACTGACTAATTTGGTGATGGAGTTCTAAACTAATTTGACTCATTTCATAAGCTCCTTCTCATATTCGTCAGCCGCAGCTTCAACGTCTTCCCATTTTTCATGAATCAATAGGTCAGCCCAACGACGGTACATACCACGTGCAGCTGTTTCTGAGAAAATGTAGTTGGTGATACCAGGGATACCATCTTCACGAACTTTCTCGTTACCTTTACCCATTTCCATAATCAATTTGTTTTGACGGGCTTTATAACCACGTAAAACTTTTTGAATTTCAATCCAGTTCTCAGAGTCATCTTGCTCAAGGAAACCAGCAGGACCGAATGCGCGAGTCGCAGAACGTTCGAATGCTTCTTTCACTTCTTGAGATGCTTCAGCGTCTGCAATACAGAATGCCCATACTTCAGTTTTGTTTGGACCACGTGGGTGCCATACACGAAGTGTTGCTGTACCGTTCAACCAAGACAATGTTGGGAACATGGTGTTGTGACCAGCAAGACGTAATGCACGTACTTCGCCTAAACGCTCTTTCACTTCTTCGAATGTTTCACGGAAGTAGTTAGCAACTTCACCATCTACCCAAACGTTAGCATCTGGTTTTTCTGTGAAGAAGAAGCCTGAACCGTGACCACGTGAACCGTATTGGATCGCGTCTTTCGCAGTTTCCCATACAGGACGAGCAGTTTGTGCAGCACCTAATTTCTTAGATGATTCGTCATCTGGTTTTGCACCCAAAACTTGGATTGCAGATGCGTGAGAGAACAATGCGTGGTATTGGTCAGATGCAAACTGTTCAGCTGCAAATTTCCAGTTACACTCGATTTCCCACTTGTGTACACCACCGATAATTTCTGTACCACCTGGACGACGGTCAAGAACACCATCTAAGTACCAAGCGATATCGCCCATGTATTCTTCTAGGTCAGGTGTTGTTTCATCCCAACAAGCGAATACCAAGCCTTTGTATGATTTAACACGGTTAACTTCAACCAGACCCCATTGCTCTTTGCATGCGCCTTGCGGGAAAGCACGTTCTTCAAGCGGGATATCTTTTAAAGAACCGTCAATGCCGTAAGACCAGCCGTGATATGGGCAAGTAAATGCACGTGTATTACCACAGTCTGCAAAGCTTACGCGCATAGAACGGTGACGGCACTGGTTTAAGAATGCTTTGATTGAGCCATCTTTTTGACGTGCCACAATGATTGGGTCTTCACCCATGTAGGTATTGAAGAAATCACCAGCCTTAGGAATTTGGCTTTCATGGCAAAGGAATAACCAAGTACGACCGAATACACGTTCGAGTTCGAGTTCGTATAAATCTGGGTCAGTATAGATGGATGGCGAGATACGTCCATTTTGCGCATCGACTAAAGCGTCGATTTCGCGAACATCAATTTTTCCACTCATGAAAGCTCTCCTGCGACAACCGTGGGGTCACAAACAAATAGACTCAACTTTTACTGGATGATGGTTTTTTAGAGGCTTTTAGTGAAATATTTTTTTTGTTTCAATTAAGATATTTTAAAGATAATTGGCAGACATTTTTCTTATATTAAAACATCAATAGATTGCGCCAGACCATTTATTTTCTAAATAGCAGAATCATCTTCACGCCATAGTTGTTTATAGATTATACTCTTAGCAAATCATAGTAATACATTTTTTGGATTACTCATTGGACGGATTATATGGAATTACGACACCTTCGATATTTTATCACCGTTGCAGAAGAACTAAACTTCAGTAAGGCAGCGTTAAAGCTTTATACTGCCCAGCCATCTTTAAGTCAGCAGATCAAAGATTTAGAAGATGATGTGGGCGTAAAGCTGCTATATCGCACCAAACGCAAGGTTGAATTGACCGAAGAAGGTGCTGTATTCCTGGAACAAGCACGTTTAACGCTGGCTCAGGCAGATAAAGCCATTGCCATGGCACGTCAGGTTTCACAGGCCAAGCAGCAAATGCTACGCATTGGTTTTGTCCCTGTCGCGGAAATGAAAATTTTCCCTTATGTACTACCCAATTTACGTGTACAAAACCCTGATTTAAAAATTGATTTGCTTAGCCTGAATAACAGTGAGCAGATGAAATTGCTGAAAAAAGGTGAGCTGGATGTTACCTTCACCCGACATAATTTCAATAGTGATGAAATTGAAAGTTTATTTGTTTTACGTGAGCCGCTGATCTTTATCTTGCCGGAAAATCACCCGTTGGCAAAATATGAACGCATACCAGTTAAAGCATTGAATAGTATAGATTTTATTATTCCAGCAGCAGAGCAATCATTGACCTTGCACAATGCCATTTTAGACTTTTCCAAAGCTAATGGCATTGAGTTTAATATTGTGCAAAAAGCCGACAATATCTTATTTAATATTAATGCTATAGGTATGGGACTCGGTTGTACCATTCTGCCAGGTTATGTTGCACCACTCATCACAAGCAATTCAGTGATTCGCACCCTAGATGTTGAACTTCCTTACCTCGACTTGTATGCGAGTTACCATAAAAACAGCAATTCTATCGCGGTGAAGAAGTTTATCGAGCTACTTACTCATGTGTTTTATCTAAATATTAATCGTGATTAAGTCATTTTTTTCAGACTAAAGTTGAAAATTGCAGCCCTCATTATTTTTCTCATAAATAATGGGGGCCTTTTTTATTTCAAATTGTGTATTTTTAAACCATTTCAGACTTAAGTCTTAGGCATATTTCTTATCGTTTACTCTTTGATGATAGGAAATAACTTATAATTTTTTCCTCATTCACCCATAAAATTTTTTTTTATAATCAGAAATTACAACTTAAGTCTAATAAAACTTTGACAGGCAGCTGAGGCTCTGGTGGTATCTAAAACAACAATAAAGGACAAGATGATTATGCAGCTGATTCAGCAGATTAAAACCAGTATTCAATCGCATCTTTATTTCTTTGTTATCTTTCCAGCAATAGCTGTGCTGTATCTGATTTTAAATTTCGTCACGCCATGGAGCTGGTCGACCTGCCTATTAATCAGCTGGAATATCACCATCTATACATATTTGTTTTTCACCGTCACTAAACTCTGGCGTATAGACCATGGTCATATCCTGCAGCGTGCCATGCAGCAAGATGCCAGCAAATGGATCATTATGTTTTTGGTGATCCTCACCTTAATCATGTGCTTTATTGCCATTATTATTGAAATTAATCATTTACCTCAAAATACGAGCATTCGAACCGGTCATTTGGTCCTCTCTATTCTCACCATTGCTTCCGCATGGTTTTTTATGCATACCATCTTCGCCATTCATTATGCACATGATTTTTATTTGGCCCTGGAAAAACATAAGGAAGGTGGCTTAGAATTTCCAAAATCACCGCAACCAACCTATCCTGACTTTTTATATTTCAGCTATATCATTGGCACCTCTGCGCAAACAGCTGATGTCAGCATCACCCGTCAAAGCATGCGGGTTTTAAATACCTTACATTTAATTTTGGCTTATGGTTTTAATACCACCATTCTGGCCATCAGTATTAATGTTGCAGCTAACTTTATAAGTACCTGATCGATTTAAAATTCCATAAAAAAAGGATGACCGAAGTCATCCTTTTTATGGCTTTATAGCAAGATATACTTAAACGCCACGTGCAGCTAAGTAATCTTTAATTACAGTGTTAAATTCTTCTGCTTTTTCCACTTGAGACCAGTGACCACACTGGCTGAAGATGTGTGCATCTGAATTTGGAACCGTGTTTAAAATATCCCAAGTACGTGACACTGGAATCACTACGTCTTGTACACCATGAATGAGCAATACTGGAACAGTAATGTCTTTCATTTTTTCAAAATCAAGCGGGAATTCAAAACGGTCACGGTCACGTGCGCCCACAACGTCCATTAAACGGTTAGATGCATAGTCATTTGCAGCTGAAGCAAAACGTACTTTTACCAATTCTTCAGTGATCAAGTCTTTGTTTACAACAAACATAGACAATGTTTTCTTGATGCCCTCTTCAGTCAATACCGGGTTAGCATGCGCTTTTAGTGCAGCAGTCTGTTTCGCACCACCTGTACCCATAGACACAATACCCAGTACACGCTCTGGATAATCCAATGCTAATTGGAATGCCAACCAGCCACCCAAAGAGTTACCCACCAACCAGGTTTTTTCAATGCCAAGTGCGTCTAAAGTACGTACCGCGTGGTCTACCCATGCACGAATACCGTAAGCGGTATTTGGTGCAACCACAGTTTGACCATAACCAATCGTGTCGATTGCGATACAACGTGCTTGCTCACCAATTTGTGGCAAGTTTAACCACCAGTTTGCCGCAGCCGATACACCTGTACCTGAACCGTGCAAGAAAAGAATAGGAGTACCTTCACCCACTTCGTGATAGTGAGTCAACTCACCTTCTGCTGTTTCAATCCATTTGTCTTCTAAGCCAAAGAATGGATCTGTTGTATATTCAGGGATTTGAACAGTGCTCATACATACTCCTCGTACAGTCTTTAGCTTGCGTTTCCATCTTTATTGAGAATTTAACGTCAAGTTGACTCAGTGAAATTTACTTTTTTACAGCCTTATATTACCTGTTCGCATCCGTCCAACTGATACAAATTTACGATCAAACACTATAAAAAAACGATAATTTAACTATTTGTTTTTAAATACTTTATTTAAATTAAACCCTTAGATTTTTGAGGGTATTCAAAAATAAAATACGTTTCAAGCATAAAAAAGAGCGACTGGTCTACAGTCGCTCTTTTTATCCGTTTCACCAATTAGAACTTATAGGTATAAGTGGTAGCTACACGGTACTCTTTCAGATCAGACTTATAATCGAAATCCGCATCGATATACATCGCCTGGAAGCCTAAACCTTTCAACTTACCCTCAGGAACGGTGTAGTTTACAATTGCATTAAATTCTTCAGAGTCTTGATTTTTCAGTGCACCAACAGTTGCATCCTGCCCCATCATGTACACAGCTGTTGCCGATAAACCTTTAGCACCTAAATCAGAAAAATCATAGCCGTATGTTAAACCAAGTGATTTTTCATCAGGGTAAGTAAATGTTGCTACACCCCAGTTCACTAAGTAAGGCTGCGGTACCCAGCCACCCAAGGTTGGAAACGCACTTTTACCAAACATTTGCTGATAACCCAAACCTACCGTATGTGCACCGTAATTCACTTTTGCACCAACAGACAACGCCTGATTATCAATCTCTTTATACAGCTTGTCACCAGACTCCGAGTTATCAAAGTAACGGATATGGCTGTCCAACTTGGCTTTTTCACCTAGTTTGGTTTTGTAGTTCACACCCACATAATGCTGTTGGTAAATGTCTTTAACATCGGCATACCAGTAACTAGCGCCAATTTCCGGAGTAAATTGATGATCAATACCCGCAATATACATACCGTCAGCAGCAGGACCATTGTCATAATATTTCGCACCTTTTGCCGGCGCAAACAACGTCAAGTCACGGAACTGGTTGTCATAACGGTTATTAATACCATCAATGTAGGCCAAAGTAAGTTTGGTATCTTTAATATCTTTAGATTCCAGCCATGCACCGCTATACGTCGTAATTAACTGACGAGACGGATCAAAGACTAAAACTGGTGATACCGGCAATAACTCACCCACTTTTAATTCAGTTTGTGAAACTTTGGCTTTTAAAGTCGCACCGACTTTACCAAAGTTGTCTTTAGACTCTTTACCATCATGTGGCAAAACCCAGTCTGCATTTTTATCACGACCATTTAACTTGAATGCATGCTGAACCAACAGGTCCGCACCCACCTGAATGCCAGCACCAATATCTTGATAGCCTGACTTCGCATCCAAAGTCACGCCTTGAGACCATGAGCCCCAATTTTTATTTGGTGTTTCCGCAATCTGACGGTCTAAATAGAAATTTTTAAATTTCAATTGTACTTGGCTGTCGTCAACAAAATCTGCACGTGATGCAGTTGTCCCTAAAGTTGCTGTCGCAGCAAGTATTGCTATCCATAAATTTTGACGACGCATGGCTTATTCCTAGTAATCAAATTAAGCTATGACGCCATCATGCTGAACTATGTCGTGAAAAAAAATCCGACCAGAGTCTTAATATTGCAATAATTTAACGTTATTTTTGTCGTTTTTTAAATTGTGTAGCCTATTTCGTTAAGAACTTTAAACAATAAGATATTTCACATAAATTTTATCCTGTGATTTTTAAGGCCTTGTTCCGGTGTCTATTTTTAGCATTTTTTGCTTTTTTGCTTGCTAAAAAGAAATGATTAATCGTTTTTAAGTTTAAACAGCTTTAAAATTCAGTTAAGCAATTGATTATATTAATATATTTCAACTATTGCATGATATTTTTTATCTATAAATTAAATATTCAGGCATAAAAAAGCACCCAGGTTAGGGTGCTTTTTTGGCTTGATTTTTAATTAAAACTTAAAAATCAAGCATTCGCTTCTTTGGCTTTAGACATGGTCAAGGCCAAATCTTCGATCATGTCTTCTTGACCGCCAACAGTACCGCGGCGACCCAATTCCATAAGAATTTCACGTGCTGATACGCCGTATTTTGCTTCTGCGCGTTTAGCGAACAATAGGAATGAAGAGTAAACACCTGCATAACCTAAAGTTGCTGCATCACGGTCAGCACGGATTGGCTGATGCATCATTGGAACAACCAATTCTTCTGCAACGTCTTGGACTTTGAACAAGTCTACGCCAGTGTCCATACCCATACGGTTAGCCACAGCAACGAATAATTCAAGCGGTGTATTACCTGCGCCTGCACCTAAACCGGCAGATGCCAAGTCAACACGGATCGCGCCAGCTTCAACTGCTGCAACAGAGTTTGCAACACCCATACCCAAGTTGTGGTGACCATGGAAACCGAGTTCGATGTCTGAACCTAAGTTTGCACGTAAAATGCCCACACGGTCAGTTACATCTTGAGGAAGCATATAACCAGCAGAGTCAGTCACATAGATACAGTTTGCACCGTAAGACACCATTTTTTGCGCTTCTTCGAGCAATTTTTCTGGAGAAGCCATGTGCGCCATCATCAAGAAGCCCACAGTGTCCATGCCCAATTTTCGCGCAGCAGTAATGTGCTGTTCAGAAACGTCTGCTTCTGTTGAATGGGTTGCAACACGAATGGTAGAAACACCCACATCATGCGCCATGTGCAAGTGATCCACCGTACCGATACCCGGAAGTAAAAGTGCAGACACTTTCGCTTGTTTAAGGTTTGGAATCACCGCTTTTAAATATTCTTCGTCAGTCGCCGCAGCAAAACCATAGTTTACTGAGTTACCGCCAAGACCGTCACCGTGTGTCACTTCAATTAAAGGAACACCGGCATCATCAAGCGCAGTTGAAATTGCAACCATTTGCTCGATTGATGTTTGATGGCGCATTGGATGCATACCATCACGTAAAGTCATATCGTGAATAATAACCTTAGACATGTGGCTACTCCTTAAGCTTCAACTGTTGATAAAACGCGTTCTGCAAACATTTCTGCAGTACGTGCAGCAGCAGCAGTCATAATGTCGAGGTTACCTGCATATTTAGGCAAGAAGTCACCTAAACCTTCAACTTCTAAGAAGATTGAAACACGGTTACCGTCAAATACTGGACCGTTTACAAGTTTGTAACCCGGTACATATTTTTGAACTTCTTTAATCATTGCATGCACAGATTCTGTGATCGCAGCTTGATCTGGTTCACCTTCAACAAGGCAGTGAACTGTATCACGCATCATCAACGGTGGCTCAGCCGGGTTGATGATGATGATTGCTTTACCTTGTTTCGCACCGCCCACTTGTTCAATTGCGCCCGCAGTGGTACGTGTAAATTCATCAATGTTTTTACGTGTACCTGGACCTACTGATTTAGTCGATACAGTGGCAATGATTTCACCGTAGTTCACTGGTTGAACGCGTGAAATAGCCGCAACCATAGGAATGGTTGCCTGACCGCCACATGTCACCATGTTTACGTTTGGCACTTCACCTTGTTCAAGCAATGCTTCAAGGTTTACTGGCGGTACACAGAATGGACCAATTGCAGCCGGTGTCAAGTCAATCATCAACACGCCAAGTTCATTCAACTTGCGGCTGTTTTCAGCATGCACGTATGCAGAAGTAGCATCGAATGCAATTTTGATGTCGTCTGCAATCACGTGAGGCAATAAACCATCTACACCTTCTGCAGTGGTTTTAATGCCCATTTTTGCAGCGCGAGCCAAACCTTCAGAAGTTGGGTCAATCCCCACCATCCATACAGGTTCTAAAAATTCACTGCGTTGTAATTTGTATAGCAAGTCAGTACCAATATTCCCTGGACCGATCAATGCACATTTAATCTTTTTCATGAACAATATCTCTTAAAAATGCGCTTAAAATTCTGACTTATTCAGCAGCAAAAGCAGCAGTTACAGAACCAAAGCCTTCAATTTCCACAACAAATTCATCACCGGCATTAGCTACAACCATAGGACCTAATGCACCAGTTAAAATAATGTCACCTGCAAGTAAAGGACGACCACGACGTACCATTTCATCCGCTAACCAAACAGCAGCATTCAACGGGTTAGATAAACATGCTTTACCCACACCTTGAGACACGATTTCTTCACCGCGTTTCATGGTCATTTTGCAATTTACAAGATCGAGATTTTCAAGTTTCACTGGACGTGAACCTAAAACATAAGCTGCTGAAGATGCGTTATCTGCAACAGTATCAATCAATGAAATTTTCCAGTTTTCAATACGGCTATCGACCACTTCTACAGCAGGCAATGCATATTCTGTTGCACTGATAATGTCTGCATAAGTGTGTTTTTCTTGGGTTAAATCTTTGTTGATGATTAACGCGATTTCTGCTTCAACTTTCGGTTGAATCAACAGGCCAGCTGGAATCGCTTCGCCATCGCCATAAGCCATGTCGGCAAACAGCATACCGAAGTCAGGCTGATCTACACCTAGCTGTGCTTGAACAACTTTAGAGGTTAAACCAATTTTACGACCGGTTAGGCGACGACCTTCAGCCACGGCGCGTTGGGTATTTACTTCTTGAACTGCATATGCAATATCAACATCTGCACTTTCGCCGCCAAGCTGTGGGCGTACAGGTGCAATCGCAGTTTTTGATAATTCAGCGTCACGTAAGGCTTGCGCAACTGATTCAACAACAGCAGAATTCGACATCAATGTTTCCTTAAACTGCAAAAATTGGACTTATACCGTTTTTGATGGAAAGGCGATGAACACTAAGAACAAATCTGTAAACTACTCAAAGCCCAGCAAATGGCTGCTGCCATCTTGGTAAACGCGTATATGTATAAACAGTTTTAGAATCGGAAAATTGCGGTTTTTATGCCAATACTTATTTTATTTATGACAATAGCTAATTCCTATAAATTAGCTTGGTTTTATTTTTTAAAAACAACCATATGAGAAAAACTCTAAAAAATGCATTCCTGCATCAGGTGTAGAAGAAATCATCCGCTATCCTCAAACATGTATGATCTACGACTAAAAGACTAGATTAAGTGATTATTTTGAGCGCAAACATCATATTTCAGCATACGCAAAGATGTTACTTATATCATTCAAATCAATAAACTAGATATTTCATGAATAACAAACTCATATTAAGCACATTCTTATTGTGCACCTTTTCTAGTGTAACTTTTGCACAAAATTATCAAGATTCACTTAAAGGCAAATATCTTATTTTAGAGGGCGCTGAATGTGCCGGCTTAAAATTTAATGCTCAAGCCACTACAGCAGCATGGCAAAATGAAATGGAATGCAGCCGCGGTTATTATAATAAAGATGCATGGCGCATCACCTGGCTGTCACCAGAAATTTTTGTCATGACCGAAGTCATTCGCCCGAATGATATTTCACCACCCCGCAATGATATTTATAAAATTATGAGTATTCAAAATAAGATCGTCACTGTTACCAATTACTGGACAGGATGGGGAAATCAAAAACCTGAGGTACAAAAATTTAGAATTAAATAAAAAGGGATCACCTCACTGCTGTCCCATAGTTTGCTTTAAATAAAAAACCTGAGTCTAAAGTAGTTAAAATATAAGTGCGACCAAACACTTTAACTATAAGGACTCAGGTTTTGTCACATCAGAATACCGTATTTCATCAA
>NZ_CADDTS010000006.1 GCF_902753875.1 Acinetobacter bouvetii | reverse complement strand
GTGACAACGTAGAAATGTCAGTAGAATTGATCCACCCAATCGCAATGGACCCAGGTCTACGTTTTGCGATCCGTGAAGGTGGTCGTACAGTTGGTGCTGGTGTAGTTGCTAAAGTAACTGCATAATCCAATGAGTTAAATTTGCAGGTCGGGAGCTTGGGTTCCCGATTTGTATTGTAGGTCAGTAGTTCAATTGGTAGAGCGTCGGTCTCCAAAACCGAATGTTGGGGGTTCGAGTCCCTCCTGACCTGCCATTTTTTAAAAAAAAGCTTGATGCTGGTTAAATTGTCATATAATAAGTCGCGAAGCCTACGACGAGTACAAAAATGTCGAATGATAAATCGCGTGACGCATTAAGCGAAGCGCCAATTCCACAAAGAAATAATTCTGCTGAAGTTGTTAATTCTGGTTCCCCTTTAGATATTGTTCTATGGGTTATCGCATTGATTTTATTGGTCGGTGCGGCTATGGCGAGTCAGTATTTACCAGCGTATTGGGCCCCAGCCAATAATGTTTGGGTACGCGTTGGAGTAATTTTGGCTTGTATCATCGTGGCTTTAGGTTTATTATACGCCACCCATCAAGGCAAAGGCTTTGTTCGTTTGTTGAAAGACGCACGAATAGAGTTGCGTCGTGTGACTTGGCCGACCAAGCATGAAACCGTGACCACATCTTGGCAGGTTCTTGCTGTTGTTGTCATTGCATCCATTGTTTTGTGGTGTTTTGACTACATTTTAGGCTGGTTAATGAAGTTTATTATCGGGTAAAAGAGCTATGAAACGTTGGTACATTATTCATGCCTATTCAGGCTATGAAAAGCAAGTGATGCGTTCACTTAATGATCGAATCCAGCGTAGCGCTGTAGCCGATAGCTTTGGTGAAGTCCTGGTTCCTACCGAAGAAGTGGTAGAAATGAAGGATGGCAAAAAGCGTAAATCAGAGCGTAAATTCTTTCCTGGCTATGTATTGGTCGAAATGGAAATGAATGATGACACTTGGCACATTGTTAAAGAATGTCCAAAAGTATTAGGTTTCATCGGCGGTACTGCAGAAAAACCTGCACCGATTACGCAAAAAGAAGCTGATGCGATTCTTGCACGTGTACGCAATACTGGTGAAGCACCTCGTCCTAAGACGATGTTTGAACCGGGCGAAGAATTACTCGTTATTGATGGTCCATTCACCGACTTTAAAGGCGTGGTGGAAGAAGTTCAATATGAGAAGTCACGTTTAACGTTGACGATTAATGTATTTAATCGACCAACTCAGGTTGAGCTCGAATTTCGCCAAGTCGAAAAAGCGAACTGATTTAAGTTGGTTGAAAACGCCCGATCTGTTATGGATTGGGCATTGTTGTTGTAACGGTTATCGTTACTTGAAATCATTGGGGAGCCTTCATCGGCGTTTGCACCCAGAGGTAATTTGAAATGGCTAAGAAGATTGACGGCTATATTAAGCTGCAAGTTCCAGCTGGTAAAGCGAATCCATCTCCACCGATTGGTCCTGCACTAGGTCAACGTGGTGTTAACATCATGGCATTCTGTAAAGAATTCAATGCTGCGACACAAAAAGTTGAACCAGGTCTACCAATTCCTGTAGT
The DNA here is from genome assembly GCF_902753875.1 of Acinetobacter bouvetii. GTDB lineage: Bacteria > Pseudomonadota > Gammaproteobacteria > Pseudomonadales > Moraxellaceae > Acinetobacter > Acinetobacter bouvetii_A. The sequence goes on along the minus strand of NZ_CADDTS010000006.1, from coordinate 118,105 downwards.
GATTACTGTGTACAACGACAAGTCGTTCACATTCATCATGAAAACTCCACCTGCATCTATTCTTCTTAAGAAAGCTGCTGGCATCCAAAAGGGTTCTTCTGTACCTAACAAAACTAAAGTTGGTAAGTTGACTCGTGCTCAATTGGAAGAAATCGCGACTACTAAAGAACCAGATTTAACTGGTGCTGACTTAGACGCGCGTGTACGTACCATTGCTGGTTCTGCACGTTCTATGGGCTTGGAAGTGGAGCTTTAAGACATGGCTAAATTAACTAAACGTCAAAAAGCGATCGCTGCTGCTGTAGAAGCGAACAAAGTTTATACTTTGGAAGAAGCTGTACAAGTGTTAACAAGCCTTCCTGCTGCTAAATTCAAAGAATCTTTGGATGTTGCGGTAAACCTAGGTGTTGACCCTCGTAAATCTGACCAAGTTGTTCGTGGCGCAACTACACTTCCTGCAGGTACTGGTAAGACTGTACGTGTAGCTGTATTTGCTCAAGGTGCTGCTGCTGAAGCTGCTAAAGCTGAAGGTGCTGATGTTGTAGGTTTTGATGACCTGGCTGAAAGCATCCAAGCAGGTAACCTTGACTTCGACGTAGTAATTGCTGCTCCAGATGCAATGCGCGTTGTAGGTAAATTAGGTACGATTCTTGGTCCACGTGGCTTAATGCCAAACCCTAAAGTGGGTACTGTAACTCCTGACGTAGCTGGCGCTGTTAAAAACGCGAAAGCTGGTCAAGCACGTTACCGTGTAGACAAAGCGGGTATTATCCACGCTGCGATCGGTCAAGTAGGTTTCACTGCTGAAGCTGTTCGTTCAAACGTTGAAGCACTTGTTGCTGACCTTAAGAAAGCAAAACCTGCTACTTCTAAAGGTATCTACATCCAAAAGATCACTTTAAGCTCAACTATGGGTCCTGGTCTTACTATTGATGTGGCTAACGTTTCTAAATAAGTTTCGGCTTATTACAGAATTTTAAAGCCCTGAGTAAAAATCAAAGCGCTGCTTTGATTTTTACGCAAGAAAGAACGACTGCTTTATTCGAAGCATAGCTTCTCATCTTGCGGGTCGGCAAAGCGCTGCTTTGCTGATCGCCCCTCAGGCAAACTTTGAATTGATAAATGTAAATTTGTCAGCGTCAAAGACCTCAGGCGAGGGGAGTTTTATGCTTTCTTCTTAATAATCCAGCCTGCGTAGACGCGGTGGTGTGATTTGTTCCTCCTCCGCGTGTGGGTTCAGTGATGAGCTCACGAATTGGGAGTGTGCTTCTTTTTAGAAGTGCATAAATCACCGCTAGGAGGTATTACAATGGCTCTTCTTATCGAAGGCAAAAAACAGATCGTAGCCGAAGTAACTGAAGTTGCTTCTACTGCGTATGCTGCTGTTGTTGCTGACTACCAAGGTTTAACTGTTGAGCAATTAACTGCTCTTCGTGTTGAAGCTCGTAAACTGGGTGTTGCTACACGTGTTGTACGTAATACTTTGGCTAAACGTGCTCTTCAAGATACTCAATTCAATATCTTGAATGACAACCTTGTTGGCCCAACAATCTTGGCTTTCTCAACTTCTGAAGACGACATGGGCGCAGCTGCTCGCTTGTTTGAAGAATTTGCTAAAACTAACAAAGCATTTGAACTTAAAGCTGCTGCATTTGATGGCAAAGTTTATCAAGGTGCTGAAGTTAGCGTTATCGCAAACCTTCCAAACCAAGAAAAAGCGCTTACTATGCTTGCAAACGTTCTTCAAGCTCCTATTTCGAAATTGGGTCGCCTTATTACAGCGCTCAAAGAGAAAAACGAGTCAGAAGCTGCATAAGCTTAAATCTATTTCCACACCATTCAATTTCCATTTGGAGTTATTCTCATGGCTTTAACTAACGAAGAAATCTTAAACGCAGTTGCTGAAAAAACTGTTCTTGAACTTGTTGAACTTATTTCTGCTTTCGAAGAAAAATTCAACGTATCTGCTGCTGCTGTAGCTGTAGCTGCTGCTCCTGGCGCTGCTGCTGCTGCTGAAGAGCAAACTGAATTCAACGTTGAGTTGACTTCTTTCGGTGCTAACAAAGTAGCTGTAATTAAAGCAGTTCGTGAAATCACTGGTCTTGGCTTGAAAGAAGCTAAAGACATGGTTGAAGGCGCTCCTTCAGTTCTTAAAGAAGGCGTTACTAAAGAAGAAGCTGAAGAACTTAAGAAAAAACTTGAAGAAACTGGTGCTACAGTTACTGTTAAGTAATTTCGCTAGGGGGTTAATTTTAAATTGACCCCAAAAATTGGCTGATGGCTCTTGGGTCATCAGCCTTTTTGCGTTACAATTATCGGCTCGATTTTTGTTTGATTGGTGTAAAAAAGCATCAATTACTATAATAATCAATAATATCAAACGCTTATCAATATTTTTTATATTTGAAAATATTGCTAAGCGTTTTAATACCACTAAAAATTGCAGCATTTGTAAAAAGTGGTGGCCATATCGGCCTGTGTAATTCCTTCTAAACCCGTTCTGCAGGCGGGCTTAGTTTACTTTCCGAGGACTCCAGATGGCATACTCATATACCGAAAAGAAACGGATCCGTAAGAATTTTGGTAAATTGCCTAGCGTCATGGATGCTCCGTACTTGCTCGCGATTCAAGTCGACTCGTACAGAACATTCCTACAAGATGGCAAAACACCAAAAAACCGCGAAGATATCGGTCTCCAAGCCGCATTTCGTTCAGTTTTTCCTATTGAAAGTTATTCTGGCAATGCTGCTTTAGAATTTGTTGAGTATAGTCTTGGTAAGCCTGAGTTTGATGTACGTGAATGTATTTTACGTGGTTCAACTTATGCCGCACCAATGCGTGTAAAAATTCGTTTGATCATCAAAGATCGCGAAACTAAATCGATTAAAGATGTACGTGAACAAGAAGTCTACATGGGCGAAATGCCACTGATGACTGAAAACGGTACTTTTGTAATCAATGGTACTGAGCGTGTAATCGTATCTCAATTACACCGTTCACCAGGTGTGTTCTTTGACCACGATAAAGGCAAAACACATTCGAGCGGTAAAGTTCTTTATTCTGCACGTATTATTCCTTACCGTGGTTCATGGTTGGATTTTGAATTCGATGCTAAAGACTTAGTCTATGTACGTATTGACCGTCGTCGTAAATTGTTGGCGACTGTGGTACTTCGTGCGCTGGGTTATAGCAATGAACAAATCCTGGATATGTTCTACGAAAAAGTACCTGTCTATCTGGACATGGGTAGTTACCAAATTGACCTTGTACCAGAACGTCTACGTGGCGAAATGGCGCAATTCGACATTGCTGACAAAGATGGCAAAGTGATTGTTGAACAAGGCAAACGTATTAACGCGCGTCACGTTCGTCAAATGGAAGCAGCAGGTCTGGAAAAACTTTCAGTTCCTGATGAATACCTATACGAACGTATTATCGCTGAAGATGTAACTTTACGTGATGGTGACGTGATTGCAGCCAATACTGTATTGAGCCATGAAATCATGGTGAAATTGGCTGAAGGCGGCGTAAAACAGTTCAACGTATTGTTCACCAATGACATCGACCGTGGTTCGTTCATTGCGGACTCTTTGCGTGCCGATACTACAACGGGTCGTGAAGAAGCACTGGTAGAAATCTACAAAGTGATGCGTCCAGGTGAGCCACCAACAAAAGAAGCTGCTGAAAACCTGTTTAATAACTTGTTCTTCTCTTCTGAACGTTATGACTTGTCTCCAGTCGGTCGTATGAAGTTCAACCGTCGTTTGGGTCGTCCTTATGAAGTGGGAACCGATCAGAAGTCACGTGAAGTTGAAGGCATTCTGTCTAACGAAGATATCACTGATGTATTAAAAACATTAGTTGAAATCCGTAACGGTAAAGGCGAAGTCGACGATATCGATCACTTGGGTAACCGTCGTGTTCGTTCTGTTGGCGAAATGACAGAAAACCAATTCCGTGTAGGTCTGGTTCGTGTAGAACGTGCTGTTAAAGAGCGTTTAAGCCAAGCTGAAACAGATAACCTGTCTCCGCAAGATTTAATCAATGCGAAGCCAGTGGCTGCTGCAATCAAAGAGTTCTTTGGTTCAAGCCAGTTGTCTCAATTCATGGACCAAAACAACCCGTTGTCTGAAATTACACACAAACGTCGTGTATCAGCGCTCGGTCCTGGTGGTTTGACACGTGAACGTGCGGGCTTTGAAGTACGTGACGTACATCAAACTCACTATGGTCGTGTTTGTCCAATTGAAACACCGGAAGGTCCAAACATTGGTTTGATCAACTCGCTTTCTGTTTATGCGAAATGTAACAACTTCGGTTTCTTGGAAACCCCTTACCGTAAAGTTGTTGATGGTCGTGTAACTGACGACGTTGAATACCTGTCTGCGATTGAAGAAGTAGGTACTGTGATTGCACAGGCCGATTCTGGCGTCGACAAAGACGGTAACTTGACTGAAGAATTCGTTTCTGTACGTCATCAAGGTGAATTCGTACGTATACCTCCTGAAAAAGTGACGCATATGGACGTCTCTGCTCAGCAGGTTGTCTCTGTTGCTGCATCACTAATTCCATTCCTTGAACACGATGATGCCAACCGTGCATTGATGGGTTCAAACATGCAACGTCAGGCTGTACCTACGTTGATTGCCGACAAGCCGCTTGTTGGTACCGGTATGGAAGCAAACGTAGCGCATGACTCAGGTGTATGTGTCCTTGCGAAACGTGGTGGTCGTATCGAATTCGTTGATGCTTCTCGTGTCGTGATTCGTGTTAACGAAGAAGAGATGGTGGCAGGTGAAGCAGGTGTAGATATCTACAACCTGATCAAATATACCCGTTCGAACCAAAACACCTGTATTAACCAAAAAGTACTGGTGAAATTGGGCGATAAAGTCGGTCGTGGCGACGTTCTTGCTGATGGTCCATCAACAGATGGCGGTGAATTGGCATTGGGTCAAAACATGCGTGTAGCGTTCATGACCTGGAACGGTTATAACTACGAAGACTCGATCTTACTTTCTGAGCGTGTACTTCAAGAAGACCGTTTAACTTCGATTCATATTCAAGAATTGTCATGTGTAGCACGTGATACCAAGTTAGGTGCAGAAGAAATTACTGCCGATATCCCTAACGTCGGTGAAGCTGCGCTTTCTAAACTTGATGAATCAGGTATCGTTTACATCGGTGCTGAAGTAACCGCAGGTGACATCCTGGTAGGTAAAGTAACGCCTAAAGGTGAAACCCAGTTGACTCCGGAAGAAAAATTGCTTCGTGCAATCTTCGGTGAAAAAGCCGCTGACGTGAAAGATTCATCTTTACGCGTATCTTCAGGTGTTAAAGGTACTGTTATTGACGTTCAAGTGTTTACACGTGACGGTCTTGAAAAAGACGAACGTGCTCAAGCAATTGAAAAAGCGCAATTGGATGCTTACCGTAAAGACTTGAAAGAAGAATACAAAATCTTCGAAGAAGCAGCGCGTGAACGTATCGTTCGCCTGTTGAAAGGTCAAGAATCTAACGGTGGTGGTAACACTAAACGCGGTGACAAACTGACTGAAGATTTGTTGTTTGGTTTAGAACTGGTTGACTTACTGGATATCCAGCCAAGTGATGAAGCAATTGCTGAACGCTTAACTCAAATTCAAGTGTTCTTGAAAGAGAAGAGCGCAGAGATTGACGAGAAATTTGCTGAGAAAAAACGCAAACTTTCTACAGGCGATGAATTGACCACTGGCGTATTGAAAGTTGTTAAAGTTTATCTTGCTGTAAAACGTCGCATCCAACCGGGTGATAAAATGGCGGGTCGTCACGGTAACAAGGGTGTTGTATCCAACATCTTGCCAGTGGAAGACATGCCACACGATGCTAACGGTGTGCCAGTAGATGTGGTACTTAACCCGCTGGGTGTACCATCACGTATGAACGTGGGTCAGATTCTTGAAACTCACTTGGGTATGGCGGCGAAAGGTCTTGGCGATCAAATCGACAAGATGATGAAAGAGCAACGTACTGTACTTGAGCTTCGTGACTTCTTAGACAAGATTTACAACAAAGTTGGCGGTCAGCAAGAAGACCTTGACAGCCTGACTGATGATGAAATCTTGGCCTTGTCAGGTAACCTGCGTAAGGGTGTGCCTTTAGCGACTCCGGTATTTGATGGTGCTGAAGAAGGTCAAATCAAAGAATTGCTTGAACTTGGCGGCATTTCACGTACCGGTCAAACTGTATTGTATGATGGTCGTACCGGTGAACGTTTTGACCGTCCTGTAACTGTAGGTTACATGTACATGCTGAAACTGAACCACTTGGTTGATGACAAGATGCATGCGCGTTCTACAGGTTCTTACTCATTAGTAACTCAGCAGCCATTGGGTGGTAAAGCTCAATTCGGTGGTCAGCGTTTCGGTGAGATGGAAGTCTGGGCACTTGAAGCATACGGTGCCGCTTATACGCTGCAAGAAATGCTTACTGTTAAGTCGGATGACGTTGAAGGCCGTACCCGCATCTATAAGAACATTGTAGATGGCAACCATTATATGGATCCGGGCATGCCTGAATCGTTCAACGTATTGACTAAAGAGATCCGTTCTTTAGGTATCAACATTGAACTGAAAAATGGTGACTAAGAAATCCCCCTGACCCCCTTTTTCAAAGGGGGAAAGTTCCCCTCTTTTATAAAGAGGGGTTAGGGGAGATTCCCAAATTTCGGTAAAAAACAATATTTGTGACCCAGTTGTAGAGTGAAAATCTCCACAACACACGGAGAAAAAAATTGAAAGACTTGCTCGATATCATGCGCAAAAAGACGGATTCTGATGGTCATGCTCCAGTAGAGTTTGATCGCATCCGTATTGGTCTTGCGTCACCAGAAATGATTAAGTCATGGTCTCATGGTGAAGTTAAAAAACCTGAGACAATTAACTATCGTACGTTCAAACCTGAACGTGATGGTTTGTTCTGTGCCAAAATCTTTGGTCCAGTGAAAGATTACGAATGCTTGTGTGGTAAATACAAGCGTATGAAATACAAAGGCGTCATTTGTGAAAAATGTGGCGTTGAAGTTACAACTGCGAAAGTTCGTCGTGAACGTATGGGTCACATCGAATTGGCTTCTCCAGTTGCACACATCTGGTTCTTGAAATCATTACCAAGCCGTATCGGTTTGCTACTTGATATGACTTTACGTGATATCGAACGCGTATTGTATTTCGAATCTTATGTCGTAACTGACCCGGGTATGACTCCAATGGAGAAATACCAACTTCTTAACGATGAAGAATACTTCACTGCTTTAGAAGAACACGGTGATGAATTCAGCGCGAAAATGGGTGCAGAAGCCGTTCAGGACTTGTTAAAAGACATCGATCTTGAAGCTGAAATTTCACGTCTGCGTGAAGAAATTCCAAACACAACTTCTGAGACTAAACTCAAAAAAGCGTCTAAACGCTTGAAGTTGATGGAAGCATTCAAAGAGTCAAACAACAAGCCAGAATGGATGGTGTTAACTGTATTGCCAGTTCTTCCACCAGACCTTCGTCCGTTGGTTCCTCTTGAAGGTGGTCGTTTCGCGACTTCTGACCTGAATGACCTTTACCGTCGTGTGATCAACCGTAACAACCGTTTGAAACGTCTTCTTGACCTTTCTGCGCCAGACATCATCGTACGTAACGAAAAACGTATGTTGCAAGAGTCTGTAGATGCGTTACTTGATAACGGTCGTCGTGGTCGTGCAATCACAGGTTCGAACAAACGTCCGCTTAAATCTTTGGCAGACATGATCAAAGGTAAGCAAGGTCGTTTCCGTCAAAACTTGCTCGGTAAACGTGTCGATTACTCTGGTCGTTCGGTAATTACCGTAGGTCCATCTTTACGTTTACACCAATGTGGTCTTCCGAAGAAAATGGCGCTTGAATTATTCAAACCGTTTATCTTTGCGAAACTACAAGCCTCTGGTCAAGCAACCACCATTAAAGCTGCGAAGAAAATGGTTGAGCGTGAAACGCCAGAAGTTTGGGACGTTCTTGCTCACGTGATTCGTCAACATCCAGTGATGTTGAACCGTGCGCCGACACTTCACCGTTTGGGTCTTCAAGCATTTGAACCGACCTTGATTGAAGGTAAAGCGATCCGTCTTCACCCACTCGTATGTGCTGCGTTCAACGCCGACTTCGATGGTGACCAAATGGCGGTACACGTACCATTAACACTTGAAGCTCAGTTAGAAGCTCGTGCGTTAATGATGTCTACCAACAACATCTTGTCTCCAGCGAACGGTGAACCAATCATCGTACCGTCTCAGGACGTGGTCTTGGGCTTGTATTACATCACGCGTGATGCAATCAATGCCAAAGGTGAAGGCATGGTGTTTGCGGATACTGACGAAGTAAACCGTGCACTTGCGACAGGTCAGGTTGATTTACACGCTCGCGTTAAAGCACGTGTGCACCAAACTGTAATTGACGAAGATGGTAACCGTGAACAACAAACCATTATTGTTGATACAACACCTGGTCGTTGCTTACTTTGGGAAGTCGTGCCTGAAGGTATGGACTTCCAGCAAATTAACATTGAGATGACTAAAAAGAACATCTCTAAGTTAATTAACTCTTGCTACCGTAAATTAGGTTTGAAAGATACGGTTATCTTTGCTGACCAATTGATGTACTTGGGCTTCCGTCAAGCGACTCGCTCTGGTGTATCTGTTGGTATGGAAGACATGCTGATTCCACCAAACAAAGAAGCAATTATTGCCAAGTCTGAAGCTGAAGTTCGTGAAATTGAACAACAGTTCGAACAAGGTTTCGTAACTGCTGGTGAACGTTATAACAAGGTTGTCGATATTTGGGCGCGTACCAATGACCAAGTAGCGAAAGCGATGATGGACAACTTGTCATTTACCACTGTTAAAAACAAACAGGGTGAAGACGAGAAACAAAAATCATTCAACTCGATTTATATGATGTCTGACTCAGGTGCCCGTGGTTCGGCAGCTCAGATTCGTCAGTTAGCGGGTATGCGTGGTTTGATGGCGAAACCGGATGGTTCGATCATTGAAACCCCAATTAAAGCCAACTTCCGTGAAGGTTTGACCGTACTTCAGTACTTCATTTCAACACACGGTGCACGTAAAGGTTTGGCCGATACTGCATTGAAAACAGCGAACTCTGGTTACTTGACTCGTCGTCTTGTAGACGTAGCGCAAGACTTGGTGATTACCGAGCCTGATTGCGGTACTTTAGGCGGTCTTGTAATGACTCCATTCATTCAGGGTGGTGATGTCATCGAGAACTTAGGTACTCGAGTATTGGGTCGTGTAGTTGCTGAAGATGTGAAGAAAGTCGGTTCTGACGAAGTGATTCTTCCACGTAATACTTTAATTGACGAAAAAATTGCAGCCTTCCTTGAAGATGCAGGTGTCGATGAAGTTAAAGTACGTTCAGTGGTTGCTTGTGAATCTACCTTCGGTGTATGTGCGAAATGTTATGGTCGTGACCTTGCACGCGGTCACTTGGTAAACCCAGGTGAATCTGTCGGTGTAATGGCTGCTCAATCAATTGGTGAGCCAGGTACACAGTTAACCATGCGTACATTCCACGTGGGTGGTGCCGCAAGCCGAACTTCTGCTGCCAACAGCGTACAAGTTCGTAACAAAGGTACAGTACGTTTCCACAACGTGAAAACAGTACAACATGCCAAAGGTCACTTGGTATCGACATCTCGTTCAGGTGAAATCGGTATTGCGGATGACTTGGGTCGTGAACGCGAACGCTATAAATTGCCATACGGTGCCTCTATCTTGTTGAAAGATGGCGAAGCTGTAGCAGCTGGCGGTATCGTGGCAACTTGGGATCCACATACACATCCACTCGTTACCGAAGTTGCAGGTAAAGTACGTTTCAGCCAAATTGCTGATGGCGTAACTGCAACATCGAAAACTGATGATGCAACAGGTATGACTACTATCGAAATCTTGCCAGTGACTTCACGTCCTGCATCAGGTAAAGATATGCGTCCTGCTGTCGTATTGGATACTACAGATGGCGGCGAACAGTTCTACTTCTTGCCACAAAACACGATTCTTTCTGTCCGTGATGGCGAAACGATTGGTGTTGGTGACGTTATCGGTCGTGTGCCACAAGAATCTTCACGTACCCGTGATATTACCGGTGGTCTTCCACGCGTAGCTGACTTGTTCGAAGCACGTAAACCGAAAGAGCATGCTATTCTTGCTGAAATTTCGGGTGTCGTAAGCTTCGGTAAAGAGACGAAAGGTAAGAACCGTCTTGTGATTACTCCGGATGATGGCTCTGAGATCTACGAAGAGTTAATTCCGAAATGGCGTACCATCAACGTGTTCGAAGGTGAACATGTGAACCGTGGTGAAACCATTTCTGATGGTCCGCAAAACCCACATGACATCTTACGCTTGAAAGGCGAAGTGGCATTGACCAACTACATCGTGAACGAAGTTCAGGACGTATACCGTCTGCAAGGTGTAAAAATCAACGATAAGCACATTGAAGTCATCGTACGTCAAATGTTGCGTAAAGTTGATATCACTGACGGTGGCGATACCAGCTTCATCAAAGGCGAACAAGTGGATTACATCCGCGTGATGGGCGAGAACCAAGCCGTTCTTGCACAGAACAAGTTCCCAGCGAAGTTTGAACGTCAATTGATGGGTATTACCAAAGCATCGCTTTCTACTGACTCGTTCATCTCTGCTGCATCGTTCCAGGAAACCACTCGTGTGTTAACTGAAGCGGCTGTAACAGGTAAAGAAGATGATTTACGTGGCTTGAAAGAAAACGTAGTTGTAGGTCGTCTGATCCCAGCGGGTACAGGTTTGGCTTACCACTTGGAACGTCGTCGTCAAGAAGCAGAAGCTGCAGAACATGCTTTAGTAAATGACTTCTCTGATGTAGACCAGGCATTAAGCCAAGCATTCAGCGATGAGTTTAACGGTCTGTAATTAGTCCTTTAAACTAATCAAAAAAGAGCCACCTTCGGGTGGCTTTTTTATGCTTGGGGATGGAGAAGCAGATTTGATTTATTACATCATGGAGGAGAATGGCTTTGTATAAATTGATTGACTGCTTGGGTATAGGAATTATTTTGCCCCAGTGATCTGTTGATTTCAGAATGTGAAAGTGCAATAGGCAATAACTGGGCTTGAGTCCCTAATTTTTGGGCCTGCTGAATAAATTGCTGTGCCTGTGTACAAGGCTGGTCTGGCCGAATGGTTGAACAAACAGCAAGAAACGCTGGTAAAGCTTGATGTAGCTGTGAAATAGGAGAAAGCGCCTGCCAGTTTAAGGGTCTTTTTCCAAAGGCCTGATCATAAAACCGTGCATGTCGGGTTTGCATAATGCTTTCAATATTATAGGCAGCGCTGTCTAGAGCTATGGTCGCAGGCCAAGGCTGGGGCTGCGAGGTCAGCCAAAGGGGCCGGGTGCTGAGCAGACTGACCAAATGTGCACCGGCGGAATGTCCCATAAGAACCAGACGTTTGGGATTGGCATGCCAATTGACTGCCTGATGCTGGATATAAATCAGTGCTTCGGCAATATCTTGAGTTTGTTGCTGTACAGTGACTTCAGGCACTAATCGGTAATTGATTGAAATAAAAATCCAATTCTGTTTGGTCCAGTAAGCCACTTTATTTTTGACTACAGCCGTATTGTTTTTATCACCAATGGCCCACGCTCCGCCATGTACCATCACAATTAATGGTGCCGGCGTTTGATTGCTAAGTGCTTTGGCGGGAAAATAGACATCCATGATTTGTTGCGGATGCAGTCCATATGCCAGATTCTTCAAGGTTTTCGGGGTAGAGAGCAGTTTGGGATTAGTATCATTGGCATAGGTTGATGGATTAAAGCTAAACAATATTGATATCAACAAGAGAAGTTTTTTCATTCTGATGATCCTTCCTGTTTAAGTTATTCAGCGTTTTATTTTTATTGTAAGTCCCTAGATCAATTGGCATGCATTAACTGATTTTTGGATGCAGAGGGAGAATAGCTAAGATTGTATAAGTTGAATCGATCTTTACGTATTTTAGTCTAAAACATATTACAAAATTCAGCATTAAAACCAGTAAAAGTAACAGTACGCTGATATTAAATTCACACTCATAACTTATGCTGTAACAAATAGCCAAAAGGACAGATCTCATGAAAAAGCTAATGGGCTTAATGGCGGTAGCAACCTTGTCCACTTTCATGTTGGCTGGTTGTGACAGTATGTCTCCGAGAGAACAGCGTATTGGTGCAGCAGCACTGGGTGGTGCTGTTGGTGGCGGTGTAGGGAGTAAAGTTGGTGGAGGTGTAGGTGCCGCAGTAGGTGGTGGTGCAGGCGCTGCAATTGGTAGTAAAACCCAAGGTGGCTCTAACCGTAATGCGACCTATAGTGGTGTTGGTGGTGCGATTGGTTCTGCCGTTGGTAAAAGCGTCTTTGGTGGAAATGCCGGCGCTGCGATTGGTGGTGCGATTGGTGGTGGTGCAGGTGCCGCCATTGAGCAGAAAAAACGTTAATTTAGCCTGAATAGGAAAATAAAGCGCTTGTCGATCAGGCGCTTTTTTATGTGCTGGAAATCGCCGCTTTGGGCTTTTTACGACGAACGTATACCGTCTTTTGGACTTCAGCAATCCGGATGCCAGATTCATCAAAAATATTCACACTATAGTTTCGGTAAACCGGAGCATGATTTTCTGCAAGCTGTTTAATCTGATGGATTTCTGCTACATCCAGCCGGATATCGGCATAGACTGTACCGCGACCGGGCGATAAAAACTGGATGGAAGCTGCTCTATCCCAGACAATATATTTTGACCCTAAATGATGGATCAATATCAACATATAAAAAGGATCCACCATCGAATATAGACTGCCGCCAAAATGTACCCCAACGGCATTTTGATTTTTATGGGTCAGGGGCATTTTGACCCGAATGTGATAATTGGCCAGATCTATTTTTTCAATCTCAATACCCGCACCTTTATAGGGTGCATAACGGTTGAGTAAAAATTTGGAAATGGCAGGAATTGTCTGTAGTTTTTTTAAAAGGCTCATTTTGGTCAATTGTTTTTTTATGGCTTCAGAACATACTAAAACAGAATGAAAAAGGTCGCATTGATCAGATTGCCCGGACTCTGCAATAAATAGCCAATAAAAATAGAGGATAAAACAAGATGCAAGCGCAAACGCTATGGGTCACGACCCAAGATCAGCAACGTCTCTATGTCAAAACATGGGGAAGCGAAGAAAAACCGGCCTTGGTTTTAGTACATGGTTATCCCGATAATCAGGAAGTGTGGGAACCTGTAATTCAGCAACTGATTCAGGATTTTTATATTATCACTTATGATGTGCGTGGAGCCGGGAAATCATCTGTTCCAAAACGTATTCGTGACTATCGCTTGGCACAGTTGTCTCAGGATCTGGAAAGTGTGGTGAATGCGGTACTGGAAAATCGCCCTTTTCATTTGGCCGCCCATGACTGGGGTTCGATTCAGTCTTGGGAATCGGTGACTGAAGCTAAATTTAGGCAGCGGATTTTATCTTACAGTACCATTTCAGGCCCGTGTTTAGATCATGCCGCCTTTTGGATGCGTCATCAATTTAAGCAAAACAAGTTTAATTTTTTCAAGCAGTTAACCAAGTCTTGGTATATCGCTGCGTTCCAGTTGCCTTTGCTGGCACCTACGGTCTGGACTTTGTTTAGCCCTGAAAAATGGGACAAGGTATTGCAGAAGTTAGAACATCGCAAAGATTTACCTTTAAATAAGCATATTATATCAGATGGTCAACATGGGATTGGACTGTATCGTGCAAATTTTCTACCGCGACTTACCCAACCACGGCAACGTTTTGCCGTGTGTCCGGTACAGGCGATTGTGTTGAAACGAGATAATTTTGTCAGTCCCGAACTGATTGATGAAGTGCCGCAATGGGCGGAAAATTTTCAGCGTGTTGAAATTGATGCCAATCACTGGGCAATATTAAGCCAGCCAGAATTGGTTGCAAAATATATCAAAGCATTTGCTCTGGAAAATGCTTGAATTTGATTAATTTATTTAAAATTCAAATTAAATCAATATATTGAATTAATTTTCAGTAGCCGATTTATTTACAGTTTCAAAAGGTTGAATCTGATAAAATATCGGCTTTTTCATCTTCCTCAAAATTTTCATGAATGCAGTAGTAATTGCGATTGCCGTGATGTTTATACTTTCACTGGCACGAGTTTCTGTTGTTTTGACTTTGGTCATTTCAGCGATTATTGGTGGCTTGGTTGCAGGACTAAGTCTGTCAGATACCGTAACCGCATTTAATGCCGGTCTGGGCGATGGGGCAGAAGTTGCTCTGGCGTATGCGGTATTGGGTGCATTTGCACTTGCTTTGTCAAAATCAGGTTTACCAGATTTGTTAGCGCATAAACTGATTGGTTTATTGGGTGAGGAAGCGACTCATCAAAAAACCAAAAAAGTAAAATATTTGCTTCTTGGCATTTTACTGATTGCGGCTATTTTTTCTCAAAACTTGATTCCTGTGCATATTGCCTTTATTCCGGTCTTGGTTCCTCCGTTATTAAAAGTGATGAATCACATGAATCTAGACCGTCGTGCTGCTGCTTGCGTGCTGACGATGGGCTTAGTCGGAACCTATATTTTCCTTCCTGTCGGCTTTGGTTCCATTTTCCTTGAACAAATTTTGATGGGCAACATCAATAAAATTGGTGCAGCTTACAATTTGCATGTCGAGCGTTGGATGATGCCAATGGGTATGGCAATACCAGTTCTGGGCATGTTGATAGGTACCTTAATCGCCGTATTCGTCAGTTATCGTAAACCGCGTCATTATATCGATCGTGCTGTTGCTCGTGTGACCACCATTGACCTAGACAAACCTATTCGCGCTGGTGAAGTGAATTTGGATGTCGATGCAGAAGAACTCAAGCAAGAAGCTGAACAAGCGCCAGTCATTGCGAAAAAAACCATTTTAATGGCACTGCTTGCGATTGCTTTGACTTTGGCTGCCCAGTTGTATTCAGGTTCTATGATTCTGGGCGGGTTGGTCGGTTTTGCGGTGTTGTCTGGTGCTGGGATTTTCAAATGGCAAGATGCCGATGATGTCTTTGTTCAGGGGATGCGCATGATGGCGCTGGTAGGTTTCATCATGATTTCTGCAGCAGGTTTCGCCTCAGTTATGACTCATACCGGTGATATCAATCATTTGGTGAATGGCGTGGTACATCTGATTGGTGATAACAAAGCCTTGGCTGCCTTCCTGATGCTGTTTATTGGTCTGTTTGTGACTATCGGAATTGGTTCATCATTCTCTAGTGTTCCGGTTTTAGCTGTCATTTACGTGCCGCTGTGCGTGCAGTTTGGCTTCTCTCCATTGGCGACTGTCGCATTGATTGGTACTGCTGCAGCCTTGGGTGATGCCGGTTCTCCAGCCTCAGATTCCACTTTAGGTCCAACGGCCGGTTTGGGTGTGGATGGTCAGCATGATCATATTTGGGATACGGTTGTTCCGACCTTTATCCATTTCAATATTCCGTTATTGGTCTTTGGCTGGATTGCGGCGATGGTACTTTAATTGAATTTTTAATTCAGTTTTATTGCCTATTTTAATAGATGTATTTAAAATAAATATTATAAATAATTTAATATAATAAAACCAAGCAATATACTTGGAATATAATAATTAATCTGATTAACTTGGTTGGTATTTAAAACCAACCAAGTTGGTCAGTTTAAAATAAATATTCAATATTTTCATATATTTAAAAATAAATAAAATTATAAATAATTAATAGCTATTGCATATTAATAATACTCATGTTTAATATTAATTAATCCTTAAAAATTTATTGTTATAATTCTTCCAGAGGTTGTTTAAAATGTTAAAACAAGTTGCTCTTATTACATTATTGGGGATGTCTGCTTCTGCGATGGCAGGTGACTGGCAAGTGAAATTAGGTGCATCTGCTTTGGCACCACAAAATGATGACAACGGTACATTAAATGTTCCTGTTGGTGGTGCGGTAACACCATTAAAAGCAGAAGTGAGCAATGAAGTTAATTTCACACCATCAGTAGAATATTTTTTCGCTAATTCTCCAATTTCAGTAGAGTTATTGCTTGCACTACCTTTTCAACATGATGTGAATATCGGTCCAATCGAAAATGCAGCATCTTTCAAGCATTTACCACCGACCATTACTGCAAAATATAACTTTAAAAACTCAACTCGCTTTACACCTTATATTGGTGTTGGTGCAACTGTTGTCGTGCCTTGGGATGAAGAATTATCTTCAACCACTAAAGCGGTGACGGGTGCTGAAAGTCTGGATGCAGAGGTTGCATACGGTGTTGCCGGTCAGATCGGTTTTAACTTCCAACCTGCAGATGCAAAAAATTGGGGTGTTTTTGTAGATGCACGTTATGCCGATGTAAAAACTGAATTAACAGCGAAAACTGCAAATGGTACACCAGTCAAATTAGGTGATTTGGAAGTGAATCCTTGGGTGTATACCATCGGTTATAGCTACAAATTCTAATCATAAAAATCAGCGCCTAAATCCCCATCTTTGATGGGGATTTTTGCTTCTGTATATCGTCACAATAAAACACATAGAATGAGCAATTTGATACTGTTTAAACAACAAATTTTTGTTTAAGTTGAGTATAGAAAATAAACTAAAAGAGAAAGAATAATTCATGAAAATATTCACGATATATAGTGCAGTTTTTTTTAGTCTTTTCGCTGGTTCTACTTATGCAGCCAGTTTTAATTGTGACAAAGCCAAAACGCAAACGGAACATGCTATTTGCGAGTATCGTGCGGTCAATGATGCCGATGTAAAAATGGCCACTACCTACAATATTATTAAACGTTTGGTGCCGATGGGCACGCGTGGCGTGATTCAGGATGAACAAGTTAAATGGTTACAGCTGCGTGATCAGTGTGGCAACTCCAGCCGTTGTTTAATTGAAGTCTATAAAATGCGCCAACAAAAACTGGATTTGTATATGGATCGAGTGTATCAACAAGGTCCTTTTTAAGAAAAATATAGGCCTCACTATTGAAAATTTCTGAAGTCACTCCATTCATTAAGCATTCAATAAAAACTGTGTGATGAATTTAAGGAGTGACTGATGAGCGAACAAAGCGCCAAAAAACATAGTTTCCAGGCTGAGGTAGCGCAGCTCTTACATTTAGTGACGCATTCTCTCTATTCAAACCCTGAAATTTTCCTGCGCGAGCTGATTTCGAACGCGTCAGATGCTTGCGATAAATTGCGCTTTGAAGGGATTAATCATCCTGAATATTATGAAAATGATCCTGACTTGCATGTACGTGTAAGCCTAAATAAAGACAATAACACCATCACGATTTCTGACAACGGTATTGGTCTCACCCAACAGGAAGCGATTGATAATCTGGGGACGATTGCCAAGTCTGGAACCAAGGACTTTATGTCGAAATTGTCTGGCGATCAGAAAGCAGATGCACAACTGATTGGCCAGTTTGGGGTGGGTTTCTACTCCGGTTTTATTGTGGCTGAAAAGATTACCGTGGAGTCGCGTCATGCCGCTGCAGATGCAGAAGATGCGGTACGCTGGATCAGCACGGGAACAGGTGATTTTGAAGTTGAACAGATCAATAAGGCTTCACGTGGAACCGATATCATTCTGCATTTACGTGACAATGCACTTGAGTATTTAGAGTCGTATAAAGTTAAGCAGATTATCAATAAATACTCTGATCACATCAGCTTGCCCATTGAAATGCAAAAAGAAGTTTGGCAACAACCTGAGGTTGTTGAAGGGGAAGAGCCTCAGCCGGGTCACATGGTAAAAACAGATGAATGGGAAGCCATTAACTCTGCCAGTGCACTGTGGACCCGCAATAAGAATGAAATCAGCGAAGAGCAATATACCGAGTTCTATAAAAACCTCAGCCATGACTTTGAGGCACCCTTAGCCTGGACGCATAACCGTGTCGAAGGCAGTACCGAATATACTCAGTTGTTGTATGTTCCAAGCAAGGCGGCCAGCAACATCTTTACCCGCGAAGCCAAAGCTGGCATCAAACTGTATGTAAAGCGCGTGTTTATTATGGATGAGGCAGATAACCTGATTCCAAACTATTTACGTTTTGTGCAAGGGGTGGTGGATAGTGCCGATCTTCCATTAAACGTGAGCCGTGAATTACTGCAAGAAAGCCGAGATGTGAAAACCATTCGCGAGGGTAATACTCGCCGTGTGCTGACCATGCTGGATGGCTTGGCAAAATCTGAAGATGAAAAAGACCAAGACAAATTCAAGCAGTTCTATGCTGAATTTGGTTCCGTGATTAAGGAAGGTCTGGGCGAAGACATGGGCAATCGTGAGCGTATTTTAAAATTATTACGCTTCTCGACTTCGACCAATGATGAAGTTACGACTTCTTTAAGCGACTATAAAGCGCGGATGAAAGAAGGCCAGAAGGCAATTTATTACGTGACTGCAGATAGTCTGTCGGCTGCAAAAAATTCACCGCAACTGGAACTGTTCAAGAAAAAAGGCATTGAAGTGCTGTTAATGGCAGACCGTGTGGATGAATGGGCCATGGAATTCGTGAACGAGTTCGATGGCACTGCAATGCAGAATGTGTCTAAGGGCGCTGTAGACTTGGGCGATTTGCAGGATGCGGATGAGAAAAAAGCTTTGGAAGCTGCGGCCGAACAGTTTAAACCGGTTGTGGAAAAATTGTCAGACTCTCTCAAAGCCAAAACCAAAGAAGTCCGTGTTACCACCCGTCTGGTCGATTCACCGGCATGTCTAGTGACAGGTGAAGGTGAGCTTTCGCCACAATTGATTCGTATGCTCAAACAGGCGGGTCAGGCTGTGCCAGAAAGTAAACCGATTCTGGAAATTAACCCGGAACATCCATTGGTGAAAAAACTGGAAGGCTCGAATCAGTTTGATGACTTGGCCAATGTGATCTTTGATCAGGCTGTGATTGCAGAAGGTGGATTGCCGGATGATCCTGCTGAATATGTAAAGCGCATCAATAACTTGTTGTTGAAATAAGCCAAGCTTCGAGGATATAAAAAAACCTCCTTCGGGAGGTTTTTTTATGGCGGAATTTACATCTGGGAGAACTATAGCCGCTTAAAATAGGGCTTCCAGACGTACCAATGCACCAATGAAATGACTCCGGTCTTCACGATGGTCATTGAGATAATTTAAATCACCCTGTACAAAAAACCACTCTCGCCATACCGGCTGCCGCCATGAAATATAGGGTCCCCAACTGTTAAGGCGCAGATCTTGATTATTATAAAAACCGCCAGTGTATAAGCCGTAGGTAAAACGGTTGTTATGGAAAAACTGGTGTTGCCTGAACAGGTAATTGTCCCATTTCAAATCATCCTCTTGTTCATCTGCATAGGTCAGGCTGAACTGGTTGGATAACAAGGCCTGATTAGGTCGAGCATGGGTCAGTTCGGTATTGGTTCTAAGGTAATTTTTACTATCTACACCATAACGATAAATTTGTTCAGCATGAAAACTAAAATCATTTTCCAGTTTCCAGTCTTTAGATACTTTCAGACGTAGATAAATATCATCTCCTGAACGTAAACCTAAATCCAGATCGGTATCAAAAGGAATATATTTGGAAAAATCGGACCAGCGAAATGCAAAAGAACTGTTATTCTCGCGTGTACGCTCGCGGTCTAAAGTTTTATTGGTGGTGCTGTCTGGATTTTCATCGGTAATGGCCACCTTGTTATTGAGTTCGTTATCCAGCGTATCATCACCAAATACAACACTGACTTTGCGTTCTAATGTCGGGAGCTTAATTTTACCTCTTACACGAGGCTTAATGTTATAACCGTCATGTTTATTCCAGTTGTTATCTACAATCAGGCGCAATGTCGCTGAAGCCGGATCGGCCGGATCGGTTTCCCCAAACCAGTTGTCAATTTTATGTGAGGTATGATCTGCCCAGTTGCGAATCTCTTGTTGTCGCCGGTCAAGCCAGGTTTGATTTTCAGTCGCCAGCATTGGAGGAACAATGGGTTCATCTGACTGTTTGGGTAAAAAAGTAGGAAGTGCATCTATCCAGCTTGGAATTTGATACAGCAGATTAAAATCGTCACCCGTCTGGGCCGGAGATAGCGGTGCCGCAGATTGATCTTGACTGGTTTCATTCGTTTCCGTCCAGCCTGAAGTTGACACCATCCCCAGTAAGCACATACATAAGATTGGTTTCAACAATTTTATATTTTTTTTAAGCATATCCTTGCTCTTATGTGTCTGATCATTCTCTAGTCTTGTAAAAAATGAAGCGAAAAAGCAAGCGTTGACTACAAAAAATAAAAACTTAATCTGAAATATGTTTTTGAATCTCTTTATATAATTTTTGACAATCTATAGGTGGATTGAGTCGGGAAACAATGCGTTGAATCATTTGCCAAGTAATGCCGTGATGACGTTCTAACATTAAATAAGGGTATGCGGCTTCCGCTGGCAATAAACTCAGGCGTTTTTGTCCATGAATGATGCGGATTTTTTGCCGCTCTTTGAGTAACAGTAGCGGTGTTCGACAGTCTGCGGCACTTTCTTCAAATTGAATAAATTTTTGGTTTTGAATCAACTGGGTAGGGATAAAAGGCATATAGTCTTCACTTTGCCAGACTGAGTTCGCCTTTTGATTATACAGCTGAAAAATGTCTTCAATGCGGGAAAAACCATCACTTAGATCATTCCATGAGATGTCTTTTATCGCAGCCAAATGATGGTGATCATCTAATTCACGCAGGCAATCTATGGCCTGTATTGGATTGTCAGCACCCAACAAGGCTAAATATTTAATAAAACGACCGTATTGATCCATTTGTTCAGCCAGATAAACTGGCCGGTTTGCCCAGTCTTGCAGGTCTGAACCCTGCAAGAAAAAATCAATGTGCTGCAAGATTTCAGGCTGGCTAGCAATTTCCAGCTTGAATAACTGTTGGGCAGAAGCTTCTCTGTCCTGCAAGAGATGCAATTGTGCCGTATATGCGTTGAGCTGCAAGCGTTGTGGGGTGTGAGAAACGACATTGGAGTCAATGCCATGGCTTTCTTTTGTAGCAACAGAGCCAGCTATTGATTCAATAACAACCGGATTAACCATATCAGTTTGGTTTGCGGAAATTGTAGAGGATTGCTCTGATGGTTGAGAACTATCTATCTGAATTAAAGGTTCATCCAGCAATGCAATCTCAACAGGCTTAATGTTTAAATCTGATGCAGCATTGAATTGGTGATCTCGTTGTGTCTCTATTGATGAATTTATATGTGTTTCGATCTCGGTTAATACCGGTACGATTTGTCGCTCTATAAGGTTTTGGCTATTTTTTAATTCATAATCTGTTTTGAGGCAGGCATAAAGTTGCTGCTGTGCCATCATCCACTGATAAGCATCGTCAAGATCTCCCCATTCGCTGATCAAGGCAGTACGCTCTGGAGCAGGAATTAGCCAGATTTGCCAACCTTTCTTTGGATGATAAAGAGTTGCCCAACCTGAATTTTTATGTTGGTACAGAGCTTGTTCTAAGGCATTTTCCTGCTGAAAAAACCCACGAAATGAAAGTTTAAATAGGGTTTGATCTGCAAAATCCAGCGCAGCAATTTTAGGCTGGGTTTGTGATTTGAATTTTATAATCTGCTTTTTAAAGATTGGCTCGTCACATAGAGCAAAAATTTCTTTAATCCGTGTTTTCGATCGCGCAATTTCAAAAAAAGACAATGAACGCTGTTCTAAACCGTCAATTAAGAAATTGAGTTCTTTAATCAACATCACTTTTTCTAAAACATTCATGCACTGACCCCTAGAGATGCTTATGTGCTTTTTCTAGATAACTTGCCAAAACGATATTGGTCGCCAGTTCAAGTAATTTATATTCTGCAGATGTCGTTTGTGGGTAGCGTTCGGCAAGCGCGATTAAATGCTCGATCTTAACCGTTTGTGGGGGAATCTTACCTTGAATCAGCGCTTGAAGTTCTTGCATATGAACACTTTTTATTCAGGAAAATTATTCATTTAGTTCCTTTGATTATATGTATTTGTAAAGAAAAAGCATGCAAAAAAATGTCAGTTTTTGAGTATCTATAGACATAATTAGCAAAAAATGTAAATTTTAGATAAAAAATGAGCAATTATTTTTGGTTGCAAAGATCAGTTTGGGTTATGGGCATGGTTTTCATTTTATATCTGGGCTCAAAAAGTCAGGCTGAACTGAGGCTAAAAATGGGCGGG
Organism: Acinetobacter bouvetii; assembly: GCF_902753875.1. GTDB lineage: Bacteria > Pseudomonadota > Gammaproteobacteria > Pseudomonadales > Moraxellaceae > Acinetobacter > Acinetobacter bouvetii_A. The sequence continues at coordinate 95,803 of NZ_CADDTS010000006.1, read as the reverse complement.
ATCATGAATATGAGCCAAAAATACAGGGCTGGTTTTTGAGACGGACTATGCATAAAAAAACAGACTGAATAGCTTCAGTCTGTTTTTTTATTTGAATCTGAATAGGCTGGTTAAGCTTTTGCTTCAGATGCAGTTGTCTCTTGATTAGCAGGAGCAGAAGCCGGCGCTTTTTGCTCAGCATTATTTACCGTTTCAACTGCTTTTTTTACAGGAAAATCTGGAATATAAACAATTTGAGCAGATACATTTGCAGAGAAAGCCACAACCGCTACAGCCAAAAGAGATTTCATTGCGTTCATCATCATTTCCTTTAAGTGAAAGGATGCCCAAAACGAATTTGGACAATGGGGAGATATAAAAAATAAATTTCACATAAATAGTATCAAAAAATAATCAAACTCAGGAAGAGCAAATACGTTGAAAAAGATGAATGGTCAGTTTAAATTATTATATAAATCATATATTTAGAGTTTTTGCTCTAAGACAGATTGAGCGGCGCAATCTGTCTTAAGCTGCTTAAAAATATAAAAAAATATTAATTTTCATGGCATTTATTTTGACATTTTTTCTCATAAACTTTGCCAGCGACACCTCCAATAATCGCACCGCTAAAGGTACCAAAAACAGGTAATACGCTGCCTGCAACCGCTCCTATAAGCACTCCCTTTAGAGTGGGAGAAAAGCGAGATTTGGCACAGGCACTTTGTGTCGAACTGGAATCAACAGCAGAATTTTGTACAGGGGTAGAATCAACAGCAGGGTTTTGTGTTTCAGTGTTCATATTTACCTCTAAAAATTTCATGATCTGGAATTGAATTATCCCGCATATAAGCCTAGCGAATAGAAACTCATATTGTGTCCAAGCCTTGTATAGATAAGTTGAGTTTTGTAATAGGTTAACTCTTCTGAGCGGTATTGTGTTCTGTATGTAAGTTTTTGCGGTGTAATGTTAAAAGTGATTTTTTTGATTAAAAAATACCCTATTATCAAAGTTCAAAATAATAAAACCTGAGGTTAAAACGATGGCTATCGCAAAAGTAGTTGAAGTGAATTCAAGCAGCAATAAAAGTTTTGAAGATGCGATTCAATCCGGTATACATAAAGTGACGGAAACGGTAAAAAATGTACAGGGTGCATGGATTAATGAACAAAAAGTGGTCATCAAAGACAATAAAATTACTGAGTATCGTGTAAATTTAAAGATTAGTTTCTTGGTTGATTAAGTTGAATAAATCAAGCCGCCTTGAAATGAAAAAATCCCCAAGTTGGGGATTTTTATTAAGTGTAATTTATTGAACGATCACCCTTATTTTTCAGGCAGATCGCAGTTGTCATCCTTGCAAATTGCGTTATCATCCGCTTCAATTTCAGTTTGTTGCGGTGCTTCTAAAGCTTTTTCCATCACTTTTAAAAACACTTCGCGTGGCTGGGCACCGGCCAAGGCAATACGCTGATCAAATACAAAGAAAGGAACGCCAGTCACTTTTAATTGATCGCGTGCAATTTCTTCATCAAATTTGACAAAGTCTGCATATTCATCTGAATTGAGGACATCGTCCACTTCTACCGGATTCAATCCAATGCGTGCTGCGACATCTTCCAGTGTTTCACGTTCACCAATGGCCAAACCTTGGGTCATATAGCTATAGAAAAAGGCTTCTTTGGCTTCTGAACCCAGACCTTTACTTTGCGCTAAATGAATGATGCGGTGTGCATTAAAGGTATTGCCCGAGTTGGCATTTTCCCAGTTGAACTGAATGCCTTCTTCCGCAGCCATGGCTGCAATATTGCGCTGCATTTCTTCGACCTCTGCAACGCTACGTCCATATTTTTGCGCAAGACGTTCAGAGTTGGAGATTTCCTGACGGGGCGGTGCATCTGGATCAAGTTCATAACTGTGCCAATGAACTTCAAGTTCTACACCTGCCTGTTCAGCAGCAGCTTCCAGACGTTTTTTACCAATATAACAAAATGGGCAAACTACATCTGACCAAATATCTACGCGCATAAGGATTCTCTGTTCTTTTCTTGTCTATATTGATGGGGATTCGAAGCAAAATTTAAAGCGTCAATACGGCAGAAAGCCGCAAGAGGGTTACCAGCTTTATAAAGCTTTTGTTTGAAAAATAAACGATTTAAACCAAAACACGTTATGATGATGAAAACACCGTATTGCGGAGTCTGATATGCCCAGGATTTTTCTTATCTTAGGATTGGCGACATGTACTGTATTTGGCTGGATGTTTTATCAATATTCCGAACAACAACAAGAGCTCAGTCAGGTGCATCAATACCAAACGGTATTGTATGAAAAAGCTGAACTGATTTATCAGCAAGCTCAGGAATGGTCAAAGCCGATCAATATCAATGTATCGGATCATCGTTTGCAGGGTGATTATAAGGTGATGGCTGACTTTGTGCTGAGCGAAATGATTCAAAATGCAGAAGCACGAAATGCCTATTTGCGTGAGCTTAAGGCAATACACTGGGATCAGTTTTTAAATATCGACCGCTTAGACAAAGACCGCCAGCAGAAATATGTAGAAACGGAACAGATGCTGCGCCAAGCACATTTGCTTGCAGCCCAGTATCAAGAGCAAAGCGCGCAACGTGAAGAAAACACTTTGGCTCGGGCCAAACAGTTATCCATTAAATCGCATTTGAGACGTCAGTTAACCGATAGCTTGCGTGAAAGCCGGGATAGCGATCAGACCCACGCCTTATTTGCCTTGGAACTTCTGGTTTTAGATAAGGCCGATGCCTTATTCCAGATTCTTAAAAATAATAAATGGGAGAAAAAGAACCAGAGGTTTATGTTTTATCAGGACCAGCCGATCAAGCCGTTTAATGACCTATATAAGCAGGTCTTAGACTTAAATGCGCAAATGGAAAAAATTAAAAAGCAAAATCGTCAAGCGGTTGAACAACGTTTATAGGCGCTAAGGAAATGATGATTTTGAAATCACTTTTAGTGTTAGCTGAGCGTTGTTTTTTATCATGCAGGTAGCGTTGCTAAATTAAAAAAAGCGTACCGGAGTACGCTTTTTTAATACTATGCCACAGTCGGGCAATTAAGCACTTTTAGCTTCAGCCTGAACAGCAAGCATATGACCTTGCTCTTCAAAGTTAGAGTGCCAAGACAATGCTTCACGCAAGATGTGTGGAGTTTGACCGCCTTTTGCACATGCACGATCAAAGTAGTCATTCAAGGCATCACGGTACATTGGGTGCGCACAGTTGTCGATAATCGCACGAGCACGTTCACGCGGCGCTAAACCACGTAAGTCAGCAAGACCCTGTTCAGTTACAAGGATATCAACGTCGTGTTCTGCATGGTCAACGTGAGATGCAAATGGCACAACAGAAGAAATGTCGCCGCCTTTTGCGATTGATTTAGTCACGAAGATTGCCAAGTGAGCATTACGTGCGAAGTCACCTGAACCACCAATACCGTTCATCATTTTGGTACCGCAAACGTGAGTTGAGTTTACGTTACCGTAAATATCAAACTCTAATGCAGTGTTGATACCAATAATACCTAAACGACGCACCAATTCAGGGTGGTTCGAAATTTCTTGTGGACGAAGTACAAGTTTGTCTTTGTATTGTTCAAGGTTGTTAAATACTTTTTCGCCATATTTAGCAGAAAGGGTAATTGAAGAACCTGAAGCAAATTTCATTTTGCCGGCATCGATCAATTCGAACGTACAGTCTTGAAGTACTTCAGAGTACATCACTAGATCTTCGAAGTTTGATTCTTTCAGACCAGTCAATACGGCATTGGCAATTGAACCGATACCTGCCTGTAATGGTCCTAAATCTTTTGGTAAACGACCAGCAGCCACTTCTTGTTCAAAGAAAGCGATCAGGTGGTTGGCAATACCTTGAGTTTCATCATCTGGTTCAGTCACAGTTGATGGAGAGTCGTGATATTCATTGTTGAATACGATACCGACAATTTTAGCAGGATCGATATTGATTGCAGCAGTACCAATACGTTGATCTACATGCGTCAATGGAATTGCTTGACGTGTTGGACGATAGGTTGGGATATAGATATCGTGCAAGCCTTCAAATGCCGGGCTTAAATTGGTGTTGATTTCAACAATTACTTTTTCAGCAAAAATAGCAAAGCTTGCAGAGTTACCTACAGAAGTGGTCGGAATGATGCCGCCATCTTCAGTAATGGCAACAGCTTCAATTACTGCTACATCTGGCTTTTTCAATTGTTGGTTACGCATTTGTTCAACAGTTTCAGACAAATGCTGATCGATGAACATGACTTCGCCTTTGTTAATGGCTTTACGTAAAGTACTATCCACTTGGAACGGTAAACGACGAGCAAGTACACCAGCTTCAGTTAATTTTTTATCTAAGTCGTTACCCAGACTTGCGCCTGTGATTAAGGTAATTTTCAAAGGATTAGTTTGAGCTTGTTTTACAAGTGCTAGAGGAACAGCTTTTGCTTCACCTGCACGAGTAAATCCACTCATACCTACAGTCATACCATCTTGGATAAAAGTAGCAGCTTGTTCTGCGCTCATGACTTTGTCATGAAGTGACGCTAAACGAATACGATCTAAAGACATGGTTTACGCTCAATTCTTGTTCAAAACTAGACGGATTGTACCGTCCCATAAATAAATTGTGCATGCCTGTTAGGCTAAGGTCTAATTTTTTGAAAAAATGTGGGTATAAGTATTTTTTATGGATTTTAAATTGCTGATTTTAATCATCTAAAAATTAATAGATTAATCCTTAAACAAAACTGTTTGTTGCTTATTTGATCAATTGTTAAAAGTGTTCAGTCAAAGTTTGTTTGATTTTCCCTAAAGTGCTGTGCTGAATGTTCTCCTCCGTTTGATCATGAAAAATAGGTAAAGAAATAAGTGCTTCTAAGCCGCCTTGAGGGCGATTATGAATCGTGAGTTTGCCTTGGTGCATATCGACAATACGTTTCACAATGGCCAAACCTAAACCACTACCTTGAATAGTACGTGCTTCATTTCCGCGAACAAACGGCTGCATCAGGTCTTCAATCTGGTCTTCAGGAATGCCTTCGCCATTGTCAGCTACACTAATCAGAATATGTTCATTTTCAACTTTGGCTGACAGTTCAATTGGTTCGGCGCCATAACGTTTGGAATTGTTGATCAGATTGCCAATCAGACGTTTCAATGACTGGCTACGAGCCTGAATATTTGGAATTTCCTGTGCTTTAAAAAGAATCTTCAAGGGTTTGAACTGAATCACCAATTCTTGTAGCAGCATATTCAGATCAGTATCTTGCAGTTCCTCATCAGAACCATCACGCATATATGAGATGAACTGATTCAGAATAGCATCCATATCTTCCACATCATAAATCAGACCTTCTTTCAAAAAGTCTTCATCGGGCATCATTTCCGCGCTTAAACGAATGCGGGTAAGGGGCGTGCGCAAGTCGTGAGAAATGCCTGCCAACATAATCCGACGATCGCGTTCAGTCTGATCCAGGGTATAAATCATGTGATTAAATGCCTGGTTGACTTCACGAATTTCCTGTGGGCCATGATTGGTTTCCAAATAGGGCGCAGACCCTGTTTTACTGTAGCTGTTCGCTGCATTTTGCAAACGGCGTAGCGGGCGGTTTAACTGGCGAACCAGAGTTAAAATGATGGCAGCGGCAATGAGGGGGACACCCAATAACCAGCCAAATACCAGTTCTGGGCTATAGTTGGCATAGGTTTTTAACGGTTCACGTACCCAGTGGCCCTTCATTTCAGGAGTTTGAATCCAAATACGTGGGCTGGGTTTAAACTGGAAATATACGGTGACATTTTCAACTTTCAGTTCTTTGGCGAGTGCTTTTTCAATCTGATTGGTAAAAAACTCGGCAATGACCTTGTCACGTACACTTGGATATTCTTTAGGATCGGTAATGTATTCAATGCCGACTCGGTTTTTTAACCAGGTATCAACGTCCACTTCGGCATCGTTATGGAAAATCCGTAAATCGGGGTTGTTGATGATTTCCAGCTCAACACCTAGGTAGCGTGCGTGTTGCTGAATTTCCGGTAAGTAAAGCGTACGCCAGAAGAACCACAACGACATAAATAAACTGAAAAATACAATGAATAACACGAGCACTGTGGTACGCATTGCAGCTGAGCGTGGCTTAATTTTGTCGAGAAAACGATTCCAGCGAGTTCTCTTTTTTTCTGAGTAAGCGACGTAATCAGTAAATTTTTGTGGGTCGATAGGTTCGAGTTTCACGCATGATCCTAGAGCAAAATTTAAAGTATTAGAACAATAAACCATGTCCGATACGCGCTCAGGTCATCCGCAACTGTTTGAGGCAGGAGCTTTTTAATATATAAAGTTTCTGCGATGATTTCATTTACGTGCAGAAAATGGACGAGTTTTGCGGATGACAATGGTTTTGCTTACTTTTGCCGAAACAAAAGTAAGGCGAACCGCAGGTTATTGCATATCTATCAGGTTTAATGAAAAGACTCCGTCGTGTTAGTGACATTAATCTTTGCTTAAACTTATTCCGCGCCATCTGGAACAAACACATAACCCACGCCCCAAACAGTTTGGATATAACGTGCGCGGGCAGGGTTTTCTTCCACCAGACGACGTAAACGTGATACCTGAACATCGATAGAACGTTCCATAGCCCCCCATTCACGGCCACGTGCCAGATTCATCAGCTTGTCGCGAGTCAATGGTTCACGTGGATGTTGTACCAAGGCTTTCAGTACCGCGAATTCACCTGTAGTCAAAGTCACCACCTGACCTTCACGGGTGAGGGTACGGGTAGATAAATCTAGTGACCATGGGCCAAAACTCACGACTTCCATCTGCTGGCTTGGCGCACCCGGAACTTCACGTACCTGACGACGTAAAACCGCACGAATACGCGCCAGCAGCTCATTCGGATTAAACGGTTTAGGCAGGTAATCATCTGCACCTGCTTCTAGCCCGGCAATACGGTCTGAATCGCTGCCGCGTGCAGTGAGCATGATAATTGGGGTATCAATATTCGACTGGCGTAAACGACGGCAAATACTCAAGCCATCTTCTACTGGAAGCATGAAATCGAGCACGATCAGGGAGAAAAGTTCGCGCTGCAATAAACGATCCATTTGTGTCGCATCGTGTGCCGTTTTGACCACGAAGCCTTTATCTTCTAAAAAGCGCTGCAACAACGTACGTAATCGCACATCATCATCCACAACGAGTATGCGTTCGACGCGATCAGTTTCGGTTTGTACTGGATCTGTTTTTTCAGCAGGTACCACTAAACTCATGATGTGCTCCTTATTCTTTATTGTCATCGTAAACAAAAGTTCGGATGCTCTTGAGTATACGATTCATTGGTATCTGTTTGCTATGCTCTAAAGCAACAAATATTGCAGATAAAATCAAGACATAGATACCAAATGTATACATCTAAATTAGCGCTTATCATGCTGAATATCTAGGTTAAAAATCTACTTATCACCTAATTTTAGAGCAAATTATGAAAAAGAGCTGGATTGGCAATATTGACCACTTATAAATTTAATCAAAACAATTGTGGATTTTATGGGCTTGGTCTTTATAATCATGCAATTTAGTACTTATCCTTGTGGGATCAAACACGATGACTGACTTAGTTCAGCAGTTAGCAAAAGAAATTGCCGTACGTCCAAATCAAGTAGAAGCTGCCATCAAACTGATTGATGAAGGTGCCAGCGTTCCATTTATCGCACGTTACCGTAAAGAAGTAACGCAAGGCTTGGACGATACCCAGTTACGCCAACTCGACACCCGTTTATCGTATCTACGTGATTTATTTGAACGCCGTGAAAAAGTAATCGAATCGCTGAAAGAACAAAATAAATTGTCAGATGATTTGTTGGCACGTGTAAATGCTGCTGAAACCAAGAATGCTTTAGAAGAACTTTACGCACCGTACCGTCCTAAACGTACCAGCAAATCTTTTAAAGCCAAAGAAGCTGGCTTGGGGCCTGTCGCTGAAAAAATCTTTAATGAACAAGTTGACCCTGCTGAAGCGTTAGCGGGCTTTAGTCATGAAGATTATCCAGATGCGGAAAGCCAACTGGATGCGATCCAGCACATTCTGATTGATGACTGGGCACAAAATATTGCACTCACAACTGAGTTAAAAGCGACCTTTGCAAAAACTGCAACGCTTAAAAGCTTAGTTGCAAGTGAAGAGAAAAAAGAAGTTGGTAAAAAATTCCGTGATTACTTCGATTTCTCTGAAAACCTGAATAAAGTCCCTTCACATCGTTTGTTGGCGATGCTTCGCGGCCGTCAGGAAAATGTCTTGGGCTTAAAAGTCGATGGTGAAGATGAACTTCCATTGAACCGTATCGAAACTGAATACAGTCTGGAAACAGTTCAACCGCAAAGCCGTCAAGATTACTTGAAGCAAACTGCAAAACTGTTCTGGTTAGGTAAAGTTCGTCCACAAATCGAACATTCATTATTGACTGAAAAACGCTTGGCTGCTGAAGCAGAAGCGATGGACGTATTTGCAGAAAACCTGCGTCATTTATTGCTTTCTGCTCCTGCTGGTGCTCGTTGTACCTTAGGTGTAGACCCAGGTATCCGTACCGGGGTGAAACTGGCTGTAGTGAATGCTTCTGGCGATGTGCTTGCACATAGCACCATTTATCCGTTTGCACCAAAAGAAGATAAAGAGGGTTCGATTGCTGAACTTGCGCGTCTTTGCCGTGAATTCAATGTTGATTTGATCGCGATTGGTAACGGGACTGCAAGTCGTGAAACTGAAGCTGTGGTTGCTGAAATGATGGCGGCCAATAGCGACCTGAAATTGACTCGTGTTTCCGTATCTGAGGCCGGTGCATCAGTCTATTCGGCATCTGAATTGGCATCACAAGAGCTTCCTGAACTGGATGTTTCAATTCGTGGAGCCGTATCGATTGCACGTCGTTTACAAGATCCATTGGCGGAACTTGTAAAAATTGATCCAAAATCGATTGGTGTGGGTCAGTACCAACATGACGTGAACCAAACTGGTTTGGCGAAAACATTAGAAGCAGTAGTGGAAGACTGTGTGAACTCGGTCGGTGTAGATGTGAATACCGCATCTTCAGCAATTTTGGGTTATATCGCAGGTTTGAACAAATCGATTGCACAGCAAATTGTTGACTTCCGTAAGGAAAATGGCCGTTTTGACAGTCGTCAAGATTTGAAAAAAGTACCACGTTTAGGCGAGCGTACTTTTGAACAGGCAGCTGGTTTCTTGCGTATTCAAGACGGTTCTGAGCCATTAGATGCATCTGCAGTTCACCCAGAATCTTATGGCTTGGTAAACAAAATTGTCGAAGCCAAAGCAACGACCGTAAAAGATATTATTGGTAATTCTGAAATCATTCGCCAAGTGAATGCAGAAGAATTTGCTAATGACCAGTTTGGTTTGCCAACCATTCAAGATGTATTGTCTGAACTTGAAAAACCGGGTCGTGACCCGCGTCCGGAATTCCGTACTGCGAAGTTCCGTGAAGACATCACTGAAGTGTCGCAATTGACTGAAGGCATGCAGCTGGAAGGCGTAATCACCAATGTCACCAACTTCGGCGCATTTGTGGATGTAGGCGTACACCAAGACGGTTTAGTGCATATTTCTGAACTGGCAAACGAGTTTGTCTCTGATCCGCATAAAGTGGTGAAACCGGGTCAAATCGTTCAGGTGCGTGTATTAACTGTGGACGCTGAACGTAACCGTGTGAACCTGTCTATGCGTCCTGAAGGTTCAGAAGCACCTGCTAAAGCACCACGCCAGCCACGCCGTGACAATGCTCAGAATGAACAACGCGGTGAACGTAAGCCTCAAGGTAAACGTCCACAGCATGCACGTCCGCAAGGTGACCGCCCACAAGGTCATAAAAAACCTCAAGCGAATAAACCCCAAGAAAATAAAATTGGTGGTTTGGGTGCGTTATTACTTCAAGCCGGGATTAAAGGTTCTAAATAATCTTTAGTCGCTAAAAGAAAACCTCCCAATCGGGAGGTTTTTTTATTTGATCTTTATGAATTAATGATTGGCACAATCCAGCTACAGATAATCAGAATAATACCCAAATGACCCAACTTACGTGTTATGTTCTCGATAATTGAAACCTGAACAGCAGGCTGTTGAGACGCTACTTTCATCTTCAGTGCTGTTAAAGATTTATTGAAATACAGGAACATGCCTAAATCGATACAAATTAGAATCGTACCGATATCACTGACGATATCCATCAATTTATAATCTTGCAGGTATATAGCAGTACCGACTTGATAGCAAAGAAAAAGAGCAAAGGCAAAACAGCTATATTGGAAAATGAGAGCAGCAATCCGCATAAAAATCTAAAAGCAAAAAAAAGTTAAGGATGTTTATAGCATAAAAAAACCAGTCTATTGACTGGCTTTCGTATTGCATAATCTTACCAATGTTCACCTGGGAACAAACGTGCATACGCTTTTTGCACCCAATTCAGTTTTTGTGGCTGACCTACCGAAGCAGAAGAACTTGGGAACAGGTTATAACCAATTGACATCAATTTGTTATTAATGTCTGGTGCAATCGAATAGGTGATTGAAGCCAGTCGTCCAAGGTTGGTCGCTACTTTCTTCGGACGTTTGACAATTGCATAGGCAATTAAATCTGATGCCTGCTCAGGAGATAAGGTGGGCACATATTTATAAATTTTGGTTGGCGCAATCATCGGGGTGCGTACCAACGGCATATAGACTGAAGTAATGGCAATTTTATGTGAATGCACTTCAGCAGAAAGACAGCGGCTAAAGGCATCTAGTGCTGCTTTAGATGCGACATAAGCCGAGAAGCGTGTTGCATTGGCCAATACACCAATCGAGCTGATGTTAATGATATGACCATCACGACGTACCATCATTTGCGGCAGGATATTCATGACCAAACGAATGGCACCGAAGTAATTCAGCTGCATGGTACGTTCAAAATCATGGAAACGATCGGTTGATTCATGCACTGCACGACGAATTGAACGCCCTGCATTGTTAATCAGGATATCAATATGATCGACAGAGGCTAAAATTTGTTTTGATACTTCATCAATAGATTCCATGTCATTTAAATCACATGGAAAAACGGAGGCTTTTCCGCCTTTGGCTTCAATTTCTTGTTTGACTTGATCGAGTGTGTCTTTGGTGCGAGCCACGAGCAGAACATGAGCACCGGCATCGGCAAGCCTATGTGCAACAGTCAAACCGATACCACTAGATGCACCAGTGATTAAGACGATTTTTCCGTTAACTCGATTCTGAAAAAGTTTCTCTAGTTTTGAATTCACAATATTTTCCTGGCTTAATGAAATTCTAGATTATGTTTTTTTAATTGATTCTAGGGCTCAAAATATTGGGGAATTTGAGCTATTCTGGAGTAGTCAATAATAGCGGATGTTTAAAAAAAAGCTATAGATAAGTTGTTGAATTTACAAATATAATTAGAGTATTTGCTCTATTATTGTTCTACCTGTAATTTGATTTTTACCATGAATTTAAAATAAAACCAAGAGAAATAACAAGAAAGATGAAGGCTCCTCTCAAGCCTTCTTCGCATCGGGAAGAAGGCTGAAATGTATTGAAATATAAAAGATTTAAACTTGAGCCAGCGCTTGTTCCAAGTCAGCAATCAAATCATCTATATGTTCAATCCCCACGGATAAACGGACCATATCTACACTGACTCCTGCAGATTTGAGTTCTTCCTCATTCAATTGACGGTGGGTGGTGGTGGCAGGGTGGCAAGCCAGACTTTTAGCATCCCCAATATTCACCAGTCGGGTGAAGAGCTGTAGGGCATCAATAAAACGGGTTCCGCCTTCCCGGCCATCTTGCACGCCAAAAGACAGGATGGCAGATGGTTTACCTTTCACATATTTTTGTGCCAAAGCATGCTGAGGGTGGTCTTTGAGTCCGGCATAATTGACCCATTGGACTTTGGGGTGCTGCTGTAAATATTCGGCTACCTTTTGCGCATTTTCGGTGTGGCGTTCCATACGTAGACTTAAAGTTTCCAGACCTTGCAGGATCAGAAAAACACTCAGTGGACTAATGGCTGCGCCGGTATTGCGTAGCGGTACGACACGGGCACGTGCGATATACGCTGCAGCACCCAAAGCTTCTACATAATTGACCCCATGATAACTTGGATCAGGCGTATTCAAGACTTTAAAGCGCTCAGGATATTGGCCCCAGGGAAATTTACCGCTGTCAACAATTGCACCGCCAATGGAATTACCATGTCCGCCAATATATTTGGTCAGGGAATGCACCACAATGTCGGCCCCATGTTCAAAAGGTTTGAGCAGTGCAGGGGTGGCAACAGTGTTGTCGACAATCACTGGTACCCCATATTCATGGGCAATTTTGGAAATGGCTTCGAGGTCAATAATATTGCCCAGTGGATTACCAATCGATTCGACAAATACCAGTTTGGTTTTGTCATCAATTAAGCCTCGTAAGGCTTCCGGATTTTGATAATCGAAGAAACGCACTTCAATGCCCTGTTTAGGCAAAGTGTGAGCAAACAGATTATAGGTACCGCCATATAAGGTGGACACTGAAGCAATATTGTCACCAGCTTCGGCAATGGTTTGAATGGCGTAGGTAATGGCTGACATGCCAGATGCGAGCGCCAAAGCCCCAATGCCGCCTTCGAGCGCCGCCAGACGTTGCTCTAAAACTGCGGTGGTCGGGTTCATAATTCGGGTATAGATATTGCCCTGAACCTTTAAATCGAAGAGATCAGCCCCATGTTGAGTGTTGTCAAAGGCATAAGATGTGGTCTGATAAATAGGTACTGCGACAGCTTTTGTAGTCGGCTCCGGGCTATAGCCGGCATGAATGGCCAATGTTTCATCTTTATAAGTCATGTTTACGTCATCTTCGTGAGTTAATTTTCATCAATATAGCATTTATGAATATTAATAAAACCGCATATTTATAGACATGAATATCTTATTTATTTATAAAGCTAAAAGATTTTCAGCAAAACTGCGGCAACATGAGTTTGCAAAATCATGTTTAAAAAATAAACTCGTCTTTAGTTGTAACAATCTATTGAGGATGAAAGCTATATCTTATTTTTTTGGCACATTCATCGTATAATGCCCGCCAAATATCTGTTCGCCTGCGGCTGTCGTTCGCTTGCGAATGTTGCTTTTTCTATAGAGGAGTCCTACGTGGCCCAATATATTTACACGATGAACCGTGTGTCTAAGATGGTTCCGCCTAAGCGCGAAATCTTGAAAGACATCTCTTTATCATTCTTTCCAGGTGCAAAAATTGGTGTGCTTGGTTTAAACGGTGCAGGTAAATCAACCTTGCTTCGTATTATGGCTGGCGTAGATAAAGATTTCTCAGGTGAAGCGCGTGCTCAACCGGGTATTAAAATCGGCTACCTTGAGCAGGAACCACCACTTGACCCAGCAAAAGATGTTCGTGGTAACGTTGAAGATGGCTTACGTGAACCACTTGATGCACTTGCACGTTTAGATGAAGTTTTCGCTGAATATGCAGCTGAAGATGCTGACTTTGATGCACTTGCAAAAGAGCAAGAGAAGTTAGAAGCAATTATCCATTCTTGGGATGCACACAACATTGTCAACCAAATGGATCAAGCTGCGGCTGCGTTAAACCTTCCAGCTTGGGATGCAGATGTCACCTTGCTTTCAGGTGGTGAACGCCGTCGTGTTGCACTGTGCCGTTTATTGCTGTCTAAGCCGGACATGTTACTTCTTGATGAACCGACGAACCATTTGGATGCAGAATCTGTATCTTGGTTAGAACGTTTCTTGAAAGACTTCCCGGGTACCATCGTTGCGATTACCCATGACCGTTATTTCTTGGATAACGTTGCAGAGTGGATTTTGGAGCTTGACCGTGGCCATGGTATTCCTTACCAAGGTAACTATTCTTCTTGGTTGGAACAAAAGAATGCCCGTTTAGAGCAGGAAAATAAACAAGAAGAATCTTTTGCTAAGGCATTGAAAAAAGAACTTGAATGGGTTCGCTCAAATGCCAAAGGCCAGCAAAAGAAAAACAAAGCGCGTATGGAGCGTTTTGAAGAGCTTAACTCACGTGAGTTCCAACAGCGTAATGAAACCTCTGAAATCTACATTCCACCTGGTCCACGTTTAGGTAACAAGGTTGTAGAAGTTGAAGGCATCAGCAAATCGTTTGATGGTCGCTTGCTGTATAAAGATTTGACCTTCACTGTGCCAGCAACAGCGATTGTCGGTATTGTTGGTCCAAACGGTGCGGGTAAAACAACCTTATTCCGTATGATGACTGGCGAACAACAACCGGATACTGGTACCGTGACCTTAGGTGAATCGGTTAAAGTGGCTTATGTGGGTCAGATCCGTGACACTTTAGATAACAATAAAACTGTTTGGGAAGAAGTTTCTGGCGGTTTAGATATCTTGCGTATCGGTGACTATGAAATCGCATCACGTGCTTATATCGGTCGCTTTAACTTTAAAGGTCAAGATCAGCAAAAACGTGTTGGTGAGTTATCTGGTGGTGAGCGTAACCGTCTACAACTTGCGAAAATTCTGCAAATGGGCGCTAACGTGATCTTACTCGATGAACCATCGAACGACTTGGATATCGAAACCTTACGTGCACTTGAGGATGCCATTTTGGTATTCCCGGGTACAGTGATGGTGGTATCGCATGACCGTTGGTTCCTAGACCGTATTGCAACGCATATCTTGTCATTTGAGAACGAACAGCCTGAATTCTATGAAGGTAACTATGCTGAATATGAAGCATATCGTTTGGCACGTTTAGGTGATGCAGCTGTGCAAAAACGTACTAAATACAAAAAAATTGGCAGTTAATTGCTGATTTTAATGTGAATAAAAAACCAGCCTGCGGGCTGGTTTTTTTGTTTTGATAATAAATTCGAAAAACGTAATTTTATAACTCGATGATTGATTGCTATGCTTTAAAACAATCAATGCAAAATCTTTGGATATAACAGGAGCCAGCAATGAGTGAACATCATGGTCATGATCATAGTCATGCGGTTGTGACTGAAGCCAATATCAAAAAGCTCACTTTTGCTCTGATGCTCACCACGATTTTTTTAATCATTGAGGTGGTTGCTGGCTTTATTACTCAAAGTTTAGCCTTGCTTTCAGATGCTGCACATATGTTTACCGATGCAGCTGCCTTAGCCATTGCTTTAGTAGCGATTAAAATTGGGAAAATGCCTGCGGATAATAAGCGGACTTTTGGCTATCAACGTTTTGAAATTTTAGCTGCCCTGTTTAATGCCTCCATGCTTTTTATCGTGGCCATTTATATTTTATATGAAGCCTATCAGCGTTTTTCTACACCGCCTCAAATTCAAAGCATCGGTATGCTCATTGTTGCTGTAATCGGGCTGCTAATTAACCTGATTTCAATGCGCATCTTATTTTCCAGCTCTGAGCAAAGCTTGAATGTAAAAGGCGCTTATCTGGAAGTATTGAGTGATGCTTTGGGATCAGTAGGGGTGATTATTGGCGCAGCGATTATTTATTTCACTGGTTGGATGTGGGTTGATACCTTAATTGCAGTACTGATTGGGGTGTGGGTATTGCCGCGCACTTGGGTCTTGCTGAAACAGAGTATCAATATACTGCTGGAAGGTGTACCAGAGGAAATTGATATTGAAAAATTACGTCAAGATCTTTTGAACTTAAAAGATGTTGAAAGTATTCATCAATTGAAGGTATGGGCAATTAGCTCCAAGAATATTCATCTGACCGTACATTTATATGCACCACAGGCCGATCATAACCAGCTTTATCGTGAAGCTTTGGAAATGCTCAGCCATGAGCATGGCATTACTGAAATGACGCTACAGATAGAAAATGATGAATGTATAGCGCATTCACACAGCCATGCTCATGGAGATGAAGGGAAGCATTTACATCATGAGCATGATTTACACCAGCACTAGGGTTAAGCCTGTAGCTGATGTGAAATGGAGATGACAAATATAAAGACTTTTAGATTTCCCACTCGTGATTGCATTCACGACATTTCCATTTCTTTTGGGATTGCATAAAGCCTTGCATGGAAATTTTAAAGTCAGGAAGGTCGCGGTAAAACATAAAGCCTGCAATCAAGCAGATGACAAACACAACCACGGTCGCAGTTTGAAGGGTAGTGCCAGCACCATCACCGAAAATCCACATGGCAATGCTAATCAAGACTAAAAGCAACAGGATAAAAACGGCTGGAATTAAAAAGACCAGACTTTTAGGTACCACAGGTCGCGCAGCGGGGCTTCCTGCTTGAGCAACGGGCATAATTTTAGGGCTTTGGCATTTTGGGCAACGATATTGCATTGCAACTCCACAATTCTAATCTATGGCTTATTTTAATCGGAATGAGATAGAAAGCAAAAAACACAAGATTAAAATAGCTTGAATGAAAATTTAGGCAATAAAAAAGCCACTAAATAACTTAGTGGCTTTTTTGAATTTGGCGTCCCTACGGGGATTCGAACCCCGGTTACCGCCGTGAAAGGGCGATGTCCTAGGCCTCTAGACGATAGGGACTTATGAGGCAAACACAGGTAAAACAAAAAACTTGGTGGAGTCAAGGAGGATCGAACTCCTGACCTCTACAATGCCATTGTAGCGCTCTACCAACTGAGCTATGACCCCAGTTTGTGTGAGCGCAATATTAGGGGGATTGCACTCACACGTCAACTATAAAATCAATTATGCTTGATCAACTGCATCATTTTTCGGCAATTTTAAGCTTTCGTTGAGCTTTTCCCATACTTTTGTTTCTTTTTTGCTCGGTCCGCCGACAATTTCAAGCGCATGACGTAAGCGGGCAAATGTTAAGTCAGGACCAATAGTGACCATCGATTGCATGACTGGTGTTGAACTGGTTGAGCCGGCAATGGCAATAAAGAACGTAGGCATAAAGTCTCGCAGCTTAATTTCCATCTGGTTGGCCAAATCCATTAAGGTTTGGCTTACGGTGTCGTTATTCCAGGTAAACAGGCTTTCTAAACGCCAAATGGCAAACTGCAAGCTTTGACGAACCTGTTCTTCAGACAATTTTTTGCTTTCGAACTGTTCTTTGCTAATGCTCGGGAACTGGTTGAAATAAAAACCGGCCCAATTCACCGCTTCAGACAATAAGTTAATACGTGGCTGAATCGCAGCGGCAATATCTTCTAATGTTTGACGGTCTGCTTTCCAAGCCAATAAAGTATTTAATAGTTCAGCAGGAGAGAGTGCTTTAATCCATTGACCGTTGAGCCAATTCAGTTTCTCTACATCAAAGATCGGGCCACCGAGTGATACACGTTGAATGTCAAAGTGATCAATCATTTCTGCCAAAGTGAATTTTTCACGTTCATCTGGCATTGACCAACCCATACGACCCAAGTAGTTCAATAATGCTTCAGGCAAAACCCCGATGTCTTTGTAGTAGTTGATTGAAGTTGGGTTCTTACGCTTAGACAGTTTTGATTTATCCGGGTTACGTAGTAGTGGCATGTGGCAAAGCACAGGCATATCCCAACCAAAGTATTTGTAAAGCAACTGATGCTTCGGTGCAGACGGAATCCATTCTTCACCACGGATCACATGGGTAATTTGCATGAGATGGTCATCAACCACGTTTGCAAGGTGGTAAGTCGGTAAGCCATCAGTTTTCAGCAGAATTTGCATGTCGACTTGTGCCCATGGAATTTCCACTTCACCACGGAGCATATCGTTAAATTTGCAGCTGCCTTCAGCCGGCACTTTCATACGAATGACATGTGCTTCACCCGCAGCCAAACGACGTTGTACTTCCTCTTCAGAAAGTAGTAAGCCACGACCGTCATAACGAGGAGTTTCACCACGTGCTTGCTGTTCCGCACGCATTTGATCCAGCTCTTCCGTTGTTGCAAAGCAGTAGAAGGCATGGCCTTTTTCTACCAGTTCCAAGGCATATTGTTTATAGATGTCCATACGCTCAGATTGGCGGTAAGGTGCGTGAGGACCACCAACATCAGGACCTTCTGACCAGTTTAAGCCTAACCAGCGCAGAGAATCTAAAATCATTTTTTCAGATTCAGGGGTTGAGCGAAGTTGGTCTGTATCTTCAATACGAAGAATAAACTCACCGCCATGTTTTTTGGCAAAACATAAGTTAAACAGGGCAATATATGCAGTACCGACGTGTGGAAAACCGGTAGGAGAAGGAGCAATACGAGTACGAACAGTCATAACCAATTTTTTTCAGAATGTGAATGAAAGCTATTATAACGAAAAAGCCTAATCACTTAATGTTAAATTCAACATTGAAATGATTAGGCTTGGTTTGAACTTCTAAAGGGGTAAGAAGTTCGCTGGACAATTAGGTCGGGAATTAAGAGTTATTTTGCGGGAACAAAGCTTGTACAAAACGAGAAAACTTCTGATTTTGAGCAGCAAAAAAGCTTTGAGTCGGTGCAACTTTAATTTCAGTCAGTACTTTTAAATCATTGTCAGCACGTAAGGTATTGGAACCATTCTTCTGCTGTAGCAATGCTTTTTCAATCAGTGAAGATTTTTCCGGCCCCATTATTTTGCTATCGGTCGCTTTAATTGCCGCAGCATGTCCAAATTGAGCCATAAACCCTAAAGTTAAACTTAAGCTAAACGCTTTAATCAAGTTTGTATATTGCATTTCCACATCCCCCTTATTGGTGCTGGAATTTTATATATTTTTTTAATCCTATGTGTGACTACCATTTAACCACATAAAAAAATACAAAAGTAGAACTGGATCACACTTTTTTACAAAATGATAAAAACTTATAACCCTAGCGTCTTTTTAGCAAATAAATATGGAGACAACATGAAGAAACTCAAAGAAGCAGTGTCTTTTGATTTTTCCCATTATTCATTTATAAGCATATTAAAGCATTTTAGTGAATATCTATAAAATTGATTTTTAAACCATAAATCATTATAAGTTAATGATTGTTAAAATTATTTTTGATTTATATAGTGGCTGGATTATTTAATAAGAGCACTATCGATGAAAAAAATAATCGCATCTACAGTTTTGGCTTTACTCGGGGGAATCACTTCACATAGCTTTGCAGCTAAAGATTTTCTGAATGTGTCTTATGATCCAACGCGTGAATTTTATCAGGAATATAATCAGGCCTTTGGTACTTTCTGGAAAGAACGTACCGGCCAGGACATCAATTTTAAGCAATCTCATGGTGGTTCGGGTAAGCAGGCCCGTTCCGTAATTGATGGATTGCAGGCAGATGTGGTGACCTTAGCCTTAGCAAATGATATCGATGAAATTGTCAATGCTGGACTGATTCATAAAAACTGGCAAAAACAGTTCCCGAATAATTCTGCGCCTTATACTTCCACCGTGGTTTTTCTGGTGCGTAAGGGCAATCCTAAAAATATTAAAGACTGGAATGATTTAACCAAACCTGGGGTGGAAATTATTACGCCTAATCCGAAAACCGGAGGTGCTCCACGTTGGATTTATCTGTCTGCATGGGGCTATGCACTGAAACAGCCGGGCGGTAATGATGCTAAGGCACGTGAGCTGGTCAAAAAGTTATATAGCAATGTCAAAGTGCTGGATTCAGGTGCTCGAGGTTCTTTAACCACTTTTGCTGAGCGTGGCATTGGGGATGTGCTGTTGTCTTGGGAAAATGAAGCATTGCTGGCAACTCAAGGTCTGGGCAAAGACAAATATCAGATTATCTATCCGTCCATTTCAATTTTAGCCGAGCCATCTGTGGCGATTGTCGACAAAAATGTGGATAAAGATGGCAACCGTAATTTGGCTAAGGGTTATTTGAACTATCTATATTCACCTAAAGGACAGGATTTGGCCGCGCAATATTTTTTCCGTCCGCGTAATCCACAAGTTGCCGCAAAATATGCTGCTCAATTCCCTAAAATCAAACTGTTTACGATTGGTAATGTATTTGGTGGATGGGCCAAAGCACAGAAAACCCACTTTGTGAATGGTGCGATTTTTGATCAGATCTACAGCGAGAAAAAATAAATCTTTCTGAAGATTAAAGCCAGTTCTAAAAAACGGATAACAGTTTGTTATCCGTTTTTTGCATATGCAATTCAGAAAACGGTATATATATGGAATAAGTAAACTGTTTTAATTATTTTTAATAAAAACATTATTTTAATTGTATTGGAAAGGTATTTTGTTGAATTGCGGAGAGTTTAATTGATTGCGATTTATGACTTTATTTCATATATTTAGCAGTAATGTAGATGATTGATTTGTATCGCAATGAAAACTCAATTGAAAGCCTTATTTAGTGCAGCATTGCTGGCTTCCAGCATGACTTTTACTGCAACTTCTGCTCAGGCGGCAGAGCGTGAATTTTTAAATGTGTCCTATGATGCAACACGTGAATTTTATGAAGAATTCAACAAGTCATTTGGTGCATACTGGAAAGAACGAACTGGTAATACCGTTAATTTTAAACAGTCGCATGGCGGTTCAGGTAAACAGGCCCGTTCTGTGGTCGATGGCTTAAAAGGCGATGTGGTGACTCTGGCTTTGGCAAACGATATTGAAGAAATCGTCAAGTCGGGTCAGATCCAACCAGGTTGGCAAAAAGAATTTCCATATAACTCTGCACCATACACTTCTACCATCGTGTTTATGGTGCGTAAAGGTAATCCAAAGCATATTAAGGACTGGTCTGATTTGATCAAACCGGGTGTGCAGATTATTACGCCAAATCCGAAAACTGGTGGTTTACCGCGTTGGGTATATTTGTCTGCTTGGGGTTACGCCCTGAAACAACCGGGGGGTAATGATGCCAAGGCTAAAGATTTTGTGGGTAAAATGTACCACAATGTTAAGGTGATGGACTCGGCGGCGCGAGCTTCAATGACCACTTTTGCTGAACGTGGCATTGGTGATGTATTGCTAACTTGGGAAAATGAAGCCTTAGTGACACAAAAAACTTTAGGTAAAAACAAGTTTGATATTGTCTATCCGTCTATGTCCATTCTTACTGAACCATCAGTGGCCATTGTAGATAAAACGGTCGAAAAAGATGGCAATAAATGGTTAGCTAAAGGTTATATCAACTACTTGTACTCACCATTGGGTCAGGAAATGGCAGCTAAATATTACTACCGTCCACGTAATCCAGAAGTGTTAGCGAAATACTCTGCTCAATTCCCTAAACTGAAAACCTTCACTATTGATGAGGTTTTTGGTGGCTGGGCCAAAGCACAACAAACCCACTTTGTGAATGGTGCGATTTTTGATCAGATTTATAACAGTAAACGTTAATCTGAATTGATCGCAAAAAGCCAATCCTGAGGGGTTGGCTTTTTTATGATGGTAGCGTTGTAGAATTCACCATTATTTCAACGATATCAAAAGCAGGGAACAATAAAAATCATATGCACGATAGAGCAGATCTGGATTGAATTCAGTTAGAAACGGTTTTATCTATGAAAAGTAATATTTCCCTACAAAAAGTCGTTTGGAGCTTTATCAAAACAAGGTAATAATGTGCAGTTACATTTTTCCTAGTATTGATTGAACCCTTATGTCGCATATTTCTGTATTACTTCACGAAACTGTTGATGCCTTGTTGGCAGATCGAAATACAGGAATTTATGTCGATGGGACCTTTGGTCGAGGTGGTCATACCCGTTTATTACTCTCAAAATTAGATGAAAATGCACGTGTTTATGCCTTTGATAAAGATCCGCAAGCTTTGGAAACAGCGGCGCTTCTGGAACAGGAAGATTCACGTTTTAAAATTATTCATGCCAGTTTTGCAGATTTGAAGCAGGAACTGGAAGCGCACGGGATTGATCTGGTTGATGGCGTGATGGCGGATTTGGGTGTGTCATCACCACAGCTGGACCAGGCTGAACGTGGCTTTAGTTTTATGAAAGATGGACCTTTAGACATGCGTATGGATAATTCCCAAGGTCCGACGGCAGCTGAATGGTTGGTAGATATTGAAGAAGAAGCCTTGGCAAATGTAATTTTCCAGTATGGGGAAGAGCGTTATAGCCGCCGGATTGCCAAAGCCATTAAAGCTGCAGGTTATATTGAAACCACAGCTCAACTGGCCGAAATTGTTAAAGTGGCGCATCCAAAATGGGAAAAAAATAAACATGCTGCGACCCGAACTTTTCAAGCCATCCGTATTGCCATTAATAAAGAATTAGATGATATTGAAGCTTTCCTCCCGCAAGCGGTAGAGGTGCTTAAACCTGAAGGTCGTCTGGCAGTGATCAGTTTCCACTCGCTCGAAGATCGTTTAATTAAACAATTTATTCAAAAAGAATCGACTTTGGCGGAAGATACCAGTTGGGGATTGCCACAGAAACGGGAAGATACCCGTCGTTTAAAGAAAATTTCCCGAGTCCGTGCCAGTGAAGAAGAGGTGAAAGCCAACCCTCGTTCTCGTAGTGCATGGCTTAGAGTTGCAGAGCGCTTAGCTTCAAAAGGCGAATAATGAAAACTGAAGTTGTTGAAAAGAAATCAGAAAACAAAACAGAAAAAAAATCGATGAAAAAAGTCATCGCTTATGCTGTTTTGCTGCTATTGGTCTTTGTTAGCGCTATTATGGTGGTATTTCAAGTCTTTGAATATCGACATGATTATCGCGAACTCAGTTCTTTTATGCGGGAAAAGGATGATCTGAATGCAGAGTGG
Source organism: Acinetobacter bouvetii (assembly GCF_902753875.1). Taxonomy (GTDB): domain Bacteria; phylum Pseudomonadota; class Gammaproteobacteria; order Pseudomonadales; family Moraxellaceae; genus Acinetobacter; species Acinetobacter bouvetii_A. Next base: position 73,075 of record NZ_CADDTS010000006.1, on the reverse strand, counting down.
GGGCGTTTGCTAATCGAGCAACAAACCTTTGGTGCGACGGCACAGATTGGGACACGCGCAGTGACCCAGTTGCGCATGTACTCGCCACCTGCGGCACAAACGGTCGTAATTTCTTTACCAATGACTTCAGACGATAAAAAATAAGGCTAGCTGTAATATGGTGGACAAGAGAACAAAGCAGACAACACGCAAAAAGCAGCAGCCGATTACGGAAAAAACCACGCTTAGTGTGGATATGTGGCGTTTTTATCTGATGTGGAGCGTGGTTCTACTGTGCTTTTTGGCTTTGGTGGGACGGGCATTTTATGTGCAGGTCATTAACAAAGACTTTTTGCAGAACAAGGCCAATGCTAACATTTTAAGAACGGAAAAAGTCCGCGCCATGCGTGGTGTGATTTATGACCGTCATGGTGTGCCGCTGGCAATTAGTACGCCAGTCATGAAGGTGGTGATTGATCCGCGTGATTATTTTGATACCAAAAAACAGTTTGAAGAAATCACCGCTGAACTGGCGAAAGATCCACATAACCGCAAGCTAAAACGTCAGTTGCCAGATAAAAACCTGAATCTGGATGAACTTGCCGATGCGGTCGGAATTGACCGTGCTGAGCTAAAAAAGAAAATGAACGAAAAGCCTCGTTCACGTTATCTGGTACTGCAAAAAGAAATTCCGCCACAGCAGGCTGAACTGATTGCCAAACGTGAGTTTCAGGGCGTCTATACCGAGAAAAATTATAAGCGTTACTATCCGCAGCCGCAGCCGAATGCACAAATTATTGGCTTAACCAATAGTGAAGGCACTGGGATTGAAGGTTTGGAAATGCAGCTGAATACGGCGTTATCCGGTCATGATGGCGAGCAGCAAATTGTCCGTGACAAACGTGGCAACCGTTTTAAAGATCCTGAAGTGATCAAGGAAGTTGAAGCTGGAGAAAACATCACCCTCAGTATCGATTCACGTCTGCAATATATTATGTATCGTGAATTGACTGCGGCAGGGGTGGCCAATAATGCACGTTCGGCAACAGCCATTGCGGTGGATATCAAAACCGGTGAAATTCTGGCGATGACCAGCTGGCCTTCTTATAATCCGAATGATAAAAAAAGCTTAGCCAATAAAGATGCCATGCGTAACCGCGGTGCAGTCGATTCATTTGAGCCGGGTTCAACCATGAAACCATTGACCGTGGCCATGGCATTGGAAAGTGGTAAATATACGGCAAATACGGTGGTCAATACTTCACCGGGCAGTATGCGTATTGGTAATCATACCATTCGTGATACACATAATTATGGCGCCTTGACTTTGGGCGGAATTATCCAGAAGTCTTCCAACGTTGGGGTAGCTAAAATTGCTTTATCACTCCCTTATGCAACTTTACCGACTTTTTATAAACGTGTGGGATTGGGACAGCGCTCAGCAGTTAAATTTCCGGGTGAAAGTGCCGGTCTGATTTTACCACCAAGCAAATGGAATGTATCTGAAGTCGGCACCATGGCTTATGGTTATGGTCTGAATGCTACGGTATTACAGATTGCCGATGCTTATGCCATGATTGCCAATAAAGGCGTAAAAGTGCCTTTAAGTTTATATAAATTAGAACAGCCACCGAAAGGCGAACAGATTGTTGATCCGAAAATTGCAGAACAAGTGTTATTGATGATGGAAGCCGTGACTTTACCTGGCGGTACCGCGCAACAAGCCAATATTCCAGGCTATCGCGTGGCAGGTAAAACCGGGACCGCACATAAATTGCGTCCGGACCGTAAAGGCTATTCACAAACAGATTATCGTGCCTTATTTGCCGGGATTGCACCGGTCAGTGATCCGCGTTTGGCCATGATTGTCGTGGTTGAAAATCCCAAAGGGCAATATTACGGTGGTCTGGTGGCAGCACCGGTATTTGCACGTGTGATGCAAGAATCACTACGTTTAATGAATGTACCTTTAGATAAACCTTTAGATACTCCCAAAATCCAGTAATAGGTGATGAATGTCCATTACATTTCAAGATCTCTACACCGCCCCAAAAATCGCTGGATGGATGACCAAACCATTCAGTGGTTTTGGTTTAGATAGTCGTAAAGTTGAAGCAGGGCAAATTTTTATTGCCCTGACTAGTTTTTCGCAACCGGAAAAAACCGTGCAATTTGCCCAGTCGGCATTAGCCCATGGTGCTTTGGCGGTGGTGAGTGAAACCGATCTCGGTCTGGAAAATAGTATCGTGGTGCCAAATGTCCGTCATTTGATGGGGTATTGGCAAAAGCAATATTTACAGGCTACGCAACCTGTCGCTGCTACGCGCATTATTGCCGTGACCGGAACCAATGGTAAAACTACCATTTCCCGTTTAATTGCTGAACTGCTGATGTTGCAGGGCCGCAAGTGTGCCGTGATGGGCACCACGGGGAACGGCATTTTGCCAAATCTGGAAGCTTCTTCGCATACCACTCTGGATGCCTTGCAGCTGCAAAATTCCTTACATGAATATGCTCAGGCAGGTGCTGAATTCGCTGCGATTGAAGCCAGCTCCCATGGTCTGGAACAAGGCCGTTTGAATGGCTGTGTCATTGAAATTGCAGCGTATAGTAATTTAAGTCGTGACCATCTGGATTATCACGGTACGCTGGAAGCCTATGCGGCAGCCAAATCGCTGCTGTTTCAATTTACCTCGCTTAAAGTGGCGATTATCAATATTGATGATGCGCATGCACAGGTTATGCTGGATGCCGCCAAAGCCAATTCTGCACAGCCTCGAATTTTAACCTATTCAACCACACAGGCTGCCGATTATCAGGTTCAGGATATTCAATATAGTTTGAATGGTGCCAAATTTAAACTGGTGACTACACAGGGTGAATTTGAAGTGAATAGCCCATTGCTCGGTCATTTCAATGTGGAAAATATTGTGGCTAGTTTGATTGCCGCTGAACAGGCTGGCTTTAACTTGGCCGATTTGATAGCCGTGGCACCACAACTCAAAGGTGCACCTGGTCGCATGCAGGTACTGCGTGATGACCAGCGTCTATTTGTGGTGGATTATGCTCATACGCCAGATGCTTTAATTCAAGTTCTACAAACCCTGAAACGTCATGTTACTCAGAATTTATGGGCAGTGTTTGGCTGTGGCGGTGACCGTGATCGGGGCAAACGTCCACTGATGACGCAAGCAGCACTAGATCATGCCGATGTAGCGCTGATTACCTCTGATAACCCACGGACTGAAAATCCTGAACAGATTTTTGCTGATATGAAAGCCGGCATCCAGTTTGACCATCATGTGGTGCATGAAATTCATGACCGCCGTGAAGCTATTAAATTTGCCGTGAAAAATGCACAGGCAGGTGACATTGTGGTGATTGCTGGTAAAGGTCACGAAAACTATCAGGAAATTGATGGGGTACGGCATTGGTTTGATGATGTGGTTGAAGTGCAATCTGCAATCGATGCACAGCATCACACACCAGATTCAGCTTATCCTGCCCAATAGGAAACAATATGCATACATCAACGACCAGTACGGTACCTTTAGAGCCATGGACAGCTGTTCAGCTGGCTGAAGCGACTCAAGGCTATTGGCTGAATGACCAGATCCCTCAGGGTGAAATCAAGCGTATCTTGAGCGATTCACGTTTTGCAGAAAAAGGCGATGCGTTTCTAGCGCTTAAAGGTGAACGCTTTGATGCCCATGATTTTGTTGCTCAGGTCGCAGGCAAAGGCTGTGAAATTGCCATTGTCAGCCATCCTGTAGATGCGGATATTTGCCAGCTTGTGGTTGAAGATACCCGATTGGCTTTAGGGCATCTTGGGGCTTATCGCCGTGCGCAAAATGCACAACTGAAAGTGATTGCCCTGACTGGCAGCAGTGGTAAAACCACCACCAAAGAAATGCTGGGCAGTATTCTTTCGCGTCTAGCACCAACTCTGATTACTCGCGGTAACCTGAATAACGATTTGGGTGTGCCAATGATGCTGCTTGAGCTGCGTGCCGAACATCAGTATGCCGTTATGGAACTGGGTGCCAGCCATCAGGGTGAGATTGATTACACCTCTAATCTGGTGCAACCGCATGTGGCCGGCATTATCAATATTGGTACGGCGCATCTGGGTGAATTTGGCGGACGTGATGGTATCTGTCGGGCTAAATCTGAAATTTATCGTCATATTGATCCAGCAGGTACCTCAATCGTTCCGGCGGCAGATGATTTTGCAGAACCGATTCGACAAGCGGTACAAACCGAAAAAGTCTTGAGTTTTGGTCAGGGCGGTGAAGTGTATGCAATCGAAATAGAATTGCAGCCACAATCTGCGGTTTTTATGCTGCATACCCCACAAGGCACTCGTCAGGTGAATTTACCCTTTGCCGGTGAACACAATGTGCAAAATGCCACTGCCGCAACGGCTTTTGCCTTGGCGATTGGTATTGCGCTGGATGACATTGTGACCGGTCTGGAGCAGGCTAAAGGCGCAAAAGGTCGTCTGAATTTTATTCGTACTGCAAAACATCTATTTATTGATGACACTTATAATGCCAACCCGACGTCCATGCGCGCAGCTGCAGAAGTGCTGGCGCAGCAGGAAGGGGTTAAGGTGATGGTCATTGGTGATATTGGAGAGTTGGGCGCAAGTGCCGCGCAGCAGCATTATATGTTGGGCCGAGACCTGGTTTCGGTTGCGGGTGTGCATTTCGTGGTGGCTGTAGGTGAGTTTGCACCTGCCGCTCAGGAAGGCGCACGCAGTACCCAATACGGCAAAAAAATGCAGGCCTTCCTGACGCAGGCGCAAGCGCTTCCTTTCTTACTTAGTTTAATTGAAACACATCAACCTCAATCCATGAGTTTCCTGTTTAAAGGTTCTCGCTATACCCACATGGAAACATTGATGGCTGATTTGATGGAGAAACTTTAATGCTGTTATGGCTATTTGAACATCTCGCGGGCTATCACAGCTCGTTCGGCGTGATCCGTTATTTAACCTTGCGATCTTTGCTCAGTGTCTTAACTGCATTGACCATTGGACTGGTATTGGGTCCAATGATGATCCGTAAATTACAGGCATTAAAATACGGACAGGCGGTGAGTTCTTTTGCTCCTGAAAACCATGCCAAGAAAATGGGTACACCGACCATGGGCGGGATTTTGATCCTGCTCTCGATCGGGATATCTACCTTGCTTTGGGCCGATTTATCCAATCCCTATGTCTGGATTGTCCTGGGTGTGATGGTGATTTTTGGGGCTGTAGGTTGGGCCGATGACTGGATTAAGGTTCGCTATAAAGACAATGCTGGTCTGCCTGCGCGTAAAAAATTCTTCTGGACTTCAGTCGGTTCGCTAGGTGCCGGTATTGCGTTGTATGTGATTGCCACTCAACAAGTCAATCCTGTGCACACCAGCAATATGCTGGATCTGTTGATTCCGTTCTTTAAAAATCTGACTATTCCATTATCCGCTATTCCTTTAGGCATTGGTTTTATTATCTTTACCTATCTGGTGATTAATGGGGCATCCAATGCGGTCAACCTGACCGATGGTCTGGATGGCTTGGCGATTATGCCGATTGTTCTGGTTGCTGCTGGTTTAGGGGTGTTTGCCTATCTGGCTGGTGATATTCGTTTTGCCAATTATCTGCATATTCCGTATGTGAAATATTCATCTGAACTGGTGGTGATTTGTGCGGCCATGATTGGCGCCGGCTTAGCCTTCCTGTGGTACAACGCGCATCCAGCGCAAGTCTTCATGGGCGATGTAGGTGCACTTTCATTAGGTGCAATGCTGGGTACTATTGCAGTGATGGTTCGTCAGGAAATTGTATTTGCCATTATGGGTGGGGTTTTTGTAGTGGAAGCCATTTCCGTATTCCTGCAAATCGGTTCGCTGCGTATGCGCAACAAGCGTGTCTTCCTGATGGCGCCTTTGCATCATCATTACGAGAAAAAAGGCTGGCGTGAAACTCAGGTGGTGATCCGCTTCTGGATTATTACAATTATGCTGGTGGTTTTAGGCCTAATGACCTTAAAATTACGTTAAGCAAATATTGAAAAAAGCCGGCATTTGCTCCCACATTTGCCGGCTTTTTTATGGTCGATTGAGACTTTGGAGAAAATTATGAATCTGCTCATGTGTCCTGTCTGTCGTGAGGCATTGCAGTTAACAGAGAAAACATGGCGCTGTGCAAATCATCATAGTTACGATGTAGCCAAGCAGGGCTATGTCAATTTACATGTGGTTCAACACAAGCACAGTAAAAACCCGGGGGATACCCCGGAATCTGTGCAAGCCCGCCGGGCATTTTTGAGTGCCGGTTTTTATGCACCCTTGCAGCAAGCAGTAGTGAAAAAAATCCGTGAATTACGGATTGAAAACCTGCTGGATATTGGCTGTGGTGAAGGCTATTACACCAATGCCATGCAGGCTGAAGTGCTGCAATGTATCGGTGTAGATATTGCCAAAAATGCGGTACAGGTGGCGGCAAAACTGAATAAAAACGTGACTTGGGTGGTGGGAACAGGCGCAACCTTACCGGTGCTGGATCACTCGATTGATCTGTGCAGCAGTTTGTTTAGCCCGATTCCCAAACAGGAAATTTTGCGAGTGCTCAAGCCTGAAGCCTATTTGATGGTGGTGACCCCGGCGACAGAACATCTGTATGCGATGCGTGAGGCGCTGTTTGAAACAGTCAATCCGCATGAGCCGCATAAGTTTGTTGAGCAATTGCAGGACAGCTTTGAGCTGGTTGATGAAAGTATTGTGGAAGCGCCATTTAGCTTGTCTCAAGCGGATTTGAAAAATCTGATTGCCATGACGCCTTATGCCTATAAAGCCAAGCCAGAACGTCGGCAGGTGCTAGAGCAGCTTGAGCAATTTGAGTTAAAGGCTCAGTTCCAGATTTATGTCTTTAAGAAAAAATGAGTGTTAAAAAAGCCCTCAGATGAGGGCTTTTTTAGTTTTACTGAAATACATCTATCAAATGGTCAAGTGCATCTGACTTGTTATTCTGCTTTTCCAAATTAGGTGGATTCTTATTCTCTGGAACCAGGATTTCTTCTCCAGGTAAGTCGTCAAAATCACGTTCCGGAGTATGTGCAGGAGCGACAGGTGCAGGGCGGTATAATGGTAGCGCCAGTGGTGGAGAAGAGCGATCTTCGCGATCAGGCTCACCTACAGTAATGGTTTGGCGATGATTGGTAGGGGCTTTGGCATTTTTATCAAAATGAACCCAGGCAGCAGGTGTGCCTTTTAAGGCATTGCCCATAAAGTTGGTCCAGATTGGTAAAGCTGCAACACCACCGTATTCTCGACGACCCAAAGTCGTTGGCTGGTCAAAACCGACCCAGGCTACTGTTACCAACTTGCCATTAAAGCCAGCAAACCAGGCATCTTTGGCATCATTGGTGGTTCCGGTTTTGCCGCCCAGATCATCACGACCAATACGCAATGCAGCACGACCTGTACCATGCTGGATCACATCACGCAAAATATTGGCCATGTCATAAGCAGAACTTGATTTTAAAATACGTTGCGCTTGGCGGTATTTACTTTTTGCTTCATCCAGTTCCAGTTTTGCCAGTTCTTTTTCTTCAGGCAAAGTCTGATCGGTCACTTGAATTACTTCGTCATCCGGTGTCACGGGTTCGGCTGATTCAGAGTCGTCATCGTTTTGATTAATGCAGGAAATACATGCGTATTCCGGGTTACTTTGATAAATCACTTTACCGTAAGCATCTTCAATCCGGTCAATAAAATGTGGCTGAATGCGATAACCACCATTAGCAAAGGTGGCATAGCCGGTTGCCATCTGGATAGGAAGAACTTGGGGTGTTCCTAAAGCAATGGTGTAGTTTCGTGGAATTTGATTTTCATGTAGGCCAAAATCCATCAATAACTGCCGGGTACGCTCGATACCCACTGTTTGTAGTAATCGAACAGAAACAGTATTTCGAGATAAATACAAGGCACGACGTAATGGAATCATGCCCAGATAACGTCCATCCGAGTTCTTTGGAGACCACTTGCCAATGGTAATCGGGCTATCATTGACCATGCTATAGGGCGTCATGCCACGTTCAAGTGCCAAGGCATAGACAAAGGGTTTAATGGTTGAACCCGGTTGGCGCCAGCCTTGTAGGGCACGATTGAATTTGGACTGATAAAAATTATATCCCCCTACAATGGCTTCAATGGCACCATTATTTGGATTTAATGCAATTAGCTGGCCTTGAGCCTTGGGGATCTGAACCAGTGCCCATGAAGTTTTATTATCATTGGGGCGTAAGCGAATAATATCTTTAACTTTAACAATCTGAGATGCTTTGCTTGGTGCAGGGCCTACGCTGTTGGCATTTCTATATGGATAAGCCCAAGACATGCCTGACCAGGGCACAGTCACGGTAGATCCATCTTGCATCAAGGCATCAAAAGAGTTGTTATCGACTTTGATGACTTTGGCAGGATAGGTGTTTGCATAGGCCATAAAATCGCTTAGAGGCTTGTCATTGGCTTCAGCACCACGCCAACCATGACGACGATCATAAGCTTCCAATCCTTGTTGTACAGCTTCTTCAGCATAGGCTTGGCGTTTACTGTCGATGGTCGTATAAACTTTATAACCCGAATCAATTGCTTGTTCACCAAACTTTTCAATCAATTCTGAGCGGACCATTTCGCCGACATAGGGATATTTGTTATTAATGCCGCGTTCTGGCATATCCAGGTTAATTGGTTCAGCAATCGCCTTTTGATATTGAGGCTGATTGATATAGCCCAATTGCAACATGCGACCTAAAATCCAGTTACGGCGTTCTAAGGCACGGGTCGGATTGACTACCGGATTATATTTGGATGGTGCTTTAGGCAAGCCTGAAATCATCGCCATTTGGGCAATAGTGAGTTGATCCAGATTTTTGTTGTAGTAAATTTTAGCTGCTGCTGCAATCCCGTATGCATTTTTACCCAAGAAGATTTTATTCACGTACAAAGTGAGAATTTCTTCTTTGGTCAGGTTTTGTTCGATTTCGCGGGCCAGGAAAATTTCAGTCAGTTTGCGTTTCAGTGTGCGTTCAGGCGTTAAATAATAGTTTTTTGCCACCTGCATGGTGATGGTCGAACCACCGGTTTGTACATTGGAACCGGTAATGGTTTCACTGACAGCACGGCCTAAACCTTTAAAACTAATCCCACTGTGTTCAAAGAATGAGGAATCCTCTGCAGCAAGAAAGGCGTAAATAAAGGGTTTAGGAATCTGTTTGTATTCCACCGGCACAGATAATTTGCCGCCATACTCAGCAATTAGCTCATTATCAGCACTGTAAACCTGTAAAGGTTTTAATAACGGCGCCTTTTTTAAGGTGGTCATTTTGGGTAGCGATGGGGCAATATAGAGATACATGCCATAAAATCCCATCGGAATTGAGACCAAAACTATAATTATGATCAAAAAAAATGGATGAACATGGCCCGAACGAGATAGCTTTTTCATAACAAGTAAGTTTTAATAAGAGCTAATGGCAAACTAATTGGCGGTCAGTATAGCCTTTACACATGCAGATTGTTAGATGAGTTATTGTATCTGCATAAAATTATAGACCAACACTGATTAGTAGGTTACTTTTATTGGGGATAAAAAAATAATAGGAATTATATTGTGCTCAGGTTATATCGTAAGCCGAATAAGGGGTTAGTAGGAGTAGATATTAGTTCTACTTCTGTTAAAGTTTTAGAACTTTCTGTTAAAAGCGGTAACAGGTATTGGGTAGACAGTTATGCACTGGTTCCTCTGCCTGAAGGTAGTGTTGTTGAAAAAAATATTTTAAATCCAGAAGCAGTGGGTGATGCATTAGAGCGGGCGATTAATCTTGCCAATACACAATCTAAAGATGCAGCCCTGGCTATTCCAACCTCTATGGTAATTACTAAAACCATTGAGATGGATGCTGATATGACGGATGATGAGCGTGAAGTTCAAATTCGTATGGATGCGGAACAATATATTCCTTTCCCTCTAGATGAAGCCAGCCTGGATTTTGAAGTCCTTCCAGATCGTTTGGCCAATCCTAATCGGGTTAATGTGCTTTTGGTGGCGACTCGCCTGGAAAATGTAGAAGCACGTGCCGAGGTACTGGAGCTGGCGAACCTTACACCTAAAACCGCAGATGTTGAAAGTTTTGCAATCGAAAATGCTTATCAGGTATTTTCTGATACCCTGCCAATGGGGGTAAACACGGTCGGTATTTTAGATATTGGTCATACCATGACGACCCTGTCTGTAATGCAAAATAATAAAGTGATTTATACCCGAGAGCAGGTGTTTGGCGGTAAACAGCTCACTCAAGAAATACAAAATCGCTATGGCTTGTCTTTCGAGGAAGCAGGACGTGCCAAGAAGAGCCGTTCATTGCCTGATGACTATGATGTTGAAGTGCTGGAGCCTTTCCTTGAAGCTGTGGTTCAGCAAGCCGCACGATCATTGCAGTTCTTTTTTTCATCTTCACAGTTTAATGAAATTGATCATATCCTTTTGGCAGGGGGTAATGCCAACATTCCGGGGCTAGCGAAGTTATTACAACAAAAACTGGGTTATCGCGTGACGATTGCCAACCCATTTTTGCAAATGGGGTTTTCTCCACAAATCGATATTAAAAAAATAGAGAATGATGCTTCTTCACTCATGGTGGCATGTGGTTTGGCATTAAGGAGTTTTGATTAATGGCAAGAATTAACTTACTCCCTTGGCGTGATGAGCTAAGAGAGAAACGAAAAAAAGAATTTATTGCAATTTGTATTGCGGCTGCATTAATCGGGGCTTTGGCGGTTACTTTGTCATGGTTTTATTATGATCACAAACTAGAAGATCAGGAACAGGCAAACCAGTTAATTAGCAGTACTAATCAGAATCTTGATGTGCAACTTAAATCATTAGAAGGTTTAGAAGCGCAGCGTAATGCGATTATTGAGCGCATGAAGCTGATTCAAGGTTTACAAGGGCAGCGTCCGGTTACTGTACGCCTGATTGATGAATTGGTTCGTGTAACACCAGGTAGTTTGTATATTACTAGATTTGTTCGTACCGGGGATAAATTCACGATTGAAGGTAAGGCTGAAAGTCCGAATACTGTGGCTGAGTTTTTACGTAATTTAGAAGCATCTGCCTGGTATCGTAATGCCTTTATGAATTCTTTTTTAGCTGTTGAAGAGAAAAAAGATAAAGCTCCAAGTTCTGTGGTGCCACGTGTTGAAGAAAATTATGGTTCGTTTGTTGTGACTGCCGATTTAGATCAGATTGCACAGCTAGCCACGCCAGAAGCACAACCTGAAGGGCAACAAAATACAGCTAATTCAACAGCGGGGGCAGCACAATGAGTCTCGATGAATTTGATGAATTAAATCCAAATGAAGCTGTTGTAACGAAAAAGAAATTGACGCTGGACAAGTTCCTGCAGCAGTTCAATACTTTGGATATGAATAACTACGGGAGCTGGCCATTATCCGTTAAAATCACTTGTTGGATTTTAATTGTATTGATGATTGGGTTATTGGGTTATTTTTTAGCAATTAAAGGTAAATTAGACGATATTTCTAATGCTGCTGCTCAAGAGCAAAATTTGCTCAACGAGTTTCGTGAAAAAGATTCCAAACTTCGTAATTTGCAGCAATTACAAGCTCAGTTGCAGGAAATGGAAGCGAATTTCAATCAGCAACTGGAACAATTGCCTAAGGAAACGGAAATTCCAGGATTGGTTGAGGATATCAACGTCACTGGTGTGAACTCTGGCTTGAAATTCAAAAATATTCGTTTAGAAAATGAAATAAAACAAGAGTTCTTTATCGAACAGCCGATTGCTATTGAAGCAACAGGTGATTATCACGCTTTTGGTTCTTTTGTTAGCGGTATTGCGGCATTGCCTCGTATTGTCACTTTGCACGATTTTGATATTACAGCAACTGAAAATAAAGAGAAGAAGTCTGAAATTCCTCAAGTAAATTACAGTGTTAAGGCAAAAACATATCGCTATATTGGAGCTGCAGATGCTCAAGCTGCTGATGCTAATTCAACTGCTACGGCTGGAGGGGCACAGTAATGAAAATACAAAATATTTCTCTCAGCATGATGGTGGGTTTGTTGTTTGTCGGATGTGATTCGCGCATTGATGCGGTAAATGAGCAAATGGCAAATATTCGTAATCAACCGCCTTTGGCTATTGAGCCTGCACCGGTTTTTCCACCAGTTCCGACATTCAATTACTCGGCTCACCAGCTCAAAAGTCCTTTTGTTCCTAGTTCGCTGGCTGCTGAATTAAAAATTATGGCTGGCAAACGTGTTTACCCTAATTTGTCACGTCAGCTTCAGCCTTTAGAAAGCTACGCAATAGAATCCTTAAACATGAAGGGTAGTATGCGTAGCCAGTCTGGACAGATTTTGGCATTAATCCAGACACCTGATGGTGAAATTGAGCGGGTACAGCGCGGTAGTTATATGGGGATGAATCACGGACGTGTGATTAATATTACTCCTACGCAAATTGATCTTGTGGAAATTATTCCAGATGGGCGAGAGGGATACGTGGAACGTCCAAGAAGTCTGGTATTAATTGGACCGGCGCCTTAAGTTTAAAAGGAATAAAAATGAATAATAGTTTTAAAGATTTTATATTTGGGGATGGTAATACAATGAACCATTTGTTTCGTCAATTTTCTATGGGTGCTGTTGCAATAGCAGTTATGCAAGTTGCCAATGCACAGGTCAGTATTACAAATATCGTACCAATGCAGATCGCAGGTCAGGGTACAGAAATTCGTGTGATGTTTAATGGTTTGCCACCACAGCCTCAAGCATATCAACTTGAACAGCCATCACGTCTGATTCTTGATTTTGATAAGGCACAGCAGAATCTCCATCAAAATAGCATTCCTGTTGCTACTAAAGAAGCAAGTTCTATAGATGTCAGTTCTGATGCACAGCGTTCACGTTTAACTGTTAATTTAACAGATGCTGGTGCTTTTACTACGCGCGTTGAAGGTAATACTTTTATTCTCAAAATTAATTCGGCTGGGAATGATTTTGCTGCACAACCTGTAGTGGCTCAAAAAATTGCGCAAGGCATTTCTAATATCGGTTTTCAGCGTGGCAGTCAGGGTGAAGGTCAGGTTGTTGTTGATTTGTTAGGAAGTAATACGCCGGTCGATGTGCAGCAACAAGGTAGTAAAGTTGTTGTAAGAACTTTAGGTAATAAAGTACCAACCCATCTGGCACGCCGTTTAAACGTGAATGATTTTGCGACACCTGTATCAACAGTTGATGCTCAGAATGATGGCGGAAATGGTGTTATTACCATTCAGACATCGGGTAGCTATGAATATATGGCTTATCAGACTGATAATAAGTTAACGATTAGTCTCAAACGTCCAGAAGATAAAAATCCACTTAAGCCTAAGGCTGCCAATACTTATACAGGTAAAAAGATTTCTCTGGATTTCCAAGATATTGAAGTGCGACGTGTACTACAGTTGTTGGCAGACTTTACCGGCATCAATATGGTCACTGCTGACAGTGTCCAAGGTAATATTACTTTACGTCTGAAAGATGTTCCTTGGGATCAGGCCTTGGATATCATTTTAAAGACTAAAAATCTGGACAAGCGTCGTAATGGTAATGTGATCTGGATTGCACCGGTGTCAGAACTGATTAAGGCTGAAGAGGAAGAGGCGAAAGCACTGGCACAAAGTGTCAAACTGGCGCCTTTGCAAACCGAATATATTCAACTTAGCTATGCAAAAGCGACTGATATAGAAAAATTGATTACCAATGGTAAAAATGCATCCAACGGATCAAATACTTCCGGTGGTACTGCAACGGATCCTTTAGGTGATAGTGTAGGTAGTTTACTTAGTCCGCGAGGCACGATTTCTACAGATCCACGTACAAATACTATTATTGTGAATGATACTTCTACAAAAATTGATCAAATTCGTAAGATGATTGATTTGCTGGATGTGTCAGTAAAACAGGTCATGGTTGAAGCACGTATTGTCCGCGCATCTACTGAGTTCAGTAAGCAGATGGGTGTGAAGTGGGGTATTTTGTCTCAAGGGATTAATCAAAATAATGATTTGCTGGTCGGTGGTAGTGATACCACTTTATGGGATTTGAAAACTCCAAGTGATGATGGTAAATATACGATTCAACGACCTGACAATTTGAATGTGGATTTGGGTGTAACTGCCACAGGAGCAAGCAAAATTGCCTTTGGTCTGATCAGCCTGTCTGATTTCATGCTGGATCTTGAGTTGTCAGCACTGCAGGCTGATGGTTATGGTGAAGTCATCTCTACGCCAAAAGTGTTGACTGCGGATAAGCAGCAGGCAAAAGTCGCGTCAGGTACACAGATTCCTTATCAATCAGCTGAGGGTGGTGGTGTAAATGCTGTTTCAAAAACAGAATTTGTTGATGCGACTTTAAGTCTTGATGTGACGCCAAGTATCACACCTGAAGGCAAGGTTCAAATGAACTTGCAAATCAAAAATGACTCGATAGGTAATGCAACACCAACGGGGCAGTACACCATTAACAAAAATGAAATCAACACCAATGTACTGGTGGATAATGGAGAGACGGTAGTTCTGGGTGGTATTTTTGAACAGCAAACCATTAATCAACAAACCAAAGTACCATTCTTGGGAGATATTCCATATTTAGGACGTTTGTTCCGTAAAGATGTGAAATCGGATAACAAGAGTGAACTATTGATTTTTGTTACACCACGAATTGTTAATGACAGTGTTTCAAGAAATCATTAATATATTTTGAATTTAACAAAATAAATAGGTGACTCCTTGCCAAGCAATGAGTTTGAAACCCTACCAAATGTCTATTTGGTAGGGCCAATGGGGGCTGGGAAAACAACTGTTGGTCGTCATTTAGCGGAACTGTTAGGGCGAGAGTTTCTTGATAGTGATCAGGAGATTGAACGTAAAACAGGTGCTACGATCCCTTGGATTTTTGAAAAAGAAGGTGAAAAGGGGTTTCGTAACCGTGAAACGATGGTGATTGATGAACTCACTGCTCGTTCACACCTGGTTCTTGCAACCGGTGGTGGGGCGGTGACCCAAGCTCCTAATCGTGCATTTCTCAAGCAACGTGGAATCGTTGTCTATCTCTATACTCCTGTCGAAATTCAATTACAGCGTACCTATCGGGATAAAAACCGTCCTCTCTTGCAAGTTGAAAATCCTGAACAAAAGTTACGTGATTTATTGGCAATTCGCGATCCTTTGTATCGTGAAGTTGCACATTATATTATTGAAACAAATCAGGGTGCTGCTCGTGATTTGGCGCAAAAAATCTTACATATGATTGTTTCTGAAGAAGCAAATCTCGTCTAATTAACGGTTTTAATTTCATGC
Source organism: Acinetobacter bouvetii (assembly GCF_902753875.1). GTDB lineage: Bacteria > Pseudomonadota > Gammaproteobacteria > Pseudomonadales > Moraxellaceae > Acinetobacter > Acinetobacter bouvetii_A. The sequence continues at coordinate 57,679 of NZ_CADDTS010000006.1, read as the reverse complement.
AAACTTTACATGTTGAACTTGGTGATCGCCGCTATCCTATTTTTATTGGCAGTGATCTTAATCCCCAATCTTTACTTAAGCCTTATATTCACGGCAAGCAGGTCATGGTGGTCACCAATACCACGGTTGCACCGCTGTATTTAGCGCATTATGTCAGTGCGATTGAAAGCTTGGGAAAAACAGTTGCAACATGTATTTTGCCTGATGGTGAAAAATATAAAAATATTGAACACTTGAACCTGATTTTTGATGCTTTGTTGGAAGCGGGTTTTAACCGTGATGCGACTGTGCTGGCATTGGGTGGTGGTGTAATTGGGGATATGGCCGGTTTTGCTTCTGCCTGTTTCCAGCGCGGCGTTTACTTTATTCAAGTGCCAACAACGCTGCTTTCGCAAGTCGATTCCAGTGTTGGTGGGAAAACAGGGATTAATCATCCTTTAGGCAAAAATATGATTGGTGCATTCCAACAACCCCAAGTGGTGTTAGCGGATATGGCCCAACTTAGAACTTTACCAGATCGTGAGTTGTCAGCTGGTTTGGCTGAAGTGATTAAATATGCCTTATTGGGCGATCAAGAATTCTTGGTCTGGCTTGAAGAAAATATGGATGGCCTGATTGCACGTGATGCACAATTATTGGCAGATGCAGTTTATCGTTCATGTGCACATAAAGCACGCATCGTAGCCAATGATGAAAAGGAACAAGGTGAACGTGCGCTATTGAATCTGGGACATACCTTTGGTCATGCGATTGAGTCTTACCTGGGTTACGGAGTCTGGTTACACGGCGAAGCGGTGGCGACAGGGATGGTGATGGCTGCGGATTTGTCCCAACGCATGGGTTGGATTTCTTCAGAAGATTTGGAGCGTACAAAAAAAATCATTCAACGTGCGCATTTACCAGTAAAATGCCCAGCAATTCCACTGGATGAATTTCTTGCCTATATGGCGCATGATAAAAAAGTGCTGAATGGTCAATTGCGCCTTGTGCTGATGAAATCACTCGGTCAGGCCATTATCACCAAGGAGTTTGATGTGGAATTAATGAAACAGGCGATTTTGGCGAATCAAGAAAAGGCATAGTCATGGCAACCCTCCGTACACAATGGCAACGTATTCAAAACTATATCTGGCTGGTGTGTGGATTGGTCTGTCTGTTTGCAGCACTTGTTTTTTGGGCAATTACTGACAGTGATAGTTTAGTTAAAGTGGAAAAGTCTGCTGAAACCGAATCTGAACTGCAAATTCAACCGGAAAAAGTTGCTGCAACCAGCTTGCTGGGGGCACTTCAAGAAGAGGTTCGTCCTTTGGAGTTGACCACGCGTGTGGTGGCTACGGGGAGTTATGAGCCGGAGTTTCGTGGCAGCAAATTTGTTAATGACAATAAAAATGCCAGCACGATTGAGCTATTTCGGGTGAGTAAAGATGAAGTAATTCGCAGCTTCCTGAAAAAGCAGCCAGATCGTAAGAACTTTTATTATGTTCGTTTAAGTGGTGAAAATCAGGTTGAACAGTATGTTTTGCTTTATGGCCTTTATAAAAATAATAGCGAAGCAAAAAATGCATTAGAGCAATTGGCGATTCAATTTCCTAAGTCTATTCAACCTAAAGTTCAAAATATTGAAAATTATGTTTCTTTGGTCAATGACATGGGTGCAGATGAAATGGGCACCAACCAAAAGCTTTATGCAGTTAATCTCAAGCCTGCTGCCTTGCCACAAGTGGATGAAAGCTTATTGGCTTTACCCAAAGTTAAGCCAACTGTACCTGTAGTTGATCCAAACAAGGCGACCACGACCACAACTGTAACCCGTCGTGATGAGCAGGGTAATGTTGTAGATGTACAGCAATCTCATTCTGGTGTTGAAACCGCACCGAAACAAAGCGGAAATAAAACAGCAGAAAAAGAAATTAATGATCCATTTAATTAAAAATAGAGTTCTAAAATAGAGCAATTTAAGTTATAAAATTATTTATATGCACAAATATAGTGCGAAATATGGTTATCTGAAATTGCTCTAAAGTTCATGAAATTTTAATATTTTTATATTTAAAACAGTTAGAGTAATCAATTTTAATTTGGCATATTTTTTGCTTTATTGGTGCATGAATTGAGTTAATGTCCCTGTTTTGGCGCGAAAAGATTCAATGATTGTGCGAAATCGTCACATTTGCCTGCTTTAAAAGAGTGCGCAAGCGAAGCAAAACATTTTTGCAATTCATCCATGTACAAAGATTAAAATCAGATTATCTTAGACATGATGAAAAGGTTTTGCTCAACATTGATCTTAATGTGAGTACATTGGACTAAATCGCAAAGAAGTTATTTGATTGTTAGATGCCCGCTTTATGGGCCATGTTGAAAGAAGGGTACGCTATGCACATGCCATCGCCTAATACTGTAGCTCCCGCTCAAGGTTTATACCAACCGGATGAGTTTAAAGATAACTGTGGTTTCGGTTTGATCGCCCATATGCAGGGTGATGCAAGCCATGATCTCGTCAAGACCGCTATGCACAGCCTTAGCTGTATGACACACCGTGGTGGTATTGCCGCAGATGGTAAGACAGGGGATGGTTGTGGCCTGCTTTTGGCAATGCCAAAGAAATTCTTCCGTGAAGAAGCGAAAAAATTAAGTGATATTACCTTAAGCGAAATTTTTGCTGTCGGTACGGTATTTTTAAATCTGGATCCAGCAATTGCAGCACATTCCAAACAAGTGTTGGCAAAAGAAATTGAGTCTGAAGGTCTAAAAGTTTTAGCTTGGCGTGTAATTCCAACCAATAATGATGCGTTGGGTGAAATCGCCATGCAGTCTTTGCCTGCATTTGAGCAAATCATTGTTAACTGCCCAATGGGTGTGACTGAGGTTGAGTTCAACCGTAAACTGTTCTTGGCACGTCGTCGTGCAGAGCAACTGCTCAGCAATGATCCTTCATTCTATGTAACAACTTTATGTTCAACAGTGATCAGCTATAAAGGCTTGATGATGCCTGAGGCGATTGCTGATTTTTACACCGACTTGGCTGATGAGCGTTTGGAATCACATATTGTGGTGTTCCATCAACGTTTCTCGACCAATACGTTACCGCGTTGGCCATTGGCTCAACCGTTCCGTTACTTGGCGCATAACGGTGAAATCAACACCATTACGGCTAACCGTAACTGGGCGATGGCGCGTACACCAAAATTTGAAAACCCGTTATTGCCAGGCTTAACTGATCTTAACCCGATCGTAAACCGTACCGGTTCTGACTCTTCAAGCCTGGATAACATGCTTGAGATTCTTGTGGGCGGGGGCATGGATCTGTTCCGTGCACTTCGTATGCTGGTTCCACCTGCTTGGCAAAACGTTGAAACACTGGATGCTGACCTTCGTGCATTCTACGAATTCAACTCTAAACACATGGAAGCCTGGGATGGTCCGGCTGGTCTTGTTATTCAAGATGGCCGTCATGCGATCTGTATGCTGGACCGTAACGGTTTACGTCCTGCACGTTGGGTCATCACGAAAAATGGCTATATCACACTGGCATCCGAAATTGGTGTTTGGGGTTATGAACCTGAAGACGTAATTTCTAAAGGTCGTGTGGGTCCGGGTCAAATTCTGGTAATTGATACCTTCACCGGTAAAATGCTGGATACCAAAGATGTCAGCAACCATTTGAAAAAAATGCGTCCTTACCGTGAATGGTTACGTGAAAATTCCGTACGTGTTCAAGGCAGCCCAGAACTTGAAGAATATTTATGTGATCAAGGCTTAAAAGGCGATGAGCTAAAAGCTTCACAAAAAATGTTCATGGTGACTTTTGAAGAGCGTGACCAGTTGCTTCGTCCTATCGCAGAAAGCGGTCAGGAAGCGGTAGGCTCAATGGGTGATGATACGCCAATGGCAGTATTGTCACGTCAAGTGCGCCATGTATCAGATTACTTCCGTCAGCAGTTTGCTCAGGTCACTAACCCGCCAATCGATCCATTACGTGAATCGATTGTGATGTCTTTAGAGACTTGCCTGGGTCGTGAGCAAAATGTATTTGAGCAAAGTCCTGAACATGCAGACCGTTTGATCATCTCAAGTCCGGTACTTTCAAATTCGAAAATGCATCAAATTCGCACGCTAGGTCGTAAAGGCTACGAAATTGCCGATATCGACTTGAACTATGCTGAAGATGAAGGTTTAGAAGTTGCAATTGCACGTATCTGTGAAGAAGCTGCACAAGCGATTCGTGATGGCAAAACTTTACTGGTGCTTTCAGACAAGAAAATCCGTCAAGGTTTCTTGCCAGCCAATGCCTTAATGGCAACAGGTGCGGTACACCACCACTTGATCAATACCGGTTTGCGTACCGATGCCAACATTCTGGTTGAAACCGGTTTGGCACGTGACCCGCATCAATTTGCCGTGATCTTGGGCTTTGGTGCAACTGCCATTTATCCTTACTTGGCTTATGACGTGATCAATGACCTGGTAGCGAAAGGTGAATTGCTGGGCGACCCGATTCACGCACAAGCGAACTTCCGTAAAGGGATTGAGAAAGGCTTGTTAAAAGTACTTTCGAAAATGGGTATCTCAACGGTTGCTTCTTACCGTGGTGGTCAGTTATTTGAAGCTGTGGGTCTATCTACTGAAGTTGTTGATAAATGCTTCACTGGTGTTCCAAGCCGTATTAAGGGTGCAACATTTGCAGACCTTGAAAATGATCTGAAAAAATTGGCAGACCTTGCGTGGAAATCACGTAAGCCAATCGATCAAGGCGGTATGCTGAAATTCGTATTCGACAAGGAATACCATGCATTTAACCCGGATGTGATCAATGCGCTGCATAAATCAGTGCGTTCAGGCAAATATGCAGACTTTAAAGAATATGCAGAACTGGTGAATAACCGTCCGGTGGCAACGATTCGTGACTTATTGAAACTGAAAACAGAGAATTCAATTGCATTGGATCAAGTGGAATCTGTGGAAGACATTCTGCCGCGTTTCGACTCTGCGGGGATGTCTTTGGGTGCCTTGTCTCCTGAAGCGCATGAAGCGATTGCGATTGCCATGAACACTATTGGTGGTCGTTCAAACTCTGGTGAGGGCGGTGAAGATCCAGCGCGTTATGGCACCATTCGTAACTCGAAAATCAAACAGATTGCATCTGGTCGTTTTGGTGTAACTCCAGCATACCTGACTTCTGCTGAAGTATTGCAAATTAAAGTCGCGCAAGGTGCAAAACCGGGTGAAGGCGGTCAGTTACCGGGTGGTAAAGTGAATGGCTTGATTGCGCGTTTACGTTACTCAGTGCCGGGTGTAACGCTTATTTCACCTCCACCACACCATGACATCTACTCAATTGAAGACTTGTCACAATTGATCTTTGACTTGAAACAGGTCAACCCTCAAGCGATGGTTTCTGTAAAACTGGTCTCTGAACCGGGTGTAGGGACAATTGCTGCTGGTGTAGCCAAGGCGTATGCCGACTTCATTACCATTTCTGGTTATGACGGTGGTACAGCAGCTTCGCCATTATCTTCAATTCACCATGCAGGTTCGCCATGGGAGTTGGGCCTTTCTGAAGCGCATCAAGCCCTTCGCGTGAATGACCTTCGTGGCAAAGTACGTGTACAAACTGATGGTGGTTTGAAAACTGGTCTGGATGTAGTGAAAGCAGCGATTCTGGGCGCAGAAAGCTTCGGTTTCGGTTCAACGCCAATGATTGCGCTGGGTTGTAAATACCTCCGTATCTGCCACTTGAATAACTGTGCGACCGGTGTTGCAACTCAACAGGATCATTTACGTCAGGAACACTACATTGGTGAACCTGAAATGTTGATTAACTTCTTCCACTTTATTGCGGAAGAAACACGTGAATGGTTGGCTGCACTAGGTGTTGCAAGCTTGAAAGACTTGATCGGCCGTACTGACCTGCTTGAAATGTTACCAGGTGAAACGGATAAACATGCAAATATCGATTTAAGTGCCTTGTTGGAATCGCATCCTGCAGCTGAAGGTAAGGCGCAATATTGTCAGGTTCAAGGTAATGCACCATTTGACAAAGGTATCTTGGCTGAGAAGATGGTGGCAGAAATGTTACCAGCGATTGAAGCAGGTATCAGTGGTGAATATAGCTTCACGATTGGTAACTGTGATCGTTCGATCGGTGCGCGTATCTCAGGTGAAATTGCACGTCGCTATGGCAACCTCAGCATGGAAGCGCATCCGGTTAAAGTCAATCTCACCGGTACTGCAGGTCAGTCTTTAGGTGTATGGAACGCTGGTGGTTTGCATATTAAACTTGAAGGTGATGCCAACGATTACGTCGGTAAAGGTATGGCGGGCGGTCGCGTGTCTATCTTCCCACCTAAAGGTTCGCCGTTCCAAACTCAGGAAACAGCGATCATTGGTAATACCTGCTTATATGGTGCGACAGGTGGTAAACTGTTTGCGGCAGGTACAGCTGGTGAGCGTTTCGCAGTACGTAACTCAGGTGCGTTTGCTGTGATTGAAGGTGCGGGCGACCACTGCTGTGAATACATGACTGGCGGTATTGTGACTGTACTGGGTAAAGTCGGTCATAACTTCGGTGCGGGCATGACCGGTGGTTTTGCTTATGTACTTGATTTGGATAATGACTTCGTTGACCATTACAACCACGAGTTGATTGAGTTAAACCGTATTTCTACAGAGGCGATGGAAGAGCATCAAGAATTCTTGCTTCGCATCTTGGATGAACATATTGCTGAGACAGGTAGTGCCTGGGCGTACAAGATCCGCAATGAGTTTGATTATTACAGCCGTAAATTCTGGCTTGTAAAACCAAAAGCTGCTAATTTGCAAACGCTTTTGAAAACAACCAAAGCTGATCCACAATAATTCCACTACTTGCAGATATATAGGCAGGTGTAGCGGATAGATAAACCGACTACACCTACCCACGGAGAGAGACATGGCAGAGCGCCTAAACAATGACTTTCAATTCCTGGATGTCGCACGCCAAGATCCAGAGAAAAAAGATCTAACTGTCCGCAAAGCAGAGTTTGTGGAAATTTATAAGCCATTTACAGCGGAAATTGCGGCTAACCAGACGCATCGCTGTTTAGGTTGTGGTAACCCTTATTGTGAATGGAAATGTCCGGTACATAACTACATTCCAAACTGGTTAAAGTTAATTGCGGAAGGTCGCATTTTCCAGGCGGCTGAACTGTGCCATCAAACCAATACACTGCCTGAAGTATGTGGTCGTGTATGTCCACAAGACCGTTTGTGTGAAGGGGCGTGTACCCTGAACGACGGTTTTGGTGCAGTGACTATTGGTAATGCTGAAAAATACATTAACGATACCGCTTTTGCTTTGGGCTGGCGTCCAGACATGTCACACGTCAAGTGGACAGACAAAAAAGTCGCGATTATTGGTGCAGGTCCTGCTGGTTTAGGTTGTGCAGATATCTTGGTACGTAACGGTGTAAAACCGGTAGTCTTTGATAAGCGTCCTGAAATTGGTGGTTTGCTGACTTTTGGTATTCCAGAATTCAAGATGGAAAAAGACGTCATGAAACGCCGCCGTGAAATTTTTGCGGGTATGGGTGTTGAATTCCGTTTAAATACTGAAATTGGGACTGACATTACTATTGATCAGTTGCTTGCAGACTACGATGCCGTGTTCATGGGTATGGGTACATATACTTACATGAAAGGCGGTTTTGCTGGTGAAGATCTGGATGGTGTTGTAGATGCGCTTGATTTCCTGATTGCCAATGTCAACCGTACGCAAGGTTGGGAAAAAGATCCAAGCGAGTACATTAGCGTTGAAGGCAAAAAAGTGATTGTGCTTGGCGGTGGTGATACAGCGATGGACTGTAACCGTACGTCAATCCGTCAAGGTGCTGAATCTGTGGTTTGTGCTTACCGTCGTGATGAAGAAAACATGCCGGGTTCACGTCGTGAAGTGAAAAATGCGCGTGAAGAAGGGGTGGAATTCCAGTTTAACCGTCAACCTATCGAAATTGTCGGTGAAAATGGCAAAGTAACTGGCGTTAAATTCGTGACTACACAATTAGGTCAACCTGATAGCCGTGGTCGTCGCAGCCCTGAGCCAGTACCAGGGTCTGAAGAAGTTTTAGCTGCGGATGCAGTGTTACTTGCTTTCGGTTTCCGTACCAGTCCTGCAGATTGGTTTACAGGTGCGAACATCAATTTAGATGGTTCTGGACGTGTAGTGGCAGCTGAACAACAAGAGTTCAAATTCCAGACATCGAATCCGAAAATTTTTGCCGGTGGCGATATGGTTCGTGGTTCTGACCTGGTTGTAACTGCGATCTGGGAAGGCCGTCAGGCTGCTGAAGGTATTCTTGATTATCTAGATGTTTAATTTCTAATTGAACATGAATAAAAAACCCGCTTCGGCGGGTTTTTTATTGCCTTGAATTTATGACATAAATAGTTCTCTCTCCCTTTGGGAGAGAGTTAGCGAGAGGGGTAAATTTTAAAAGTGGATTTTAATAATCCGAAAATACCTCTCTCTCTTTGCGAAATCAAAATATATTCTGAGAATTATTATCTCCTGAAAGGAGAAGGAATCAACTTTGATATCAATTGAGAAAATTTTCTCTTCCTCTGGGAGAAAGTTAGAGAGTGAGTTGTAAAATGAGCCTTTTCGCAAATCCAATAAGCATTTTGGCCATATAGATAGCATGCTTTCATTTGCATACTGGTTACACGCCTATTTTTTAAACAAGGTAACAGCATGACTCAAGTGATGGCAGAAAAATCATATCAAAATCGTCCAAAAGCCATAGGGATGACAGTACGTAAACCTCAATTCAATCCCACAGCCATTCGCAGGCATTATTTTGCCAATTCACCCATCATGTCGCATTTGCTGACAGCATTATCTTCCACATTTCCCATAGGGGAGCAGTTTTTTGTACATAGTGTGCGTAATGTACGTGACAAAGTGAAAGATGAACAACTTCAGGCGCAAATTTCGGTGTTTATCGGGCAAGAGGCCATGCATTCCAAAGCTCATGCTGATTTTAATCAGGCATGGCGTAGAGATGATTATCAGTTGGATCGTTTTCAGGCATGGTTGGCACGTAAAGATGATTATGTAAAAAATTTACATCCTAAAATCCAGCTCGCCATCACTTGTGCCTTTGAACATTTTACTGCTTTGCTTGGGGGATATATTTTGCGCCATCCAGAAATTCTAGCGACGTTGGATGAAGATACAGTCAAGCTTTGGGTTTGGCATGCGATTGAGGAAATTGAACATCGCGCTGTGGCCTTTGATGTTTATCAGCAGGTGTATGGAGATGATAAAATACGACGTCGAATTATGCGTAGTGTCACGACTGGTTTTGCCAGTTTAACTTTTTATTCGGCGACACGATTATTTTTGCAAGATAAGAGAAAAAGTTTGCCTAAGGTGGGAGGAAACCTTCTCGGTTTCTATTTGATTGGCAAAATGTTTGTGCAGTTATTGCCGGAATATTTATCTTATTTTAAGGCAGATTTCCATCCTTCGGAAATTGACTATAGCGAGATCGTTAATAGTTGGAGACAACGTTTGGCGACGGAATATTTACATTCAGAATTTCAAAAAGAATTATCTGCTGTGGCTTATAGCTAAGATTTAAGTTGGATGATTCAGCCCGATGGATGATCGGGCTTTTTTATTTTCAGGAATAAAAATGGCATGAAGCTAGAATAGACATCTTTTATAAATCAAGAAATGTTTAATATTGATTTTTTTAAGCGTCACTGCCGCAATTTTTCAATAAAATTTAAAGGTATTTGTGTAGGCGGAATCTTACTTTTGAGAGGCCAAAATGAAAGCATCAAAATATATTTTGCGTTCGCAAGAAAATCCTTTATTACTCACACACAACATCCTGAGCTAATTTTAAGCACTGCTTTAAAATGCAGCGCAAGGGATGGGTAATGTGTGGCATCTCTGCCACACTCATGTATTCAATACCTACGAAGATCTATTTATTATTTTTACTTTATTAATAACTTTTTGTATTTATTCAAAAATGATTTATGAAAAAGAGCTAATAAATAAATTAAACAAAATCATCGGCAAATGTGTTTACAATAAAATTATTTAAACAAATATAAAGAATAGAGGAAGAGCACAATGAATTTTATGAAGAAAACTGTTGTTACTTTGGCGCTAGCCAGTACTTTGACTTTAACGGGCTGTGGTTATAACACTTTACAGGTGAAAGATGAGGCGGTGACAGCTTCTTGGTCTGAAGTACAGAACCAGTATCAACGTCGTGCCGATCTGGTGCCAAATCTGGTGAATGTGGTAAAAGGCTATGCCAAGCATGAAGAACAGGTCTTGACTGAAGTGACTCAGGCACGTGCAAGTGTTGGTAGTTTAAAAGTTGATAAACAAGTTCTAGAAGATCCTGCGCTATTTCAGAAATATCAAGAAGCTCAAGATCAATTAAGTCGTGCTTTGAAAAGTTTGTTGATGGTTCAAGAAAGTTATCCTGATTTGAAAGCCAATGAACAGTTCCGTGATTTACAGGCACAATTAGAAGGTACCGAGAACCGGATTGCGGTTGCCCGGAATCGTTATATTGCGTCAGTTCAGGATTTTAATGCCTATTCGCGCCAGTTCCCTCAGGTGATGACGGCTAAGGTGATCGGCATGGATCCAAAACCAAACTTCAGTGCTGAGCAGAGTGCCCAAACTGCACCTAAGGTTTCATTTGACTAAAAGAGTGGTTGAATTGAGGGATTAGCATATGTTTGCTCCAAAACTGAAAAATTCTCTCACAAGTCTTTTGCAACTGGTGATGGTCTGTTGTGCACTATTGTCCAGTTCATGGGTTTTTAGTGAAGTAGCTACGGCGATGGATCATGAAGAAGCGGTGATTGCAGGGAAGATCATTCAGGAACAACAAGCAGGCAATAAAAAGCAGCAAACATCTTCGTCGTCAGCAGCTCAGGTCCAGCAACCGCAAATTGCCAATGATATGGCAGAAGGGGAGTCTGTCCGAGGATTACCCACTTTAAATGAGCCAATCGTTGATCAGGCCCATCTATTAAGTGCCAGTGAAAAGCAGACGCTAAGCCAGCGGATTCTGAATTTACATGAACAGGGCAAAGCACAAATTGGTGTGGTGATTGTGCCGACTACAGGTCAGGAAGATATTTTTGATTTTGCTATGCGAGTGGCTGAAAAATGGCAACTGGGATCTGCAAAGCAGGATAATGGTTTGCTCATGGCAATTGCTGTGAATGAGCGACGTATTCAAATTCTGACCGGTTATGGCTTGGAGGGTGTACTTCCAGATGTTGTTGTGAGTCGAATTATCAGAAATCAAATCACACCTTATTTTAAGCAGGCTCAATATGCACAAGGAATTGATGCGGGATTGGCGGAGATTGAAAAAATTCTAAATACGGATCCAGAAGTGGCTCAAAAAGCTGCTCAGGAATTGAAAGAACGCCATGAACAAGCTTTGCATGAGCAGCAGGCTAAAGAGAAAACCTTTAGTACAGCCTTGTTTATTTTAATTGCGGGCATTGTTGGGTCCTTTATTGTGGGCAAAGGTTTAAGTGCTTCGACAGCTGCAGTGGCGGGTACGGTGGCAGGTCTGGTCAATGGTGCCGGACTGTTGACCAGTTTGCTTATTGGCGCAGGCATTTTCTTTTTACTGATTACTGCAATTGCACAAACCATTTTTCAGCTTTTTCTATCCTCTGCTGGAAGCGGGCGTGGAGGAGGCCGTGGCGGTGGAGGTTTCGGTGGAGGTGGCTTTAGTGGAGGCGGTGGAGGTTTCGGTGGTGGAGGGGCATCAGGATCATGGTAACAAAAACAGAGTCGACAGCAATTGTCACACAGCCTAAAACAGAACAAACTCATCAACCCAGTTTTAAGCGCTGGTTAAAGCATTTTCTATATATGCCAGCAACAAAAAGATATTTTTCCAAACAGGATCAGGCTGCGATTGCACAGGCAGTGACTGAGGCTGAACATGGACATATTGGCGAAATTCAGGTGGTGATAGAAGGATATTTACCTGTAAATCAGGCATATTTTCAAAATACGCGCATGCGCGCTCGCCAACTGTTTGCAGAACTGGGTGTATGGGATACTGAATTTAATAGCGGGGTGCTGCTCTATATCAATTTATGTGAACGTAAAGTTGAAATTGTGATTGATAGAGGGATTGAGCAAGCCACTGAACAAAGGGCTTGGAAGGAAATTTGCCAAAAAATTATTGTACAACTGGCTCAGAAACAGTTTAGGTTGGCAGTGATCACTGGTGTTAAGGATATTGGCGAAGTGCTGAATCAGTTTTATGCTCAATCGCTTCAAGATAAAAGCAATGAGCTAGCCAATCATCCGATTATTTTGGGCTAGTAAATAGGTGGAATAGTGACAAAAATTGTCACTTTTTTACTAAAAAAAACATTAAAACTACGTTGTAACAATTTTATTTTTTTAAAGTGCTGTTTTTTCTGTCAATTTTATTATAATCATTCTTGGCACAATTAGTGCTAAATATAAATTAGCTTACAAAGCTTATAAATAAACAAAAACATTTGTGGAGAATGTTATGAACAAAATGCAAAAGGGTTTTACTCTTATTGAATTAATGATCGTTGTAGCGATTATCGGTATTTTGGCCGCTTTCGCGATTCCTGCTTATCAAGACTATGTTGCTCGTGGTCAAGCAGCAGAAGGTTTCTCATTAGCGGATGGCCTAAAAACTGCTTTAAGTACAAATGTGGAAAAAGGCTCTTGTGGTACAACTAGTTTAGTTGGTAAATATGCAGCTAAAGTTAAATTAGGTGGTACTCTAGCAACTGATGGTTCTGGTTGTACTGTAACTATTACTTATGCTGCTAACGACATTTCTGCCAAACTTAAAAACGGTGGTGTTGTGTTAGATGTAGATAAAACTGGATCATTAAAATTCAGTAGTGTTACTGGTGTAGTAACACGTGATTTGTTACCAAAAGCATTCCAATAATTTGGTCTGTTTGAAAAAAAGGCAATTTATTGCCTTTTTTTTATTTAAATGTTACTAAAAAGTCTTAAGTTTAGTACAAGTTGATCTGAGCATACATTGTATTTGGTAATAAGAATGAAAAAAATGTCAGAAAATGCTAAGGCGTTGGGTGTATTTAGCTTAATTTTGCTCGTAGCATTTTTAATTTATTTTCCTGGCTTATTTGGAGGATATTTGTTTGATGATCAACCCAATTTAAGTGGTTTGGGGTACTACGCAGAAACAGGGAATTGGAAAGATGCTTGGCAATTTATCACAAGTGGTTTCGCAGGTCCTACAGGAAGACCCATCTCTTTATTGAGTTTTGCATTTCAGGCAGATGCATGGTTAAACAATCCTTTTGCTTTTAAGCTGGTTAATCTTGTTATTCATTTAAGCTGCGGCTTGTTACTCTTTTATGTGACCTGCTTAATTCTACGTAGTTATGGTTTTATAGAAAAGAAAGTAATTTGGATTGCATTGTTCTCGACCAGTATTTGGTTATTACATCCGCTCTTTGTTTCAACAACCTTGTATGTCATACAGCGTATGGCACAGTTACCATTATTGTTTAGCTTACTGGGAATGCTAGGATATTTTAAAGCAAGAGAATATCTTTCAATTCGTCCACTAATGGCCTATGTGGTCATGACGCTTTCTATAGGTCTTGCAACAATTTTAGCGACTTATAGTAAAGAAAATGGCGCATTATTACCGCTTTTAATTTTAGTGATTGAATTTTGTAATCCAACACGCGTTAATAAACCTGTATGGTATTGGCGTGCTATTTGTTTATGGCTTCCATCATTAGCTATTGCATTATTACTTTTTAGATATATTGATTTTTCAGAAAATCCATGGCCATACCGTAATTTTAATCAAATAGAACGCTTATGGACTGAAGGTCGAATCATTTGTGATTATTTATATCGTTTATTTATTCCTCAGGTAGAGGGTTATGGTCTATTTCAAGATGGCTATGTAGTTTCGAGTGGTTGGCAAGAACCTATTACAACTCTGACCTCTGCAATTTTTTTAGGTGTATTATTTTTATCAGCCTTATTACTAAGGAAGGCATATCCATTATATGCATTGGCAATTTTATTTTTCTTTTCAGCTCATTTAATTGAATCAACATTTATTGGTTTAGAGCTATATTTTGAGCACCGCAATTATATTGCAGCAATATTTTTATTTTTGCCATTAGCATCTGGGTTATGGATATTATCGGAAAAAACTCAACCTCGTGTTGCTTTGTTAATTGGCGGTTTGGTTATTACGATTTTTTCCTGGATGACTTGGCAACGTGCAATATTGTGGTCTGATAATACAAAGTTACAAGTCTATTGGGCACAAAATAATCCGCAGTCTATTAGAGCACAAAGTAGGTTTGCTGAAATATTAGCTGCGCGTGGAAGAGTAGAAGAAGCAAATATAGTGCTAGAGAAGGCTATTAAAGATCATCCTGATGCTAGTTTAATGATTCAATTGTTAGAACAAAAAATTGATCTAGATATGAATGCTCAAAACGATTTAGCAAATATTAAAAGAAGGTTGATCATTCAAAAAGCAGATGGAACAACAATCTGGGCACTAAGAAGCTTGGTAAATAAGATTGTAAGCAATCAAAAAATAGTCGATTTGTATGCATTAGAATTATCAGACTTATTGAAAGTGCTAGTGGAAAAAAATCAAAGTTATCGAAATTACCCAGACTTTTATCCATTGTCTATGTTTATGCGCGGGCAATTGCTAATAGCTCTTGGTGATATGGATGCGGGATATCAAGCATATATAAATTCAGCGCTCGAATATCATAATGCAAGTTCAGCACTGGCTTTGGTTGCTGATCTAGGGAATAAAGGCTACTCTCAGCTGGCATTGCAGTTACTTACTGAAATGGAGCAAGTCTATAAAGAACAATTAAAAAATGATGCTACTTTAGATAAAAATAAAGATAAAATGAAAAAGGATTTGCTAACTAATAGCCAACTTATGAATATTGAAAAGAAAGAACAGCACAAGGAGATGTAAAGTGAAATATAGTGTTGTTCTACCTGCGAAAAATGAAGCAGGTGCGATAGGGGAAACAATCAAAAAGATTCAACAATTAGATTTTGTTGATGAGATTCTTGTTGTTGATGATGGCTCAACTGATGAAACACCGCAAATCGCTAAACATGCTGGAGCTAAAGTCATCACTCATCCTTATTCGAAAGGTAATGGTGCAGCAATTAAAACTGGAGCACGCAATGCTGCAGGTGAGATTATTATTTTTATGGATGCAGATGGTCAGCATGATCCAGATAATATCCCTAAGTTGCTAGAGAAAATTGAACAAGGTTATGATTTAGTTGTAGGTGCAAGACAAAAAGGTTCACAAGCGAGTATTGGGCGTGGTATAGCAAATAAACTTTATAATAATTTAGCCTCATATATGTCAGAACATAAAGTTGAGGATTTGACATCAGGTTTTAGAGCAGTACGTGCTGATAAATTTAAAGAGTTTATTTACTTATTGCCTAACGGTTTTTCTTATCCAACAACGAGCACGATGGCATTTTTTAGAGCAGGTTATTCAGTTACCTATGTGCCAATTCATGCAGCAAAACGAATTGGCAAAAGTCATATTCATCCAATTAAAGATAGTGTGCGATTTTTTTTAATTATTTTTAAGATTGCGACTTTATATTCACCTTTAAAGATGTTTTTACCATTTTCTATTGTGCTGTTTATTCTAGCAACAGGTTGGTATGGTTACACACTTTATGAGTATAAGCGTTTTACCAATATGAGTGCATTGTTGTATACGGGAAGTATTATGATTTTTTTAATGGGATTGATTTCAGAGCAGATTACAGCATTGATGTATAAAGATAGTGAATAGAATTATATGTTCTATATTGTATCTCGGTTATGGAAAACTTTAACTCATTTAGAACAAAGAAAATTCATTATTGTTCTTGTTTTAACAATATTAATGGCTTTTTTAGAAACATTAGGTGTAATTTCGATTATGCCATTTTTAGCTGTTCTATCTAATCCGAGTATTGTAGATAATGATCCAAGAATTAATTATTTTTATCAAATTCTAAACTCATCTTCTTACACTAACTTTATAATTAAGTTGGGTGTATGTTCCATGGTTTTGATTGTTATATCTGCTATTTTTAAAGTTATACATTTTTATGGGACAAGTCGTTTTACTAGTTTGCAGCGACATTATTTATCTACACGGTTACTATCTATTTATTTAAAACAAGATTATGAGTTTTTTATTCAAAATAATAGCTCGGAATTAGCAAAAAATATTCTTTCTCAAATAGATCAGCTTGTTGATAATATTATTCAGCCTATAATGACCATAATATCGTATGGATTAGTTATTTTAGCTATGATTGTATTGATATTTATGCATAATCCATATATGGCAATTACTGCATTTATTTTGTTTTTAATGGTATATGTTTTAATTTATTTTGGGGTAAGGAAATTTCTAGGTAAAATTGGTCAGGAATTTTATTATGCGAATAGTGAGCGATATAAAGCCTGTAATGAGGTTTTAGGTGGTATCAAAGATGTCAAAATTAATCATGCAGATCAAGGATATTTAAAACATTTTCAAGAACAATCTCGAATTTTTGCAAGGCATATAGCAGCCAATCAAACTGTGGGGAATATTCCCTTATTGTTAGTTGAAGCCATTGGATATTGTTCAATTATAGGATTGGCAATTGGATTAGTTTTAAATAATCAAAATATTTCTACAATATTACCATCATTAGGGTTATTTGGCTTTGCTGCATACCGCATGCTGCCAGCAGCACAAAATATTTATCGCGCAATATCCAGTATGCGCTTTTCTTTAGAGTCGGCAGATAAAATATTGGATGATTTATATTTGCCAACACAGTTACAGCAAAAGCAGAAAGATAAAAAAATTACCTTTGAAAATCAAATTGAGTTGCGAAAAATATCTTATGCCTATCCTACAGATCCAGTAAAAAAAGTTTTAGATGAATTTAGTCTTATCATTCCTTTTAAGAGCAGTGTTGGAATTATTGGGAAAAGTGGTTCAGGTAAAAGTACATGCATGGATATACTTCTTGGACTTTTAGAGCCACAGCAGGGTGAATTATTGGTAGATGGTATTATTATTAATAAAACTAATGTGCATTTATGGCAAAATTTAGTGGGCTATATTCCTCAATTTATTTATTTGGCGGATGATACAGTTGCTCAAAATATTGCATTTGGTATTCCGAAAGATGATATCGATATTAATGCTGTAATGAGAGCAGCAAAAGCTGCGCAAATTCATGAATTTATAACTAATAATTTAAAAAATGGTTATGATACTTTCGTTGGGGATCGTGGAGTGATGCTTTCCGGTGGGCAGCGCCAACGTATTGGTATAGCGCGAGCTTTATATAAAGATCCACAGGTGTTGTTTATGGATGAAGCAACCAGTGCCTTGGATGTAGAAACTGAACAAGCGGTGAATGAGGCAATCCAAGGATTGAGTGGGGAAAAAACGATGGTGATTATTGCACATAGGCAAACAAGTATTAAATATTGTAATTTTATTATGGATATGAGTAATTAATAGGATGTTGAGTTATTATGATAAATAATTATAACGTTTGCTGTATAGTTGTATTATTTAATCCAAATATTATTGAACTTAAAAGAACTTCTAATAAATTAAAAAAGGAAAATGTATATACTATATATGTTGATAATAACTCTTCTAATAAAGAAGATTTTGTTAATCTAGGATTAAATATAATATTTTTAGAGAAAAACTTTGGGATTGCTACAGCTCATAATTATGGTTTAAAGCAGGCTATTAGTGAGAATTTTGATTTTGCAGTTTTGTTAGATCAAGATTCAGATATAAGTGAATATTTTTTTAAAAATATAATAGATAGCTTTCTTAGTATTGATAAAAACTTAGATAATAACATTGTTGCACTGGGTCCATTACATTTTGATTCTAATAGAGGGTGTTATTATGGTGTAAGATTACCTAATTTTTCTATTGTAAATCCGATGATTTTAAGTGAAAAAATTATAAAAGCACAATATGTTATTTCATCAGGTTCATTAATAAAATTAAAAAAATTATCTGAGATTGGTTTTATGAAGGATGAATATTTTATAGATTATGTTGATATAGAGTGGGGTTTTAGGGTATATGAAAAAGGTTTTTCTATATATATTGATAAGAATTTATCTATAAATCATAATATAGGTGAAGAATGTATAATTAATGGTAAAGTGAAAAGAATACATTCTTCTGTAAGGAGGTATTATATGGTTAGAAATAGTATATATTTATTAAAAGAGAGACATATACCATATAGGTATTCATTTAAACAAATATATTTGCAATTAGTACATAGTGTTTATTTGTTTATTTTTATGAAGAGTTTTAGATTTAAATATTTAATTCAAACTTTGAAAGGGTTGAAAGATGGGGTAAGAATGCTTTTTAAAAAAACTTAATTTTTTAGGTGATGAGTATTTATTTTATCTTTAAAAAATTATATAAAGTTGCATGCAGAAGGTTGCTAAGGGTTATTATAGGTTTTATTTAGATAATATCATTGTTATTTTTCATGTAGGCTTTGATATTTTTCAAAGTATAGAGGTTTTTTTTTGAGAATGGAGTCGGTTTGGAAATTGGAGGGCCTATTAGTATATTTAAAATGAAAGGTAGAGTTGAATCTGGTTATCAGTATGTTGGTGAAGCAAGTAATTTGGAATTTGTACAAGATTTATCTTATGATTTTCTTCTATCATCTTATTGTATTGAGCATTTAGCCAAGCCTATACAAAGCTTATTGGGGTAGGGGCGTGTATTAAAGCAAGATGGAATTTTAGTGTTAGTTGTTCCACATAAAGATGGCACTTTCGATCATTTCCGTTCTGTAACCACATTGGAGTATTTAATCAATGATTTTAATAATGAAGATATAGATGAGAGAGATTTAACCCATTTGGATGAAATTTTAAAATTACATGATTTGTCAAGAGATCTTGATGCAGGTGATATAGAAGCTTTTGAAAAAATCTAGGAAAAATAAAGAGAATTGTGGTTTACACTATCATGTATTTGACACACAATTTACTGGTTAGAGGATTACATGAATCTAAAAATATTATCTGTTGAGCTATTTTCACCATTCAATATTGTTGTAATTGAAAAAAATAGGGGCAGACCAAGTAGTGCATAATTATAAGTATTCGAAGATGAAAGAAATTAAAAAATAATTTTATTAGCTTACTATGAATTCAATTATCAGAATTGTATTAAGTAAAGCGTATAATTAAAGTTATACGAATTTAGGAGATTATAATGAGTGAACCACTCATTTCCATAGCATTGGCTACTTACAATGGAGAAAAGTTTATTGCACAACAAATGGACTCTTTATTGCTTCAAGATTACCCCAATTTAGAGATAGTTATTTCTGATGATTGTTCTCAGGATGGGACTTGGGAAATATTACAAAAATATGCTCAAAAAGACAGTCGCATCAGATTATTACCACGTGATACAAATATAGGATATGTAAAAAATTTTATCCGTGTATTTAGAGCTTGTAAGGGAGAACTAATATCACCATGTGATCAAGATGATATTTGGTATCCTGAAAAAACTCGCCGTCTCGCTGATATAATGGGGGATGCTGCTCTTGTTTATTGTGATAGTAGATTTGTTGATCAACAGAGCCAACCATTAGGAATTAAACTTTCTGATACGGTTCATATGATTACTGGAAGAGATTCGAGGCAAGTTGTGTTTTGTACATCTATATGTGGTCATGCTATGTTATTTCGAAAACAATTACTTGATCTCACAGATAAATTAGATGCAGCACCTTATATAGATTGGATTATTGCTTATCTTGCAGCGGAATATGGCCATATTTCATATTTAGATGAGGTTTTGGTAGATTGGCGTCAGCATAGGGATTCAACAACATTTCATGTTAGGGGAAATATAACAGGCGCAAAAGAAAAAATATTAGCAACTGATAGGCAAATACTAGAAGTCTTTTCATCTATTCCAAGCAAGCATCAAGACTTTGTCATTATGGCCAAACAAGCATGGGATCTGTGGTTTACTAGTTATTTCAGCTTTTCTATGTTTATTTTTGTACTTCGCTATGGAAAAATTACCCATCGTTCTCATCCTGCAAAATTTCCCTCATTAAAATACGTATTTGGTTATAAATTAAAAAAACTATTACGTTCCAATTATTATTAGATATAGCGATAATACCAAATTTTTTGAGTAAAATATTAATGGAAATTACAGCTCTTATTGTAACCTTTAATCGTAAAGAATTACTATTGCAATGCTTGCAAGCATTATTATCACAAACACAACAATCATCAAAAATCTTGATTATTGATAATGCTTCTACTGACGGAACAATTGAGATCTTACAAGAAAAGGGGTGGCTAGCAAATGCAAATATTCAGCTCATTGCATTGAAAGAAAATACAGGTGGTGCAGGTGGTTTTTCTGCTGGTATGAAATATGCTTTTGATGGTGGTGCAGATTATGTATGGATGATGGATGATGATGCGATTCCTCATCAAACAGCACTAGAAGAACTAATGAAATTTGCAACACCAAATCATATTTATGGATCACTTGCTGTTAATGGTGAATATACGGCATGGAATACGACTTTATTAAAAGAAAATAAAAAAGTAAATTTTAAATGTGAGATTCCCAAATTAGCAGAAGTTCAATCTTTACCTTTTTTAGGCTTCTTAACGAGTAAAGAAATTTATCAAGATATTGGTTTACCAGATTCAAAATATTTTATTTCTGCAGATGATACAGAATATTGTATACGTGCTCAAAAATCAGGATATAAAATTTTTATATGTGGGCAAAGCGTTATTGATCATCCTAAAGCAGAATATCAAGAATATAGATTTCTAGGAAAAAAAATAAATTATGTGTCTTTACCATCATGGAAAAGATATTACGATACACGCAATCGTATTTTTATCGCTAAGAAATATTTCGGTTTTAGACTTTATTCTCAGACTCTACCAAGTTTAATATTCAGATTTTTCATTTCATTACTAAATGAAAAAAATAAATGCCAACAAATGAAAGCATATTTTTGGGGTTTATATGATGGTGTATTTTTAAATGGTGGAAAACTCCATGAAAAAAGGGAACTTATATAAATAATGAATTTTTTAATCGTTGGAGCGGGGTTTGCTGGTTCAGTATGTGCTCGTGAACTCGCAGAAGCAGGACATCAAATTCTTATTGTAGATCGTAGAGATCATATTGCTGGGAATGCCTTTGATGTAGAAGATGAACATGGCATTTTAATCCATCAGTACGGACCGCATATTTTCCATACAAATAGCGAACGGATTTTTAACTATCTTTCAAAATATACAGAATGGTATCAATATGAACATCGAGTGCGTGGCATAGTCGATGGTAAAGAATATCCATTTCCAATTAATAGGGATACACTCAATCAACTATATGATCTGGATTTAAATGAAGATCAAGCAGCTGAATATTTTGAAAAAGTACGTGAGCCTAGAGAATCTGTAAAAACAAGTGAGGATGTGGTTTTAAATTCGGTTGGACGTGATTTATACGAAAAATTCTTTTTAAACTACACCAAAAAACAATGGGGATTAGATCCATCTCAATTAAAAGCGGGAGTTGCAGCACGAATTCCTACGCGTACCAATACTGATGATCGATATTTTACTGATGCATTTCAGGCTATGCCATTGCATGGTTATACTGTAATGTTTAAAAACTTATTAAATCATCCAAATATCACAATACAATTATCTACTGAATTTAAAGATGTATTAAGTGAAGATCAAAGCTTCGATCATATTGTATATACAGGCCCAATTGATGCATTTTATGATTTTAAATTTGGGCAACTACCATATCGCTCCTTAAGATTTGAGCATGAGCATTTAGAAAATCAAGAAAGCTTTCAATCTGTTGGTACAGTAAATTATCCCAATGATTATGATTTTACCCGTATTACGGAGTTTAAGCATTTAACAGGACAGACGCATACATCTACTTCAATTGTTCGGGAGTACCCTACCTCTGAGGGAGACCCGTACTACCCAATTCCTCGGGATGAAAATGAAACCCTATTTAAAAGGTATCGCGCCTTAGCAGATTCTGAAGAAAATGTAACTTTTGTTGGACGTCTAGCTGAATATCGTTACTACAATATGGATCAGGTTGTAGGGGCTGCTTTAAACGCTGTAGATAAAATTTTAGAGAGAAAATAATTGAAAATAGCATTCTTATGCAAACGTAAATATATGTCGAAAGATGTGATTTTGGATAAATATGCTCGTTTGTATGAGATCCCCAATCAACTTTCTAGAATTGGACATGATGTAGATTGTTATTGTTTAAGCTACCAGTCTCATGCAAATGGAGTCTGGAGTGAGTGTGATGAAGTCAAAAAATTAAAATGGCACTCAAAATCTTATATCGGATTAAGTAAAGCATTTATACTTTCATACCCATTCTATTTATTAGAATTACTATCCAAGAATAAGCCAGACATTATTATAGCTGCATCCGATATTCCTCATATTATTATGGGTGAATGGCTTGCCAAAAAACTGGAGATACCTTTTGTTGCAGACCTTTATGATAATTTTGAAGCTTATGGACAAGCTAAGATACCCTTTATGAAATTTTTATTTCATCGGGCGTTATCATCTGCAAAATTGGTTTCTACAACAAGTTATAGTTTGGCTGAAAAAATTAGAAAACAATATCCGGATGTTTTAAATGTTTATCCAATGCCAAGTGTTATTGATAAAAAAATATTTAAAAGTGGTGATAAAACTTTAGCTCGAAAAAAATTGAGTTTACCTCTAAATCAACCTTTGATTGGAACTGCAGGAGGCCTAACAAAAATGAAAGGTATAGCAGATTTGTTTGGAGCTTGGGAGATTTTAAAAAAGAAAAATGATCAAGCCTGTTTAATTTTAGCTGGACCTACTGAAGATAGTACAAAATTGCCAGATGATGATCGGGTGATTTACCTAGGGTTGTTGCCTCATCATGATGTTGTTACGTTATTTCAGGCGCTGGATGTGGGGGTATTATGTATTCCAGATGATGAGTTTGGTCAATACTGTTTTCCGCAAAAAGCATATGAAATGTTGGCATGTAAATTAAAAATTGTTTCATCTGCTATTGGTGACATGAAGTTTCTTCTGGATCAAAAGCCTAAGCAATTATATTGTACGGGTGATGCCCAAGATTTGGCTGATAAGATCATTTTTCAACTAGAAAGTACTCAGCAGCAAGATCTGCCGATACTTGACTGGCAGGATACATTAATGGGCTTTGATGGATATTTAAAGCAACTGATTTAACTTGTCTTTAATATTGATCCAGCCAAATTGCTGAGCAAACTTTTCACAATTGGATGATGATGTCGTCAAATCTAGATTGAGTACTTTTGATATTGTGGTACTCAACTCTGAATAATTTTCAGCTTCAATCAAATACCCGCTTTGATTATTTTTTACAGCATCAATCACACCGCCAGTGGCAAATGCAACGGTGGGTGTTCCGTGGGCTGCGGCTTCAATCGCGACCATACCAAAACCTTCTGGGTCATTTGGGATATGTTTGACTGGAAATACATGAATATCAGCTAAATAATACCAACAAGACAATACTTCATCATTAGAAATATTTCCTACAAAAATAATTTTATCGTCAATACCATGTTTTTTTGCCGTGCTGAGAATAAGTTCCTTACTTTGCAGGTTTTTATTTAGTGAGTTTTGTGGGGTGTCACCAATAATCACTAATTTGGTATTAGGTGCTTCTTTAACAATATGTGGTAAGCATAAATCCACAAATTCATTCATACCTTTACGTTGTGTGAGTCGGCCAACAGATATTAAAATTTTATGATTGTATAAATGATATTGGTTTTTTATTTGATAAATTGAAGCTTGTTTTTTAGATTTAGGCGGATAATCTACCCCTGGATGAATGATATTTAATTTTGAAGATTCGATGCCTTTGTTAATACAAATATTGTAAGTAGGTGAACTGTTGGCAACAACGTTATCTGCATGGCGAATAAAAGGAATCCAAATTAAATTATAAACAGGCTGGTTTGTTGCAATATCTAGTCCATGGATATAAATGATGCTTTTTTTTCTAAAAACCTTTGCCCAAAATACAGTGATGGGTGCAGTTAATCCACTACCTGCAAATAGCACGTCAGGTTTGTGTCTAAGACAAATTAAAAAAGTTTTGAAAAAAGCCAATATTAAAAATAATGCTAGTGGATTAAGTGAGACTCCATAAAAATCACAGTCTTTAGGGGCTGATTGTTTGGCTTCTGTATGACTAAGCAGTATTACATCGTTATCTTGACTGAGTTCATCTGCAATATGCCAATTCAGGCGCTCCATACCTCCAATAAGTGGTGGCAGGTTGCGAGTGACAATCAGAATTTTTTTCTTATTCATATGGATATGAAAAATAAAATTATTTTTTAATTATATTGAATCCAACAGAATAATTCTATTTGAATAATCTACATCTTATTTTTTTTTAGGATTATTTTTCTTTATCATATAAGCAGTCTCTTTTGTGCATGTTGTCATGAAATTCCTTTTACTTCTCTTAGCCTGTGTGTTTATCTCGCTGGCCTGGCTGCTTCCTGTCCATTACAGGCCTTGGGTCACCTACACCGGTGAACTGTTTGCCTTTTTATCATTATTTGCCTTGGCTGCCATTTATTTAAAAGACAAAATTA
This sequence comes from Acinetobacter bouvetii, assembly GCF_902753875.1. Lineage (GTDB taxonomy): Bacteria > Pseudomonadota > Gammaproteobacteria > Pseudomonadales > Moraxellaceae > Acinetobacter > Acinetobacter bouvetii_A. The sequence continues at coordinate 32,850 of NZ_CADDTS010000006.1, read as the reverse complement.
AATTACCTGTCATCAGTTTACCCTTATTGCTGTTGGCCATTATTCCATTGATTCAATACTTAGCTGGCGAGCTATTTTTCTTTGATAAAGCTTTCACCAGCACGCTCTTTGTGTTCGGATTTTGGCTGAGTATAGTGATTGGCTATAACTTGTCTGTAGAAAAAGCAGATCGTGAAGAGATTTTTACCGGGCTCAGCTATGTTTTTCTCATGGCTGGAACAGCGACGGGTGTTATTGCTATTTGCCAATGGCTCACGCTGGATGCATATATCCCAGGTATGGTAGATATGCAACGCGCTGTACGTCCCTATGCCAATTTTGCCCAGCCCAATAATATGGCTACTTTTTTGCTCATGTCTATGTTGGCATGTTTATATCTATATGAAACCAAAAAAGTTCAAACCAAGTGGTTGGTAGCTGCTGCATCCATGATGTTGATTAGTGTGGCCTTAAGCCAATCTCGAACCTCATGGGTCGCATGTGTATTTATTCTGGTTTATCTCGCCTATCAACAATTTAAAGGCTATATCCAGATCAAATGGCATTACCTAGCGGCATGGTTGGCCGTATTTATAGGCTTAGTCTTCATATTACCGATCATTGGAAGCTATTTAACCCAATTATTGGACACGCAGATCAAGTCTGTAGATATCGCAAGACGTGCCACAGGGGATATGTCTCGTCTCGCAATCTGGAATCAGATGCTGCATGGCATTATTGATCGTCCATGGCTGGGCTATGGATGGAATCAAACCAGTGTTGCCTATGCATTGGTGAGTGATCATGTACAGGGGCCAGTGTGGGTTCGTAGCGCCCATAATTTTATTCTGGATTTTATCCTTTGGAATGGTTTGATTATCGGTCTTCCTTTGCTGGCTTACTTTAGCTATTGGGGATATCAGCTGAATAAGCATGTCAATTCAGTTGAATCTGTAATTGGCATATTGATGATAGGTGCCGTGCTGGTGCATGCCATGCTGGAATTTCCTCAATATTATGCTTATTTCCTGTTACCAGTCGGCTTTATTTTAGGGCTGGTGCAGTCTCAACAAAGCAAAATCAAAACGATAGAGCTTTCACCTAATTATATGCGTGTGACCTTTGCAATCGCCTTGGTTTTGCTGATGTTGATTGTGCGAGATTATTCGGTGATGGTTCCTAAATTGAATCAAACCATGCGCTATGAAAAAACACCGGAAAAAATCACCAATCAGGATCGGATTTATCTGCTGGAAGAGTTTAACCGCCGAATTGAGTGGATTCGGATGGATCCTTATACCAAGGTGAATGCAGCGCAACTCGCAGAGATTCGGGAAATGGTGCTGAACTATCCGACAAAATATGATCTGCTGAAATATGCCAAAGTTCTTGCTTTTAATGGTTATGAACAGGAAGCTAAACATCAGCTTTGGTTGCTGAAAACATTAGGTAAAATGAATGTGAAATATGCTTCATTGGCACAGCCCGCTTCTGAAAAATAGCCTCTATAATAAAAAAGCCAGTCAATTGACTGGCTTTTTTAGGATCAGATTTGGCTTTGAATGTAATTTTCTATACCAACTTTTTCAACCAGATCAAGCTGTGTTGTGGTCCAGTCCAAATACTCTTCTTCTTTTTCCAGAATTTCCTGAACCAGGTCACGGGTCACATAATCCATTTCCTGTTCAGCCAAAGTGACAGCTTTTTGTATCACTTCAATATTTTCTTTCACTTTACGAACGTCACAATTCAATACTTCAACAGTATGTTGGCCAATATATAACTTGCCTAAATGCTGCAGATTGGGCAAGCCTTCTAAAAATAAAATCCGTTCAATGATTTTATCGGCATGTTTCATTTGGCGAATGGATTCTTTGTATTCTGCCGAACCCAGTTGCTCAATACCCCAATCATTAAACATGCGCGAATGCAGGAAATATTGATTAATGGCGGTTAAATGATGATAAAGCACCTGATTTAACTGATTAATTACATCACGATTGCCTTTCATTGTAAGTACTCCATAAACAATTTCTGCCTTAACGCGTTGTTAGGCAATCCAAAAAGTCATTTAATTATCTTAAACAACAAGCTGGTTAATGGCGAGTAATTTATTGAACAGCAAATGAAAATCGCAATCAAGAAGGATTCAGTTCTTGTCGATAGGTGGAGCAAGAAAAAACCCGCTTAGAGTCATAAGCGGGGGAGGAGAATGATCTTTCGATCATTAAAAACTTTTATCGTTATGGTTATGGGTTTAAGCGGCAATTGAGATACGTGCTGCAATTTCAGAAAGTTCTTCACTAATGATGGCACGCGCTTCAGGAGCACAACGACCACAGCAGGTTCCTAAATCGAGTAAATCTCGAATTTCACGATAGCTTTCAGCGCCATTGGCAACGGCATCTTTAATATCTTGATCTGTAATACCGCGACATAAGCAAACGTACATTTGAACTCGCCACTAGAAGAGTGAAATGGGATAAGTGATATTATTGATAATTATTATCGTTTGTCAATGAAATTCATTTGAAATATCATTTATTGTCATTGAGTTTTTGAATAAAAAAATACCACCTGATCGGTGGTATTTTAATCAAATATTCAACTATATGATTTATTTATTAATAATTACCACACCATCCATTTCCACTAAAGCACCTTTAGGTAGGCTGGCGACGCCCAATGCTGCACGTGCAGGATAAGGCTGTGCAAAGTATTCGCCCATAATCTGGTTGACCAGCTGGAAATGCGAAAGATCGGTCAGGAAAATATTCAATTTGGCAATATCGGCCAATGCGCCGCCTGCTGCTTCACAAACGGCTTTTAAATTATCAAATACACGGCGAATTTGTGCCTCAATACCGTCAACCAATTCCATACTGTAAGGATCTAAGCCAATTTGACCTGAAAGGTACAGGGTGTTTCCAACTAAAATCGCTTGAGAATATGTACCAATAGCTGCAGGTGCATTTTCAGTATGAATGACTTGGCGGGACATCGATTTCTCCTTGTATTATCTGTTTGCATCATAGCGCACATTATTCAAAAAAAGTGACTTTTGTTTGAACTAACTGGCTTTTGATGTTTCAGCAATATTGATAGATTGGGCTAGACGTGCAATGCGTGGAAAACCAAAGTGCATGCGTAAGTCACGAATAATCTGCGCAATCTGCTTGCGGTTATGCACCACAATATTGACGTAGGTTTTGCCTTCATGATTATGCACCATTTCCACCCCGGTTTTTTCCTTACGGCATTGATAAATCAGATCGGAAATCTGTTCATCACTCATTTCCATATCAATGCTTAAATAGGCGGTAAAACTGATGTCATTGACATCTTCAGATGTCCAATGCAGCGGCATAATATTTTCTGGGTGTAAATGCTGTTCATGCAACAGATTGTGACAGCGTGCACGATGCACAATTAAGCCACGACGCGAAAGATGCCCCTGAATTGGATCTCCAAGTACCGGATTACAACAATGGGCATATTTGACATCTACACCTTCAGTGCCTTGAATCAGACGGGTAGAGGATTGCGTATCCAGGCTTTGTCCTTGTGCAAACAGGTGATTGGCGACCAGTTGTGGCAACAGGTCACCTACAGCAATTTGTTCAAACAGCTGTTCTTTAGATTCGATGTGTCGCCATTGCAGGATATCCATCCAGTCTGCATCGGTTAAGTCTTTGATGGAGCGGTTAAATAGTTTCAAGGCGCGATTGAGTGCCTGTTGACCGACCAGTTGCTGTTCTTCAATATCTTGATCACGCAAAATGTTTTGTATCGCGCGCCGTGCTTTTTGGGTATTAATGAAGCTAAGCCAGTCAGGATTTGGGGTGGCTAATACATCGGTAATAATTTCAACCACTTGTCCACTAAGTAGAGGCGTGGAAAGTGGTTTGGTTTCACCATTCACTTTTGCGCCTACAGCATGATTACCTAAGAACAGGCTGGCGGAATAGGCAAAATCAACTGCAGTGGCACCTTGAGGTAATTCATGTAAATGACCATGCGGGGTATACACCCAGATTTTTTCCTGATGTAAATAATCCAGCAGATCACTAAATGTGGTTTTGGCGCAAGCACCATCAATCAGTACGTTCAGGTTTTGCATAGACGCTTGGATGGCTGAACGGCAGGCTTGCGGGGCATTTTCACCCAAAACTACACCAAAGCGGGCGGCCTTACGCATCAGCTCAGTCTGAATAGTTAGTGATAGCGTGGTTTTCTCACCTTTTAGTCGCATCATTAATGACTGGTTGCCACCCGGTAAAGGACGACGAATATGATCTTCATAATGCAGAATCTGGAAGTTTTCACGCAGGATTTCAGCCAGACGGTCACAGTCAGCAATACTTTGCAGGATAATTTCGAAAGCATGGCTATGAGTGAGTTCTTGTAGATCAATGTCATTTTTTACAAAGTGACGCAGTAATTCAATATTGTTATTTTTCTTTTTAATTCGACCACTAATCTGGTGTTGCTGCAGCAACTGGGTTAGGTTTCTTTCCCAGATGCTCTGGTATTCACAACGTTTTGGTTTGGTTTGTAATAATGCGTCTTGTACATTATTAAACATATCCAGATCAAGATTTTGATAACAGAGATGTTCCAGGTTGTCGGCCATTTCATTCATACCGACAATACGTGCCATAGGCACAAAAATATCAAAGGTTTCCTGGGCGATACGCTGACGTTTATCTGGGCGTAATGAACCTAGTGTGGTCATATTGTGATAGCGATCCGCCAGTTTAATAATAATGACACGCGGGTCTTGTAGGGTGGCTTGCAGAATTTTACGGAAGGAGGCGGCTTTATTGTATTCTTTATCACTGGAATGGCTGAGCTTGGTGACTCCATCGACCAGTTCGGCAACTGTGCGGCCAAATTTTTCAGTAATGTCATCCTTGTCGAATTCCGTATCTTCAATCACGTCATGCAACAGGGCGGCCATCAGGGTTTCGGCATCCAGACGCATATGAGACAGAATACTACTGACGGCAATCGGGTGCAGGATATAAGGTTCACCACTTTTGCGTGTTACCCCGTCATGGGCAATATCGGCATAATCACAGGCCATAAGTACACGCTCGACATCGCTTTCACTTAGGTAAGCGTCGATAATGATTTTGAGCTGTTGTTTGGCTTGGCTGACCTGTGGGCCTGGCATATAACACCTACTACTTCAGTTTCTACAATTTAAATCGCTACAGCTTTAATGAAAAACATATTGCATGACTTGTCAATTTTTTCATTTAAAAAAAGCAAAAAAGATACATCTTAAAAAACGTACCTTTAATCTTATGTTATAACGGTTATTCGCCAAATATAAAAGTTGTGCAATAAAAAAAGCCTAGTCAAAACTAGGCTTTTTTGTAGATTTTTTCTTATTGAAAAGAAAAACCATCTAAATTCAAATTATTTGCAGAAAGTGCAAGGTCAAGGCTAGACGTTTGATAGTCTTGATCACGCTGTTTCAAAATATCTTTAGAGACATGACCTACTGCAATTTCACGTAAAGCGACTACAGTCGGTTTGTCGTTATCCCACTCTACAGTTGGTTCGATACCTTGACGTGCCAATTGACGCGCGCGTTTGCTTGCCACTAGTACAAGCTCAAAGCGGTTGTCTACATGGTCTAAACAATCTTCAACGGTTACGCGTGCCATAAGAATTCTCGTTTGAATATTAAATTTGAACAGACTGGGCAGTATAAAATGCTTTGCCTGCAGACTCAAGTTTTAATCACGGTTCAATCGGAGTAATTAATTTTTGAATCAGTTCCTGATGGCGTGTAGCTTGCTGTGCTAATTCCAGCCGGTTGGCAATAATGACACATTCCAGATCATGTAGCGCCTTGTTGAAATCATCATTAATAATGATGTAATCAAAGTTGCTGTATTGCTGCATGTCTTCAACTGCACAGCTTAGGCGGCGTTCAATCACTTCGACTGAATCGGTGCCACGATTAGACAATCTTTGACGTAAATCAAACTGGCTAGGAGGAAGAATAAAGATTTGACGTGATTCAGGAAAAAGTTTGCGAACCTGTGCTGCACCTTGCCAATCAATTTCAAGTAAAACATCATGACCTTTAGCCAGCTGCTGTTTTACTGTGGCTTGAGCAGTCCCGTAATAATTGCCAAACACTTCTGCATATTCAATAAAACCATCTTGCTTAACTAGAGCAAGAAAATCTTCTTTTTTTGAAAAGTGATAATGCACACCATCGAGTTCACCTGGGCGTTGACCACGCGTGGTGTGTGAGACAGAAACATGCAAATTGGTTACACGGTCAAGAAGGGCTTTAACGAGGGATGTTTTGCCTGTTCCTGATGCAGCAGAAACGACAAACAAGAGACCCGACATGATATTTTTCCTGATATGATAAAATATCTTCTCTATTTTAGAGTAGACCTGCGTCAAACTAAATAGCTGATCGTAGTTTGTTTGCATTTATTTCAAATTATTCCACTCAACTTCGGGTGAACATTGAGGATCTTATGGAAATTGTATTGGCCAATCCACGTGGTTTTTGTGCAGGTGTCGACCGAGCAATTGCGATCGTTAATCGTGCACTAGAATGTTTTAACCCACCTATTTATGTGCGCCATGAAGTGGTACATAACAAATTTGTGGTGGATGATTTACGTCAGCGTGGTGCAATTTTTGTCGATGAACTGGATGAAGTGCCAGATGATAATATTGTGATTTTTAGTGCGCACGGTGTTTCCAAGGCTGTGCAAATTGAAGCAGAGCGTCGTGGATTGAAAGTCTTTGATGCGACTTGCCCATTGGTCACCAAGGTGCATATTGAAGTGACTAAATATGCACGTGAAGGAACAGAAGCAATTTTAATCGGTCATGAAGGGCACCCGGAAGTTGAAGGAACCATGGGGCAATATGACTCTAAAAATGGTGGCTCAATATATTTGGTCGAAGATGAAGAAGATGTTGCTGCTTTAAAAATTCGTCATCCTGAAAAAGTAGCCTTTGTGACCCAAACGACTTTATCTATTGATGATACAGCAAAAGTAATTGATGCTTTACGTGAAAAATTTCCACAAATTCAAGGGCCACGTAAAGATGATATTTGTTATGCCACCCAAAACCGTCAAGATGCAGTCCGCGATCTGGCCATGCAATGCGATGTGGTTTTAGTTGTTGGTTCACCAAATTCATCCAATTCAAACCGTTTGCGCGAGCTAGCAGAACGGATGGGTAAACATGCTTATTTGGTTGATAATGCCGAACAGCTGGATCATGCCTGGTTTAATGAGGATACTAAAATAGGGGTGACGGCTGGAGCTTCTGCACCCGAGATTTTAATTAAGCAGGTGATTCAGCGTTTACAGGACTGGGGTGCAAAAGTTCCCCAAGAACTGGCGGGGCGTGAAGAAAATATTACTTTCAGCTTGCCAAAAGAGTTACGTATTCCTGTAACTCAAGCCTAAAGCGTGAATGATTTAACATTCTGAAAATTTTAAAAAATTGACAGATAATTGCGTTTTGGTAATTATCTGTTTTTTTATGCCTTTTATCTCTTTGCGTGTTTAATTTGTAAATGAGTTAGGTATTATTTTTAATAGGGTAAAGTTTTGTTGCCTTGGGGGGAGTATGCAAAGAAAAGAACAAGGATTCACGTTAATTGAGCTGATGGTCACGATAGCAGTATTGGGGATTATTGCAACTTGGGCAATTCCCTCTTTTGGTAATTTAGTTGCTAAACAAAAAATAAATTCAGCAACCAGAGAATTGATTGTGGGTGTTAATCAAGCAAAATCACAGGCTGCAATAATGAAAACGTCAGTGGCAGTCTGTTTAAATAAAACAAATTCTGATCCTGATTTTGATAGAAATAAATGTGCGTCAGCAGCTATTCCTGAATACACGACGACAACAGGTACTCCTCCAGTAGCGGTATTAACAGATGATCAAAAAAAAGAGGTGAGAAATACCCGTGTTATTTCTGTGCCTGTTGATAAGCAGATAACAGTTTCATCTACAAGTGCTGCTTCAATCTTGTTTAATGAGGTTGGGATGGCATCAAGTGCAGCAACATTCAGTATTTGTAAGTCTCCGTTTTTGGCAACGGTCACAGTATCCAAATTGGGCAATGTTAGTCAGACTTCAGGGACGTGTTAATGAATAAATCTCAAAAAGGTGTAGGGTTAATTGAAGTACTGGTTGCACTTCTCTTGTTAGCAATTGGTGTACTTGGATATAGCATATTACAACTACGCGCTTTAGATGCTTCAGGTGAAGCTTTAAATCGTTCTCAGGGCATGTTGATCTTGAGAGGTCTGGCTGAAAACATGCGGGCTAATCCATTAGCTCAAAATAATTATCCAGCTGCTGTTAGAAGTTATACCAATATTACTACTACCCCAACTGTACCAACTACGGTGTGCTTTAATCCAACTACGGCTTGTACCCCTGCACAGATGGCGACATATGATGCTTATATGGCGGCCCGGTCTGCATTTGAAATTGGAATGACAATTACTATGGATAATTGTCCTGGAGTTGGTTCAGCACCACGACAACGGCAATGTTTATTTATTGCCTGGGGAAATACTTCATTAAGTTCAACGACTAGTGCAGCGAATGTAAGTAGCTGTATGGGAACGACAGGCGTTTATGTGAATGGTTCTCGCTGTTTAATGATGGAGGTGTATTAATGAAAGCTCTATCTACTTCAGGAATTAAAATACAAAAAGGTTTTACGCTGGTTGAATTAATGGTGGCATTAATTCTGGGGCTCTTAATTAGTGCAGCCGCGGTTCAACTTTTTTTAGGTGGACTGCTTGGTTCACGTATGCAAGATGCAAATGCAGAATTACAAAATAGTGGTGTCTTTGGTCTGGACTATGTGGCTCGAGACATTCGTCTGGCAAATTATATTAATACCGCTAACCCAAGTTTAAATGAACAGACACCCTGGGGTGGAGTGGTACTAACTGCAAGAGACGCCACTACTGCTAATGCCAACATTCCTATACCTGCTGCTGCACCTTTTATTTCCAAAGGTTTGCTGAGTCATAGTGTTGGCACTGATGATGCAATCAGTTCGGTTGCGAATGAATGGCAAGGTTTATCCAATGTGGATAAATCTAGTGATCAACTAACCATTCAGTTTGTTGCGCCTAATGAAATGTTTAATTGTGAAGGTGACAGGGTTTTTGCAGGTGATTATGTCATTCAGCGTTATTTTCTAAGACGTGATCCTGCTACAGCAACAACAGGTACAAATTATGGTTTGGCTTGTGATGCCAATACACCTGCTAGCACTGCCGCGAGTGTCAATCCTCAACCTGCATCAATCAGTGGTTTTGGTGGAGCTGGCGAGTTGATTATGCCACGTGTAGATCATTTTACCGTTCAGCTAGGCACTCGAAATGCGACAGGAAACATGGCCTATTACACGATTAATCAATATCGGGTGTTAGCAAAAAATGCGAGAGCCGCAGCTACTCCAGCAGTTCCACCACGAATTGTTTCTGTGAAGCTGGCAGTGTTAGTGCGTTCTATGGATAACACGCGTAACGAATCTATAGACTTGACTAAAAAATTTAATATTTTAAATCAAAGTGAAAGTAACAGCGTAAGTGTCAATGATCAAACTACCAAGTTCGCGCGTCGAGTTTATAGCACCGTTGTAACGTTCAGAAATGGTTTAGGAGAATAATAATGAGAAAAAACCAACTCCAACACCATGAACGCGGCGCAACCTTAGTGGTTGTTTTAATCATGTTACTTGTGATTACTATAGTCGGTGTTCTTGCTATTCGTACCGCAATGACATCCTTGAATGTTGCAACAAATAGTCAAATTGGGCAATTACTGCTACAAACCAGCGATGCACCAACCAACTTTTTTCTGAATCAGACCAGTTATAAAAATATAACTTCCATTATGGGAGTGGTGGGTAAAGCAGTAAATGATCAGACGGATCCTTTAAGGCAAGGCAGGGAATATGTCTTTTGCTATCGCCCTACATCAGCATTACAAACAGGAAGTATTTTGGATGTAACGGTTTTAATTCCGCCATTGGCAACGGCTGGAAATGACACAAAGGCAACTGTGGATACAACTGAAACTAATAGAAGTGGTTTCTGCGATTTAGAAAAAGACTTTGGTAGTTCCCGTGAAGCCGTTGTGACACAGGTAGCAGTAAAATATATTGCCGAGTCCAATGCAGATGCAACACCGGGTTCAGATTTAGATCGTGGTACAGATGCCAGTAAAGATTCCAACGTGCAGCAAGGTAAAGTTGAAGGACGCATTCGAATCACATCGACAGCAATCTTGCCAAATTATTCTCGTGAGAATTTATCAACTGTACAGGCAGACTGTATTGGGAATGCAAGTGTAGCTGGTTATATCAATGACAATACAGAGGCAGGGTTACGGACGAAAAGAACAGTGGCTCAATGTTTGACTGATTATGGTATTCCTGTGAATACGCAAATTCAGGAAATTGACCTGAAAACACGTTATGTTCAGGTGAATGCACCAATATAATTGGGGAGATAATTAAGATGAAAAATCAAAGACAGCAGTCAGGTCTCAAAAAATATACTCACCATTTTAAATATGGTGTTTCATTTATTTGGGCATTTTCAGGAACGATGTTAATTGCATCATCTGTCGTGCAAGCAAGTGATATGCAAATCTATGCAGTGCCGACAGCAGGAAAAAAAACTATTGTCATGATGCTGGATACTTCGGGTTCAATGGGGGTAAATAGTAGCAGTAACTCTATTTATGCGGATTATGAGGTGTGTTCTGATCGTTCAACTGTGCAAACAGAAACAGGTGGAAGTAGCCCTTATACTTATACCAGAACTTATTGTTCTGTAACCCACTCTACCTTAAGTTCTTCAAATTATCAAAGACTTAAAGACCTTTGTTATAATCCGAATAAAAATGCTGATGGAAGTTACAGTACACGGACGGGAGCATTAAAATGTTATGACCGTATTTCGCGTTTAAAGGACGGCATGTTTGCTTTTTTGGATAGTTCTAGCCCAACATTAACCAGTGTACGGGTGGGGTTGGGGCATTATTCAGTTGGTGGTTCAGGTAACGCTGGGAAAATTTTAGTTCCTGCTGGTGTATTAGGGACTGTTAATTCAACTCAGCGAAATGCAATTAAAACTGCTGTTAAAGATTTAACCGCTAGTGGGGGAACGCCTACTGCAGCTGCTTATGCAGAAGCAGCTGCGTATTTAATGGGAACTTCAACGGTTGCATCTGTACAAATTGCTGTGGACGTTTATAAACAGGTATCAACAAGGTCAATTGTAGATTATTCGTGCCCTAATCCTGATTATACCTATAAGCGAACTGATACAACTCCCCAACGTTGTTATGAAAACTATAATAGTAAAAAAAATCCACCTTATCGCGGGGATTATATCAATGCATCTCCAGTTTATGGTGCTGCTACATCTTCGACTTATTATAAGTGTAATAGTCTTAGTTCTACCGATTTTAATGCTGAAGTTCAAAAATGTAATTCTTCAGGGTGGGTCTCTTTAGGAACTACAGTTCCGGCTGATTTGGCCCAAGAAGGCAATTATGATAGTGGTAGTGACATTATCTATTATAAAAATGAGATGCAAACTGGTACTAATGCTTATAGTGGGTTTAGTAATTCAGTTGCGAGTTCTAAAAAAACAGATTTACTCAGTTATGCTTCTCCATTACCGGTAGCGGAAGATCGGGTGAGTTGTGATGGACAAGGTGTTTATATCCTTTCAGATGGTCAACCCACAGATAAAACTGATGCTACCCTTAACTCTATCATGAACGCGAGTTTAAATAGTACAACATTTGATTGTTCTGCAGCAGGTGCATTAAGTGGTACTCGAGATTGGCATTGTATGAGTAACTACGCCAAAAAATTATTTAATGGTGGAGTTATTCAAACTGTTGCAGCTAATGCAACCAATCCTGTGAATGTGCCTATCCAAACAGCTTTTGTTGGGTTTGGTAGTGATTTCTCTGACTTAGGTTCAACTGATGTAGTCAATGCTTGCAAATTGACATCTAGAACGCAAAGCGATCGTACAGGAGATGATGCTTGTTCTCCTAACCAAGCGACAAATGCTGTGGCTGCTCCAGGGTATGGTAATGGTGGATTTTTTACTGCTCAAACAGCTCAAGGTGTGACAGATAGTGTTATTGCCTTTATTAATAATATAGGTAAGGTGCCTTTAGCACCTTTAACTACAGGTGCGATATCTGTACCTGCTGATGCTTTAAGCCCATCGGGATTACAGCCTTATGGGTATTTGCGTGCATTGGAGCCTGATCCGCAAGGTAGTAAAATGTCTTGGGCGGGTAATCTGAAACGTTATAAAGTCTTGTTGACGGGTGCTAACGCAGGTGCTTTTGCAGCAGCTAATGGTACAACACTTGTCTATAACACAGATGGTTCATTCAAAAGCGGAACTAAAGACTTGTGGAACAGTAATAGTGTCTACAATACGAAAAGCTATAATGATGGCGGTATTATTGGTTTAGGTGGAGCATATTCACGTGTACCTATGCCTATTAGTGGCCAAACGGAAGACTTAACGACTAATCCGATTAAATATGCATATACTGCAAATCCAGATAATCTTCGTAAACTCTTTACTGATGTTGCTGCAACTGGTGGTACTACTCTAACGGGTGCCAGTAATGGTGCAAGTTTATTACGCATTCCTGAAGGACCTTTGCCAACAACAGGTACAGCTACATATGTGCTTGATAAATTTAATAATCAAACCACTTTAAAAGATATGCCTTTGTCAACTAGGCAAGCTTTATTGAATTATTTGGGTTATAGCGTACCTCTGGATTCGACTGCTACAGCATTGCCATCGGCTCTGACACTTTCAGCTACTCCATATCTAGCGATGGGAGGAAGTATTCATTCGTTCCCGGTTCAGATGACTTATTCGGGTACATTGGATGCTTCAGGTAATTTAACTTCTACACGAAGTCAATCTATCCTTTACGGAACTATGGAAGGTGGTTTACATATTGTCGACAGTAGTACAGGTGTAGAACAAATGGTATTTGTACCTGCCGAACTTCTTCGCAATAGCATTGCCATAAAAGCTTTGGTAAAGGGCCAAACTGACGATAATGCACCTGTCGCAGGTCTGGATGGAGCATGGGTTGCTGATTCATTATATGTGGCCCAAAAAGCAACGACTTCGACCGACACGAGTTCAGTTAAAGCAAGCCGAATGAATGTATACGGCGGTTTACGTATGGGTGGGGAAAGTTACTATGCTTTAAATGTACTCGATCCAACTGCACCTAAATTTTTGTTTAGAATAGGTAGCGATCAAACTGACTTTAGCCGTATGGGACAATCTTGGTCTAAACCAGTGCTTGCGAACATTCGTTATAACAATGCAATTCGTCGCGTCATGATTGTTGGTGGTGGATATGATACATGTTATGAAGATCCTACATTTAGCTTGGTTACTACCGGTGATAATTCATCATGTACAACAAAAACTATGGCTAAAGGTAATGCAGTTTATATTGTTGATGCTACAACTGGTGAGCGTTTGTGGTGGACGAGTAATACTGTAACAGGTATTGGTACAGCGAATACGGACATAAAGCACAGTATTGTGAGTCGTATTAGTGCAATTGACCGTAATGGTGATGGCTTGATTGATCATTTATATTTTGGTGATTTAGGTGGTCAAGTCTTCCGTGCAGATTTAAACAATACCTCAGGAACTACAACGGCCAATTTTGGTAAGCGAGTGGTGCGTTTAGCGAATTTAGCAACAGATTCATCTGGCACAGCTTTAACAGGAGGAAAAAATCCACGTTTCTATGAAGCACCAACAGTAACTATTCATGATCAAGGAGCATCAAGCTTTATTGTGGTCGGTATTGCAGCGGGTAACCGTAGTACACCATTAGATGTCTATCCTATCGTTGGTCGTGAGGGTATGTTACCAACAACGGCACTAAATGATCGTCTGGTTAATAACGTCTATGGTTTGATTGATCGTGATTTTATTAAGAAAAATTTATTTACTGAAGCAAATAATTCAGATGGGACAGCCTTCACTTTAACGACTCAAAATATTGATATCAGAACTTTGCAAAAAAATCCTCAGCTATTAAGTGGGAATATTCCAAATCTCTTTATTGGGACATCTGCAACTAAAAATGGTTGGTATCGTTCGCTTTCAAGTAACAGTCTAGGGATAGAACGTGCTGATAATAGTTTCCGTATCACGGGTGGATTGAAAGCATTTGAAGAACCGATTGCATTAACAGGCAATTTATTGGTACCAGTTTATGATCCTCAAGGTACTGGTATTGCCCCACAAAACCCTTGCTTGCCTCGTGTAGTGGGGGAAACAAACCGTCAACGTTATTGTTTGCCATACGGTGTTTGTCTGAAATCTGATGGTACAGTTAATACAAGTGAGGAGCAGGATACTGGTTTTAAAACCAAAAAGGTCAATTGTCCAGTGGGTGTAACCGAGTGTAATGACAATACTTTGGGCGCAGGTATTGTAGGTATTACCCCAGCACCGATCGAGGAAACTACAGATGGCTCATGTCCTAATTTTACAATCGCTGGTAATGAAAAAGGTACAGGATTGTGGAAATGCATTCCTACCATTAACCCAACCCGGTGGTATGAAAAATGGAAAAAATAATTAAAAAGAATCAAATTTTTCCTCGACCGGCTGACGTTGTCAGTCGGTTGGGGGCTTCTTCAAGGGGCTTTACTTTAATTGAATTAATTGTAGTTTTGGTGATTGTTGGGATATTTACTGCAATTGCTATTCCTGGCTATCTTGAGTATACCCGTAGATCAGACGCATCTATGGCACAACAGGAAATGCAAAAGATTGCAGAACAACTTGAACGACATAAATCGAAAAATTTTACTTACAGAGGTTTTAATCCTAATTTTTTATATGGTGAAAGTAGTGCGATGTCTTCAGTTACTTTACCCAGAGGAGCAACGGGTTCTCTTGTAAAATATACTATTACGATTCAAGATGGTGATGACCCAACTAAATTACTGACAGCTATGGGCTCAGGCACTCCACCAAGGCCTTCGGTAAAGGGGAGAAAGTGGGTCATGAAAGCGGAAACTAATGATACAAAAAATTATAATTTCTTGATGAGTAGCACGGGTGTGCGGTGTAAAAATAAAGCCAAAGAACTTCTTGAGTACAAAAATAGTGTTACAGATGAAGCAAATTGTGGTTCTGTAGCAACTGGAAGTGAGGGATGGTAAATAATATGTATAAACGAGGTTTTACACTGATAGAAATAATGATTGTTATTGTTATCATAGGTGTTTTAGCGGCTATGGCCTATCCATTTTATACCAATTATAAAGTTCGAACAGAGCGGGTGAATGCTCAATCAGAAATGATGCAAATAGCGCGTAATTTGGAAACTTATAAAATGGCAAATAATAATTATGCTGATAGAACGGCTATAAATGTTTATGGAGCTAATACAATACCGCAAACAAAAGCCCTTTATGATATTGAATTAACAGATGCAAGTGGAGTTGCTTTGACTGCAGCCACAGCTCAGGTAAGTACCTGGTTATTAATTGCAAAACCCAAATCGGGAACTGGTCAAGTCGGTAATGGATGGATATGTTTAAACGACCAAGGTCAAAAATTCTGGGCTAAGGGTGCTACTGCTTGTGTACTTTCAGCAAATTCGACTTGGAATGACTGATACAATCTAAATTCAAAATTGTGGATAAACACTTTTTGATCTTTCCCTTTAGGCGAATATATCGTAAAATATTCGCCTTTTTAGTTCATTCGAACTTAAAAAGCTTTTTTAACATGTGAGAGTATTAACATGGTCGTAATTCGTCTAGCACGCGGTGGTGCTAAAAAACGTCCGTTCTATCAAGTTATTGTAACTGATAGCCGCAATGCGCGTGACGGTCGTTTCATCGAACGTATTGGTTTCTTTAACCCTACAGCTCAAGGTAAAGCAGAAAAACTTCGTTTAGATGCTGATCGTTTTGCTCATTGGGTTGCTCAAGGCGCTCAACCGTCTGAACGTGTTGCTTCTTTAGCTGCTCAAGCTAAGAAAGCTGCAGCTGCTGCTTAATTGTAGTAGGTAGCCCATGACACCAACACAGAATGTTCCCGAAGATCGTATTCAGATTGGACAGTTACGTTCAGCATATGGATTAAATGGGTGGCTCTGGGTCTATTCCAATACAGAACCTATGAGCAACATCTTTGACTATCTTCCTTGGTACATAGAGACCAAAGCAGGTTGGCAAACAGTAGATGTAAAACGTTGGAAACCGCATGGTAAAGGCTTGGTTGTCAGCTTAAAAAGTGTGAGCGATCGCACTGCAGCAGATGGCTTGGTTGGCGCAAATGTCTGGATTTCAAAATCGCAACTTCCTCAACCAGGTGTGGATGAGTTTTACTGGTCAGATTTGAAAGGCTTAACTGTGTTAGGTTTGGATGATGCTGAACAAGAAGTAAATCTCGGTAAAATCCATGAAATGTTTGAGACCGGTGCTAACGATGTAATGGTGGTTCACGCAACACCAGACAGCGTTGATAGCGAGGAGCGAATGATTCCATGGCACAAAGATGTGGTACAGCGAGTTGATCTTGAAGCTGGTCGTATTTACGTGAATTGGGGCGTAGATTACTAATCCTTAAAGGATGAACGCATTCGGAAAGTAGAGGAATCTGCGATGTTTTTTGCAGTTATTACGCTTTTTCCTGAAATGTTTGAAGCGATTACAGCCTACGGTATTAGCGGGCGTGCGGCAAAACGTGAAATAGTACAAGTCACTTGTATTAATCCTCGCGATTATGCTGAGGGCAACTACAAAAGAGTGGATGAACGTCCATTTGGTGGTGGTCCAGGTATGGTGATGATGGCAGAACCTCTGTCAAAAGCGATTAACCATGCCAAAGAGCTTGCAAAGCAAGCAGGATGTGTTCAGGTTCCTGTGGTGTATATGTCGCCGCAAGGAAAAACCTTAAACGAACCTGCAGTACAGCAGTTTGTCGAATACGATGGATTGATTGTGCTCTGTGGTCGTTATGAAGGGGTCGATGAACGTTTGATCCAGCATTATGTTGATCAGGAATGGTCGATTGGTGATTACGTGTTGTCGGGTGGTGAACTGCCTGCGATGGTTTTACTGGACAGTATTATTCGGAGACTTCCGGGTGCAATGTCTGATGAACAATCCGCCGTGCAAGATTCATTTGTGGATGGTCTTTTAGATTGCCCGCAATATACCAAGCCAGACCATTTTGAAGGTTTGGATGTTCCTGAAGTGTTGAAGTCAGGACATCATGCCAATATTGAAAAATGGCGGTTTTTGCAGCGTTATCAACGAACCCTTGAACGCCGACCTGAGTTGGTGGAAAAAGCAGAGTTGACCAAGCAGCAAAAGAAATGGCTAAAAGATGAGCGAGGATGAACAAAGTCATACTTTGTCCGAGCGCAAGGCGAGAAGCTGTGCTTTGAGTCACTACTTAAATTTTATTTAAGTATTAATGAATAGGCTCTTTATTGATCTGAATAACATCAGCAATAAAGGGAAAGATAAACGGGTCGATACGCGATTTAGCCTCTATCCCCAGCGGTAGCACAGACCTCTTCTGTCCCGCACATATTGGAGATTCCCACAATGAGTGGTAAACATCCTTTAGTTCAAATTATTGAAAATGCTCAGTTAAAATCAGATATCCCTGCGTTTGCACCTGGTGATACTGTAGTAGTTCAAGTAAAAGTAAAAGAAGGTGACCGCGAACGTCTTCAAGCATTTGAAGGTGTTGTAATTGCGAAGAAAAACCGTGGCTTGAACTCTGCGTTCACAGTACGCAAAATTTCTAGCGGTGTTGGTGTTGAGCGCGTATTCCAAACTCACTCACCAATCGTTGCTGGTATCCAAGTGAAACGTCGTGGTGACGTTCGTCGTGCTAAACTTTACTACCTACGCGAATTGTCTGGTAAAGCTGCACGTATTCGTGAAAAATTACCAGCTCGTAAAACTAAAGCTTAATTTTAAGTTTTATACGAGTAAAAAAATGCGCCCTTTGGCGCATTTTTTATGTCTGAAATTTAAGGGCATTATAAACCTTGCAGTTTTAAGCGGTTGGCATGTTGACGGAATACATCTACCGGATCTGGAGCAAAGATGCTTTTTAGTCCCAAGACCTGGTTGACTTCATCTAAGTGGTTCCAGTTGTAATCGTCACGAATGGTTTTACCAAATTTCGCACTACAGCGGGATACCAGACCATCATTTTCCTTACCGCCATCAATTAGCAGACTTGTAACCTTTAAAGCGCTGTCAGGGTCAAGTAAATTGGTCACCGTGCCTACGCCAGTAAATGAATAGTTATAAATACCTTGATCAATAAATTTACCTTCGCCACAGGCTGTAGTTGGCATACCAATCGGATATCTACTGTTGAACAATGCTGATCCTGCTAGGGTCAAACTTTTACCCCCGGCAAGCGCATCGTGCGGGAAGCTGTTCGGATCAAGTCCTTGCGCCCAGGTAATGGCCTTGGAAACCAAGTTCACCATTCCTACCAAAGGTGTTTCAACTGGTGTTCCTTCAGCTTTGAGAATCAGGTCGGCAACCGGGGAGCCTTTATTGGGTGAGCCTACTCCAGTCATCGAAGCCACCAGTTGGGGGGCTACACCGGCTACATAGCGAATGGTTGGACCGCCATGAGAGTGGCCAATGAGATTCACCTTAGACTTGCCCGTGATAGCAACGATTTCCTGTACCTGTTGTAGCAATTGCTCACCACGCACTTCTGAAGAGTTGAAAGGTGAGACCCGAGTTGCCCAGACATTGGCACCATTACGTGCCAGATTAGGTAAAATCTGATACCAGTAATCCAAGCCAAACTGATCTGTTCCTACTGTAATAAAGCCAGCCATACCATGACTAAAAACAATCGGGTATTTGGTCTTGGCATAGTCGGACGTCACTTTTTCAGTGACCTGAGAAGTGTTGGATGCTTGAGCGTGACTGAATGTTGCCGCTGTGATTAAACCAGCAACTAATAATCCATATTTCATAAAAAATCCTCATTTTTTTATTTTCTAGCGACTTTTATTTTAGACAATTTTGATTGTCATATTGATTATTGAGCAAGGCAGAATGAAATAACGATAAGTTATCGATCAGTGAAATATAGAGATGTAACAAATGTTGTTGAACAAAGAACTCATAAGAGAATTCATCTCTTATGAGTTAAGTGATATTTATAAACCTTGTAACTTTAAACGGTTTGCATGTTGTCTAAATAGAGCCACTGGATCTGGAGCGAACAGTCCTTTCAGACCAAACATCATGTTTGCCAAGTCGGTATGATTCAGGTTGTAATCATCACGAATAACTTGTCCAATATGTGTACTACAACGTGCAACCATACCATCGTTGTCTTTGTTGCCATAAGATAATGGCCCAAGTTGCATCAGAATGGTATCAATATCCAGAATGTTCGTCGTTTGTGCAGTACCGCCCCAAGAATAGTAGTAAATGCCTTTATCAACTTTGGCTCCACTCTTATTACAGTCAGAAGCTAAAGCTGCTGTAGGGAAGCGCTGATTAAACTTTGCCGATTCAACTTCGGTGAGAGATTTCATCGAAGCATCAAAGTCTACCGGAATGTCTGGATTGGCTTGAGCCCAGGTTAACAGTGGTCCAACAATATATTGTCCTAAAATATTGAAGGCAGTGCGGCTAAGACTATTGCCTTGAATATCATCTGCAACCTTAGAGCCACGGTAAGTTCCCCCTACACCTGTGACTGAGGCTACGTATTGCGGCTTTACGGCTGCTACGTACTGTACAGTTGGGCCGCCATGACTGTGACCAATCAGGTTCACTTTGTCTTTACCGGTAATGGCCATGACTTCTTCGACTTGAGTAATCAGTTGTTCACCGCGGAACTGGGTGGTATTGGCAGGGGATAACTGTGCAGCAAAAACAGTTGAACCATTACGTGCCATATCTGGCAAAATTTGATACCAATAATCAATATTGAAACTATCATTACCAATACGTGACCAACCTAACCAGCCATGTGTCATGACGATTGGATATTTGGTTTTTGCATAATCTGATTTTGCCGTTTCAGTGATTTGTAAAATTCCTTTTGCTGCTTGTGTTTCAGCGGTAAAACCCATGCCAAGTGCGGTCATTGCCGCAAGCAGAATTGCTTTTTTGTTTTTTAAAGTTTTCATCAACTTTTCCTTAAATGATTTTGTTTTTTATTCATATCAACATATGAATAAGGTGATAGTCTGATCACCTTATGAGCTACATTGCGATTACTCGCTATATGGTAATTTTCCTCCCTGATCATGAATTGATTCAAAAGTTCCGACCCGAAGCTGTTCTTCAGGTTTGCTAAAATGCTGTGTTCTTAATTGTTGAACCGCTTGCTGCTTGGCATTGTCACTCATGCCACTCTTCATAATATTGTCACGTTCATTCAAGTAGTTATTAACCTTGTTTTTCCAGTCACTGCGTTGAACATCTAATGTTTCTAAACGTTGTGTCGCTTCAGGACCGACCAGATTCATACGCATGCGGTGGATTTCTTCTGCAGAACCACCTCGTGCCTTAATGTCTGCAGTGAGTTTTCTGAGGTCTTCTAATTTATTGAGTTGTTCAAGATTTTCTTTCCAGTCCTCAGGAAGCTGATTAAACAGATCTTTTAATTTTTGCGCTTTTTGTGCTTCGTTTAGCTTGTTATCTGCCAATACGGCCATACGTTTCAAGGTGTATTCGTGATAGGTGTCTTCAATACCGAATAAGCCATCAATTTCATAGTCGGAGAAAAGCTGTTTGCGCAGATTTTTCATCTCTGCATAAACGCTTTGATAATATTGGGGATCTTCTTTGTCGATGTTCGGTGGCTGTAAATTACCCAGTTTTTGCCGGTAATCCATATAGCGATCCCATAAATCTAGGATTTGTGTGAGTGCTGGAGCCTTATAATTTTGCTGGATATAAGCTTTGAAATCATGTTTGATTTGCTTGATATCCTTTTCTCCATATTCGGTAATAAAATATTCAAAACAGTTGCGGGTCTGTTCATTCACAATAAGGTGGTTGCTATTGTCTAACTGTAATTGGCAATTGATTTCAGTGTCTTGTTGGCTACGGCTAATAAAAGTCCGGTCATTTGTTATATTGGCAGGCATTTTTTCTGTGGCAGGACTGTTCGACAGCTTTATTGCCTGCATTGAATCTGTTTTTTCAGCGCTAGATTGAGATGGAGCTAACCAGACGAGCAGTGCGCCCAAGCAAGCAATAATCAGAGCCAAAAGGACCCATAATTTATATTTATGCATTTCCTATGCAACCTTTTTTTACCGTTTTTTTATAGTCTAAAAATAGAACTTAATGAGACATTAAACATTAAACCACTAAATAGCGCGTAGAAAAGTTGTAAATACTGACAAGCGGTTGTTACCATAACCTGCGTTCATCTTTGCCTGATCAGTGTTATGAAAAAAACCTCGACTAAAATTCAACGCCGCCATATTAGCGGTGTTTTTTTACTGAATAAGCCCTTGGGTATCAGTTCAAATGCTGCTTTGCAGAAAGTCCGCTGGTTATATCGGGCACAAAAAGCGGGGCACACCGGCGCTTTGGATCCTCTGGCTTCTGGGCTGTTACCAATTTGTCTGGGTGAGGCGACTAAATTTTCCCATTATTTGCTGGATTCAACCAAGCGTTACCAAACCACCATCCAGTTAGGGCATAGCACTACAACGGGTGATGTTGAAGGTGAGCTTTTACTAGAACAAGCAGTGCCTGAACTGACTCAAGCAAAGATTGAACAGGTATTGGCGAATTTCCATGGGGATATTCAGCAGGTTCCACCCATGTATTCGGCGCTGAAAAAAGAAGGTCGCCCTCTCTATGAGCTTGCGCGTAAAGGCATTGAGATTGAACGTGAAGCACGCCCCATCACCATTGACGCCATCGAGTTATTGTCGTTTACCGAAAACAGTCTGACTTTAGATATAACCTGTTCTAAAGGTACATATATTCGGGTTTTGGGTGAGGATATTGCCAAAGCCTTAGATACCTTTGGGCATTTGACTTATTTGCACCGGATTAAAACGGGGCATTTTGACCTGATTCCCAAATATACTATCGAGTATTTAGAAAGTCTGACCGAACTTGAGCGTGAAGCATTGTTACTGCCAGCGTATGCACCGGTAGATCATTTTCCTAAAGTTCAGGTACCTGAAGGTCGGGCTGAATATTTTAGTCGCGGTATGGAAAGTAATATTGAGCATGCTGCGGAAGCTCAGGTACTGGTGTTTGATGGTGAAAGATGTCTGGGTCTGGCGGAAATTACGGATCGTCAGCGCCTGGTGCCGAAACGTGTGTTAAATCTCGAGTAATTGTTGAAGTAGAGTTATGGAAATTGAAATTATCTTAAGCCTTCTGTTTTTTGCATTTTTTGCCGGTGCAATCGATGCAGCAGTAGGAGGTGGAGGGCTGATTCAAATTCCAGCCATTATGAATGCCATGCCGCAGCTGTCGCCGGCAACCGTGTTTGGGACTAACAAACTGTCTTCCATTTGTGGTACGGCATCGGCTGCCTATTCCTTTGTACGTGAAGTCAAATTGCGCTGGAAGCTACTGGCGGTGATCGCCAGTTGTGCCTTTGTCAGTTCTTTTGCCGGAGCGGCCTGTGTCACCATGATTCCGAAGGAAATCCTGCGACCGTTTGTACTGGTTATGCTGATTGTGATTGCCATCTATACCTTGATGAAAAAGCAGTTTGGGCAGGTACATGTACGACAGGAATTAACCACAAAAATTTTGCTGCTGGCTGCTGTAGGTAGCTTGGCCATCGGTTTTTATGACGGGATTTTTGGTCCGGGAACCGGCAGCTTTTTTATCTTCTTTTTTATTCGCTATTTAAAAGCAGACTTTTTGCATGCCTCTGCATTGTCCAAGGTTGCCAATTTAACCACTAATCTGGCGGCACTGAGTTTTTTTGCGCCCACTGGTCATGTGCTGTTTGGTTTAGGCTTGATGATGGCAGTCGCCAATGTCGCCGGTTCAGTCGTTGGTGTTCGGGCAGCTTTGAAATATGGTAGTGGCTTTATCCGGATTTTGTTTTTAATTTTAGTGAGTGTGTTAATTGTTCGTTTGGGATATCAGACCTTTACAGGACAGGCTTGAACAAATCTTAACAGAGCGTAGCTGAATTCTGTTGCTGAAGCGATTAGTATGAAAAATAAGCGACTCGGTTGAGTTGTGGATAATAATTAAATTTCATAATGCACAATTAGCTAAGCATCAGAGGTCATCATTACAATGAATATATTTGAAGCTTTACGCCAAAGTCATGAAAAGCAACGTGAACTTGCTGAAAAACTCATTCAAACCTCAGGGGATACACCTGAACGTCGAGATTTATTTGAGCTGCTCAAAAATGAGTTATTTGCCCATGCCGTTGGCGAAGATCGTTATTTTTACATCCCGTTGATGATGACCGATTCCGGTCTAAACATCACCCGTCATGCGTTGGCGGAACATCACGAAATGGATGAATTATTAGAGCAACTGACGGAAACTGAATTTAGTAATCCGGGTTGGTTGGCAATTGCGAAAAAGTTATCTGAAACGGTACATCATCATTTGCAGGAGGAAGAACACGGCTTTTTTCAGCAAGCGGGTAAAATCTTAGATGAAAAACAAAAGGAAAGTTTAGCCAAACAATATTTGGCGGAATATAAGAAATACAAGAAAGCGAATAAAGACAGTTTGACCTGAGTATGTGTAATTAAAAAAATGGTTTGAAGCCATCTTTTTGATGTTGATAAATGAAATGATTTGGATAGATCAAAACATGTTTGGTATTTGATTTTTTTAAATTAGTACTGCCTCGGTTTATTGATTTAATTTTTATGTCTTTGTGTAGGCATTATCTCTACTTTTGAAAGGTCAAAAGTAGACAAAAACCTTTTGTTTCCCATACACGACATCCTTGTCGTGATGGGAAACGTGTGGCATCCATGCCACACTCATGAATCCAATATTTCCTAGAATTTATTTTTTAATTTTGGCCTTACAAACCACTTGTGTTAATCGAAAAATGACTTATGAAAGCAGTCTATTGATCATTCAGGTTGCAGATTTCAATTTTTCGCTGAAGAACGCAAGGTGACACCGACTGAAGCTGACATAATGCAGACCAGTGCCAGCCATTGCCACATGCCAATGCTTTCACCCAATAACAACATCCCTGTAATAGCGGCTAGTGCAGGGGACAAGCTAGACAAGGTGCCATAACTGAGTTTGCTTAGAATCTTTAAGGCTTTTAAATCCAGTGCATAGGGAATGGCGGTGGCAAGAATGGCAATTAACAGGGCTTTGGGCCAGTACTGGGTTTCCATTAAGGCCGGTGCATCGTGATAGAGTCCGATCGGTAATAGTGTCAATGCCGATAAACTGATGGCAATGGTTAAAGCATGCATGCCAATATGCTGATGTACCACTTTTTGTCCAAAATAAATATAAAAAGCCCAGCACAGTCCCGCCGCTAAAGCACATGCTGCACCAAGCAGCGAGAAGTTATCGCCTTGCGTTTGTCCCCATGGCACCATCAATGCAATTCCTAAAATGGCCAAGAAGACCCAAATGTAGTCACTGCGATTTTTAATCGAAAGTAGTGCCAACCCAAGTGGGCCAATGAATTCGAGTCCAACGGCAATGCCTTGTGGAAGCTTGCCCAAAGACATATAAAAAAGCACATTCATTAAACATAGTGCTGCGCTATAGCAAAGTAAATCTCGCCATTTTAAAAAGGAAAGACGTTTGAGTATTTGCCATGAACGGAACATTACGCAAATGATGATTGAAGCAAAGGACAGTCTTAAAATCGTTACAGTGAGTGGATCAAGTACTTCGAACAGCTGTTTGGCAAATGAGGCGCTGATTTGATAGGAGATCATGGATAACACCATGAACACTACAGCAAGAAATTGTGAATTTGGCATGTAGCACACAATCTGGTGTAAAGATTTAAAGTGCGCCGATTATAGCAATTCTAGTGCCTGATAAAGGAGTTATGAGTATTTAAAAAATTATTAATCATGTGAATAATACAGATAAATTGTGCTTAGTAATCAAAAAGATAATAATAAACAGCTTTTTTATTATTTGAAAATTAATGGAAAAATAACAATGATACTGACAACAAAATTAAAGTATATGGCTTTTGCTTGTATGCTTGGGGTGGCGTTAACAGGCTGTGGTTCGAATAGCGATTCCAGTTCTGAACCGGTAAAAGGTGAAGTAACTGTTGAAAAATCTGTTTCTGCTTTAATTCAATCTGCACAAGGTACTGCTTTAAGTGATGTCGAAATTACGATTGCAGGGCAAACTTTTAAAACAGATGTAAATGGTTTGGCTGCATTCAAAGTTAATCTTCCACAATCGACCAATTCAGTTGTTGTTCGATTAAGCCGTGCAGGATTTATTAATCAGTCGGTATTGGTAAATGTAAAGGATTTGGCACATATCACAGCGAATTTACTGAGTATTAAACAAAGTGTTGCTGTATCAAATATTGAAGATGCACAAATCATTGAGTCTGATTATAGCCATGCTCAAATCACCATTCCGGCAAATGCTTTTGTGCTGCCGAATGGTCAACCTGCTACCGGGCCAGTAACAGTTGAATTTAGCCCGTGGGACATTCAGTCAGCCGATTTAAATGCCATGCCAGCCAATGGTGAGGCGATTGATGCACAAGGCAATAGAACGAATTTAATTAGTGCAGGGATGATTACGGCCACTTTTAAAAATGCAGCTGGAGATCATCTACAACTTGCAAAAGGTCAAACTGCTGATATTCAGATGGATTTGCCGTTAACCAGTATCAATAATCAAGCTTTGGCTATTGGGTCAAAAATTCCAATGTGGCATTTTGATGAAGCAAAAGGCCTATGGGTAGAAGAGGGTGAAGGGCAAGTGATTGCATCACAGACTTCCAGTACTGGTCTGGCAGTTCATGCAACGGTCTCGCATTTTTCTACCTGGAATTGGGACTTTAAATTTGATAATGGTGGCAAAGTATTTGTGCAATGTAAGTCAGCAACAGTTACGGTTCCATGTCATGTCACTGCTCAAGTAAAATTGGACGATGGTTCATCATTTACCAAAGTGAATTCCATTCCTTCAGAAGGTTCAACAGTCATCAATATGCCATCAGACGGTTCAATCCTTTGGACTGCAAAAGATGAATCCGGTACCTTGATTGGTGAAAAGACTTCTGGCACAACGGGCACAGTCATTATTGATTTGGGTACACCAACTACAGATAACTTTGTCAAATGTGTAACAGCAGAGAAAAAAGCGGTAGCATGCTCTGGCGATTTCAATGGTATAGCCTTTACTGTCCCAGCTGAAGGTGGTCGAATTATTTCTGGACTGAAGAATGCCACCAATTTGACCTGGACTGCAGCAAGTGCACGTTATGAACAAGGTGCGGCTGTGTATCAGGCAACTGGCTCTGTGACTTCAGCTTTAAAAGGTCCTGTTACCATTACCTTGAGGGAGACAACAAAACTGTTTGATCAGTATAAAGTCAGCCTGCGCTGTAATTCATCTGAAGCGGTACCGTCATATTGCACGGTGAATTTAACAGGCAACTATTATAGTTATAGTGCGGGAAGCAATGTAGAGCAGCCGAGTTTCTATAAGCAATATCGTTTGCCGTTAAATCAGCGGATTAGCGTTTATTTGCCAATACCACCACAATCACAAGTAGATTGGGCATGGGTCAGTGCGGATGGTGTGCTTGAAAAGGGTAATTTGCAAAAATTAGATTATTGGAGCTCTGAATCTATTTATGAAGATAATCAAATTCAATTTGATTTTGATCAAGTTGAGTGGTGTGATGCCACAATGAATAATGTTGAATTAGATTCGAATAATCCTCCGAAGGACAGCATCCCAATGTGCTGGGTGCCAACTTAATGCGATTCATTTAAGAATCTAAGCATTCAAAAACCGTGCAACTGCACGGTTTTTTTTATCCCCTGGTTTTATCTTCAGTTTTGTTTTTGGCTTGCTGAGTGGTATAGGTACAACCAATCGAAGCCGTGATAATGACAGCAAGTGCTAACCACTGTGTCCACAGCAGTTGTTCCCCTAAAAAGATAAAGCCGGATAACGCTGCAATTGCGGGTTCAACACTCATTAATGTGCCAAAACTGAGTGCGCTCAAATTGCGTAAGGCAATCATCTCTAGAGTAAAGGGTAGCGCACTGGCTAAAACAGCTAAAGTGGCAAACATGATTAAATTTTGCGGTTCAAAGACCATGGAACTCATGCCGGTCAACAATGCGATAGGCATTAAACAGAGCATGCCGACAAACATCCCTAAGCAAACTGTGTGATTACCTGAAACGCCAGACGGTTTTTGACCCGCAACGATATACAGCGCCCAGCAGGCACCTGCACCAAGCGCAAGTAAAATACCGATCGGATCAAGTGATTGCGTGGCTTGATCAAAAGGAAACAGTAAAATCAGACCAAGTATGGCCAGTCCAACCCAAATAAAATCGAATTTTTGTCGGGCATGATAAAGTGCGACACTCAAGGGGCCAATAAATTCAAAAGATACGGCAATGCCGAGGGGGAGACGATCAATCGACAGGTAAAACAGCATGTTCATACCAGCCAGAGCAAAGCCATAGCCGATAATCGACAACCATTTAACCTGTCGGAAATTGATCTGCCAGATTTTAAAAATCAGTGCCAAAATGAGCGAGCCAAGCAGCAGGCGCATGGCTGAAACGGTCAGAATGGGAAACTGGCCGAACAGGTATTTGGCAAAGGAACCACTGCTTTGCATGCTAATCATGGCAATGAGCAGGATCAGCGGTGCCTGTACAGCAGGAACGATTTTAAAATTTGGCATAAACTAAATTTGTTTCGATTGCTCGAATAGCGGGAGATGGGCAAAATGCCAGAGTTTAAAAATCTTAAAAAATAAAAAACCACAGCACGAATGCTGTGGTTTTTTCAAAATCTTAAATTAGAACAATACGCGAACGCGGATCGTACCTTCAACTTCGTGAAGCGTATCTAGTGCTTCTTTAGATGCGGTTGCATCTACGTCCATGACCAGATAACCCACATCACCTTTAGTCATTAAAGACTGACCAGAAATGTTGATGCCGTGTTCAGCAAACAGGTTGTTGATTTTAGAAAGCACGCCAGGAATGTTTTTGTGAATGTGCAGTAAACGGTGTTTACCTTCAGTCAATGGCAATGCGATTTCCGGGAAGTTCACAGCAGAAAGCGTCATACCTTTATCAGAGTACGCTACAAATTTCTCTGCAACTTCAAGACCGATGTTCGCTTGCGCTTCCATGGTTGAGCCACCCACGTGAGGTGTCAAAATCACGTTATCCAGACCACGAAGTGGAGAAACGAATTCTTCACCGTTTGCTTTAGGTTCTTTAGGGAATACGTCAACCGCTGCACCAGCAATGTGACCTGATTTGATCGCATCAGCCAAATCTTCAATGATGACACATGTACCACGTGCAGCATTAATGAAGATAGAACCTTCTTTCATTTGTGCAAACTGTTCTTTGCCAAAGAAGTTACGGGTTGACGGTACGTCTGGAACGTGCAGTGAAACAACGTCTGCATTGGCAAGAAGTTCACCCATAGTGCCGACTTGACGCGCATTACCCATCGGAAGTTTGGTCACTGCATCATAATAAATCACGTGCATACCCATGCTTTCAGCCAAAACTGAAAGTTGAGAACCGATTGAACCGTAACCCACGATACCTAAAGTTTTACCACGAGTTTCAAATGAACCTACTGCAGATTTGTTCCAGCCACCGCGGTGAGTCGAAGCAGATTTAGCAGGTACGCCACGAAGCAATAGAATTGCTTCAGCAAGTACCAGTTCAGCCACTGAACGGGTATTTGAATATGGTGCGTTAAATACTGGAATACCACGAATCATCGCAGCATTGAGGTTCACCTGATTGGTACCGATACAAAAACAGCCAACAGCGATCAGCTTGTTGGCTGCTTCAAATACGTCGTCAGTTAACTGAGTACGTGAACGAATACCAATGAAGTGGGCATCTTTGATCGCTTCTTTCAACGCTTCACCCTCAAGCGCAGTTTTACGATAGTCGATGTTGGTGTATCCAGCAGCATTTAAAGTGTCGATTGCGTTTTGATGAACGCCTTCTAACAACAAGAAACGAATTTTATCTTTAGGCAGTGAAAGATGTTGGCTCATTACGGCTCCGCTACAAAGGCCAAATTTAGTCGCGATATGATAACATACGAGAAGGGTCTATATACATTTCCTTTATGACAGAGAGGATAGGTATTTTTGCCACACATATGCCGTTGACGACAGATTTTGGTTTAACTAAAGCTGTAATTTTTAAGGCGAGATTGTGAAAATGCTTATTTCTGCGGGGTTTCAGTAGAAAATGCCTTATAATGTCGGGCAGTGAAATCGGTCACAGTCATGCTGTTGATTTTATCTTCACGCCCGGTCCAAGCCATCATTTTCTTGTAAATCCTTTTACAAATGAATGATCTATAGACCATCCACCACTTGTATATTTCTTGTTAGGTCTGCAAACGATGAATGCTCCAGTCGCTTTAACACCTGAGTTATTAACCCAATTGACAGCCATTGTCGGCGAAAACCGCATTAAGACAGATGCGGATAGCCTGCAAAACTGGGGTCGAGACCATACTAAACATTTCGATCCAAACCCGTCGGTCATCGTTTTTCCATCTAGCACCGAACAAGTGCAACAGATTGTAAAACTTGCCAACCAGTTTAGTGTGGCAATTACCCCATCAGGTGGTCGTACCGGTTTATCTGCGGGTGCTGTAGCAGCCAACGGTGAAATTGTGGTGAGCATGGAGAAGATGAACCAGATTCTGGAATTCTTCCCGGCAGACCGTATGGTCCGTGTACAGGCGGGTGTGGTGACTGAACAGTTGCAGAACTACGCGGAAGAACAGGGTATGTACTACCCGGTAGATTTCGCATCTTCAGGTTCCTCACAAATTGGCGGCAACATTGGTACCAATGCCGGCGGTATTAAAGTGATTAAATACGGCATGACCCGTAACTGGGTGCTGGGTCTGACTGTTGTCACAGGTAAAGGTGACATCCTGCGTCTGAACAAGGGCATGATCAAGAATGCGACCGGTTATGCGCTGCAACATTTATTCATTGGTGGTGAAGGCACTTTAGGTCTGGTGACTGAAGCGGAAATCAAGCTTGAGCGTCAACCGCATGACTTGCAAGTGATGGTACTAGGCGTACCAGACTTTGATGCAATCATGCCGGTACTGCATGCATTCCAGAAGAAAATTGATTTAACCGCATTCGAATTCTTTGGTGAACTCGCAATGCAGAAAGTGCTGGACAATGGTCACGTACAACGTCCATTTGAAACGGCTTGTCCTTTCTATGTATTGCTTGAATTTGAAGCACCATTTGAACCGATCATGGATGCGGCGATGGAAATCTTCGAGCATTGCATGGAACAGGGCTGGGTGCTGGATGGTGTAATGAGCCAAAGCCTGGAACAGGTACACAGCTTATGGCGTTTACGTGAAGATATCTCTGAATCAATCGCGCCGTTCACGCCGTACAAAAATGACATTTCAGTACTCATTACTCACGTTCCTGCATTTATTAAAGAAATTGATGCAATTGTGGCGGAAAATTATCCTGATTTTGAAATCTGCTGGTTCGGTCATATTGGTGACGGTAACTTGCACTTAAATATCTTGAAACCTGCTGATTTAAGTAAAGATGAATTCTTTGCCAAATGTCAGGTGGTGAATAAATACGTGTTCGAAACCGTGAAAAAATATGATGGTTCGATTTCTGCGGAACATGGTGTTGGTATGACCAAAAAGCCATATCTTGAGTACTCGCGTTCTGCTGAAGAAATTGAATATATGAAAGCATTGAAACAGGTATTCGATCCAAACGGTATTATGAACCCGGGTAAATTGTTTGATCTTTAAGATTCAACCTGTAAGTTCTTTTTACCGATGACTACATAACTGTTATCGAGTATGGAAAAAAGGCATGGCATCATAGATGCGATGTCTTTTTTTTATGGGGGAGATTTCCCAATGTTACGTTTAATATCTACCTCTGTAATTTGTTTGGGGTTGATGTCGGGCTGTGCCACGACTCAAAAATTAGCGTCTAAAGTGAATCTTGGTTCATCTGATACGCCAATGCAGCAGGTTTTAAAAGAGCGTCCGGAATTACGCAAGAACTTGGCAACAGTTGAGGTTCGTCAATATTTTAACCGTACTGAGTCACCGACTGCCGCTCAGGTAAAAGTGACTGAAACAGGTTTAAATGACGATTCTGTTCGTTCAATTCGTACAATTTATAGTTTTAAACTGGTTGATGAGGAATGGAAACGTATTGACACTCAGAAGGAATATCAGTGTATGCGCGGGAAAAATACCAAGTCTTTCCAGACAGCAAAATGTCCTTAATAAATCTTTGATTTATGGTTGAAAGTTAGGCTGCTATGCCTCATAAAAAGCGTATCGGTGGATGCGCTTTTTTGTTTTGGGGAAATAAGAACAATGAATATTTTAATTGTCGGAAATGGTTTTGATTTGTCACATTATTTGCCGACGAAGTATGATCATTTTATGGTGGCAATGGATGCCATAGATAACTGGGATGAAGCTAAGGGTGATATGGGATTTGATGATCTTTTTGAAAAAGATTATTGGTATAAAGATGAAGAATCTGGTGCAGAATGGCAAAACAGTTTTTTTCAGCATACAAAAGCACTATACAAAACTGATGAAGTAAAAATTTCAGTTGATCAAATTAAAAAGTTAAAGGAACAATTAAAAGAAAATGTGTGGTATCAATACTTTTCAGATCATGTTAGGGAGGTAAAATCTTGGATTGATTTTGAAAATAAAATTAAAAATGCTCTTTATGAGATTTCAATATTTTTTTTAGCCGTTGAGAATATAGCTAAAAAAAACAGCCAATTTACATCTGTGATTACACATAATGAGGAGGCTAAAAATAGTATATTGATTAACAAGCATACATCTAGAGTATTGGATTTATTGGGTATATTGAATTGTGATTTTTATAAATGGTTAGATGACGGTAATTGGGGGAAATGTAACTTTAATGATGAATGGTCAGATGTCACATATAAAATAAAAGAAAAATTTATTCAAGAAAATAAACTGTATAAAAAAATTAAATTCGAAGCAGTTGAAAATCATTTACAGAGTAATTTAAATAATTTTTCTCAATTATTTAATGAATATTTGCTTTTGATCGAGAGTCTGTTTTCAAAAAAAAACACCTAATATGAAAAATGATTTGAAATTATTAAAAATGAGTGGAATAGATAAAGTATTTTCTTTTAATTATACGAGTACATTTGAACATTTGTATGGGACAGTAGGTGTTGATTTTTTACATGGGAAAATTTCTAAAAATAAAGAGGAAATAAATATCGTTCTAGGTGTATCAGAATTAGATAAGCATAGTCTTATGAAATATGGTTTTTACGGTTTTCTTAAATATCATCAAAAACTTTTGAATGATACTGATTATTTATTTTTAGATGACTCAACAGAATTGGTTCAAGAAATTCTTAGTTCAAACCCGAATCCTGCTTAAGCTAATGATTTCATAATTTGAATTGTTGGCTTATTTCGATGGGTTAATTGGTATGCACATAAAGAAGCATAAATTCCACTTAGAAATCCATGAATACTACGAGCTTTAC
>NZ_CADDTS010000005.1 GCF_902753875.1 Acinetobacter bouvetii | reverse complement strand
CAGAGTCAATTGCTGCGTAATCTTTCGCTTCACCGCCGTAAGTTTTTGCACAGATAGTTGCAATTGCAGCAGTTAAAGTAGTTTTACCATGGTCGACGTGACCAATTGTGCCCACGTTTACGTGTGGCTTATTACGTTCGTACTTAGCCTTAGCCATGTTTATATTCCTCGTTTACGTCGAACACAATTCTGAGCAAAACTCAGCATCGACTTATCGCTTTAAAAAACCAAACACCCAATACTTGAAAAGCAGACTAATAAGCCTGCTTTTTGAATCTTGTGTGGTAAAAACCACTAAACTGTATTTGGAGCTCTTATCGAGATTTGAACTCGAGACCTCTCCCTTACCAAGGGAGTGCTCTACCACTGAGCTATAAGAGCAAATATTAATGCTTCAATGGAGCGGGAGACGAGGGTCGAACTCGCGACATGTAGCTTGGAAGGCTACCGCTCTACCAACTGAGCTACTCCCGCACGATGTTGGTACAAACCACTTATTGAAGCTTAAAATTGGTGGTGAGAGAAGGATTCGAACCTTCGAAGCTTACGCGACAGAGTTACAGTCTGTTCCCTTTGACCGCTCGGGAATCTCACCATTTTACACTTACTTTCAGTGTCGTCCTTTACTCAACTACTCAAACCATCTAAGATGGTGCCGGCACACGGATTCGAACTGTGGACCTACTGATTACAAGTCAGTTGCTCTACCAACTGAGCTATGCCGGCTTTTCTTAGTGTTTCGTACGTTTCGTATCGGAACGGTGTGCAGTTTAGCAAAACTCAGAAACCATGCAAGTGTTTTTTTGAAAAAAACTGCCAAAAACTCACAAAATCAATCCGTTTGATGATAATTCAACCGCTTTGATCACTGCGCGAGCTTTTATTTGGGTTTCATTCCACTCAGATTCAGGATTTGAGTCTGCAACTAGCCCTGCCCCGGCCTGAACATAGACCTTATTTTCACGAATTACACAGGTTCGAATGACAATCGACATGTCCATTTCACCGTGCCAGCCCAAATAACCAACCGCACCGCCAAAAATTCCGCGTTTTACCGGCTCAACTTCGTCAATAATTTCCATGGCACGAATTTTTGGTGCCCCAGAAAGCGTACCTGCCGGGAAAGTGGCTTTAAATACATCCAAGGCATCCACATCATCCAGCACTTCACCCTGAACATTGGACACAATATGCATCACATGTGAATAACGCTCGATCACCATGCGATCAGTGACTTGCACTTTGCCAATTTTTGACACACGGCCAACATCATTGCGACCCAGATCAATCAGCATTAAATGTTCTGCAATCTCTTTTTCATCGGCAAGCAGGTCTTTTTCCAAGGCCAAGTCTTCTTCTTTGGTTTTCCCGCGTGGACGTGTCCCGGCTAAAGGACGCACAGTGGCAATGCCATTTTCCAGACGCGATAAAATTTCAGGCGAAGAACCGACTATATGGAATGGCTTCTGATTATCCAGGGTTTGCCCTTGCACCAGAAATAAATATGGCGATGGATTGAGGTGACGTAGTGCGCGATACACCTGTAACGGCTCGCCATCAAAATCTGAAACCATGCGATGTCCAGGCACCACCTGCATCACATCACCAGCGCGAATGTATTCTTTGACCGTTTCAATCGACTCAAGGAACTTTTCTTTACCAGTCAATGATTCAAAATGCGGTGCCGTATGTTTCTTGGCTTGCAGGCTGACAGGCTGTGCCAGTATCGCTTCAAGTTCATCTAATTGTTGTTGCGCCTTGCTATAGGCCTCTGCATCCTGCACATCTGCATGCACGATTAAGAATAAGGTGTCTTTTAAGTTATCAAATACGATGACGGTTTTAGACAGCATCATCCAGATATCAGGCAGACCCACCGGGTCTGCTTCCGGCACATTCTTCAAACGTGGTTCGATATAGCGGACAGAGTCATAACCAAAGTAACCCACCAAGCCACCAGTAAAACTTGGCAAGGCCGGTAAGTCTTTTTGAGTCGGCACATGAAACTGAGACTGGAAATCACGGATATATTGAAATGGATCACTACAAGTCTGAGTTTCGATAGAACCATCTGCCTGCTGCACCGTAAGTACGCCCTGATTGCAAGAAAAGACCGTAGATTCACCCAAACCAATGATGGAATAACGCGCCCAATTTTCGCCCCCTTCAACCGATTCAAACAGATAAGCCTGGCTATGGTCTTTTAAACGGGCGAATACAGAAAGCGGGGTTTCCGTATCGGCCAAACGCTGGCGATATACCGGAATCAGGTTATAACCGGCAGATTTTAACTGGTCAAATTGAGCTTGAGTTGTCATGAGTATTCTCTATGTTTTCGATATTGGCGGGTTTAAGTTTGTTTTCGTGTTATCTGACTTAGTGTCGCCATCGAAAAACCATATCATCTCTCATTCCACGATCCCTAATTTTTAAATGATTACGCAAGTAATTCTGTCAGGTTGTCGACCACTTGCTGTGGCTGGCAAGCATGAATATCTTCTCCATGATTATAGCCATAGCTCACCACAATACAATCAACTCCAGCACGGCGTGCAGCCTCCACATCATTGCTGGAGTCGCCAATCATTAAAGTTTCTGCAGCCGTCACAGCATACTCATCAATACAGAACAATAACTGACGTGGATGCGGCTTGCGTTCTTCAAAACGGTCCCCGCCAATCACATCGACAAAATATTTACTCAACCCCAAAGTCTCGACAATCATGCGGGCAGGCTGCTCAGGCTTGTTGGTCACACAGATCATTTTCTTGTGCTGCTGCAAGCCCCAGTCCAGAAATTCAATAATCCCCGCAAAAGGTTTGGTGTCCAGACAAGGCTCGGCATTATAAATGTCTAAAAAGGTTGCTAATAATTTTTGATGTTGCGCGGGATCCACCTTACCAGTGAGATATTGCAAGGTGCTATGACAAAAAAGTGAAGTCCCCTTGCCAATCCAGGTTCGTACCTGCTGCTCAGTCACTGTCGGCAACTGCAAGGCATTCAGGCTCATATTCATGGCACGATATAAATCAAATGCGGAATCAACCAAAGTGCCATCCAGGTCAAATAAAATCAGTTCCCGGCTGGCCAATTTTGCTACAGACATCTTTTTCCTCTCATGATTCCTTTTTTGCACATCCCAAAAAAATTAAGGCATGCGATGGCATGCCTTAATTGTATGTCGCATGCTGCCTTATTTAAATAATAACCAGGCAATGATTGCAAGAATAATCAGGACAATAATGGAGATTAGCCCCACTGATGCATTTTTTTGCTCGGTTTTTTCCAGTTCCACACGAGACACTGGCTCTTCAATGGCCACCGGCTTCGGTTCAGCTTGTGCGTTAACATCTACCCCTTCAGGAATAGGGGCAGGTTTAGGGATAGCCACACCTTGTGGCATGCCATCACGACTGACCTGAACATTAGCATCACGCTCAGTCAGTTCAGGCATTCCCTGGTCATTCATTTGTTGGGCAGCTGTTTTCGGCGCAGATTCCGCGGCTGCAGCTGCAGTTTCAGAAGTAGCAACAGCTTCTGAAGGCTGTTTTATGTCTACAACATTTGTAGATGTATCCGTAACGGGTTCCACTGCATCTATTAGCAGCTCTTTTGCAGGTTCCAGAACAGAAAATTTTAAACCGGCAAACTGCACAATATCACCCTGCTTCAATAAGGTGTCATGTTCAATACGCAAGTCATTAACAAAGGTACCATTCGACGAGTTCAAGTCTTGTACCCATAAAGCCCCATCTTTGAGCAAGAAAGCGGCGTGTTTGCGTGAAACCTCCCCCGCCTGCAAGACAATATCAGCACTCTGATGACGACCGACCAACATATCACGGTCGATGCTGATTTCCTGTCCCGTCAATTCACCGGTAATTGCTTGTATTTTCCAAGTCATGAAATGCACTTCTCTTTGTGATTTTTTCCCATCATAGCATGGTAAATCTTCAATTCTTTGCCTACTCTGTTAAGAACCTGAACGAATGGTGGTGGTCGTCACAGTGTTTTTGGTTTTTTCCACTTCAGTAACAGGCGTAGCAACCCTTTGTTTTTGCACTACCGGCTCAATTGCAACTGGTGTGGTAAACGCAGCTGCATTCGGTTGAAT
The DNA here is from genome assembly GCF_902753875.1 of Acinetobacter bouvetii. Lineage (GTDB taxonomy): Bacteria > Pseudomonadota > Gammaproteobacteria > Pseudomonadales > Moraxellaceae > Acinetobacter > Acinetobacter bouvetii_A. Next base: position 13,157 of record NZ_CADDTS010000005.1, on the reverse strand, counting down.
CTGGGTAGCCGATGGCACAGTTTGATAGTTCGGCACTTTCGATGCCGAAGGCGTGACCGGAAGGCGCTGCTGATAAACATCGTCAATATTTTCCGGTAATTTGGCAAAAGTTCCATCCTGATCCATCGCCAGCTGCAAACTGTATAACTGACTATAACGTTGCTGCGACAACCGGCGCACATCCTGACTATCCCCCACAATGGTTGGATGAATGAAGACCAGCAAATTACGCTTCTCATTAGATTTGGCATCTGCACGGAACAGACGCCCCAGACCCGGAATAGCTCCCAAACCCGGAACCGATTGCCGCGAATGAATCGAGTTATCAGAAATTAAACCACCTAAGACAATGGTCTGGCCATGTTCAGCCAAAATTGAGGTTTTGATGGCACGCTTACTAGTCACCAGATCCTGCGCCTGACCTTTATCCTGCACGGCAGAGACTTCCTGTTCCACTTCCAAGCGAACCGAGCCACCTTCACCAATATGCGGCACAACCTTTAAAGTCACGCCGACATCTTTACGCTCGACCGTTGTATAAGGGTTCAAGCCCGCCGAAGTCGTGGTTGCCGAACCGGTGACGAAAGGCACGTTCTGACCCACGACAATATAGGCTTCCGCATTATCCATGGTCACAATGGATGGTGTAGACAGTAAATTGGATTTGGTTTTGCTCTTTAAGGCCTGAATCAATGCCCCATACAACTTACGCGAGCCATTATCACCTTCTTTATAATCACCCAATACCAATGAAGTTCCTGTACCCAACTTGGCTGCTGCACCAGCTGCTCCACCGGCAACATAACCCGCAGCAAGTTCTGCGATACTTGACCCAACATTACTAAAGTTGATCAGCCCGATACCACTGCTTAAATCCCCCAAAGCCCATTGCACACCAAGCTGATCGGCATCATTGCCTTCCACTTCAATAATCGCCGCTTCAATCAAGACCTGTTGACGACGAATATCCAGCTGTTGAATGGCCGATTCAATCTCACGCATCAGCTGCGGATCGGCTTTGACCACCAAAGAGTTTTGACTGTCATCGGCAATAATGCTGACACCATTGGCATTAAAGCTGGTGATGTTTTGGGTATTGTTATTGGAACTGCCGCCCAGATTAATACTAGGGGTCGATATACTGGAAGAACCGCTATTTGAATTATTATTGTTAGAACTATTCATCACCGGGTTGCTGCTAGATGATGAACCATTTGAACTGCTGCTACTGGAAACCGATTGCCCAGTCACCAGACCCTGTAAAATTTCCGCCAGATTTTTGGCACTGGCATATTTTAAGCGAAAGACTTTCAAACCACCCAAACGATCCGCCGCCGGTACATCCAGCATTTCAATCATTTGACGCAGACGTTTACGCGTCGCAGTATCGCCTTTCAGTACAATACGATTGGTCCGGGTATCAGCAATAATCCGAATCCGTGAACCTTTGAAATCTTTAGCTGCACCAGTCGAGCTCATCGACTCCAGCAAACCAATCATTTCTTCAGCCTGACTGGATTGCAGGGCCACCGCTTCAATATCATTTTGCCCAGTCCCATCCAGATTGCGAATAATGGTTTCCAGCTGGTAAATATTGTTGGCACGGTCTGAAACAATCAGTGCATTGGTTCCTGCCACTGCCGATAAATTGGCAAACTGCGGCATTAAGGGGCGCAAAGCCGGAATCAAATCATTCGGATTGGTGTTTTCCAGCCAGATGACCCGCGTCACGACCTGATCACCTGTGGCACGGTGTTTACCGTCATAAGGCACCCCGGAACTTTTTACATTGCTATCCGGCACCAGTTTAATGGTATTACCGGAAGGGATAGCGACGACACCATTAACATTCAGTACCCCTAAAAATAAATCGTAAACTTCGGCCTTATTTAAAGGTTTATTGGAAATGACCGTCACATTACCACGTACCCGTGGATCAACCGCAAAATTTTTCCCGGTAATATCGGCAACTTCATTAATAAATGCAGTTAAATCAGCATCACGTAAGTTTATTTTCCATGTTTGCGCATGAGTAGCAGTACTCACTATTGCAATCAGGGGTGCAGCTGCGAATAAAGCCCAAGCTGGACGATGATTAAATAAAGCCATAAAGTTCCGTGCTTCCTAATCCTGTAATGTGACGATGCATCACTTAAAAATCTTGTTGTATGGTCATCACCTGATCACCACGCTTTATTTCCAGTTTCACCCGACCTTCACGCCGAGCCTGCTCTAACAGTTGAGCTTCACTCTGCCCCTGTCCCACAGTTTGTCCATTTAAAGACATAATGCGATCACCAGGCTGCAAGCCCAGTTTATTGCGTAATGCTGCAGGTGTTCTGGCGGTCACTTCATAACCACCCGTTGCAGCATTTACCCCCATATCTTTTAAATATTGTTCACGGTCTTCCTGCATTTTTTGTACCGCCTGTCCCAAGGCCCCTTGCTCAGGGCTAGGATTAGGCATTGCAGGTGCAGACTGATTATTTGCAGACGGACTGTTGAATGCGGCATTGTTCTGTGCAGGCGGCACAATGCTTTGATCCAGCCCATTTTCAATGCCTTTAAATTGTAGTTCCCGGGTACTGCCATTACTTTGGCGCAAAACCACCCGATCCCAATACACTTCAGCCAACTGATAAGCCGTCGTAGCAATAGTTTCACCCACCTGATAACGATCAGCGACATCATTAACTTTAATCACGGCAGAAGAAAACTGGTTCGGATAGCCAACCACGACACCTTGCAGCATCAGGTTGATATTTTCGTCCGCCGCCGCACTTTTTCCCACTTCCTGAAATAGGGCAAAGGAAGAGATATTGGGAACTTGCACTTGCTGCGAACCCAATTCCACACGCTCTACTTGCATGACCTGAGGTGGGGCTACCAATAACCAAAAGATATTCGCCAGCTTCCAGCATAAATATAAAATCAATAAGACCAATACTACCGGTGCAATTCGATCCGCTTGCTTCCAATTCAATCGTTGCAGTTTTTCAATCCACCCGTTCATTAGAAACCACCTTTAAATAAAGGTTGTCGTGAACTAATCACGTAGGTATCCAAACCGGCTTTACCTTCATAGGAAGCAATATTAAGAAGTAAACGCTGCGTCAATTGCACATCCAGCATTAAGTTTTGATCCAGTTCCAATGCAATCAGCTTCTGATCTCGCTGATCGCGAATATCAAACATTAATTTGTTATTTTCATCCGCGAGCTTGCCTTTTAAGGACGGGATATTCATACGATCTTGGCGCTGAGCATAGGTATAAATCATCTCCCCGCCCGCCCATTGCAATTGACCTTCAGACTGGCTAAAACCCTGTTCTTTTTTAAAATTAAAATCAACATCCTGAAGCTGAATAGGATTGGCAGGCCACTGCCATTCCACCAGATTTTTTAGGGTTTCTGGCGCGATTTGACCATTTAAATGATGAATAATAATTTTTTTTCCAAAACCATAACCAGCAACTGCATCCAGCTGGGTATTTCCACTATGGATTTCTACATTTGCCCCTAAACGCAACAAAAAGAGATCCAGTGGCCGTGTTTTCCAACTGAGCGACCCTCTTAGATTACCTGTATGCCAATCTGCTTGCCCCTGCCAAATATTTCCGCTTACATTTTGCAAGACCTGGTTATTTTTATAAAATTTTGAAATGAGCCAAGCCGCTGGAATTTGGAGTAATACAAAAATAAAAAAAACGCCGATGGCAAATATCCACCACGTGATGTATTTGGGTTTCTTTATCATCCCACCACGACCAACATATCGATTATTCTTCCTTGGATACTAATATTTTCTTTCTCCTCCCATTATGCACACTTTTTCCGCAACGCCAATTCCAAGAGATAAAAAATAGATATAAAAAAACCAAGCTTTTAAGCTTGGTTTTTTAATCTAATCCAATTGGATGACCATCTGATGAATCTTTCCATCAAATAAGGAAATCTTCCAGTTTGGCACCGCTTTCAAGTTCAGCAACCAACCAGCGTGGCTGTTTACCACGACCTGTCCAGGTATCCGCCGGATTCTTTTTACTGCGGTAACGTGGCTCTACAGATTTACGTGTACTTTTTTTACGCTTAGAGGTACCAACTTCTAAAATTTGTTCAATCGTTAAACCGATTTTATCTGCAATATCTAAAATTTGCTGATAAGCATCTTCAACAGCTTGATCTTTTTTAGAAGCAATTAATGCTTCCGCTTCAACCTGTAAGCGTTTTAATTCTTCAACAGATAAATTACTAATGTCCGGCATCATATTAACTCCAAATAAGTTTTATATTTTTTTATTTCAAACGTGGCTATAGTATTTTTAATATTTGAAATATTCAATATAATTTTTTTAAATAAAGTCTAATCTTTTAAAAAATATCTTTGCTTTATAAACTTATTGGGACACCCTTTTTAACAAAATTTAAATTAAATGTTTAACCTGTAATTCAATTTCTGTAATTCTATGATGAATAATTTCAGGTATTTCCGTTTTAAGCATTGTTTCCTTATTTACACAAACGATCACCGCTTCACCAATGGCAACATTTTTTTGTTGCGATTCACTCCATAATAGATAACTCATACGAAATGCACTATTACGAAGTTCTTCTACACGCACACCAATTTTAAGCTGATCTGGATAAAATAACGGGCTAATATATTTGCACTGATTTGATGCAACAACGGTATAAACATCCTGCTGGAAAATATTCAGCATATCCATATAAAAAATACGGGCACTTTCGATGTAACGATAATACATGACGTTATTGACATGACCAAAAGCATCCATATCGCCCCAGGCCACAGTTTGTGGATAAATCACCGGATAATCTGACAAATCTAACATTTCTTATCCTTAAATTTTTATTTCAACAAAATTAGCATTATTTTCAAAGATTAAATTCAACTGTTTAATTAAATCATCCTGACCTTTTAAGGTGGATTTAATTCTTAAATAATTCAGCATTACATTATCTGGATATAATTCAAGCAGTTTTTCTGCTTCTTCAACTCTTGCTGTCGCTTCATATATATGCCATTTGGCAAAAGTAAAGATGGGTAATGCAGGATATTTACTTTCCCAATAATCGATACGCTGCTCAACCGCTAAATAATCCGGATTTTGTTTCAATAATTGCTGCTGGAACCACAAATAAAAAACATCCTGATTAAATTGTTCATCGAGTAAATGTGCTGCCAACTCTTCATGTTGCTGACTCATTTCTGGCATGCGCGCCAACAGCTTTAACCATAAACTTTTAATTTCATAATTACGCGTATAAATCTGATCTTCCAGATCCAGATAACGCTGTTGTAAATTTTGCAGACTGTCTAAATCGGCTTGATCAAAATCAAGTAATAATTGTTGCAACCATTGCTGTTTTTTATCTGTCCCTAAATGTCCATATTTAGTCGAACGCAAATACATCCATGGAAACTGCAGTGCAAACCGTTCCCATAAACCGGTTAATTTTAAATCATAAGCACTTTGTACATCTTTTAACCAAGGTGAAAGTTCATGCTGATTTAAAAACTCAAGATGCGTTAATGCCTGCTCAGCGTCATTTTGCGCAAGATAAATTTCAATACGCTGGATTTCCGCCAACTCAAAGGCCATGGCATTACTTTGATTTAAAATTGCAAGGGCTTGGGGATATTGCTGCTGCATCCAATATAATCTGGAACCGATAATACTTTTTAACAAGCCGGATTGAGAAAATACATCCTGAATAAAATCATGCTGGTCTTGTGCAGCTTCTAATAACCAAACGACTGCCAACTGTTCATAAGGATGTAAATTTTTAAAATTAAAAACTGTTTCCAGCTTACGTTGTTCTCTGGTTAAATAACGCTTAATAAACAACCAAATTAATTGAATAAATAAACTTAAACCGGCCAAAAAAATAAAGAGCATCCAAATATTGGTTTGAATTTGCCAATCACGCCAGTACAAATAAACATAACCCGAACCATAGCCATAACTTAAAACACTCAGTAGCGCGATGATAATCAGGCTAATAAATACATAGGCTAGTAATATCTGTTTCATTGATCATTACCCCAATAATGCACGCGTATTTAAACTTGGCATAGGAATAGGCGTAAATCCTTTTATTTTTTGGATACTTTGGATCAGTTGCCGAGATTTTTCATCCGGGATTTGATTTAACAATTGAATAATTTCTGTCAGAGATTTTTGATACTCTACATATTGCCCCTGCTGCAAAGCCTGATGGGCTAATAATAATCTGAGCTGTGCTTCTTTTAAGATCACGGGACGCTGGATTAAGGCAACAGCAGGTTGTTTTGCCGGCTCAATCACTAGCCAGCGTTGCCAAAAATGCTTCGTCTGCCCCTGATTGACTGTTAATTGTGGCTGTTTTAATTCCTGGGTGACTGCGCGATCCAGTTGTTGCATTAAGGCATCCACTTTAATTTGTTGCGCAATTTTTTCACGCACATACTGCTGGATCACTTGATGATCTTTGGCAATGACCTGATGCAGACTTTGTTTTAGCGCTGGTGCCAAAGCATATTGTTCCAAGTTGTTATCGAGCTGGGTTAACTTAGCCAAAGCCTCATTCGTTTTTTGTTGTTGTAACATGAATTCGATCAGCTCAAGCTGCTGTTTAATCAGCAATATCGGATCAATATGTGCAACTGCTATGTTTTTCGTTTCTTGCTCTGTTTGGGGGACTTTCGTTGTAGACGACTCAGTGACATTTACCTGACGCTGCAAGGCAACCAATTGATCGTTTAAATTCGCGTTTCCGTGTTCAATCTGATGCAATGTTGTGCTTAATTCTGTTTGCTGTGCAGAAAGATTAAATACATCGTAACTTAATTTGATAATCCAGATCAGACATAAAATAAGGATTAAAATGAGCGCTTTTTTCATGTGTTCCCTTGCACAGCTGCAATCTGCTGCAAAATTGAATCTGTTTTTAAATCAGAGAGTCGCGTGATATTAAAACATGTCGCGTGATTTTTTTTATAATCTGAAACAACTTGATACAAGCGTTCACCTAAAACGAAATAATCACCTTTTGCTATAATGTGAGGATAAGCTTGCATCAGCTCAAGCCAATTCAGCCAACTGGCTTCACTACTCACTACCATAGCATACTGAGATTGTTTTTCTAATAAGACACTTATTTCTGGACGTTTTTGCAGTGTGAATAAAGGACAACGGCGCTCATATAAAATAAAATTCAGAATCTGCATGCCCTGTTGTTTGAGCTGCTCCATCATAAACTGACGACCGCCCTCGCCACGCCAAAAAGCAATACCTTGATTCGGATTCAGGTTTTGCAAAACAGGTAATTGCAGCATCCCCTCTGAGGTTTCCACCAGAGGAACCGTCGCCGTAATTCCATATTGGGCTAAAGCCTGAGCAGTCGTTTCACCCACAGCAATCCACTGAATATGCTGAAGCTGATCCAGTGTAATGGACGCCTGGTCTAAATACGCCATCCCTATTTCCACGGCTGTTGGACTCACCACCACAATCACGTGCGTAGCAGGCAATTGTTGATATAGCTCAATAAGTGGTTCTGACCAGGGCCTAGCAATCAGTTCCAATAAAGGCAAATCCAGAACCTCAATATGGGCCATGCGTAAGGCATGACTCAATTTTTCGGCACGGTTTGAGGGACGGGTATTAATAAACAGCATACTAATAGAGTGCTTTTAGCAACTCACCTGCGCCTTGTTCCAGCAATTTTTGCGCAAGTACTATACCTAGCTGCTCAGCCTGTACAGGTTCTCCACTGAGTTCAGCTTTTAATAGTGTTAGACCATCTACACTGCCTACGCGACCTTCAATGTGTATCTGACCTTGATTTAATGTGGCATAACCGGCAATCGGAACCTGACAGCCGCCTTCCAGATAAGCATTGAAAGCACGTTCGGCACGTACACAAACATCGGTTTCCAGATGCAAAAGTGGTGTAATCAGATCAAGTACGGTCTGATCACCTTCACGGCATTCCAGACCTAAGGCGCCTTGTCCCACTGCCGGCAAACTGACTTCGGCATGTAAGGTATGACGAATACGTTCAGCCAGACCTAAACGTTTTAAACCTGCACTGGCCAGAATAATGGCATCATAAAGTCCTGAATCTAATTTAGATAATCGTGTTCCGACATTGCCGCGCAAATCGATAATGTCCAAATCGGGACGTGCTTTTAAAATCTGGCTTTTACGGCGCAAGCTAGATGTTCCAACTTTCGCACCTTGAGGTAATTGATCAAAACTTGAATAATGATTGGATACAAAAGCATCTAGCGGATCTTCACGCTCACAGATTACCGCGAGTGATAAGCCGGCTGGCAATTTCATGGGCACATCTTTCATTGAATGTACTGCCAAATCTGCTCGACCATCCAGCAAAGCTGCCTCTAACTCTTTAACAAATAAACCTTTTCCACCAATCTTGGCCAAAGGGGTATCCAGAATTTTGTCACCCTGAGTCACGAAGGTTACTAACTCAACTTTAAGATCAGCATGTAATGCCTCTAAACGGGCACGAATATGTTCCGCCTGCCAGAGCGCAAGTGGGCTTTGTCGAGTTGCAATCTTCAAAATCTTCATAAATTCAGGAAACAGTCAATTAAGTGCGATAGTGTAAACTTAACGCGCTGACTAGAAAATGCAAGTAAATTTGCACTGCGGTTGTCACCTAAAATCATGAAAAAAGATTTACATCTTCTGGATACGTTCTCTTAAATTGGGCAGATGACGTCGGCTAACCGCCAAGCGTTCGTCCAATTCACGGCAACGTACCTGATATTGCCCTGAACTGATCACTTCCAGACCATCTAAAAAGTGCACTGAAACCAAGGCATTTCGATGAATTCGAATAAATTGATCGCCAAATTCATTTTCCAGGTCTTTTAAGGTTTCATCAATCAGCACACTGCCATTTTTATGACGTACCGTGACATATTTTTGATCTGCTAAAAAATAATAAATATTTTCTACAGGAATCAGTTCTACACCACGATAGGTTTTTGCCACGATTTGGTGACGTTTTATATTGAGTTCGTCCATATCTTCTTTTTGTTTTAAAGTGCTCATTTGAGCTTGAGTCAGTTTTGTTAAGTGATCGAGTACCTGTTGCAATTCCTGCTGCATCACTGGTTTCAATAAATAGCCTTCCGCATTCGATTTGAATGCATCCAGTGCATGTGCATCATAGGCGGTGCAAAAAACGATGGCAGGCATAGGGTCCAGCTGGCGCAAATGCTGGGCACAAGTCAAGCCATCCATTTCCGGCATCTGAATATCTAACAGCACCACATCTGGTTCATAGAATTGAGTCATTTCAATTGCTTGCTGACCATATGAAGCTGTTGCAATAACCTGATGTCCTAGCTGGGTGACCAAGCGCGATAAACGCTCTACAGCGAGAGGCTCATCATCGCAAATTAGGATGTCCATTTCTCCTCCTTCACAGTCAACATCATTTTTTTTATAGGTTAACCATGATTTTTTATTTATATCGATATTGCACTACTGTGGTAAATATTCCCTTCCCCGCGTAGGTTTGAAATGTGACCGAGCGCCCATAATAAGCTTCAAGCCGCTGTTTCACATTTTCAACTGCAATACCATGTCCCTGTCGTAAATTTATTTTATCCTGTGTATAAGGGTTAGTAATGACTATATTGACTTGATTTTGCAATATTTCGACCAATATGCTTATCGTACTCTTTGTTAAGAATTTTTCAACTCCATGAAAAATACTATTTTCAACTAAAGGTTGTAAAGTTAATAGTGGAATTTGTACCTGAGAAAAAAGCACCTCGTCATCATATTTCCATTCGACGTGTAAGCGATCTCCTAAACGGATTTGCTCAATGGCCAAATAACGCTGACATAGTTCAATTTCATCTTTTAAGCGCACCAGTTTAAGTTCTTTAAAACTTGCACGAAATAGCTGTGATAAATTCAGTAACATTTGTTCAGCTTTATCCGGATCAATAGAAATCAAACTGATTACTGTATTTAAGCTGTTAAATAAAAAATGTGGATGAATCCGCGCCTGCATGGCCTGAATTCGGGCATTCAGTTCACTATTTTGCTGGCGTGCCCATTGTTCACGCACATATAAATAACGAAAACAGAAAGTGCCAATCAAGACCCCATAACTTAAATTCAGAATAACGCCATGCATTAATATCGGTGCAGTCATCTGCTCCAGCTGAAAATGCTGACCCAAAAACATTAAGCCATTCAGCACCATGGTGGTGAAGAGAATAATCAACTGCAGTAAAATAAAACCTACACACAAGGCCTGTCCGAAACTTAAGGGCTGAATTTTTTTCTGAAAAAACTCAATCAGGGCAACAAAAGCCAGTAAAACCCAGTCAATAAACAAAATATATTGCATTACACGGCCCAGACTTAATGCGGTCCAGGATTGCGCCTCCGCCAGAGCCAAAAGCATCGCCAGAATATTACTGGCAAGAAATAATTCAATTAGAGGTTGCCAACGCCCTATTTTCGTAAAAAAATAGGCGTAATTATTTTTCCCTTCATCGGTATATGCCGAAGCTGGATCGACTTGTTTTTCGGCAAGTGATTCTGAATTTGCTATACTCTTGTTCAAATTACTGCTTTTTATTTTATTGAGCCGATATGACCACATCTTCTAATTCCTCAAATCCATCACAATCCCAAACTTCGGGTATGTGGGGCGGTCGTTTCTCTGAAGCGACTGATGCTTTTGTTGCTGAATTTACAGCATCTGTTCAATTTGACCAACGCTTTTATAAACAAGATATTGCAGGTTCAATTGCACATGCAACCATGCTTGCAAAAGTTGGCGTTTTAACAGAGCAAGAACGTGATGACATCATCAATGGTCTCAACACCATTAAAGCTGAAATTGAAGCAGGCAACTTTGAGTGGCGCGTTGACCTAGAAGACGTACACATGAACATTGAGTCGCGTTTGACTCAGCGTATTGGCATTACGGGTAAAAAATTACACACAGGCCGTAGCCGTAACGACCAGGTCGCAACAGACATCCGTTTATATGTGCGTGATGAAATTGATGCGATCTTAAAATTACTGGAAAAATTACAAAAAGGCATTTTGGGCTTGGCGGCGAAAAACACCAATACCATTATGCCGGGCTTTACTCACCTGCAAACTGCTCAGCCTGTGACTTTTGGACACCATTTAATGGCTTGGTTTGAAATGCTGATGCGTGATTCTGAACGTCTAATTGACTGCCGTAAACGTACTAACCGCATGCCATTGGGTTCTGCTGCACTTGCAGGCACCACTTACCCAATCGACCGTGCTTATACTGCTGAACTTTTAGGTTTTGAGGCAGTTGCCGAAAACTCACTAGATGCCGTATCTGACCGTGACTTCGGTATCGAATTCAACGCGGCGGCATCTTTAATCATGATGCATTTGTCGCGCATGTCTGAAGAAATGATTCTTTGGACTTCGGCGCAGTTCAAATTTGTGAATATTCCAGACCGTTTCTGCACTGGCTCTTCCATCATGCCACAGAAGAAAAATCCCGATGTTCCTGAGCTGATTCGTGGTAAAACTGGCCGTGTATATGGTGACTTGATGAGCCTGTTGACCCTAATGAAAGGTCAACCCTTGGCATACAACAAAGATAATCAGGAAGACAAAGAGCCATTATTTGATGCCATCGATACAGTTCGTGGTTCACTCATGGCTTTTGCTGACATGATTCCTGCCTTGGTTCCAAACATCGAAATCATGCGTGAAGCTGCACTTCGTGGTTTCTCTACAGCGACTGACTTGGCAGATTACCTGGTAAAAAATGGCGTAGCATTCCGTGATGCGCATGAAATTGTCGGTAAAGCGGTTGCATTAGGCGTTCAAGAAGGCAAAGACCTATCTGAACTTACTCTTGAACAGCTGCAACAGTTCTCTGACCTGATTCAAGCGGATGTATTTGAAAAAGCATTGACTTTAGAAGCATCTGTAAATGCCCGTAACCACATTGGTGGTACTGCACCGGCTCAAGTTGAAGCTGCGATTGAACGTGCGCACGCGCGTTTAGAAAAACTTTACGCATAACTGTTCAAGCTAAATGGAGTATTGATATGTCTCGACAAGTTTTTTGCCGTAAATATCAGGCTGAAATGGAAGGTTTAGACTTTGCGCCATTCCCGGGCGCAAAGGGACAAGAGTTGTTTGACACAGTGTCTAAACAAGCTTGGCAAGAATGGTTAAAACACCAAACCACGCTAATCAATGAGAAACGTTTAAACGTGTTTGAAGCCGATGCGAAAAAGTTTCTTGAAGAACAACGCGAAAAATTCTTCAGTAATGATGAATCTTTGGAAAAAGCCGAAGGCCTAAAGCCTGAAGAAAAATAAGGCGCTGCCTTATTTTTCTGCAAGACAAGCGCTGAAAGCGTGCGTAGGCTTTAATTTGAAGCACGATATTAAAGACAAGCGAAGCGCGTAGTTTCGATAGTCTATAAGGAGTCTAAAAAGGCTCCTTTTTTTATTCTCAAAAATATACTGCTCCACCCGAACGCAAGGCGAAGGCTGTGCCTGAGCGTAATTAGATAGAGCGCTGCTTTGAACATTACGCAAGGCAAGAGCTTTGCTCGCGCAGGCTTTAATTTAAAAAGAATCCCTCTTTATTGAGGGACTTCTTTTTGAACTACTCTAAAAAATTACGTAAAACAAGTGAAACGCGTAGTTGCTAATGTCAAAAAAGGAGTCTTAAGACTCCTTTCTCTTTTGAAGAACCTTGCTCTTACCCTATTCTTTTTTAAACATTTAGAAATGACTGTAAACTAAAAATACATTTATCAATAAAACTCTACATTAGAATACAATAACCTACATGATTAATTGAAAGTGCTCTCCTATAATCAGTTTCAAGGAGATGGTTAAACATCTTATAAAAGATATAAATATCCCCGATTTCAATCCTAGGTTTCCCCCAAAATCTAGGATTTTTTTTGTCCACTATTTTTAGGCAATAAAAAACGCCCACATCAGGCGTTTTCTTGAATTCTTAGATTCTCAAATGAAGTGCAACAGAGATTAAATTATTGGAAGGAAGCAAGATGAGCTAGCATTTTGCTTCCGACCGACCAAAGTCAAAGTTGCATCATGAACTATACTCATCTCACTCTAGA
>NZ_CADDTS010000004.1 GCF_902753875.1 Acinetobacter bouvetii | reverse complement strand
TCGGATGCTTATATTTCAGAAATCACTCAACGTTTGAATCATCGCCCAAGAAAAAGACTCGGATTTAGAAGCCCGAGTCAGGTATTATTCCAAGAACATGGTGTTGCACTTCAAATGCTAATCTAAGATTCTAACAATCTCGGCTTTAAGGCTGTTTTAAATACGGCCAAGCTGCTTTTAAATAAATAAACATCGACCACAATGTCAAAATAACCGCGGTATACAGTAAAAGATAAGCCAAGCTTTCTAGCGGATGCCAATTCAGTAAAAACACCGAAATCGCAATCATCTGGAAAGCCGTTTTATATTTACCTACTGTAGAGACAGCGACACTGGTACGTGCGCCTAATTCGGCCATCCACTCGCGTAAGGCTGATACAGTAATTTCACGTGAAATAATCACAATTGCGGCAAAGGCCATAGAAATACTCGGCTGCCATTGCACCAAAACAATCAGTGCCGCTGCAACCATGAGCTTATCTGCAACAGGATCTAAAAAACGGCCAAATGCGGACGTTTGATTGAGTGAACGCGCCAAATAGCCATCAAACCAGTCCGTTACTGCAGCAATCACAAAGATAGCCGTTAAAATAATGTGACGAGTCATATTTGTATCATGATCAGCAACACCAATGGCTGGTGGCCAATAAGCAACCAACAAAAACACCGGTATTAAAGCGATACGCGCCAAAGTCAAGATATTTGGAATATTCAGGATGCGACCTGTAGTCATAGACACCGCCAATTTTACCCCTTTATGTACAATGAAAAACCACACATATTTTGAGGATGGATTCATCGTTAATGAGAGTCACTTTATACGAATTGCTATAAAGTGTCACTAGGCAAACACGGTAACTGTCTGTCTGGAAATCGCAATCAGTCTGTTTTCTGCATCCCAAAGATGGGCGTACTCAGTGGAATACCCCTCTGCAGCATAGTCGGTAAATACTTTATATTTAAGCCAATCCTGCAGCTGACTGTTTAAAGGATGCACATAGGTCAAATGCCAGGTTAATGAGCTGGCCGGCGCCATCTTTCTAAACATGGGCAAGACTCCCGGCGGCCACATGTCAAAAGCCACCATCAAATCTGCTACGGTCATTTCTCTGTTCTCATGCAACTCGGGATTAAAACGCATCCAGCCGCTAAAATCCGGCTTGATACTGCCGGTACAGGGATATTGCCCTTCCGCCCATATTAAATCCATCTGCGCAAAACATTGGGGTGCCAAAGGATGATGCTCTGCTATTGTTAACTGTTCAGGCATTGGCAATTCAGGTGCCAGCCGTTCCTGTCGCACAGAGATCTCCGACTCGCGATGCGTACCAAAACTGGCAATCAGAATACTTTGCACGGCATCATCTTGCCACAGTCTCACTTCAACCGTGGTGACCGACTTGCCTTGACGTAAAATTTCAGCAGTCAGTCTGACTGGAGCTTCCTGAACCGGACCGACAAAGGTCACACTGGTACTCAGCAGCTGTTTTTTCGCATCTGCAACAGCGAGCAAGGCTTTTTGCATCATCATCCCGGCCACCAGCCCACCATAAATAGTGCGCCCCTGTAACCAGCCTTGCGGAATATTGACCCATTCATCCTGTTCAATTGCGGTAAATAATTGGCGCAGTGACATCCTTCGTCCTTGGAAATTTTGAATGGCTTCTATCTTTGATCGATTTTGAATTGTTGTGAATGATCAATGACTCATGCGTCAGTGAGCACTTTCGCCAATCTGTCCAAATTTATTATTCATGCAGCACTTTATAAATGGTACGGGCCATGACATCTCCCAAACCGGGAACCAGTTTCAGGTCATTCTCTGAAGCCTTGAGTACCCCCTGAATACCACCAAAATGGGTGAGTAAATCACGGCGACGTTTCGGTCCCAGTCCCGGAATCACTTCCAGTACCGATGAACCACGTTTCTTGTCGCGTTTAGCACGGTGCTTGGTAATGGCGAAACGGTGCGCTTCATCACGTACCTGTTGAATCAGATGCAGCGCTTTATGGTCCTCAGGCAACTGGATTTTGCTGCCATCGGTAAAATGCAAGGTTTCCAGTCCGGGTTTACGCCCCTCACCTTTGGATACCCCGACCATAAAGGCCTCCAGACCCAGCTCCTGCATCACTTCCATGGCCATATGCAACTGGCCTTTGCCGCCATCAATCAGCAGCAGATCAGGCAGCATGGCTTTTTTATAGCGACGGGTCAGTGCCTGACGCATGGCCGCATAGTCATCACCGCCGGTAATATCCTCAATGGCAAACTGGCGGTAATCGCGTTTACGCGCACCGCCGGCATCAAACACCACACAGGAAGCAATCGTAGCTTCGCCCATAGTATGTGAGATATCAAAACATTCAATCCGGTCAACCGGACGCCCCACCACCTGTTCCAGCTGATGAAAGCGTTCATTCAGTTCAAAATGATTAGCCAACTGCCCTTTAATAGCGTGCTGTACATTCATATTGGCCAGCTCCAGCCATTCGGCACGGGTTTCCCTGACCTTGTGCTTAATCTGAATTTTTTTGTCAAAATGCTGCTGCAAGGCATCTTCCAAATCTTTGTGGTCCGGAATTTCCACATTCACAATTAGCTCAGCTGGGACTTCATCAGCGACCTGAAAATAGAAGTTTGCGATAAAGTCCGAGAGCATTTGTCCCAGATCGTCACCCAACATATCCGGAAAATAGCTTTTACCACCCAGCATTTTGCCATTGCGCACATGCATGATCTGCACACTGGTCACCCCGGCATGATAGGCAATCGCCAATATATCGGCTTCACCCTTAACCTTATAAATCGCCTGCTGCGACTGCACATCACGTAAGAGCGCCATACGGTCCCGATAAAACACCGCCTTTTCAAATTCCAGTGCTTCGGCCGCCGCTTCCATTTTGGCAATCAATTCCTGATTCAGCTCCTTGGTATCGCCCTGTAAAAAGCGAATCGAATTTTTGACATCTTCCTGATAATCCTCAGGCGAAATCAGACCGACACATGGCGCGGTACAGCGCTTAATCTGATATTGCAAACAGGGACGTTTACGCTGTGAAAAATAGCTGTTTTCGCACTGCCGTACATTGAACAGTTTTTGCAGTACCACCAAGGTATCTCGCGCATTATAAGCGCTGGGATAAGGGCCAAAAAACTTGCCGGCTTGATGTTTGCCCTTGCCGCGCCCTGCAGCAATGCGTGGATAAGGCTTGTCGCTAGAAACAAAAATATAGACATAGGATTTGTCGTCGCGCAGCATGATGTTATACGGCGGACGATGCAGCTTGATCAGGTTCTGTTCCAGCAACAAGGCTTCAGTTTCTGAACGTACCACCAGTGTTTCAATATCATAAATCCGCGCCACCAATGCCTGGGTTTTGGGATGTTCGATGGTTTTAACAAAGTAGCTCGACACGCGGTTTTTCAAATTTTTGGCTTTGCCCACATACAGCAGTTCACCGTCTTTCCCCAGCATGCGGTACACGCCCGGTAAAGTCGTCATATGGGTTAAAATCTTTTCAATATGGTCGCGCGCGTTTTCGTTCACATTCAGCCTGATTTAAAATTGGAAGAGCTTTGCTACATGATGTGATGGTTTTTAGCCCATTTTCAAGCTGAATCATGTTTTTAGCCCCATCTGGCAACATTCTCGCAATTAAAAGTTCTAACAATCATTTGATTGCTAAAAGCTATAAGTGCCTGCGGATTATTTTGCTATGCTCAAGGAAACTGAGCAATTTGGATCAAACTGAATGACGACCGCCAATCACGCCATGCATATTGTCAAACCTGTCACCTCCACGCATAGCACATCTGAAAAAGATAAACTGATTGGTAAACCGCGTTTTCACTTTGAGCCGCAACAGGTGATGCAACTTTTGCATGCCCGGATTATTGGACAGGATGCTGCACTGCACGAAATTGAAAAAATGCTGCATGTGGTCAAGGCCGATTTTTCCAGTCCAGATCGCCCACTTTCCGTTACTTTAATGCTCGGCCCGACTGGTGTGGGCAAAACCGAAACCGTGCGCCTGATTGCCGAAGCGATTTATGGTCGACCGGATGCGTTCTGTCGTATCGACATGAACACCTTGGCACAAGAACACTATGCCGCGGCGATTACCGGTGCCCCTCCCGGCTATGTCGGTTCCAAAGAAGGTCATAGCCTGTTTGATGAAACCGCGATTGCCGGCTCACATACCCGCCCGGGCATTGTGCTGTTTGATGAACTGGAAAAAGCTTCCACCGAAGTGATTCGTGGCTTGATGAATGTGCTGGATACCGGAAAACTAACCTTAACCTCTGGCACCAAAACCATCGATTTCCGCAACTGCATGATTTTTATGACCAGTAATGTCGGTGCACAGGCAGCACAGCAATATCTGGATAAACTGAATTTCTTACCGAAGAAAATGCAGGCTATTTGCCTTAAAAAATTGCCGACAAAGAGCATTATTGAAAAGATCATGTTCCGAAAATTCGATCCGGAATTTCTTAACCGGGTTGACCGGACCTTGCATTATCAGGCAGTACAAGATGATGCTTTGCCAAAACTGGTTGCCATTGAACTGGACAAACTGAATCAGCGGTTACAACATCAACAGCGCAGTGTCATTTTAACCGATGCAGCACAAGCCCATTTCTATCAAGGCCATGATATTCGCTTTGGTGCACGGCATCTGGCACGTAAAATGCGCACTGAACTGGAACCGATTTTAGCCGTGTATTTTCTCAGTTATCCTGAAAAATCCACCATATGTCTAGATTGTCAAAATGGCCATTTGGTGGTCAAGCCTGAATAATTCAGGCTGACCTCTCGCTCGAATGCAGGCTATTTGCAGTTTTGTTCCAGACAGAGTGCTTGAATAAAACCGGACTGATCTTTGGGTGACACCAGCACAAATGTGTTGCTGCCCGCTTTCAGATAATCAATTTTTAAACGGTCTAAAGATAAAGCCGGTGAAGACACCGAATTGCTAGTCGTGGAGACTTTTTGAATATCACTGCGTTTAATTTTCCAGGTCAGAAACAGGCTGTGAATGGTTAGATATTCTTGATCAATCACATAGCGGGTATTGAGCAATGGCCACCAAATCAGCATCACGGTAAGCGCATAGACCAGCACATACAGCAGATTTTGCTCCCAGGTTCCTTTGTAATATTGCGTGATAATCAACTGGATCAACAGGCCGGACATGGCTATCACAAAGCCTAAAACCCACCAGTCAATTTTTGAACGAAACTTTTGTATGATTTGCATGAACATTCCCCCAATATTCTGATTTCATTCTATACACAAAAGAGCGTAAAACAGATTTATTTAGCTTCATTTTCATTATAAAAAACAGGCATCAACGTAGGCATAAAAAAACTCTCCTGAAGTACGGTTGCTCCATAATTTTGCTCAGGACTTTTTTGAAAAAATGGTTAATTTCAAATTAAAATCATATAAATGTATTTTTATAAAGTTGTTTTACAATCATTTTATTTAAATTAGAAGCTTTCACTGCCGCAATTTTTCAATCAAATCAACAGGCATTTGTGTAGGCAAAGCCTTACTTTTGAAAGGCCAAAATGAGAACCTCAAAATATATATTGAGTTCGCAAGAAAATCCTTTGTTACCCACACACAACATCCTGAGCCAGTTTTAAGCACTGCTTTAAAATGCAGCGCAAGGGGTGGGTAACGTGTGGCATCCCTGCCACACTCATGCATCTAAAATTTGCTTAAATTAAACTATAAAAAAACGCCCGGAAGGGCGTTTCAATACATGAATCAATCCACTTAAAAGACATAAGGACGGATAAAAATCAGGAAGAAAATCCCTAGCATCAGGAACCATTTCAGGAAGTAATACAACTGACGGTTGCTTTTCTTCAATGCTTTGGCCTTGATCCGAAGTTGATAGACATAACCAAAGACCTTGTTTAAGCCTCCTGTCTTGTCGCCCGCTTCATTCGGAGAACTGGCAGCCGTCATCACATTTTTACCAAACCAGTGATTAAAGCGTTCCATCCATGTGGTGGTTAATGGACGTTCCACATCGGCGAAGAAAATAATCCGGTTCTGGTCGGTCTTGTTTTCAGCATAGTGAATATAGGTTTCATCAAATACCACACTTTTACCATCACGCCATGAATACTTTTGTCCATCAACATCAATGAAGCAACGGTCATCATTTGGCGTTATTAACCCCAGATGATAACGCAATGAACCGGCATAAGGATCACGGTGACGTACCAAACGGCTGTCCGGTGCCAGCTCGGTAAACATGGCAGCCTTAATGGTCGGTAAGGTTTTCAATAATGCGGTAGTTTTCGGGCACAATTCTGCGGCAGAAGGATGAGCCGATTCATACCATTTCAGATAGAAACGCTTCCAGCCTGTTTTAAAGAACGAGTTAAAGCCAAGATCATCATAACTGCTGGATGCCTTGATGCCGCCTTGAGCATAGAGGGCTTGCGCTTCATCACGAATCATTTCCCAGTTTTCATCCAGCACCTGCAAATCCTTAAAATGCTGGGTATCAATATAGGGCTGATTCGGCACTTTCGAGAACATATACATCAGAAAGTTAATTGGTGCGAGAATGGTCGAATGGTCAAAAAATTGACGATAAAATGAATGACGCACTTTACCTCGATTCTGAATATATAAGGCAGATATGACAAATATTGCCAATACAAACCATTTAAACATAACTTTACCCGGAAGTTTTCAGGTCAATATACCTGTAGAGACATAACTATTTTTAAAAACTGATTATATCAAATTCCAAAATTCAGCGTACTTTACTGATCGGATACTGGCTCAAAGCCACACTTGTGATGAATAAGAAACGAGCTCAATTGACATTTTTGACTAAAAAGACGGGTAGAAAATACTTGCAATAATCCACTCATTCCCAATATAAATAAGTGCAATATAGGTAAAAAGGTGAATTGAAACATCAGTTTCAGTCTACACCACTACATAACCTTCAATAAAAAGCACATGACACTCAGGATAAAATCTTAAAAAATTGATGACCCTAGCGTCACGGCTTGATACAACTTGTTATGTTGTTTTTGGATATAGTTATCGTAAGATTGGCGAAGCATAAATGTGCGCGGGAAAGGCGTACATGCTTCACAACATCAACTTAGAAGTCCTCCAAAATAAAGGAGATCAGGCATGATCCACGCTGGCAATGCCATTACCGTCCAAATGCTTTCGGACGGAATTGCAGAATTCCGCTTTGACTTACAAGGTGAGTCGGTCAACAAATTTAACCGTGCAACAATTGAAGATTTTAAAGCTGCCATTGAAGCTGTAAAAGCTGATAGCGCGATTAAAGGTTTAGTTGTTACTTCAGGTAAATCAACATTTATCGTTGGCGCAGACATCACTGAATTTGGTGAAAACTTCGCTCAAGGCGAAAAAGCGATTGTGGATTGGGCTTTGCCTGTTCACGACATCTTCAATGCATTTGAAGATTTAGAGATTCCTAAAGTTGCTGCCATCAATGGTATGGCATTGGGTGGCGGCTTTGAAATGTGCTTGGTCTGTGACTACCGTGTCATGTCAGAAGCAGCTCAAGTCGGCCTTCCAGAAATCAAACTGGGCATCTACCCTGGTTTTGGTGGTACTGTTCGTTTAAGCCGCGTGATTGGTATCGACAACGCAGTTGAATGGATGGCAATGGCTGCGCCTAAGAAACCTGCTGCTGCACTGAAAGACGGTGCTGTTGATGCGGTTGTGGCTGCTGATAAATTACAAGACGCTGCTATTGACCTAGTTAAACAAGCTCTTGCTGGCCGTGTAGACTGGAAAGCGAAACGCCAAGAAAAATTAGACCCTATTAAATTGAACCCGCTTGAACAAATGATGGCGTTCAATACGGCAAAAGGTGCAGTACTTGCGAAAGCAAACCCTGCGCAATACCCTGCGCCTAAACTTCTTCTTGATTCATTACAGGCAGGTGCAAGCCTTCCACGTAACGAAGCGCTAAAAGTTGAAGCTGAAGGTTTTGCTAAAGCTGCGGTCACTCCACAAGCTGGCGCGTTGATCGGTTTATTCATCAACGACCAAGTGGTGAAGAAAACTTCGAAGAAATATGAAAAAGGTGCACATCCTGTAAACCAAGCCGCTGTACTTGGCGCGGGTATCATGGGTGGTGGTATTGCTTACCAAGCGGCAAGCAAAGGCACACCAATCATCATGAAAGACATTGGTAATCCGCAACTTGCATTGGGTATGAAAGAAGCGAATGGCTTGTTAACAAAACAAGTTGAACGCAAGAAAATGAAACCTGCGCAAATGGGTGAAACCCTTGCTCGCATCCGCCCAACTTTAAGCTACGATGAGTTTAAAGAAGTGGATATCGTGATTGAAGCGGTAACTGAAAACCCGAAAGTGAAAGGCATTGTATTGGCTGAAACTGAGAAGAACGTTCGTGACAACACGATCATTGCTTCTAACACTTCAACCATTTCAATCACACGTCTGGCTGAAAACCTGCAACGTCCTGAAAACTTCGTGGGTATGCATTTCTTCAACCCGGTACACATGATGCCATTGGTAGAAGTCATTCGTGGTGAGAAAACTTCTGCTGAAGCAATCGCGACTACTGTGGTTCTTGCTCAGAAAATGGGTAAAACACCTATCGTTGTGAACGACTGCCCAGGCTTCCTTGTGAACCGTGTATTGTTCCCTTACTTTGGTGCGTTTGACCTTCTTCTTAAAGACGGTGCAGACTTCCAGCAAATCGATAAAGTAATGGAAAAATTCGGCTGGCCAATGGGTCCTGCTTACCTGATGGACGTTGTGGGTATCGACACAGGTGTTCACGGTGCAGAAGTGATGGCTGAAGGTTTCCCTGACCGTATGAAACCGGACTTCAAAGGTTCAATTCAAACCATGTATGAAGCAAAACGTTTGGGCCAAAAGAACGACGTTGGTTTCTACAAATATGAATTAGACCGTAAAGGCAAAAAAGCCAAAGTGGTTGATCCAACTGCTTATGAGCTTGTTGCTTCTGTGGCAACTGCGGAAAAACGCGAATTCGATGCTCAAGAAATCATTGACCGCATGATGCTGACTTTCTGTAACGAAACTGTTCGTTGCTTAGAAGACAACATCGTTGCAACTGCTTCTGAAGCAGACATGGCGATGATCATGGGTGTAGGTTTCCCTCCATTCCGCGGTGGTCCATGCCGTTACATCGACCAAACGGGTGTTGCTGAATACGTTGCGCTTTGCGACAAATACGCTCACTTAGGTAAGGCTTATGAAGCGCCACAAATGTTGCGTGACATGGCTGCTAACAACAAAAAATTCTACGGTTAAGGAGCAACGCGAATGGCTACTTTAAATCCGCGTGACGTTGTCATCGTTGATGGTGTACGTTCAGCAATGGGTAAAACCAAAAACGGTATGTTCCGCAATGTACGTGCTGACAGCTTGTCTGCTGAATTGGTTCGTGCATTGGTTGCTCGTAACCAGTTTGATGTCAACGAAGTTGAAGACGTGATCTGGGGCTGTGTTAACCAGACTCTAGAACAAGGTATGAACATTGGCCGTAACATTGCGTTATTGGCTGATCTTCCTAAGACTGTTGCAGGTCAAACCGTGAACCGTCTGTGTGGTTCTTCTATGCAGGCAATCCATACTGCGGCTGCGCAAATTGCGACAAACCAAGGTGATATCTTCATCATTGGTGGTGTAGAGCACATGGGCCACGTAGGTATGATGCACGGCATCGACCTGAACCCTGAAGCGTCTAAGCACTATGCAAAAGCGTCTAACATGATGGGCTTAACCGCTGAAATGTTAGGTCGTATGAACGGTATTTCTCGTGAAGAACAAGATGCGTTTGGTGTTGAATCACACCGCCGCGCTTGGGCTGCAACGCAAGAAGGTCGTTTCAAAAATGAAATCGTGGGCGTTGAAGGTCACGATGCAAATGGCTTCAAAATCCTGTGCGACATCGACGAAGTGATTCGTCCAGATGCTAACCTTGAAGCGTTCCAAGCTTTACGTCCAGTATTCGACCCGAAAGGCGGTACAGTAACTGCTGCAACTTCATCTGCTTTGTCTGATGGTGCTTCTGCAATGTTATTGATGTCTGCTGAACGTGCTCAAGCGCTTGGTCTTAAACCGCGTGCTGTCATTCGTTCTATGGCAGTTGCAGGCTGTGACGCTGCGATCATGGGTTATGGCCCAGTTCCAGCGACTCAAAAAGCGCTTAAACGTGCTGGCTTGTCAATCTCTGACATCCAAACTTTTGAGTTGAACGAAGCGTTCGCTGCACAAGGTTTGTCTGTTCTTAAAGGCTTAGGCATTTATGACCAGCAAGACCGTGTGAACCTGAACGGTGGTGCGATTGCGCTGGGTCACCCATTGGGTTGTTCTGGTGCACGTATCACAACGACTTTACTGAACGTTATGGAACAGCAAGATACACAAATCGGTCTTGCGACTATGTGTATCGGTCTTGGTCAAGGTATCGCGACTATTATCGAACGTGTTTAAGATTTAAATACTGAGATAAAAAAACCCCGCTTATTGCGGGGTTTTTTGTCCCCACTATGTCCCTTTTTAAACACATTCAAAATGTCATTATCCTTTTCGTAGACATACCAACTACACAAATTATTAAACACGAAAAGGAAAAGTCATGACTAATTTAGCAATTAATTTAACAACAGATTCAACTTTACAAGGAGCCATTTTACCTACCTCTATCGAAGCTCTGAATTTTGATAAATTAAAGCTTAAGCTTACATCTAGCAATGAAGCGATTATGTCCAAAGAGGTATTTCATTTTGCTGAACAAGAGTACAAACGGTTTTTAGCTCTAAAATACTTCTATCCAAAAGAAACACTTGTACCTAATAAACTAGTAGATGAATTCTGGCATGCCCATATTTTAGATACACGCAGTTATCATATGGATTGTTTGAAAGTTTTTGGCGCTTACATGCATCATTATCCATATTTTGGGATTCATGATGAGTTAGACCAACAAAATTTAGAAAGTACATTTAAACGAACTAAGGAATTATATGAGATTTGGTTCGGCCCATATCCAGACTTCACAAGAGCAGCAAGATGTGGAGATGATCATGCTTGCCATGCTCCATCCAGTTGTGCCTGTCGTGTTCCTGGAGCATGCAAATAACCTAATAAGGGAGCTTTTTGCTCCCTTTCTCATTTACATATACTTTTAATTAATCCATCAATATTTAAGTCAAATTTTTTCATTTTCATATCAGTATTATTTTTTTCCCAAAGTTTATACTCTAGAAAAAAGTTATATTTTTTGAAAGCATCTTCTTTTTTTAAAGAAATGGTACCAACTTTTGCACGCTGTACTTCTTTTTTTAATTTTTCATAAAAAGTATCATCAAAGTTTGAAAAATCATCACTAAATGCTTTCAACTTACCATCATAACAATCTTCTAATAACTCTAAAAATCTTGATAAATGCCGATTTTGCTGATTATCATTTAACGACATTCTCGAATACCCTCATTCGCTATGACATTACTCAATTTTCCTGATCTTGGATAATCAGTTCTTTCCACGATATAACTAACATAACACGTGCATATTTTAGCAATTTTTTCCGTAGACCAATTAGGTTTACTCATTGAGTAATTTGCCTTACATTTTCTATCAAAGTGCTCAATTTGCAAGTCTGTCCAATTTGTATTTAATTCTGAGTAATTAATCTCTGATGGTTTAAACCTTTCCTGTATTTGATCAATACCTAATCCCCCAACCACTCCAACAAAAACTGAAGCTATCAAAAGATTAGTTATCTTAGAACCCTTTTTTTCTTTATTAACAATCAATAAATCATTTCTACAAGTACCACAGGTATAAATACCTTGTCGACCTATCTCAACCACCCTATTTTTTGAGTTACATTTACTACAGATTAAATAACCATTTGTTTCTATTTCATTCATCTAGGCAGTTTCTTATACACTATATAGTTAACTATCTTAAACAAAAAAATTATTTTTATCATTATAAATCAAAAAGATAAATAATAATAAAACTTCTAACAAAATAGATAAAGATCGATAGTTATTATTCAATCCACTGCGCCAACAACGTCGCAAAATGCTGTTTAATCCGCTGCCCTTGTGCATCGACCCGATGTAACTCTCCGACATTTTCATTGTATTTCATTATGTTCCAGCCCTCGTATAAAGCACTTAACTCACCTTGCTTAAAGGTAAAAGGAAAGTCAGGCTGTGCAGGTATGTCTGGCGTGTCCATCGCACAGACAATCAGGTTATAGCCACCCGGAGCTGTCGCCTGCTGCATCTGCGCAATTAAAGGTCTAACGGTTTTGGCCTGTAAAAACATCATCACCACGGTACAACAAATAAAGTCATATGTTCCTGCAATGCTCTGGTCGGCATTGAGGTCTCTCTGCTGTACCTGAATATTATCAATCTGCTCAGCCTGGATAATCTGCCTTAAGGTTTGCAGGCTGTTTTCATTCACATCCCAGGCATCTACCTCAAAACCATGCTGACTTAAATACAGAGCATTGCGCCCCTGCCCGCAGCCCATATCCAGAGCACGGCCACCTTGCAAATACGGCGTAGCAGCCAGAATTTCCGAATGCGTGGGTGAAAGCTGATATTTTTTATGAAAATAATCTTGCGGTAGACAGTAAAACTGCAGCTGGCATTCAATGTCATCACTGGCAGAAACAATTTTGTGCCACGCCTGCGGTTCAATAAATGGAGGCTGCTGCTCTGGGCTAAACACATGCTCGGACTGTACGGCGCCCGATTCTTCCAGCATGGCAAAATGCAGCTCGCCCTTGAATACCGTGAGTTTTGCCCAGGTACCGGCTTTGGTATTGTGCTGTTTTTTAAACCCTTGCGGAATAGTCTGCTGTGTCCAGACAGGAAGTTCTTTATAACAAATCAGCTGTTGCATAAAAGACTGCGCTCCAAAGCATCGGTGGTCGGGCTGAAATTAATCAGTTGATGATGTATGTTTTTAGCATAGTACGTTCAACCGCAGATTGAAATAAGCTACTCGCATTCCATTCAGGCAAACCACGTATCCTTTTAAAAACAAAAACTGCCCAGTACGGACAGTTTGATGGTCTTTAAAAAAGAAGTAATGATACTTCGGTTTTACTGCAACAGTTGTTCGCGCAGCCACATCATGTATTTTTCCCGGTCCATAAAATCAGGCGCACTGCCCGTGTCCAGACTAAAATATTGCTGATTGAACCGAATCACAATCTGTTCGGTATAGTGCCAGCCTTCAATCATTTCAAAGTATTGATTGAAGAAAGAACGGGTTTTACCCCTGTTGTTTAAGCTTTCCAGTTTCGGATATTTTTTATTTTCAACAAACTCACTATACACATGCTGAATATCATCAAAAACGTGTAGAGTTTTCATGACTCACCTGCCTAGATTTCATGTCGTGATCTTTGCGACTGTTTTAATCTAGCAACCGAATTTGAACGGCAAATGACAGTCCTATTGCAAAACTGTCATGTTTGAAAAGATAAGATTCATGTGTTCAGCTGCATGAGGATTTTACCCGGTAAATCCCAAGAAAAATCCAATGATTACAAACATTAAAAATATCAATTTCTGTTTAATTAAACTTGGATAGAACTAAAAACTCAAAAGTAATGTAAACCATCCGCAACATCATGTTATACCTCGGTAAATCTAGTTGAATATTCATACAATCAAGCCAAGCTAACTTGTT
This sequence comes from Acinetobacter bouvetii, assembly GCF_902753875.1. Classification (GTDB taxonomy): domain Bacteria; phylum Pseudomonadota; class Gammaproteobacteria; order Pseudomonadales; family Moraxellaceae; genus Acinetobacter; species Acinetobacter bouvetii_A. The sequence goes on along the minus strand of NZ_CADDTS010000004.1, from coordinate 167,115 downwards.
CACTTTTAAAAAATTAATCCCTGTAGCGTTAATATAAGCCGTACAAAACCCTCTTTATTCTCATTATTGAGTTATCCACATGAATCCTATTAAAACTGCTTTGGCTATTGTTTTAGTTACCGCAACTACAGCTGCTATGGCAGCTACTACTGTAGAAACCACTCCGGCGGCTAAAGTTGCTGCTGCAAAAGCACAAGTAAAAGCAGATGCGGCAAAAACAACGGCTGCAGTTCAAAACACTGCTGCTGTAACTAAAGATAAAGCGGCTGCCGTGTCTAAAACTGCTGCACATAAAACTGGAGCTGCCAAAGATGCAGCCCTAACAAAAACAGCTCATGCAAAAGATGTCACTGTAGCTAAGACTGTAGCAGCAAAAGAAAAAGCGGTCGTTGCAACTCAAACTGCTGCTCACAAAACAGAAGTTGCTAAAGAAGCTGCTGTAGCCAAAACTGTAGCGGCTAAAGACGCACCGGCAGCCAAAGTGGTTGAAGCGAAAGATGCAACAGTTGCTAAAACTGCACAAGTATCCGATACCGCTGCGGCTAAAACTGTCACTGCAAAAGATGCTACTGTAGAAAAAACAGCTGAAGTCAAAGAAGTCGTAGCTGAAAAAACGGATGCGGTTAAAACTGAAGTCAAAGCCGAGAAAAAAGGCTTCTTCTCTTGGTTTAAAAAATCTGCGGCTTAATCTGCATAACGGATTTTAACCGCCAAAAAGGATGCCATTAATAGGCATCCTTTTTTATTGCTATTTTAGCGATCAAACTCGAGTACACCCTCCTATTCAAAGGAGTTTTTTGCTGTAGTTGCAATCCCCTAATGAATTAATTTTGCGGAACATTTTCCAAAACACCTAGTGAAATTTGCTCTCGGGCAATTTGCACATTGGTGGCACGACGGTCTATACCAAAAGGCTCAAGCAGCACATACAGGCCTTCTCTTGGATCAGGTGACTGCAAACCTCGGGCAATGGCCAGAACATATTGCTGCAATGCCAATGGCAAGCTGTTGATATCCGGCATAGGGGTTTCAGGAACCAGATCTATGGTCATCAGGATAGTGGGATCAACCACAAAGTTTTGCGTATCCATCTGGATCTGCATAATTCTATGCTGCAAAACTCGCTCATTTTGGGGATCAGTCCGATATTCAATCACGGGCGTGGTTTCAGCGCTTAACTCGGCGTCTGTTAAGGGAGTTAATCCAGGTGCATCTGCTATATCGGCAAAAGTAGAGGAAATAGAAAAGCTTGCGGCAATCGCTACGATTGCACAGGACAATTTTTTTAGGATCTTCATGGCAGTTCTACTCAACAATGAATTGAAGTAAACAAACAACCGTCGACACCTATAATTGTATAGTTTATGCGCCTTTCAGCCAGTTGCCACAGACCAGTGGTCTGGCAGGACATTATAACTTTCGTTAAAAAACTGCTTTCTTTCACCGCTTAAAAAACATTAGACCTGGGCCTATACAAAAGCTCTGCGCTGAATCATGTTGCTATAAATCAGATTTTTATCTTCCCCTGCTTATGCAGCCCTGCTCACAGAAAGACACGACTACAATCTTTATTTTTCTCGCATTCCAAGGCGTAAAAGTACAGGAAATGTTACATCTAAATATTCAGCTGCCGTTTGCAAAGCCGCTGAAATCGGCTGTAGCGGGTCATTCCGGTTGTGTTCCTGGTAATGTTTCAGGCCTGACCAGGTCTTTAAATAACTGAGCAGTTGCTGCCCTGTCCATTGATATTCCAGACGCAGCTCCGGAACCGCCTGTTCATGAAAGGGAAATGGAATGGTTTGATACAGCTCATCAATATAACGCCGTTCGCTATCCCAATAATCTTTTAGGGTTTCAGCATACAGCTGTTGAACCAAAGCATTGATTGCAGCATCCTGAACTTGAATGAGGCCATAGCCAATGACGGCCAGCACCCCTTGAGGTTTAAGCACCCGTATCACTTCTTTATAAAATGCGTCAAAGTTAAACCAGTGTATGGCTTGCGCTACGGTCACCAAATCAATGGACTGGTCCGGAATTGTCGTCTGCTCTGCCGCTTGCAGCTGATAGCTGACATTTTCAAAATAAGGCGCTTGTTGCAACTGGGCTTCACTGATATCGGTGGCCACCACATGCTCGAAATACGGCGCCAGAAGCTGGGTAAACTGACCGGAGCCTGCTCCACAATCCCAGGCAAAATTTCGTTCCGGCACATGTTTTAAAATTTCTTTGACAATTTGAGTGGAATAAGCTGGACGGGCCTGTTTATAACGCTGACTCCCCCCAGAAAACAGATCTTTCATTTAACGATGCTCAAATATTTTTATAAGTTTAATCAATAACCTGATCAATTTTAAAACTGGTCTGGGCAATCGGCGCCAGCTGATCATTCAATTGATAATATTTAACATCATATATGCCTGCTTTCCAGCCCTTTGCCGGGCTAAAACTAACCCAGTTCTGTTCCCGATTGGCACTGATGCGCTGCGGCATAAAAAACAGCACCTCACCTGTCGCCTGGTTGCTCCATCGCACAAAGACCTGCTCGTTATTCGGCGTTTTTCCCAACGTATCAAAATGAGCAAATAGCTGCTGTCCGGCATAAACCTGCCTAGGCAGTACACCACCTGCGGAATATTGTTGTTGTGCCGTGACCTTGGCCTGACCGGTCATGGCTTCATTGGGATCATTTTTTGCATCGACAAATTCACTGACCAGACGTTTGGCAAACTCGCGCTTGTTTTGAATTGCAGATAGATCATAGTTCGGAAAAGCCTGTGACAGATACTTATCGATCTGCTGGGGTGTGGCCTGATCTATAATACTATTGACCTGAGCTTTCTGGTTTTTCAGTTGCTGTTGTAACACAAGCCGGTCTTCAGGCTGGGTCTGCGTTTTTTGCTGAATAGTATGGATAAAATTTTCCACAGCCCGATCCTGAGTGTGCTCAGCAACAGGCGGTTCAGGTTCAGGCTGGAATGAGGCAACGAAATAGCCCAGTCCAAAACACGGAATGCCAATCAGCAGCGGCATAACGAATTTCATGCGGCCTAAATACACGACTTAGTTACAGGTGATGGTTTCAGTCAGGTTTCCGACATTGATATTCACGCTTCCAGTAGGAAATAATGCCCCTGCATTGACTTGCTGCCTGGTCAGGTTGGTTCCTGAAAGCAGTCTTAACCCTTCCGAAGTACACAGTCCGGTCTGGGTATCATTGGTTAGTCTAGCCACACAGCCATCTACTGTGACTTGATGGATATTGGCTGCTGTTTGAGTACATAACTGAGTAATGACGGCTGAAGAAGGTGATGCCAGCTCACAGGCTGAACAGTCCTGGCTTGGACCACCACAGGCATTTGCCGCTGTTTCACTGCGGCAAATAAAAGTTTGCGTACCAAAGGTAAAGGTTTTCTCAAAAGAAGAGTTGAAGTGATCTCCAAATCCACTACCGCCACAAGCTGTGACTAATAATGATAAACCAGCAAAAACGGGAAGCGCGATTCTTTTCATTGTGGATTCTCCAATTGTTATTACTTTGATTCTATAAGAAAAAAAATTCTTAACCTGTGGAGATCTCAAACGAGAAAAATTATTGCGTTTTCGGTGTCAATACCTCGGACACAGGAAGACTACGCATAGAATTTTCAAGCATGTCAATGTTGATATTGTTCAGGTTGATCTGTATATGACCACGGTCGAGGGGGCGCATACTGTTGCTACGGTCTATGCCAAAGGGCTGCAACATAATATATAAACCTTGTGTAGGATCACTCGACTGTAACCCCTGAGCAATATTCAATACATGCTGTTGTAGTAAGGGAGGTAAAGAATTTAGGTCTGGCTGTGATTGTAAAGGCTGAATTTCCAGATTGGCAACCACCTGGCTGTCGATCATAAAGTTCTGGGCTTCACGTGAATTACGAATTATTTGATGCTGCAAAGCACGGCGGATCTTTTCATCATTCTGATACGGCACGATCCCTGTTTCTTTACGCAATTCTGGCTCAGCCAATACTTGTAAGGTCGGCAAGTTCACAATCTCATCTGCGTGGGCGGTCATGTTCCCCATATAACCTAACATCAACATCAAAGCAGAGATTTTTAGAAGATTCATAAGCTTGACTCATAACGTAATTTCAAGGCAATGCAGCTTCACACCATGCAAGGAAAATGTTTCTCACTGCAACTGTATACGTTATAGCCTACATGAAATTCCGTTTTAGCTCACTCAGACTCAGATGAACGGTCTTCCAAAAGTATCTCAATCTATTAATGATATTTGGTTTTTTCAGCCTTTTATCACATCTTGATCTTGCATGCAGGCATAGGTTCCCATATCCAACAGGCAGGCAAAAAAAATCCCCAAACAATGTTTGAGGATTTTTTGAATATGGTGGCGAGACCCAGGATCGAACTGGGGACACACGGATTTTCAATCCGTTGCTCTACCAACTGAGCTATCACGCCGATGCGGTGTATTAAGCCGTATCTGGCATCAATAGTCAATATAATTCATCACATTTTTATTTGATCGAATATTTTTTACCCAAAAAAAATCCCTGATGGGATCAGGGATTGAAATCTTAAAACAGATTTTAAATATGGTGGCGAGACCCAGGATCGAACTGGGGACACACGGATTTTCAATCCGTTGCTCTACCAACTGAGCTATCACGCCGATGTCGCGTATTAAACAGGTTAAGCCTTTTTCAGTCAAGCAAGTTTTAGGCTTTTTAAAGCAAGTGCTTATTTTTAAGGCAAATTGGCGTTTATTTGCCTGTTTTTTATTTAAAACTCAAATCATTATTTAATCGTACCCATATTTTTCACTTATAAAAAAACAGCCTGAAGGCTGCTTTTTTATGTATTGGACGGGTTTAAATTTTTTCCAGATGCGCCAGACAGCGATGAATTGCCCCACAGCCCGGTTCAAATGTCTTTACGCCTTTTTCTTCTTCTATGCGGCACACTTCGCTGACCAGCCGTTCTGCAACCCCACGTCCACGGTTAGCCGGGTGTACCACAATATTTTCCAGTGTCCGGCTTTCCCCCTGCCCGGTACACCAAATTGCCCCAATCACTTTAGTATTAAATTCTGCTGTGTAAACTAGGGTATACTGAGCCAAGTTTTGCTCTAGTTGTTCAATGGCATCCTGCCCATCTCCAAATTCCGGGCTAGTGTCATACAGTCGCTCAAGCTGGCTGCGCACTTCGTCATTTTCCAGTGAAGTATAAGCATGTACGGTAATAGGCATTGATAAACCCTCCTGAGCAATCTAATATGCGGGGACTTCGTCACCGCGAAAAAACATTTTACATCATCATTTTTGACGTTTTTGAGGAACGTGTCTATGACGCAACGTATCAGTGAAGTGGTAAGAAACACTAACGAAACCAAAATTCGAGTTCGTGTGAATCTTGATGGTACAGGTCAAGGCACTCTCAATACAGGTGTCCCATTTTTAGATCATATGATTGATCAAATCAAGCGCCACGGTTTGTTCGATATCGACATTCATTGTGATGGTGACCTGGACATTGATGACCATCATACGGTCGAAGACTGTGGTATCACACTGGGTCAGGCATTTGCCCAAGCTTTGGGTGATAAAAAAGGCCTACGTCGTTATGGTCACTTCTATGCCCCACTGGATGAATCTTTAAGCCGTGTCGTGGTTGATTTATCGGGTCGTCCGGGCTTATGGATGGATATTCCATTCACTCGTGCCCGTATTGGTAGCTTTGATGTTGATCTATTCTCTGAATTTTTTCAAGGTTTTGTGAATCACGCCTTAATGACGCTACACATTGATAACCTGAAAGGTAAAAATAGCCACCACCAGATTGAAAGTGTATTTAAAGCTTTTGCACGTGCACTGCGTATGGCGTGTGAAGTCGATCCACGTGCTGAAAATACTGTGGCTTCAACTAAAGGTACTTTGTAATGACCCGTATTGCCCTTCTTGACTATGGTATGGGAAATTTACACTCTGCAGCCAAAGCCCTGGAACATGTCGGTGCAACTGTAGATGTCACCAATGATCCCAAACTGATTGCTCAAGCGGATAAAATTGTTTTTCCCGGCGTAGGTGCCATGCGTGACTGCATGCAAGGTATGCATGAAGCCGGTATTGATGAAGTGGTGCGTCATGCCGTGTTCAACAAGCCGGTACTGGCGATTTGTGTCGGCATGCAAGCGCTGATGCAACGTTCGGAAGAAAACGGCGGTTCAGAAGCATTGGGGATTTTTGCTGGTGAAGTGAAACGCTTTCCAGATGTTGAAGGTTTAAAAGTGCCACATATGGGCTGGAACCAGGTGCATCAGGCGGACCCAAGCCATCCAATGTGGAAAGACATTGAACAGGATGCACGTTTCTATTTTGTGCATAGCTTCTATGTTGAGCCTGAAGATAAAAGCATCGTAGCAGCCACTTGTGACTATGGTCTGGAGTTCTGCACCGCACTGCATAAAGAAAACCTGTTTGCGACCCAGTTCCATCCAGAAAAAAGCCACACCGCAGGTTTACAGTTGCTGAAAAACTTTGTGGAATGGAAAATCTAAACCAAGATTTTTAGATATTTTTAAAAGCTCAACTCTGGTTGGGCTTTTTTATTTTGAGATCCAAGCCTAAAAAATTTCTCTTTTAACCCACCTTAAAATTGATTATTATTTGACTAAATATTAAATATATCCATTTAAAAAATAACAGGAATATAATGATGAACAGCTATTCAAATGACTCAGCACTCAATGCGGCTGGACGCTTTGGACGATTATCTTATTTAGGATGGAACGGACTACTATTATTAGCTGTGATGACTTTAGGCATTCTTAGCGCCATTCTGCTTCCTGGTTTTGCACCGGAACCCAGCCAAGGTATGTCAATTTTCCCCATGTTGCTATTAGGCATTGTCTATATTGCTATGATTTACTTCTCTTTTATTTTTGTAATTCGTCGCCTGCATGACCTGAATAAAAGTGGCTGGTTGTCTCTACTGATGTTGATACCATTGATCAATTTATGTTTAGCTGTGTATTTAACCTTTGCCAAAGGGGATGAACATGAAAACCATTTTGGTCTGCCGCGTACAACAAAAACCTGGGAAAAAGTTTTAGCATGGTTCTATGTGCTGATTTTTCCACTTGGTATCCTCGCTGCTATTGCAGTCCCTTCCTATCAAGATTATGTGCAACGTGCACACGCGGCGCAAATGGAAATACAACAGCAAACAGAGCAAAATAACTAGGGCCTGTCATCAATTGGCTTGAGAAAATAGAACCTGTCCTCATTATTTTTTCATGACTAAACGCTATGCATTAAGAGATGATCAATGGGAACAGATTAAGGATCTGTTGCCTGGACGGGCAAGTACTGTTGGAGTAACTGCCAAAGACAACAGGCTATTTGTTGAAGCGGTATTGTATCGGTATCGTTCAGGTATTCCGTGGCGAGACTTACCAGAACGCTTTGGGGATTTTAGAGTCGTGCACACTCGCTTTAGCCGTTGGGCTAAAGCAGGCGTATGGCAGAAAGTTTTTGAAGTGCTGTCACATGAAAGTGATAATGAATATGCCATGCTGGACTCAACCATTGTGCGCGCTCATCAACACAGTGCTGGAAAAAAAAGAACAAGCGATCGGACGCAGTAAAGGTGGCTTAAGTACCAAAATTCATGCCCGTACTGATGCTTTAGGCAACCCAACAGGATTTTATCTCACTGCCGGGCAGGCTCATGACTTAAATGGTGCTGATGTGCTGCTGGACTTATCGTTAAGTCAGACTTGGCTCATGGATAAAGCCTACAATTCCAAGGATCGGGTGATTGATCCAATCCATAAGATCAATGGTCAGATCGTGATGCCGTCCAAAAGTAACGCGATTGATCAGCGTGATTATGACCCACATCTTTATAAGGCAAGACATCTGATCGAGAACTTCTTCGCTAAGCTCAAGCAGTATCGAGGTATTGCTACGCGCTATGATAAATTGGCTCAAAACTTCCTGTCAGCGATCTACCTTGCCTCAATCATGATATGGCTTAATTGATGACACGCCCTAACTGTTTCCTCTATAGCTGACTTGAGCCTGCAATATGCAGGCTTTATTTTGCCTAAAATCTGGAAAGCGTTTAAGCTGAATTTAAAATAAATCACTGTATCGATCATCATGGAAGAGCTGCTGCTTCAAACACTCCCTAGCAAAGAACAAATTCAAGAATTTCCTGTATTTCAAAATCTTCCACTGCAACAAATTCAGGTCATTAACAACATTGAACAATGCCTTGCCCTTGAAAAAGATCTAAAAAACTGTGCATTGCTCGGTTTTGATACTGAATCCAAACCTACCTTTACCAAGGGTGAAGTTTCCACCGGTCCGCATCTAATTCAATTGGCCAGTGCTGAGCAAGCCTATTTATTTCAAATCAATGCAGAAATTCTGCACTTCCTAAAGCCTGTTTTTGAAAATCGCGACCAGATTAAAGTCGGTTTTGGTTTAAAGAATGATGCCCATCTGTTTCGCAAAAAAGGTATTGAACTGAACAGTGTCATTGAACTCTCAAAATGCTTTTCAGCCTTTGGTTTTAGCAATCCGATGGGACTGAAAAATGCCATGGCGCTACTGTTTCAGGTCAATTTTCCGAAAAGCAAAAAAATCAGCACCTCAAACTGGGCACGAAAAATTCTAACACCACAACAGATTGAATATGCTGCAGCAGATGCTTATGCCCCAGTTTTGGTTTTTGAAGAACTGCTACGTTTAGGTTTATTACCCAAACATATTCCCAATACCTCATTAAAATTACGCATCCGTCCGAACAAAATAAAAGCTGAAACTGATGCTTAGAGATTTGCCAATACTTTGTTAAGATGGCACACAATGAATTCAACAAGATTTGGCAAGGAGCGAAAGCATGCTGATCATCCCTGCAATTGACCTGAAAGATGGCAAATGTGTCCGTTTAAAGCAAGGCCGTATGGAAGACGATACTGTATTTTCTGACGATCCAGTTGCAACTGCACAGCATTGGGTCAATGAAGGCGCGCGTCGCTTGCATTTGGTGGATTTAAACGGTGCTTTCGCTGGTACACCTATTCATAAGCCTGTGGTTGAAGCCATTGCCAAGGCACAACCAGAACTTCCAATTCAGATTGGCGGTGGTATTCGCTCGCTTGAAACCATTGAGCATTATCTGGATGCCGGCGTGTCTTTTGTCATTATTGGTACCAAAGCAGTTCAAAATCCTGAATTTGTGGAAGAAGCCTGCAAGAAATTTGCTGGCCATATCATTGTTGGTATTGATGCCATGAACGGCATGGTGGCAACTGATGGCTGGGCCAATGTGACTGATGTTAAAGCCACTGATTTGGCTAAACGTTTTGCCGATGCTGGCGTATCCAGCATTGTGTATACCGACATTGCACGTGACGGTATGATGCAAGGGGTAAACGTTGAACAAACTGTGAATCTTGCTCAATTCTCTGGTTTACCTGTAATTGCCTCTGGTGGTGTGACCAACTTGGATGACGTGCGTAACTTAAAAGGCAAACCGGGCATTTTGGGTGCGATTACCGGTCGTGCAATTTACGAAGGCACATTAAACCTACGTGAAGCGCAATTATTGTTAGATGAACAATCACTTTAATGCTGTGATGCATCTCCAAGAGGTCTTCGGACCTCTTTTTTTATGCAATGGATATCGGTTTTCAGCCCAATCTCTTAATAAATGACATTGCGAATAAATTTTAAAGGTATATCTGCACGGTTAATGTATCGATATTCCAGGGTACTGGAAAAAACAATTGACTCCCCTGCACTCAATACTTGAATGTCGCCTGCCAAATCTAGCGTCAGCTCACCTTCAATCACATAGAGCATTTCACGCCATCCTTCTGGGTCTGGCTCTGCACAATATTGCTCGTTCGGGGCAAGTACCCATGTCCACAGTTCAATCTTTTGAGTTGCAGCCGATGAAGCCAATAGTTTTGCCTCACTTGCAGCTTGTTGTCCCTGCCAGACCAAAACATTGACCACGGCTTGTCCTTGCTGTTCAGGCGCAGCAATGAGCTGGGCAAAATCGACTTCGAGCACATCGGCAATCAAACTCAGTTTTGCCAAACTGATGTTATCCTGACCCGATTCTACCCCTGCCACCATACGCCGGCTTAAACCTGACAAATCAGCCAGCTGCTGCTGACTCAATCCTTTGAGATTACGATAATGACGCACATTTTGACTGACATGTTGTAAAACCGCAGGCTGTTTCATAAAAAGGAATCACAGAAATATTGAGCAATATATTGCACAAAAGCATGAAGCATGACAAGCTATGTGCAATATATTGCATAATTTTTATTTTTATGTTCAAGTTTTCATTCGGCGCTAAAGCACCTCAACTTGCCTTAATTTTGATTACCATGATTTGGGGCGCAACTTTTATTACCGTGCAATATGGCTTAAATTTCAGTAGCCCCATCCTGTTTGTCGGTTTGCGCTTTGCTGCCGCGACCCTTGCCGTGAGCCTGTTGTCATGGAAATCCCTGAAACATTTTTCCAAACAAGATGTCTTGGCAGGTGCTGCCATAGGTGCGGTAATTGCCACAGGCTATGCTACGCAAACGGTAGGCTTACAGAGCATTAGCAGCAGTGAGTCAGCATTTTTAACTGCATTGTATGTGCCTTTAGTCCCCATATTTATGTGGCTGTGCTTTAAGCATAAACTGCACCTGATGACAGGCTTAGGGGTATGTCTGGCTTTTGTCGGTTTGGTCTTTTTAACTGGAAATGGCTTTGGTGCCATACAACTGAATTTTGGGCAAATCATTACCTTGTTCGGTTCGATTGCCATTGCCTTTGAAATTATTTTAATTAGCTATTTTGCACGACGGGTCAATTTACGCCGCGTAACCGTACTGCAACTGGCTTTTGCTTCACTGTTTTGTTTTTGCTTTGCACCGATCTTGGGTGAAACCCAACTGCCTACCATGCAATGGCCACTCATCGCCGTACTTTGTGGCTTAGGGCTTGCCAGTGCGGTGATTCAATTGGTCATGAACTGGGCACAGCGTATGGTCGACCCTGCACAGGCTGCGATCATTTATGCTGGTGAACCGGTTTGGGCCGCCATTATTGGGCGAATTGCTGGTGAACGTTTAACGCCTTTGGCACTGTTAGGTGGACTGTGTGTGGTGATGGGCGTGATTGTCAGTGAATGGCGGCCGAAGTTTTTAAAAAAACATGAGGAAGCTGCATCTTAATAAATCACTCTTTTTTCTGGCTGATTCTGAACACCCTCTCCCACTTCCTTACTCAAAATATAGGTTGAGGATGTTCATCCGAGAGAAGGAAATTCATGCTTAACTAACCAGTTCGACATGAATTTATAAAAAAGCCCCCTTTCAGGAGAAGCATAGTGAAATTTATTGGTTATCCGTATAACGAATCAAAGATTATTGATACATCGGCAGATTATCATTCAAGCGAATAATACCGCGAATGGCACGATAGACAATCCAGATCCATGAAACACCTATTACAACCAGACAGAAACTACTTGCACCCAAAGCTATGCCAGCAAAGGCATTGCTGTTTTCGCCGGTAAAAAACAGGAATATAAAAGGCACAAAAGCCACAATATTCCAGAACAGATACCACCAGAAGGTTCGAATTTGCCAGCTAAAATGACTGTCAAAAATAGAACCACGTACATCATTGCGCTTTACATAGTTAATGATCAGGGCAATTACAGCCAATAAGCCGCCAGTGAAAATGGCAATGATATAGAGAATATAGAGGACTAAAGTCAGGGTACGGTTGGGATCTTGATCAATAGAATAATTCATTATTATACCTTTTAAATAAGGGTCTACCCCTTTAAAGCTTCAATACATTTAAAGGAGAAATTAACCATAAAATCAAAATGATGTTCAGAGCTATAGTACAAAAATAAATTTTTCTAAACGGTTGTTTTTGTGTTTTATGCCGCAGCTTTTCCTGTGCTAGCCATGCTGTCGGCCAGCCCCCCAAAAATGATAAAATATGTAGCGTTTGCTCCGGAACACGGCGATTACCCAACAACGCTGCTTCTTTATCCAGTGCATACATCCAGTAAGTGAAAGCATTAATTACACTAATAAACAGCAATACCATGCCGCTTAACCAGCCCGCTACGGTAAATACAGCCAAAGCCAAAACGTAACCTACACAGGCAATTTGCATAGGTTTCAGTTTTTGTTGCTGCATGTTTGGCTTTTTCAGCTTGGTGGATAATTTTTGGGTCTGAGACGCTTTTAGATAAGTCACCTGCTGGGCACGGAAACGACCATCACCATCAATCAACACGGTATATTCCAGCGCACATCCGACGATGGGACGCGGTCCTTGACGGGCAAAGTCCTTGATGTGTAAAAACACGCGATCTTTCGCGGCATCATTGGGTTGAATAAAACCATAGCCTTTTTCATCAAACCATTCAACTAAGCGCCCCTGATCACGCATTTTTTATTCCTATTCAAGCCGTCACAAATTTTAAACGTTCCACAAGCATATTGCGCATTTCTAAAGGATTTTTCTGAAGAATATCATCTCCGCTACGTCCTTGTTGTGCATTTTTTTGTGCGACTTGTAAACGCATGAGCCAAAAGCGTGCTGCAGCTATGGCTAAGTAAATTTCCAGACAGGCTTTTTCATCCTGAGTCAGCGGACGGACTGTTTCATATGCCTCTAAAAATGCTTGCGCTTTGGCCTCGTTCAACTGTACCCCAGGGTATTCAGTACAGAAGTCGTTTAAGGTAATGGCGATATCAAACAGGAATTCATCTTTATTCAACTCATAAAAATCCAGAATACCTTTTAATTCATTGCCCTCAAATAAGGTATTGTCACGGAACAGATCCGAATGAATAAATCCCTTTGGACGGTCTGGATAAACTGCCGTAATGGCTTCATAAAGTCCCAGTACTTCACTCAGTAAAATAGAATCTGCCGGATTTAAACTTGGTTTTAATGCTTGGGCCACTTGTAACCAGTACTCATGATTACGATATTCTGCACGTTCCAAAGGAAAATTCTGTAATGCAATATGGATTTTTGCCTGAGCCACCGCAATGGCCTGAGTTTGCTCTAAAGTCGATGGCATGGGATGTTCACCCAGCATCCGTGGTGCAATCTGTGCAGGCTTATGCTTTAAGCTATGGATCGCTTTACCGGCATAATTTAAAGGTACAGGAACAGCCACGCCCTGCTGCCCTAAATGCTCAAGGACTGGAACCAGCTCGCCTGCACCTTGTTCATCCATCTCTTCAAATATGGTGAGCACATACTGCTGGCCATTTTCGCAAACTATAAAATAGTTGGTATTCTGAATACCTCCTTGAATCGGAATCAGCTCAACAACCTCTAATCCATAAGGTGCTGCGAATGTCTGAACTTCCTGTAAAGTCAAAGTGGTATAAACCGACATAGAAAACCTGCGAAAAAACTTACATAATTTTGATAGAATACATTCTACCACTAGCAAGGTGTAGCACCTTCGTGGCGAAGTTTCATATTCGGCTGTTATTTCTGGAAAAAATTATGCTTGCTAAACGTATTATTCCTTGCCTTGACGTAGATAATGGTCGAGTGGTGAAAGGTGTACAATTCCTTGATATTCGTGATGCAGGCGATCCAGTCGAAGTTGCACGTCGCTACAACGAACAAGGTGCCGATGAAATTACCTTTCTGGACATTACTGCAACCTCCAGTGGTCGTGATACCACGTATCGTACCGTTGAACGCATGGCTGAAAGCGTGTTCGTCCCTCTTACTGTAGGTGGTGGGGTGCGTAAGGTTGAAGATATCCGCTCATTGCTGAATGCCGGTGCTGATAAAGTCAGTATTAACTCAGCTGCGGTATTTAACCCTGAATTTGTACAGGAAGCATCTCAACGTTTTGGTGCGCAGTGTATTGTGGTTGCCATTGATGCCAAAAAAACCGGTGATAACAAATGGGAAATTTTCACCCACGGCGGCCGTAAACCGACCGGTATTGATGCGATTGAGTGGGCTGTAAAAATGGCAGAATATGGCGCGGGCGAACTGCTGATCACCTCTATGGATGCAGATGGCACCAAAGCCGGTTATGACTTGGCGTTAATGCGCAACATCAATGACCGTGTCACTATTCCAACCATTGCTTCTGGCGGTGTGGGGAACTTGCAACACTTAGCTGACGGCATTCTCAAAGGTGGTGCGGATGCTGTACTTGCCGCCTCTATTTTCCACTTTGGTCAATACACCATTCCTGAAGCCAAACAGTATCTCGCTGCACAAGGCATTGAAATGCGTCTCTAATAGACTTATTCCGGATATTCAAAAGAGTGTGCTAGCCACACTCTTTTTTATTTTAAGTTAGCACCTTAAAGTCCAGACCCTATCAAAATGACAGACAAAAAAAAGGAGTCTTAAAGACTCCCTATAAACCAAGAAAACTACAGCTTGAGGTTTCTTGCGAGGTAAAATAATACAATAAAGACATATACATAGACACTGACTGGGCTAAGTGAAGTTCAACTTAACTTGGCAGCAAATATAGATTAAAAAATCGCCAAGATATTGACTATTAATGCCAAAAATATTGACAAATCACGACAACTCTTCAGATTTAACTCTTATTCTAAGTCTTCATTGATCTGGTTTTGCCCTCATTCAATCCACAACCGTTTCCTTTTGAAATGGAACTTTGGTCACTCTGTCCACCCATTTCGCCGGAAAATAATTCTCTGCCGCCCGATTCAATAACTTTGATACTGAAGATGGCAGTGCGACCCCTAAGGGATTGCGTTCTTGCAAATCTGGGGATGAAATGACCCTTGTTCCCAAGAGATAATCAAACCAGGGTTTGGTCACACACCAGTTGGCATCCTGATTCGAATTCATATGATGATCATAATGCCAGGGAATTTTTTTCATGGCCCAAGCCGGCTCTAAATGTGCACGGCGGTGAATATAATAATAATTACAGGCGCTATATAACGTGGCTGCGGTCATACCTTTAGATACCGGATAAAAAGCCGTACCAAACACTCCCGCAACCACGACCAGTGAAATAATTTCGTTTTTAGTGCGCCAGTTTTCAATGCCTTCGACATAACCATAATCATGAAAGCGGGCTTTGCGGACTTCACGGTGATGTTCCCAATGCGATTTCATGCTCTCAGGTACAGGGCTATAACGTGGTTTACCACTACGATGGGTACCATGCAAAATATATTTATGTGCGAACCATTCAAAACCATTCGCAACCACCAAACCGACCAAGAAACCTTTCCACATTATCGCTTTCTCCCTACTGTGTATTGAATATAGGCGATAAAATGTGCTAAATATTGACCATAAAATAAAACTTGATTGACAAATTACGACAATAAAAAGACCCAGATGATACGATTTAAAGATTACACCGGCTCAGTCTATGGCGGGCTTGGACACTTACTTTACGCTTACTCTCAAAGTAAAGGTCTAGCTATTTCTGAACAGCTGGAACAGGTCCAAAATTTAGAACGCTTTGACTTTAGTGTTTGGCGTGAATTACTGTCCAATCTCGATCGGCAGCTGTGTATCCCAGCTCTTGGACTTGAAATTGCCGAACATGTAAAACCCAAACATTTAGGCATCATTGCCTATATTGCCATGTCCTGTAACACTTTAGGCGAAGCCTTACAGCGTTATTACGATCTACATCGTTTAATTTATGATGGTAGCCCATTACAAGCCAGCATACTGGGTGAGCATTTAGCCTTTGGCTGGGGAAGCGTACCCTTTCACTTGACCACTCAAGTCACCAACGAAATTGCCATTGCCTTGATGATGCAGTTTCTGAAACATTTTGTAGAATTTGAAGATATTCATGTACATGAAGTCCATTTCACCCATCCTGCACCCACAAATGTAGGCTTTTACGAGCAGTATTTCCGTTGTAAAGTGCGCTTTTCTCAACCCGTAGCGCAAATTATTTTACCCTTGCATGAACTTGCAAAACCTTTTCGGCAAGGTGATCAAACCTTACAAAATCTGTTAGTTCAGCAAGCTCAGGCACTGCTGGATAAGTTGCCCAATTCCACCCAGTTAGATGAGCGTCTGCAACAGGCTATTCTCACCGGGTTGCAAAAAAACCTGTATCAAATTGAACCGATTGCAAAGCAACTCAGTATGTCAGTACGGCAACTGCAACGCCATTTGCAACAGCAAGGCACGACCTATCAGCAGCGCATGCAGGAGGTAAGGCATTTATTGGCCGAACAATACTTAAAAGATCCGCATCTGAGCCTGCAAGAAATTGCATTGTTATTAAGCTATTCCGAACAGAGTGCCTTTCAGCGAGCCTTTAAACAATGGACAGGTTTGACACCACAACAATGGCGGCAACAATCTGGATAGAGATTCATCTTGTCGACATCTTCCTGTCATATCTATTCATCATGTTGTGATTGAGAAATACGTGATTTCTCGATAAATATAAAATCTCACTTGGATTAAAAATAAATAACCGTGTCTGGAGAATAAAATGAATAAATATCTTGCCGAATTAATAGGAACATTCTGGTTGGTGTTTGGTGGTTGTGGTAGTGCAGTACTGGCTGCAGCATTTCCGGAACTAGGCATTGGCTTTGCTGGTGTGGCGCTGGCTTTTGGTTTGACTGTTCTGACTGGTGCATATGCCCTTGGTCATATTTCTGGCGGTCACTTCAACCCTGCCGTCAGCGTGGGCTTATGGTTTGGGGGCCGTTTCGATGCCAAAGATTTGATCCCTTATATTATTGCCCAAGTCATTGGTGCAACATTAGCCGGACTGGTTTTATATCTGATCGCACAAGGTCAGGCCGGTTTTCCCGGTACTGGCGGCTTTGCCAGCAATGGTTATGCCGAACTATCACCAGGTAAATATTCAATGATTTCCGCCCTGATCATTGAAATTGTACTGACGGCGATGTTCCTGATTGTCATTATGGGTGCAACTGACAAGCGTGCACCTGCTGGCTTTGCACCAATTGCCATTGGCCTGGCCTTAACCCTGATTCATTTGATCAGTATTCCAGTCACCAATACCTCGGTCAATCCAGCGCGTAGCACCGGTGTAGCTTTCTTTGCTGAAACAGCAGCCTTAAGTCAACTATGGCTCTTCTGGGTTGCACCTATTTTCGGTGCCATTCTTGGTGCATTAATCTATAAAGTAATTGCACCCGAAAAAAAATGATATTCAACTCATATAAAAAAGCTCACTATAGGTGAGCTTTTTTATGTTCCACATGGAACACGCTGATAGAAAGCTATTACAAGAATGGATTTTCAATTTCCTGTGCATCAGGACGGTCAATTTTTTCCGGTAAATTCTGTTCACTCTCCAACGTGTTAACCACATCATTTAATAAGGCTTGTAAGGCCTTAGCCGCCTGCAAGCCAGCCTGATCTTTAGTCAGCTGCAAATTACCATAAATACTGACACAATCTTGTTGATTTTCTAAGGTTAAGTCATGAATGGCATACGATTCGGTGCCATTTTGAAAAGGCTTGAACATGGTATTCTCACAGATCTTTGTTGTTATTTAAAAAGTAGGATGATTTCCTTCATCCTACCTAAAAACAGTCTATTTCAACAACTGCAAAATATATTGTAACAATGACTCGATCAGCTGCTTCACGATGGCATCTTGAGTTCCTGAATCTATCGTTGTTGCTTGACCATTCTTTTCACTCGATTGAGAACTGCTGTAAGCAGAGCTACCAGGGGAAGATTTAAATTGTTTTTGCACAGCCGTCAGCTGATCTTCACTGACCTCTTCAGCACATTGACTTTCTGCATCCCAGTGTGAATACGCTATTTTCTGGTTTGCTTTGACCGCACTTGCCGTCAAGGGCAAATTATAGGTATTGCGCTTTTGATCTTCAGTCAATTGAGGGAAAATATTAATCCCGGTGAGATCTTCCAAAGCACAGATACTGGTAATTTTTACCTTAGGTGGCGTATCTTTTAAAGTATTGTCCGCATAGTAAACCCCGGCAGCCCCTGTTTTCGGCAGGTAAATTGCCTTAAAGGTGGCTGTCGGAACAATCACCCCTTTACCAATGGTTTTTAATTTCTTCGCAGCAAAAACAGGCCCTGTAACAATATATACATCCTGCTTCTGCTTGTTCACCATGGCACGGGTGGCTTCTTCCAGTTCACGCCAGACTTGCTGATTATTTTTGGGTGCCTGCGGCACCATATTGGCTAATGAAAAACTGTCGAACTGTGCCTCTTTATTGGGCATATCCGCATTTGGAGCCATATGTCCACGGTCATAACCGGTCGCCTTGTAATCCGCCAGTGTGGCACGGTGTTCAGCATCTACCTTTGTTTCTTCATGAAAATTGTCTTCACGCGGAATTTTCTGGCTCAAACGCTGTGGGGTCAAGGCCTCAGCAACCCATAACGGGGTTTTAGAAACCCCTGAATACATAACGTTGAAACCATTAAAACATAGCGGATAGCTATTTTTTTTCAGGCTTTCTTTGGCCAAATATGGTGGAATATCTCGATAAAACTGATCCAGACAAGCCGAATTATTTGAAGATGGCAATGATACAAACTGCTGGATTTTTTCCTGCCCGAATGCAATGGCAAAACTACCAGTGGCGACTAAACCTAAAATAATTTTTACGCTATTTTGATTCAAAAGTTGCACCAAAGAAGGACTGCTTTTACGTTTCTTGATTGCCATTGCTACATTAACACCCATTTTTCATGAGCTTAACAAGCAGTGAAAATGAAGTATATGTGGCAAAATTTATTTGCTTAACATTTAGGCTAAATTTGATTAACAAAAGCACAGTTGTTGTAACAGTCTGTCTAATTTTCTAAAGCTTTTATAAAGACTCTTAATGGCTTTGCGTATGTTTGATTGAAAAACCGATCATGACTATGACAAGGTAAAAATACGCAAAAAATCGGAATAATTATTTCTACGGAGTATTTTATGCATTCTAAGCTTTTAGGTTTAAGCCTGGTGACAGGACTCATGAGCGCAACTGCATTCGCAGAACCAGCCATCCAACCTGGCGATACTTTAGAAAGTTTATCTCATGCCAAAGTGACCACCACTGTGAATGGTCAAGCAGGTTCGATTGAAGAGTTAGTCGCAAGTGGTCAAATTCGTATTGTAGATGCAGGACAAGCAGCGGTAGCAACAGCTCAAGCCGGATCTGAATCAGAACTTCAAACCAACTCAGCTGCAAATGCCACTGCACCACAAACTGAAGCACAAGTCACAGATACGAATACTGCCGCACAAACGGCAGAACCCGCCCAGGCCGCACCTGAAGCAGTAGGGCAAACTGCTGCTGATGCGACTGCACCGCAAACAGCAGAGCTGAATACCACAGCACAACAGGCTACAAAACCTGCTCCAGAACAGCTAAATTCTTCAGCAGTTGAACAAACTGCTCAGGCAGCACCTGAAAGTGCAGATCCAATGCAGCCCAATGCTGAACAAGCTGCACAACAGGCTGAACAAGTAGCTGATCAAGAAATGGCAACTGCTCCAGCCAGTCAGCCAACTAAAGATGTAACCAATCAAGCGCTTGCTGCAGCTCCTGTGAATAATGCTGAAGCCACTGTACCCCAAGAAGCCTTTGCAGCAACCCCGGAAACAACTCAACTAGGTGATGCTGTACAAGCAGCGCCATCAGCTGAAGTAAGCGATGCACCAGTGAATGCATCTCCTGAAGCTCCGGTTACAGACAGCACAGAGAACTAATCACTCTCTTTTTCAGGCTTTCATCCTCCAAATAAAAAACCAAGGTTTTTCCACCTTGGTTTTTTATTGTCTGCAGAAAATCAGGCTTAGATTTCGATCTGACTACCTAATTCAACCACGCGGTTAGGAGGAATCTGATAAAAATCACTTACCGGACTGGTATTGCGCTGCATGGAAATAAATAATTTTTCACGCCATGGTGACAAACCCTCACCGACCGTATGAATGAGTCGATCACGAGAAATAAAGAAGCTCATTTGCATCATGTCGAATTCCAAATCCATTTGCTTGTATGCCTGTTCAAGCGCTTCAGGAATATTGGGCTGATCTTTAAAACCGTAATACATTGAAATCCGGTAAAAACGATCATCCAGCTTTTCAACATGCAGACGTTGCTCTGGTGCTACATAAGGAATATCACGGGTGATAACAGTCACCATAATGTTCAGTTCATGCAGCACCTTATTGTGCTTAATATTATGCAACATGGCATGCGGTACAATATTTGGTGTACCCGTCAGGAAGACAGCAGCACCCGGTACAAAATGGGTTTCAGCACTCATGCCAATACTTTTAATAAACAGGTCAATAGGCAGTGCATCTTTTTCCATACGTGCCAACACAATTTCCCGTCCTGTTTTCCAGGTCATCAGAATAGTATATACCGCTGCACCAATTAAAATTGGCACCCAACCGCCGGCTAAGATTTTTAATGAGGTAGATGCAACAAAAACCATATCAATTAACAGGAAAGGTACGGCAAATAAAAGTACCTTCCACACTGGCCAACGCCAAAAGCCATAGGCCAGGAATGAAATCAGAATCGTGCCGCAGAGCATGGTCATGGTCACCGCCACGCCATAAGCACTGGCAAGGTTGGCACTGTTTTCAAACAATAGAATCAGAATAACCACTGAAATAAACAGCACCCAGTTAATGAACGGCAAATAGATCTGGCCTTGTTCAACATCTGAAGTGTGATGTACAGTCAGTCGAGGTAAATAACGCAGCTGAATAGCCTGATTAGCCATAGAATACACACCGGTAATCACGGCTTGTGATGCAATCACGGCAGCTGTAGTCGCAAGACCAATCATTGGATACAAAGCCCAACCTGGAACCAGCAGGTAGAATGGGTTCGCAATTGCATCCGGATCACGCAGTAACAATGCACCTTGTCCTGCATAGTTTAAGAGCAGACAAGGCAAAACAATAAAGAACCAGGCCAGACGAATCGGTAAACGGCCAAAATGCCCCATATCAGCATATAAAGCTTCGCCACCCGTCATGGTCAAAATAACTGCACCCATAGTTAAAAATGCCACATAGGGTTGATGCACGATAAAATTAAAGGCCCAATGCGGACTAATCATGGTCAAGACAAATGGCGTTTGAATAATACTCCATAGCCCGACTGCGCCAATAGCTAAAAACCACGCCATGGTCAAAGGACCAAAGAATTTCCCCATGGTTGCTGTACCATGACGCTGTACCATAAATAGACCAGTTAAAATGCCAATCGCCAAAGGCATGAGCCATTGATTAAACATGGGGGTTGCAATACTGAGGCCTTCTATCGCCGACAGTACCGAAATTGCTGGCGTAATAATGCCATCACCAAAGAACAAGGATGCGCCGATAAACCCCAAAGCAATCAGATAAATTTTCTTGTTGTCGGCAATTCGTGTGGTTCGCAGGTTTAATGCCAATAAAGACATGATCCCGCCTTCACCATTGTTGTCTGCACGCATAATGATGGTGACATACTTATAGCTGATAGTCAGCGTAAGGCACCAAAAAATCAGCGACAATATTCCAAGAACTGATGCCTCAGTAATAGCTAAATGTGCGGTGAGGAAACATTGCCGGAGGGCATAGAGTGGACTGGTGCCAATGTCTCCAAATACCACCCCAAGCGCTGCAAGGGTAATCACAGGCAAGGCGGCTTTTTGTGCAGTACTTTGCATATTTCGTCTTCATTTTCGACACTATTTTTTCGCAATCATATCACTGAGCAAAAACTTTTGCTCTAAATCAATTGTTTCAACTTGGCAGAGCAGTTTTTTTTCGTTATTATCGCGGCGCAACGGTGAAGTGTCCGAGTGGCTGAAGGAGCACGCCTGGAAAGTGTGTATACGTTTATAGCGTATCGAGGGTTCGAATCCCTCTTTCACCGCCAAATTCGACTTTTACGGTAGTTTACCGTAGTGCAAAAGGCTTGATTCCAAAGGGATTGAGCCTTTTTTTATGCCCGATACACCACGATGGATAACTGTAGTATACCGACAACTTTGTCGGTATATTTGTCGGTATAAGTTCAAATCAGCTAAATTTTGACCACCAATCCAAAGAAGTGCTGATTTTGTACCGACAACCAGGAGAAATCAGAATGGCAAAACAGTCAAATAAGCTGACTGCTAAAGGAGTTAAGAACCTTAGCTTTGATGTGAATGGTGCAAAGAAGCAAAGACACCCTGACGGCGGTGGTCTGTATTTATTGATTGATGATACCGAAGCGAAGTATTGGCGCATGGATTACCGCCGACCAGTGACGCAAAAATATAACACCCTTGCAATTGGCACTTATCCCACTATTAGCCTTGAACAGGCACGAGCAAAGAGAGAAGAATTTAAAAAGATGCTGGCGGATGGTATCGACCCAGCCGAGCAACGAAATAATAAAAAACGCGAGCAGCTTGAAACCTTAGAGAATACTTTTAGTAAATTTGCTACCGAATGGTTAGAGCTGCGCAGACGTGAAGGAAAGGTGGACAGTGAAACGATACGCAAACTTGATAAAGATATACTCCCCTTTATTGGCAAGTTACCAGTAGCACAACTGACTACTGAGCAACTGGAGCGTGATGTGACCGATGCACTTGTAGAACGTGGTGCGCTTGAATCGGCTAGACGTGTGAAGTCAATTATAAATATGGTGCTTAAACTTCCATTAAAGCGCCGAATCATCACCTACAACCCTGCTCCAGACATTAGCCTACCTCAACCAATCAAGGGCAATCACAATGCTGTGACAGATGAGAGAGAGTTAGCCGATCTACTCCGTAAAACGTGGCGCTTAACCAAAGACTTTCCACGTACACGGATCCGAACTGAGTTAGCAATAAAGCTATCAGCGTATATTTATCAGCGCCCGGGAGAAATCAGAACCTTACTATGGGAATCAGTCGATTTCGAAAATAGATGCCTATCCTTTGCAGCAAGTAAAACCAATCAAGACCATATCGTGCCGTTATCAATTCAGGCTTACGACATTCTCAAAGAGCTTGAGGACATGCGGACCACTTCAAAATACGTCTTTCCAAGTGTCAAAACCTCATCTGAGTGTATGAGTACAGATACCCTCACCCAGGTATTAAAACGATTAGGTTTTAAAGGGAAACATACAGCTCATGGATTCCGTGCAACGGCGCGAACCCTGCTGGATGAGGAAATCGAATACAGAACCGATATTGTAGAGCATCAGCTTGCTCACAAGGTTAGAGACCCGAATGGTACAGCTTATAACCGAACCAAGTTTTTGCGCCGTCGACGCGAAATGATGCAGCTATGGGCTGATTATTTAGACACACTTCGTCAAGGCGGGGATGTATCAAGGTTTAAGCCAAATGATGATGGTGAAAATTTGATTCAATTCCAACAGAACACTAAAACCGCATAATTTTCAGTATTATTGAATAGCCAGGTATAGGAGGCATCCGACAAGCAAGCACCCAACTTGTTTACCTAGCTGCTTTTTGGGAGTGCTGTGGGAGGCACAAAACATGAGTAAGTTATTCAATGTTCCTGCCGTATTGATAGGCGAAGTCCTAACCTTAGAGGGAAAACATTACGATTTCTTCAGAAAAATATTTGATAGAGTGTGCACCCTTTCTACCAGACAAGCTAAAGATAGTGAAACAACTAGGCAGGGCTTTGAAGAGGTTTTAAAACTAGAGCATGTGCCTCACGATGATAGCCATATCAAAGCCCTTATTAATAATTTTAAGTCTTGTTCACCAGAGGGTTACTCTTCGGCTTTTTTGTTTCACTTCTACGCTCTAAACACTTTAGATGCTGCTTATAAGTACTGCTGCCAAGAAGAAGCTGAAGCTAAGGGCAAAAATTCACTCCATACATTAATTTTTGGTCCAGATACTCATAACCATCTTGTTGATGTAATCGATTATTTAGCAGATCTAGAAGAAATTTCTACAACGCATCTCACCGATAAAACAGTTAAGCACTTTATAGACAAAGCAGTAGAAAAAGCTAAAAAGGAAGCTACACAGAAAGCTACACATGAAGCGAGACAAGGTCAAAGTAAAGGCGGAAAGGTCAAAGCTGAAATTGAAGCAAAACGACTAGAGCCCGCTAAAGAGAAGTTACGAGAAATATGGGATAAAGATAATTGGACTTCAAAAGGCAGAGGGAAATATTCTGATTTTGCTAAATATATAACTTACAATGACATGGTTGATGGCGTTGATTATGATTTTATCCGCACTTACATTTCCAAATATGACAAGTTATAACTTTGAATTTTGCTAGCAGCATTACAAAACTGCTAGCACATAAATTTATTCACATATAAAACAACAAGATACTACCTCTAACGCCGTTGCACTACGACACACAGTTAGAGGTTTTTTTATGTCTAATAAACAACAGACCAATACTCCGAAAGGGTTTTACCGAATGTCTCACCTTGCGACTACTGCACCACGCAAGGAGCGCAAGTACACCGCCAAAGATGGCACAACCCGAATCATCAAAGCGCGTCCTGAGCGTCAAGGCCTTCTTCCGATGGGTGAAACAACAATCTGGGACAAGGTACGTGCTGGCGAGTTCCCCGCCCCTATCAAGTTAACTGAGCGTATCACCGCTTGGCGTATTGAAGATGTTGAAGCATGGATGGCTTCAAAAGGATTGGAGGCTTGAGCATGAGTGAAAACCATCAAAATCGGGTTTTAGCACACCTCAAAAGTGGCAGAACTCTTAGCCAAGCCGAGGCTATCAATCATTTTGAATGTTACCGCCTGAGTGCCGTGATTAAACGTTTACGCGACGCTGGGTATGACATCGTGACGCACAGCGAACCTAACATTAAGGGTAAAGGCAGCCATGCTCGTTATGAACTTAAAGAGGTGGCAGCATGAATAAAAAACTCACTATCTCCAGTCTAAAGTTTTCTAAAGATTTTGGCTTACATCATAAAAATGTACTTCGTACTATTCGTGGCTTCAAATGCTCTAAAGAATTTAACGAGCGCAACTTTGAGCTGGTTGAATACGTGGATGCTAAAGGTGAAAAACGCCCAATGTATGAAATCACTCAACAGGGCTTTACCTTCCTTATTTCTCGCACTTCAGGTCGTGTAAATGACCAATATGTTGAGATGTATATCAATGCTTATGAAGAAATGGCCCAGCAATTAAGCCATGAAGAAAAATCACTTCATTATCAGTTAAACCAATTCACTTTGCAGTATATGTATGCTGAAGATGGAGCGAGTAACGCTGGTCGTGACCTCCAATACTTGGGGAAAAAAGTTAAGCCCGAGCTGAGAAGAAAGATTCAAGAATTAATGGATAAGATTCAGTTGAAATTGCCTTTATTGGGGGGGACTTGAAGTATGAAAGACCTATCCCTAAACATATTAAAACTGTTTTTAGCCTGGGCAATAGCTGTTTTTCTTGTTGCAAGCTATGGACGTTCCGCTTATTCTAAAGACCTCTCAAAAAACGTAAGCGTCACCCCACAGCGTCATTGTGGTTTTATTGTGCCTAATTTTTGTTTAGCCTCTCAAGCTGTACAAGAATCAAGCGCAAGCATTACAGCCATGCAAACAAGGCTGAACTCCCTCTATGAGGGGATGACACGACAAAATAAGTCATTCGTGGCGAATATGTCGGGCGGTACTTACGTTCCGAGAGTGAATCCCCTCACCAGTTTATTTACTGGTGAAAATCTCAAAACTCAAAAACGTAAGGAGGCACCCCATGCCTAAATCTATTCAAACTAAAACAGCTCAAAACCATTTAGCAAATGCTCAAGTCCATCTTGAATCATTAGAAGTGGCAGTTGATGCGGTTATGAATCTACGGGGTGCAGCATGAATGCAAAACTCCCTTGTGATAAAACTGCAATCGCTTTAGTGGTCAGCACCGATCCGGTGACAGGCAACACAACCGAATATCATTCGATTGAAGATTTTGCAAAAGGCTGTATTGATGAGCAGAATTTTAAAGTTAAGCCTGAGAGCTATATTTATTCTGAATTGCCTGACTATAACTGCGAAGAATGCGAAGCACTACCCCTGGTTAATCCTGATGAATTGACTGAAGTCATCGGGTATGGAATCAGAGGAACGGCTAAAAAGTACGATACTAGCCAGACACCATGTAAAGAAATTGATTCTAAAAAAGTATCTTTTTCTATTGGCGTTGCTGGAGTGTTTGCAAGCAACACAAATAATAAATATACGCCGTATGTTCTAGGTACAGACAATATAGATTTATTTGTGAAACTTGCTAAGGCTGGAGAGGCCATTGTGCTTCATAAAGATATTGATGCAGCATATCAGATTATAAACAACGGTATGCCTGAATCAATATTTAGAATGATGGTGGGCTTTAATTCATCCAAACATAATCAGGATTTATTTGTTCAGGTAAATGAGAGTTTTAAGACACTTTCAACAAATCAGATTAAGCATTTTTTTACCGAAAAAAAGCAGCAAATCATAAAATCAATTGAATCTGACTCATTTGTACAGCCTCAAGTTGAGGAGATGCCAGCGGATCGGAAAGTTGAAAAGCTGGATACTTGGCAGACCCCAATCAGTTTAAGAAATGACACCCTGATTCAATCAAAACCTTATCCAATTGATGAGCTGCCGGAAATCGTTAGAAATGCAATCCTTGCTGCTGCTGAATATGCCCAAGCTCCCTTAGCAATGGCAGCTCAATGCGTTTTAGCCAGTATTTCATTTTTAGCACAAGGTAAGGTGAATGCACCCAGAGAAACCAATAGAGAAGGAATGCCCTGCTCTCTATTCTTTTTAACTGAAGGTGGTAGCGGCGGGCGTAAGTCATCTTGTCAAAAGTTGGTTGAGCTGCCGATCCGGGAGCATGAACGTCAGCAGAATGACGAGTATAAAAAGGTGCTGGGGGATTGGAATGCCAGATCAAAGACAATTGAATCAAAAGAGTTCGCTCAATGGGCTTTAGATAATCCAAAACCTACCGATCCGACCAGTATTTTTTCAGACATTACCATCGAAACATTAACCAAATTTTATATTAAAGGAGTAGTTAAAAATGCTTCGTTAAGTAGTGATGAGGCCGGACAGTTCTTTGATGGTCACACAATGAAAGGCGACACGGCCAAAAGTGCGTTAGGTGCATTTACCAAGTTATTTGATGATGGTTATTGTCAGAGAAACCGCGCGTCATCTGATGATAATGGAACGGCTTATGATGTCCGCTTGACCTTCAACTTACTTGGGCAACGTGCTGTATTGGCTGGAGCTTTAAACGATCCGACATTAAGGGGACAGGGCTTTTTACCTCGATTCATTTTAACCGCTCCAGAGAGCATTGCTGGACAAAGGACTCATACGGTTGAGTTTAGACAAAAGCTGAAAAACTCACACAACGACCCTCGATTAACTAAATTTTGGAATCGCTGTAGAGATATTTTAAAAGACGAGCTACCTGTCCTCTTGAATGATTCCGGGGAGGTTCCATACTTTCCAGTGATGCAGCTATCAAATGAAGCTGAGTTACTGGACCTTGAGTTTTACAATGAGTGCGAGATTCTACAAGGTAGTGGAAAACAGTTTGAATTTATGCAGCCTTTTGCTAGTCGTGCAAATGAGCTTGCCAGACGTTTAGGAACTGTCCTGGCTTACTTTGAAAACAAGTCTGAGATTGATTCTGAAATCATGCAGGCAGCTTGTGCTGTTATTAGACATTCATTGTCTGAGTGGTTCCGGTATTCGGATATTGAGGTTGCTGATGAAAGTGATTCTGAAAAATTGATTAAGTACCTTTTAACTAAATGTAAAAAGGAAAAAACCGACCGACTGCAAAAAACGGTAGCAATGAAAGGAGCACCACTTCAGATAAGAAAATCAAAGGAATTTGACCCTTGTCTAAATGAGCTGATCGAGTTCAATTATGTGCGACTGGTGACAATTAACCGCTCCACTTACATTGAATTAAATCCAGCATTGCTGAAATAGTTGCGATTTTGCGATTTATGGCTGAAACCATTATGTAGCAAGGTTTTCCATGTCGCAAAGGGGGTGCGATTCCAATGCGATGTATGCGACATGAACCGGTAAAAATCGCACGTGCCGCATACGAATCGCAAGGGTAATGCGATGCGGAAAGCTATACAGGACAAGGCTTACAAGGAAAAATCGCAAAATCGCAAGAAATCTAGGAAAATATAAATTAATAGGTCTGAATAATGGCAAATTTAAATAAAGCAATGGTGGCAGACCAACTGGATTTATTTAGGAGTCTGGCATGAGTATTAAAAGGGCACTTGAGCTCATCATGGCAGCTAAATCATTTCAATGCGTTTTATATCCTGATCCACCCAATGGCATACGATGGGCCAGCCAAAAAATGCCACCAGATGAATTTTTAGATGATTTGAGGGTGAACAAAGCATCACTGGTTGAATACTTCAGTTATACAGACAGAGATTTAACGCCGTTTTTTGTTCGTGCGTTTGATGGGTACCTGTACTGTCTTAACCAGGTAAACAAAGGTGCCAGCAATATCGGCAGATCAGCTCACCCAGTATCTACCTTGTATTGGCGTTTCACAGTTAAGGAAGCTCTACAGCTCAGCAATCCAGAGTTAGAACTCATTGAAAAGTTTTTAATAGAAGAGAAATGCCTTAAATATCTGGACGACTCTAGAACCGAATTAATCACACCAGAGCAAGAACAGCAAAAATACTCACCGGATAGGGATGCAGGTACCGCATTCAATGACTTGCTGAGCAAACGTAGACAGTTCATTTATTGCTGACGAACAAACGATTTAAGAATAAAAGGAAAATAGAATGGCGAACTTAAACAGAGTCACAGTGATGGGCGTATTGGGCCGTGACCCTGAAACAAAACAATTTCCCAACGGTGGCAGCGTTACCACGTTCAGCGTGGCTACTACCGACTTCTGGAAGGACAAGACCACAGGCGAACGCAAAGAGGCCACAGAATGGCACAGAATCACCACCAACAACCGTTTAGCCGAGATTGCGAGTAAGTACCTCAAGAAAGGTGGAAAGGTATTTATCGAAGGCAGTCTAAAAACTAGGAAGTGGAAAGACGGTAAAGGGATAGAGCGCGAGATAACGGAAATCAAAGCTGAAACGCTGCAATTACTTTAAATGAATAGCCCCCTTAGCTGGGGCTTTTTAATGTCTTAGATTCGATTAGATCGGCACAGTCTAATTAGACAATGAAGGCTCAATTTTGAGCTTTGATTGGTGGCTTATACCTTAAAGATTAATATGACCAGTAAAATGATCAGCACATAGTTCAATGAGTTAATCTTTTTCAATTCGTTAAATATGTGTTTTGGGAAATTATTTCTCTCTTTATCGATTTCATCAAGAAGCGTAACTTCGTTATTTGACTGTTCTCGATCAAGTCTGTCTTCTAAGGACCATACATCGTCAATCCATTCCCCTTTCTTCACATACTTGGGTTTTGAGGATGAAATATAAAAACAGCCAACCTTTACGCTATCCAGGTCATGCTTAATAAGAAGCACCTTCAGATCTTCCCCACCTACTTCTTTTCGCTCAGTTGAGTAATCCAGATTATCTAAATCATAGTCAATGCTTATGACGTGGCCCTTATTTCTCTCCCGACTCTCAAGAATCTCATCATCAGTGACATGCTTCACCAGCTCAATGATAAGAGTCGTAAACTGATCATCGACCATGCTTTTAATAAATTCAAACTGCTCAAAACTAAAATTAAGGTCACCGATGTATAGGGTTCTGTCATGAATACTCACAAATGGATTTGCGAGTAAATTATTATCGTTTTTATCAAATACGTTAATGCTTACAGCAATGCTATCCGCCGTATTCCCCTGGTGAATACTTGTGGTAGCGTCTTTATCATCAAAAATAATCAGATCTTTGTCTGTCAGTAAGTCTTTAACACTCCCCTTGATGCTTAGCTGAAATCCTCTCTTTGGGGGAATGTACTCCAGACCTTCTTTATCGCGGTATTTGGCTGGTTCAAGGTGTGCGCTTTGCACAATGTCGGCTTTGCTTAATTTGATGTTTAATTTTAAATTGTTCATATTATTCCCCTGCCTAAGCAAGGGAATATATAACACAAATACTAATCTTTTGCTGTTTTGGCTCCAACGGTAGCGCCACCAACAGCCCCAAGTTTTTGAGCCTGAATCAGTAGATTGGCCATCTGTGGGGAGTTCGGTGGAACATCCTTGGCAGCAAGTAATATCCGCTTTCCTGCTTCAGTGGTAAACAGCGCCTTAGCAATAGCAGAAACTCCAGCACCCTGAGCAGCAAGGGTAGGATTCACACCAGCACCCAATCCAAAAGCAATACCGACCAGTCTGTTTCCTGTTGGTGGGTTTTCAGCATACTGGCCAGCTCGCTCAACATGGCGCATGAGCTTAACAAAGCCATCCATCTGAGCTTTATCGCCACCAGTGAAGATATTGTTATACGGCGCTCCCAGTCGCTCAAATTCTTGAGCAAACTTGGCAGGGCTGAATACATCCCTGTTTGAGTCCCATGCTTTATCAAAGGCATTTTCAGCCATCTGATAGCGCAATGCGGCCTGTCCTTTTGGGTCTAGGTTTTTGTAGAAGTTCGCAGCCTTGTCACCCTTTCCGGCCTTCATGAACTGATTGAAAATCTGATCCGGCTCAGTGCCGCGCAAGGCATTAGCAAATGCTTTATCCTTTCCTTTCTGAAGTTGCTTATACAGTGCATTAGCTTTCTTCAGCTCCCCTAGTAGTCTGGTGTTTCCAGATCCTTGAGCAAAATCCAAAAGGTCATCATCAATAGCGGTTTTGATCTGAGTGAATGCGGATGTGCTTTTCCCTTGGCGTCCCCACTCATCAGTTAATTTCCCAAGTCGAGATTGTACGGCGCGCATCTCTTTGAAGTCTTTTTTGATATTAGCGTCAGCAAGACTTTTACGAATACCGAGCAACTCCCCTTGCAGCTCCTTGTTGGGGATAACCTTGGAATCATTAGCAATGATGTCATCAATCACCTGAACGGTCTTATTTGGAGCTATAGCGCCGTCACCAGCCAAGTTCTGTACTCGATCATACATTTGCGATGCAACACGCTGACCACGCCAATTTTTAATCTCTGCTGCAGCTTGTAGAACCTTACCAGTGTCATCACCAGCATCATTCACCATACCGAGAATGCGGATAGCGTTTCTATCGCCCGTATTGGCCGCTGCTTGAATATTCGGGATAGCCTTGTAGTCGATATCGTCCAACTTGGTTTTAAGGCCATCAAGGACCTTTGTGGCTGCATCCTTCACCTGTGCCTGTTGGGCCTGTCTGAACTTGGACGTACCAACCATGGGGATTGATTCCATAGCAACTTCAGATTTCTGCACCAATGGATTTTTACCAATATCCCCCACGGTGGTCTTAACACCAAATTGCTTCCCTAGATCATCAACTTCCTGAGCGCCTGGCACCATGCGACCTTGTTTAATATTGACCGCCTTAGTTACACCATCCCCGACCTTCTTAGCAACACCAGCACCAACCGCACCCCCAATAGCGCCATTTCTCATACTCTTGAGACGTTCTGCATTATTCTCATGTACGCCAGTTGCGCCAATCAATCCACCAAGCGCAGCATTTTCGCCAAGAAATGCCGCACCTGCTTTTGACATAAGTGGGGTTCCAGATTTAAGCACGCCAACACCACCACTCGCCATAGATAATGGAATGGTTGTTGCTATATCTGTTCCGATCCGCCAATAATCAGGGCCTTGATTGTTAGCTTTGCGTACAGTTTCATGGTTTTTATTTGCTGTTTTCAGCCCTCTAGTGACACCTTCATAAGAATCGGTACGTAGATTGGTTCCAGCAACTTTATTGATTCCCTTGCTAATTTTATCCCCTACATATGAGAACCCTTGTAATGCTGGCGCACCCTTATCAGCAAGACTGAGCAAAACAGATTCCCATGGCTGGGTTGGACCTTGCTTCTTGAGTGCTTCCTGTTCACGTTTTTGGCGTGCTTCTTTGGTGTTGTCGAAAGGCTGGTAATTTCTTTTAGGTTTTGAATCAACAAATTTAACTTTTAAGCCAAGGTCTTGTGCAATTTGCTCTTGCGTATATCCGGCGGCTCTTGCTCGTTTTGTGCTTTCATTAAAATCTGGAGTTTTCCTTAATTCATTCCAGATTTCAAAATCTTTATAGCCTGCTGCTTTCGCATTTGCTATTTGTTGCAGGGTTTTTGTAGCCATACACTTAATCTCTTATTATGTAGGGCTATGGATGCGGCTTTAAAGTCTTATACAAATTCCACACCATCACCCTATTTAAACATTACACACCTAGCTTAAACTACGCCTTTTCCTTTCATCATTGCGTAAGCTGCTGCCATGCTTCCCATATTATCTGCTGTATTAGTCCATTGATTCGCACTTGCGACCTGCCCGGCTGCAATCGAGTTAGCCGCCGCCATCGTATTATTCGCCACCGCTTGACCTGTTTGCATTCCAGCGTTACCAACCTGTGCCGCAGCGTTTTGACCCATACCAATAATGTTTGATAATCGGTTGTAGCGGTTGGTTTGGTCTGCATTAAACCGGTTGTATGCATTCCCATATTCCTGACTTGCTGATTGCTGGCCGAAGTCTTGCAGGGCTTTTAGTGTGGCACCGCTCAATAGT
Organism: Acinetobacter bouvetii; assembly: GCF_902753875.1. Taxonomy (GTDB): domain Bacteria; phylum Pseudomonadota; class Gammaproteobacteria; order Pseudomonadales; family Moraxellaceae; genus Acinetobacter; species Acinetobacter bouvetii_A. The sequence continues at coordinate 134,401 of NZ_CADDTS010000004.1, read as the reverse complement.
CCGCCTTTCGCTGCCGCACTTGACTGAATTGCATCTTGACCTTGTTGTAGACGGAATTGATAACTCGGGTCGCCATAAATATCCTGTCCAGTGTACGTCTGGTTGAAATAACCATTGGCACCCATCTGATCCATCATTTGAGAAAGTGATGTTGTGCCAGCCTGTTTATATGGATCTAAATCCTGACGAGTCTGATCGTACATGTCCCATTGAATTTGACTTGCTCGATCTGCTGATGCTGCTTGTGTTTTTGCTGCTTTTGATGCCTGTTTACTACCGTATGCACTACTGGCGGCGCTTGCTACTGCTGCTGCTCCGACCATTGCTGCTGCTACCATATCAATCTCCTAATCGTATTTATTTCACCTTTTGACTACTAAAAACATTCAATAATTTGCTCTTTAAAGGTGCTCATTTTCGGCTATTAATTTCTTAATAACTGGCTACTATTTTACCATGCATATCAATATATTTAATTATATTTTTCAATAATTTATGTAAGCTATTACATGCAAAATGGCTGTATTTTTAGGGGGTGTTTTCTGGTCAAAATGATGGAGAATTAAGAGGTTTTTATGGGGTGGTTTTATTATAGGTTTTAGAGATGAATCATAAAATTATGGGTATGTGCTGAATGTCCGTACTTTTGATCATTTTTTATACGTGGACTATGTTACTACATCAAAATTTTACTGTTACCACATCAAAACCTGTATATACCTTTTTTTGTTACCACATCAAAACGTGAACGTTTTTTTGTATAAGTACAGGCATTAAAAAAGCTCACTATTGTGAGCCTTTCTTTTGTGTCATATCTTCATTCAATTTTTCTTTAACCCATCCGCTAAAATCATCGAGATTATTGGCATGAGTCAATAGATCGGCATCGTGTGGATTCTCAGTGTTGAAGCTGACTAGCTTTTGCTTGCGCTTTTTCTCATAGCGAGTTTTGGGCGTGTCGTTAGGCTTGTTCATGCACTGGCCCTTTGTAGTCAAAAGCCGTAGGCAGAATTTTGTTAATCATGTCTAGTTTAGTTTGAATATCCCAAAGAAGGTTTTGCATGTGTTCATTGTTCATGTTGCACACAGTTTGTTTATCCTCTTGCTCATATTGGCACACCCCAATAGTTGCTAATGTTTTAGCCTGAGTTACCAAAGAATGGATTACATCCTGAGCATTTAAATAATTGGCATCTGCATGGGGGATATAAAATTCCTCAACATTGCATAGGCTTGGGTTATATGGTTTTTGGGGATTTAGGTTAGACATGATTAAGCCTCCATAGCCGTCAATGCTGCAATGCGCTGTTTATGTTTTTTCTGCCATGTAGCCCAAAACTTGTTAGGGGTGTTTTTCATGGCCCCGTCAATATGTGTAATCCCCTCAATACACACTAGCTCACTATCAGGTTTTTTTGACTGCATGGTTTTAGCAAACTGTTGTGCTTCTTCAAACGAGTAAAAAGGGGCATTCCAGGTTCCCATGAGATGCTTATCATCATCTAAAGATACTGCGAAATAATGGCAATAACGTACATTATCTGCCCATGCAGCAAGCCATGCTTTTGTTTCTTCACTTAATTGACTTTGATTTGTCATTGTGTACCCCTTAGTAGATTATTCATTCAATATATCGTATATACGATATATTAATCAATAGATAATTACTGCAATTTTTAGGTTTTTAAATGTGAGGTTTTGTGAGGTTGTGAACTCAGGATTTACGCCGTTTGCAATGTTAAGTTTTGATAAGTCCGAGCAGTAAACGGAAAGTAGTATTTTGTAGTAGTACGGACCGTAATCTAACCGTCCTGATTTCAAGTTTTATCAAGTTATCAATGTCAGGTTTTGTCAGGTTCAAACCATAACATTTGTTAACAGGCAGCACCGCAAAATATGCCGTAATGGTGCCGTAATGATTTCAGGTTCAACCTTAGGATTACTTAGGATTTACGCAGTCTGCAACCATAGGTTTTGATAGGTTCTGACTAACATTTACTAACAGGTGCAGTATTTTAAATCTCAGGTTTTATCAGGTTCAAACCTTATCAATTCTTAACAGTGCAGCAGAAAAACATGCCGTAATGAAAGTGAGGTTTTGTGAGGTTCAAAGCGTTTGAGCTTCAACACCCTGGGCATCTTTGAATATTAGGTTTTATAAGGTTCAACATCATGACGGCGCAAAATTGCGTTGTCTAAACTCTAGTTTTCCCTAGTGGCAGCCAGTGCAAAATTGCGTTCGCTAACCTGAAGTTTTCCGTAGTAGTGATTAACTACGAAACTTTCGTACAGTCACCGGCCCTCATGCTCAGATGTGAGCAACGGTATCCCAAAAATTTGGGAGATGGATCCAAATCTGGATAGGGGTAGTTCCTTAAAATTTAGGAGTAACTTTCACCAGTGATGAAAGATGAAAGGAACTTTTCCCCCATTGGAGGATATGAGCAAACTTGCTCACATCTCAAACGCGACCAACTGACTAGCTCAAAGATAGCCTGTTCAATCTCCAATTAATTTTGGAGATACCCCGAAACTTCGGGAGATTGATTTCACCAGGGAGCATGTTCACCCCAAAGGATACCGTAAAGTTATCCTGGTAATACTGGATCAAGCCTATTGTCTATCTTGCTCAGACTCTAAATCTGACCAAGTTAATTCGGCATTTGAAATGTAGATTTAAAATCTGAAATTCAACTGACCAACTCAAAGTTGGTTAGTGAGTAGCTTAAAGATACCCTGTGACTGAGTTACTTAAAGTCACTCAGTGCAGCATCACCGATATAGTCGGGTATGTCACCAATTTAAGGATTGGATTTAAAATCTGACCCTACCCGGTCCAATAAATGGAGCAGCAACTCACATGCTTATTCTTTATATTTTTTTAAGCTAAAAACTCAATTCCATATTCAAAAACACCCAAATTGAGAGAGAAGGAATCTAATTGACGATACGTGTACCGACATCACAACTTTTTCCACTTGTCGGTATATTTGTCGGTATATTTAAAATTATCCAAATTTATTATTAATTATTTCAGTATCTTATGTCGTTGTTATGACTTCCTCTTTCACCGCCAAAATTCATTCCGATCATGTCCAGCGGAATACTCAAAGGCTTAAATCTAAAGGGTTTAAGCCTTTTTTCTTGTTTTAAGGAATCCTGCCTCATCCAAAGTAATCCCCCATAATGAGGGGGACAATTGGGGGATGAATTAGTTATAATGATTTTCGTCCCCCAATTTGTACGGATTCAGCTCAAATGCTTACCGATGCTCAAGTTAGAAAAATCAAACCACTTGATAAGAAAAAACGATATTCAGATGAAAAAGGACTATATTTAGAGGTTACACCTGCAGGTGGACGATTCTGGCGTTTAAAGTATCGGTTTAATGGTCGGGAAAGTACTTTAACAATTGGAAGCTATCCTGAAATTTCACTTGCTCAAGCACGCCGTGCCCGTGATGAAGCACGTATTCAGCTTTACAAAAACATTGATCCAAATGCTGTAAAAAATGAGCGACTGCAACAAACAGATGAAAATTTACTTTTCAAATCTCTTGCCATGGAATGGATGGAAGATCGTAAAGCCGTTATTAAAGAAACAACTTACTTACGTGATTTATCTGTATTTGAAAAGGATCTATTCCCTGCTTTAGGTGAAATGCCTATCGATCAGATTAAAGGTAAAGACGTACTTGCCTGTGCAAAAAAAATTGAAGAACGTGGTGCACAGGAAATGGCGAAACGTTCAATTCCTTTAGCTGGTCGAATTTTTCGTTTTGCTATCCGTAAAGGCATTATTGAAAATGATCCAACACCTCACCTTCAAGAAGCTTTAAAACCTCGTAAAGTGAAGCATATGGCTCGCTTGGACATTTCCGAGTTCCCGCCTTTTCTAGAACGAATGGATCGCTACCATGGGAATCCAATGATTAAAACAGCGATTCAGCTTATGACTTTAACTTTTGTACGTACAGCTGAACTCAGAATGATGGAATGGGATGAAATCGATTTTGAAACTAAATTATGGCGAATTCCTGCTGACAAAATGAAAATGGCCCAGCCTCATATCGTTCCTTTATCTAAACAGGCTATCGAATTATTGGAAGAACTACGGCCTCTCACTGGTAACAAGCAATATGTTTTTTATAACCATAGTACGGCCAAGCCTATGAGCAGCAATGCGCTTTTATGCGTGATCCGCACGATGGGTTATAATGGAAAAATGACAGGTCATGGATTCCGTGGTTTAGCTTCAACCACACTACACGAACAAGGCTATATGCATGATGCCATTGAAATTCAGTTAGCACATAGAGTCGGTAATGCCGTGTCTCAAGCATACAATCATGCTCAGCACCTTGAGTATCGAACCAAGATGATGCAGGAATGGTCAGACTTTATCGACAGTTTACGGAACAAGGTTATCCCTTTTCCTAAGAAAAAACAGGCTTAGAACTTAATAAATAATCATACTGGACTGCTCCCAGACACAAGACAGCCTCATTTTGAAGCTGTCTCAAATGCTTTTGGGCTAATTCCATTTAAAAATCGATTCGCCATCCCATCCAATTGTTTCTTGATCTTTTCCCAATCCGGCTGCACCTGCGTCATCAACTGATAAAAACGCTCGCTATGGTTGTGCTCAGCTAAATGGCACAGCTCATGCAAAATCACGTAATCAATGCATTGTACTGGTGCTTTAACCAGGTAAGGATTCAATGTAAGCAGCCCTTTAGGAGAACAACTGCCCCATTGTGTCTGCATAGTCAAAATACGAAATGCTGGACATTCAGCAACCCACAATGCGCGTTCCAGTACATGATCCAAACGCTTTGCGAAGACATTCTTAGCTCTGGTTTTGTACCAATCTTCCAGCAGAATCTGAACTTTGTTCGCACTTTTCTGATGCACAGTCACTTCCAGTTTGCCACGTAACAACTTGACACCTTGAGGATGCTGCGGATCTTCCAAGACTTTCAGTTGATACTGTTTGCCGAGGTAATAGTGACTTTCTCCGCTAACATACTGACGAGGTGTGATAAATTCCAGTTGCTGACGAAATTCACGTAATTGCTGATAAATCCACCGACTACGTTTCTGCACAGCTTTAAGCACCTCAATATCCTCAGCTTGTTCAGGTGCTGAGACCACTACACGACAATCTGGATGCACTTTAATCAAAATTTTATCAGAGGTATTTGTCCGTACAGCCCTTTCACAAGAAATGGTTTCATCACCATAAGTGAAACTGAGCATCTTGTGATGTATTTGCACCTTAGCCTCCATTCAGACCAACCCGTGTGATCTGTACAATCATTTCCACAATTTTCTTAGCCTGATCCATACCACCACCTACGCTTTTGCACTCTTGGAACATTCTAGGCAATAGTTTCTTGCGAATATCAGCTTCAATATTTTGCGGATTAATTGAATTCTCTGCGACTGAATTTGTGACTGACTGATCGACTTCAAAAGCTAATTGTGCCCATTGATCTTGTATCTGTGGATTAGTCAGTACAAATGCTTCAGGTAGCGTTTTTTTAAAGACACCAAAATACGCTTGAGCATGACGATTCGCTGCAAAAACATCAGGAATCTCATCTAAACGCCGTTTTTGTACCTGTTCTTCAAATTCACGAAATAACATATATTGCTTAAGTGGATGTTCAAATTGCTTTTCTGCTTCTTCAATCGCTTGGCGCAACAGTTTAGAAAAGGCTTCCTGAGCATAAGGGTCATCACGTAACCCCTGCTCAATCATCTTGGTGACACGAGTTTTAATAATGTCAGTTTCATTACGGGTTTTCTCCTCACTCCAATCTTCAGGCTGCGGAATTTTTCCCATTTTACCGACTTCATAAACACCGTCAGGTTCTTTCACCTCAACCCCAACAACATGTTTATCCAGTAGTTTTTTGACTTGTTCAGCATACTGGCCATAATCTACCGTTTCACCTGCATCCTGTTTTACCAATTGGCGTAGGCTAGAAAGCTGCTTAACGGTTTCCTTATAGTGCTGGCGATCAAGGTCAGAAAAGCTTGTATCTTCAAAAAAAGTTGCAGATTGTAAAGCCACTTTTAAGCAGCTAGCAAATTCAGTTAATGCTTCATAAAAGTCGTCACGAACTTTGAGATGCACATCTACCAATTCGCCGTTACGCTCCTCAATACGTGGCACCAGAACCTGACGCAATTGCTCAATGTCATTTTTATTCTTTACACCATCAAAAATAGCCCACAAGTTTTTATAGAGCAAAGGCAGTCGCTTATATTCCGTGCTCATTTGACTATACAGACCTGCAATATCATTAATGTCATAACCGCCTTGAGTACGGGCAGCTAAGTCCTGATATTTTTGAATGGTAGTATCCAGTTCTTTCAAGATGCCACGGTAATCAATCAACAGACCAAATTTCTTTTTCGGATGTAAACGGTTAACTCGGGCAATCGCCTGAATCAGGTTGTGTTCTTTTAATGGTTTGTCGATATACAGTACGGCATTTTTGGGTTCATCAAAGCCTGTCAGTAGTTTATCGACAACAATCAGCATCTTCAGCGAATCATCTTTATCAAAGCGTTCAATGATCTGCTTGGTATAAGATTGCTCGTCTTGTGTTCCGATATTGTCTTTCCACCACTGCGTGACTTCTGGCGTCGTAGATTCATCCACAGCCGTATTACCTTCACGGCTATCTGGTGGACTCATCACCACCGCAGATTCAAATAAGCCTGCTTCATCCAAATATTTTTTATACTTAATCGCTGAAGCTTTACTATCACAAGCCAATTGCCCTTTGAGACCATCATCAATATTTTTTACAAAATGATTGGCGATATCCAAGGCAATCAAGCGAATACGATCATCCGCACTGTAAATTTGCCCTTTTTTAGAAAATTTACGTTTTAAGTCAGCACGCTGCTCAGCGGTTAAACCTTCTGTAATGCGTTCAAACCAACTGTCAATCGCTCGCTCATTGACATCCAAATCGGGAATACGTTCTTCATACAGCAATGGTGTAACGGTTTGATCTTCGACTGCTCGCTGCATGGTATAGGCATGCACAATTGGACCAAATTTGTTGACCGTTTTTTCATTCTTGAGCAAAGGCGTACCCGTAAAGGCAACGAATGCAGCATTTGGCAATGCCTGCTTCATGCGAATATGGTTTTCCCCCCCTTGACTACGATGCCCCTCATCAATCAAGACAATAATATCTGAGCTCTTATTGATACATTCAGGAAGTTTGGTTGCTGAGTTAAATTTTTGAATCAGCGAGAAAATTATGCGTTCATTGCCTTTACCAATTTGTTCTGCCAGACGTTTTCCCGATGTCGCCATTGCAGCTTCTTTATCTTTTTTACCAGCCAGCTCACCACCAGAAGCAAAGGTTTTACTCAACTGACTTTCTAAGTCTACTCGGTCCGTCACCACCACAATGCGGCATTTTTTGAGCGTTTCATGCAAAATCAGTGCTTTACTCAAAAACACCATAGTAAATGATTTGCCTGAGCCTGTAGTATGCCAGATCACCCCACCTTCACGCCCACCATCAGGGCGCTGAGTATTAATACGTTCAATTAGTCTTTTAATACCAAAGACTTGCTGATAACGTGCTGCAATTTTTCCCGCTTTTTTATCAAACAAAATAAACAGACGTACCATTTCTAACAAACGCTTAGGTGACAACAAGCTGATTAAAAGCTGATCCTGACCTGTCACGGCAAGCTCACCACCTGCAATTAACTGCTGATACCATTGCAGATCAGCAGCAGGACGATGATCAAATAAATTGTGTTGTTGTACTAGGCTAAGCTGTTTATTTTTAAGGGCAAACATCTCAGCATCGGAAATGTCTTCCTCACGCCATGCTGCCCAAAACTTTGCAGGAGTATTACACGTCCCGTAACGACCTTCATTACCGTTTATGGAAAGTAATAATTGGCTGTAAGCAAACAGGTGAGGAATTTCATCATGGCGTTGGTTACGCAACGATTGAGAAACCCCTTCATCAATGGTTGGTGCTTTATTTGCACGCCCATCGGGACGTTTCGCTTCAATCACCACCAGAGGAATACCATTTACAAAACAGGCAATATCGGGTCGGCGGCTATCCACACCACCCGAACGAGTTACGCAAAACTCTTCTGTAAACGTAAAACTATTATTTTCAATATTTTGCCAATCAATGAGTGCAATGGTTGGGCTAACTTTTTTACCATTTACGAACTCTGTAACCGCAATACCGTAAAGCAAATGGTTATAGATTTTTTCATTCGCAGTCAGCAGCCCTTCATTTAATGCAGGGCTACACATTTCAGCAATCAGGTTATCAATGGATTTTTCTGAAAGTGGATAATCCTGACCTGCAAAACTAAAGCTTCGCTTGGTCAGTTCAGCACGCAGAATTTGCCGTAAAACCACTTGATCTTGCTTACCATCACGGGCGATCAGTGCCTGTGATGGAGATAAGAATGACCATCCCAAATTACTGAGTAGTGTTAAGGCTGGGAGTTTAGCGCTGTATTCTTCTTGGAATTTTGGATTATATATGGTCATCTATCATAATTCCGTGTTGTTTTAACCAGTCCAAGCCTTTAGCAGTCGTTTGGTATGCTTGCTCAGGGTGGTTTTTCACTTCTGGATATGTATATCCAAGAAGTGATTCCTGTTCTCGCAATATATTTAAATGGTTACTTTTAAGAGCGGTCACTTGCCTGTTTAGTAATCTTGCTAATTGTTCTGCTTTATAGGATTGTAATGCACATAACCATAAAATGACTGGCCATAAACTTTCCTTGCGTGCTTTAGATGTTAATTGTGAGATTTTTTCGATAAGTTCACCTGGGAGGCCACTTGTATTTGCTGAGAGGTCACTTGTATTTGCTGAGAGGTCACTTGTATTTGCTGAGAGGTCACTTGTATTTGCTGAGAGGTCACCTGTATTGGCTGATTTAACATTGAATAGAGGTGGATCTTCCATCACAGCTAACTGATAGTATGTTGCAGACCCAGCACCACCTTTGATTAACAAATGATACTGGTGATGCAATCGACTCAGTATTTGACTGGCGGATAAGGTATCCAACCCTGTAATAGCTCGAAAACCTGCATTATCCACAGCACCAGTTTCTTTGGCTAAAATGAGTGCTTTTGCCTCATCATTACTCAAACCCAAATGAGTAAATTGTTTAAGCCAAGCCAATTGCTCTTCGCCTAAGAGTTGATGTAAAAGATAAATAGCCTGGAACTGATTATTAATGATGTGACTATTGAATACTGGAGCAGAAAGACCCGAGTTTTGCAAAAGTCGACGCATGGTACTTATCCCAGAACCTTTGGTTTCAGCAAAGTTCAGATCATAAAGTACTGCAGCTAAAATTGGATTACGCAGCTTAGACCCCATTTCTCCAAGCATAATTTCAGGTTTTAAGGAATAACCAGCATTACGGATTTCTATTCTGTTACTGTAGCGTACAACCAATATAGGTTGATTAACTAAATAGTCCCGATGCATTACGGCATTTACTACAGCTTCACGAATGACTTTCTGTGGCAGTAACGGCTCATCACTGCGCTGTGTACTTCCCTCTTTCAATCGGAAATGATGAGGTAAGTCATCAAGAATAGCGGCTTCGAGTTTAGGGATCAGCCGCAATAAGGGCTCACGAAGATCCAAGGTGGTGGAAAATCGCTGCTCAGGATCTTCGACCCATTGAGTTCCGTTAATCCTTACATAATCAACACGCACTGCAGGTAATAACCTACGTAATGACAATGATTTCCCCATCAACAGTAGACCAGCTACATTTGGTATCCATGCATTATCTCGTTTTTTAACCAGATTTAAAGCACGCAACATTTCTGTATCTGAAACCTGCAACTCTTCCGCATAGGGGCGTACATTAGCTCTCAACCGGCGATAAAGTTCGATTACATTAGGATCTAAATCATCCCACTCTGCATCAGGTAACAGTACTTGTTCATATCCCATGCCACTTTTGGCTAACAGTAAAGGCTCAAGCTCATTCTGGCTACATTCATAATCACCATTCAATCCACGTCGCCATACACCTGTTTTACGCTTGTTCTTACCATCAAATTTCCCTTTAAAAATACAAGGTTTAGATGCCAGCTCAAGCTCAGGAACAAAAATTTTAATGACTTTTTGGCCTTCCAAAATAGCCACTTCACCTTGCACAAAAACAGGCTGCTCAAATTGATCACGGCAATTAGCTTGTAGATCATTTAATAGCTTATCCGAATTATTTACACCACATATATAAAAAGCCTCATGGAATTCATCAGGTTCGCCCACGCCAAGTAACAGATAGCCTCCCCCCAACCCAGGTTCATTGGCAAAAGCACAAATCGTCTGCATAACCGAAGCCCCGATTTCACTGCCACGCTTAGCTTCTATGCGTGGCCTTTCATCAAGCAACTGTAATTGTTCAAATAGAGACAATGTAGAAAACTGTTCCATACTCAAACGTCCACCTTCACTCGTCGTTTACCCGTCAAAAGTTGTTGCATCAGGGCTTTTTTCTCTTGCTTTAGACAATCAAGTTTTTTCTGTAAGGTTTCAATTTCTTGATCAACTGTAGAGAGAGCAGCAGCGATTTTTTGCTGTTCCTCGATACATGGATATGGAAGCTTCAAGAATGAAAAATCATCGTAACTAATCTGTTTACCATCCCTTATACCGATGACTGCTACTGCTAAATGACCTATAAAATTGTATGATTTGTAATATTGCTTATAAAAGTTGTCACAGATTTCCTTAATAGGTTCAAGTACCGTATATGCGGGGCTCACTAATCCTCTATATTCTGAATATTCTAAGCCACCTTGGAAAGAACGAAGACTAATGATGAAATTTCCCGGTACAACCAACTTATAACCTTTAGTACTGCTATCTGGCATAACCACACGACGTTCTAATAATGAACGAGGCAAAACCCCTCGATCTTGAGTGACCGCCAATAACTCTTCATCATCTGAATTGTTTTTCTTGGAAATGGTTTTAAACAATTCATTTGCTCTTGGATACATCCACTCCCCACTAAACGCCACGCCATAATCATCCAACAACCGCTTTTTACCCGTCAGTAACTGCTGCATCAAGGCTTTTTTCTGCTGCTGACTGTTGGCAAGTAGCTGTTCAGTCGCTGTAATCGCTTGATCCCAAGTCGAAAGGATTTGAGCGATTTTCTTTTGTTCAGGGAGTGGTGGGATAAGCAATGGCGTATGTAAAACATCATCTCGTGAAATACCTGGAATTAATCCAGCCGCCGCACTTTCATAGCTAGAAAGACTAGCGGTAATATTATAGTAAATGAATTTTGCATCAAAATTTGTCGGTCTTATAGCCATTAATTGACGACTAATTGCATATTCATTATTAGACTCAATAACTTTCCCTGTTCCAGAACCTTTAACAGTTATTAACAAATCACCTTTTTGACTAAATTTTTTTCCTTCAGTAGTGAATTTAGTAATGATAATTTTCCCATTAGGAAAATCTGCTGGACCAGTAAGATAAGGTTTGCCAAGACCGTATATATTTACTAGCTCCGCTTCTACATGCTGTCCAGAAATAAGTTCAATACCTTCATTAAATAGTCCTTTTTTCCAACCCTTAGGCACCATAACCCCACTCCCCTAAATACTTCACCATTTCTATGACTGCATTATTCATCTATATGCTCCCCACCAAGCTGCTGCTGAATTAAGGCACGCTCACGTTCTAGCTCTCGTTTTAGTTCAGTTTCAGTCGGCAAATACGGTAAGTACTTTGCAGCAAACATCTGCTCGCTTTCGGTCAGAACTGAATACTTCACCACCGCTTCACTTTTCTGACTGCAAAGAATCAAACCAATGGTTGGGTTGTCGTTAGGCTCTTTTTTATGTTGGTCATAAATTCGGATATAACTGTCCATCTGCCCCACATCTTGATGGGTCAGCTTGCCAATTTTCAAATCAATCAACAAAAAACATTTCAGCTTAAAGTTATAAAACACCAGATCAATATAAAAATCCTGATCTTCCGTGCGAATACGCTGTTGGCGTTCGACAAAGGCAAAACCCTTGCCCAATTCCAACAAAAAACGCTGTAAATTATTGATAATGCTATTTTCGAGATCATTTTCTAAATAGGTCTGTCCGTCCAAATTTAGAAAATCCAGAATATACGGATCACGTAAATAATCTTTTACATCATCGGCTAATGGTGCAACCTGTTGCTGGGCTTCATGCTCAACCACAGACCGATCTTTACTCGACAATAATCGCTCGTAATACAACACGCCAATCTGACGCTCTAAAGCTCGACTACTCCAATGCAGCGTAGCGGCTTCGTTCATATACCAATCACGTGCTTGAGGGTTTTCCACCCGAAGTAAGACACGGTAATGCGTCCAACTTAATTCGGAACGCACTGCGTTCCAATTTGCAAATGCCAAATAAAATGCTCGCATATTGCGTAAATTACGCTCATCGAAACCTTTGCCATAAACCTGTGTCAGTTTTCCAGACAATTGACCTAAAAGTTGTTTGCCATAGGCTGCACGGCTCTGTCCTAATTGCTCATGTTGCACAATGCGCTGTCCGATATGCCAATAGGTCGATACCATAGCCGTGTTGACACTACGTTGGACTTGTTGCCGAGCCTGTTGAATCAGCTCACTGACCTGATCAAACAACGCATCGTCAGAAATGGGTTCAAGACTCATAACCCAACTCCTTGAGATACACTGACATTTGTTGCTCTAACTCGGTCAATTGCAATTTCAGTTGCTCACGCTCAGCACGTACCGCCATCAAGTCAATCTCTTCTTCTTCCTCAAAGGTATCGACATAACGTGGAATGTTCAGGTTATAGTCGTTTTCCTGAATTTCTTCCAAAGTCGCAAGGTAAGCATATTTATCGACATTGGCACGAGTACGATACGTTTCAACCACTTTGGCAATGTTGTCTTCAGTCAATAAATTTTGATTTTTACCTGCTTTACACTCACGACTGGCATCAATAAACAGTACGGAACGGTCAGTCTTTTGCTTTTTAAAGATCAAAATTGCAGCTGGAATGCCTGTACCATAAAACAGCTTTTCAGGTAAACCAATCACAGCATCAAGCAAGTTTTCCTCAATCAACTGCTGACGAATCTTGCCTTCTGACGAACCACGGAACAATACGCCGTGTGGAACCACAACCCCCATACGACCCGTTTTCGGTTTTAGCGTTTCGATCATGTGTAAAATAAATGCATAATCACCTTTGGTTTTTGGCGGTAAGCCACGACGGAAACGTCCAAATTTGTCGTGCTCAGCTTCATCATGTCCCCATTTATCCAATGAAAATGGTGGGTTAGCCGTCACAATATCAAACAGCATCAGGTCGCCATTTTTATCGAGTAACTTTGGATTACGAATGGTATCGCCCCACTCGATTTTGTGGTTATCTTCACCATGCAGGAACATGTTCATTTTGGCGAGTGACCAAGTTGAACCAATGGCCTCTTGACCATATAAGGCATATTGCTTGCTGTTATGATTCGCAACGACTTTACGACCACACTTCATCAAAAGTGAACCTGAACCACAAGCGGGATCGCAAATGGTGTCGCCCTGTTGTGGATCAAGTAACTCTGCCATCAAATCTGATACTTCAGGTGGTGTATAAAACTCACCTGCTTTTTGTCCGCCACTGGCTGCAAAGTTTTTAATCAAAAATTCATAGCCGTTCCCAATCACATCTAAAGAACCTACACGACTTGGTTTTAGGTCTAAGTCAGCAACTGCAAACACTTCTAGCAAATCTTTGAGAATAGTATTTTTCTGTTTTTCTTCGCCTAACTTATCGGTATTAAAAGAAATATCTTGGAATACACTTTTCCCTGCATCTTTGAGCTTTGTCCCGTTGGCTTCTTCAAGTGCATGTAATGCCTGATCAATACGCTCTCCGTTACCCGCTTCATAACGATGCTCATATAAGCTATAGAAGTTCGACTGAGCAGGTAAAACAAAACGCTCATTTTTCATCATTTCTTCAATCAGCTCAGGCTCATCACCATATTCTTTTTTATAATTATCGTAGTGGTCTTGCCATACATCTGAAATGTACTTTAAAAACAGCATGGTCAAAATGAAGTCTTTATATGTATCTGCACTGATCGTGCCACGGAACACATCACATGCCGACCAGAGGGCTTTATTGACGGTATCTTGATTGATTTGAGAACTCACGGTTTTTCCTTTTTAATGCTTTATCTTTTGACTTAATAAATCTGTGGCAATAGTTGTCATTAACTGCTCGCCATTTCGTAGCAGTTGCTCAACCAGTTGCTGTTCTTGCTTGAATGCTTTAGCGATGCCGATAATCGCCTGTTGTTTGGCCAAAGGTGGAACTGCTATCGGGGTAGCTTCCAGTACACTGCGCCGTATGCTTTTGGCCATCGAACCTTCAGAATTTTGCTCAAGAAACTTCTGACAAGGATTCTGGTTTAGCAGCCATGTCAAATATTCTGGCAACACATCCTGTCGAATAATACGCACCACAAAAAAATGCGGTGCAGCAACGGCTTGCTGCTGTTCAACCCATGCACTTTCACCAACCTGAACCGCATAATAGTGATTACCACGTGCAGCCACTAGAATGTCAGTTGCCTGTAGCCAGTCAGGTGCTTTTTTACCAGTCAGCTCAGTACCAATGCAGTGTGACCAATCAATACCATTGACCACGGAAACATCTTTCATTTGTACAACAACGATGCTTGAACCTTCCACTTCGGGAATCTTCCCACGAAATGAATAACCCGCATTGATCTCGGTAATATCCTTTAATTGCAGTTGCACTTTTATTTGCTTCATTGCTTTTGATGCAGAAAAATATAAATCATGACAAGCGACCCTGTCAATTAAAATATTGCATCATTTCAATTGATGCAAAAATATTATTTACTTTTTCAATACACTGATCTTAGCAGAACCAATAAGTTATTAATGATAGCATTCAGTTTGAAACGACATGATATGTCTTTTGAAATCAATGAGATTACAAGACACTTATGGAAAAAATGTCATAAACCACTAACTACTCTATAACAAAAATACAAAATTGGGATGCCAACTTATTTCTTCCAGAAGGAAGGATATTTTTTCTGCGTCAAAGAATGTCGCTATATTTTTTAAATTATCTCTTCAGCTCTTGTTATATTTGAAATATATAGAGATTATGATCAATATAAATTTAAAAAACCAAACCAACTTACTAACAACTAAGAGATTAACATGTCCAATATTAACGTTTACTTACGTGAAGAACTGCAGAAACTCAGTGAAAAATGTATTTATATCGCTCCAAATATTCCAGAAAAAAAATTAAATAAGGCAATCAAATCGTTTAAATATGAAGGTAATCCGGAAAATATTATTGCTTTATTAGACACAACATTACTGGGAAGTGGCGCAGATGGCTTAATGTTTACTGGTGAAAAGGTTATTTTCAAACCTGCTTATAATGATCCTCACCATATCAAATATGAAATTATCACTGATGTGAGTGTAAATTTTGAAAAATCAAAAGCAGAAACAGCAACGATAGTAACTGAAAGTGAAAAAATTCAACTCGAATATATTGCATCGTCTTGTAATTTAGTGGAGTTGGAAAAAATTCTTAAACATGTCTCTAAAGAATTTGATGAATATACAGAGCAACGACAAGTTGTTCCTTTAGAGGAAATGGACGAAAAGTTAAAGCTAGCCTATCTTAAAATTATAATTAATATGGCCTACGAAAATGATCAAGTCATTGATAAAAAAGAAATGGCTGAAATATTTCTTTTAATGAATCGTCTAGGCCTCAAACAAGAAACCAGATTTGAAATTCGATCATATATGTTTGCTCCTGAACTATTGCAGGGTACAAGCATTTTATTCGATGAGTTAAGTAAAAATGTTATGGATGGACAATTGCATACGGTCCATATTTCTCTAGCCAAGGATCTGATTAATATTTATTTTTCAACACAAAGCCGAGATCTGGAAAAATTTGATTTTCTAAATAAAAATAGAAACCTCTTAAACATAAAAGACAGTGACTTAGACATCGTAGTCTTAGCTTTAGAAACAGACTATAAACTCTTAGAAGACGACTTCACAGACGATAAAATGACCGCAGCATTTAAAGAGCTGTCAGCTAAGGCTGCCGCTGTGGGAACACCACTTGCAGCAGTATATTTATCAGGTTCAGTGATTGGTATGTCTGCCGCAGGTATGACATCTGGTTTGGCAATGCTAGGGATGGGAGGAATTTTAGGCTTATCAAGTATGGCGACAGGTATAGGGGTAGCTATTCTTATAGGTGTTGGTACATATGCAGGGGTTAAAAAAATTACTGGATCTGACGAGCTAAGTAATTATAAACGTAAGCAATTGATGTTGAATGAAGTGATTAAACAAACACAAGATACCATTTCAACGATTCTTGGTGATATCAATTACATTACGAGTAAATTAAATACCACCATAGAGGAAACTACAAAATTAACTGAAAATCAAAGTGCTCTAAAAATCATAAATGGTAAATTGTTACAACAAATTGCAATGCTGAAAGGTGTTTCAGGCGCGGCAGATATTTTAAATGGTAAAGTGCACAATGCTGAAGGTGCCTCTAATAAACTTAAATGTCCAGCTATTTTAGATTTGTCAAAATTAGAAGCTTTGACTTCAGAACCAACGAAGAAAAAATTCTATGACTTCATCCGTGGTTTTTATATTGAAAAAGAATCGATTGAAGAAAAAAATACTGATACAGAGGTTGTTAAGAAGTGGGTTATCGATACTTCAAAAAGAGGAGAGTTTGCTCAACTAGCAAAAGCATTTGAAGCAATAGGATATTTTAATGTCAGCGATGTTCTTGCAGGAAAAACAAAACAAGCATTATCTGGTTTATTTTCATGAGTAAAAAAGATCTTTTGAATGAACAAGCATATAGCCTGATCATGCAAGATCATCAACTATCATCTGCTCAAGCCAAGCTTGGGCAGGTGGATAGTATGGCAAATCAATTAAATATTGATTTAGCACAGATGCTCTCAGAAACTGATCAGCTAATTTTAGAATCAACCAATTTGCTAGAGAATCTAGAAAATGATTTTTTAGAAATCACCTTAACTACTAATGAAGACGTTTTCTTTGTCGTAGATGAAGATACCAATTCATTACATGAATTGGAAAACCCAAGTCCATCCGCTCCTAAATACAGTCCCTTGAGCATGCTAGACACTTTCGAATTTTCTAAGGATCTAGAATGGGATGAATATCAAAAATCACTTAGAGCATTCCAAAAACAGTCAAATATCATTATCTCGGAAGATCCTTTTAAAGATTTAATGTCAGCCTCACAAAAAATAGCATTACAAAAAAGGATCAAAGAAGAATTTTCTATTAAAAATGCTCAATGTGATCAGTATGATTACATGATCGCTGGTACCTGTGGATTTATTGGAGGACTAATAGATATTTTATTTGTTGGTATTCCAGGCCAAAGCCATTTGGGGAATTTAACAGATGATGCTACGAATAAGGCTGTACAATTATTCGCAAAAATGAATGGCTGGAAAGGTGCGAAAGCAGGAAAAGACACTACAGCTAGTGCTATAGGTTTTTTAGAGACAAATTTTAAAGTCAATTACGATCAACGATATGGTGCTGATGTTGAACATTTTTTCAAAATGAGCACAAAAAATCACCATATTAAAAATCTGGCACACTCACCAGACCTCTGTGGTTTATTCTTTTCGTTATTAGACCAATTCCAGAATACCGCTACATTTGTTGGCATTTTTGACGTCATCAATGATGAGGGTGTGAAAATTGGTGAATCATCAAAACTGGTCAGAATCAATACGAAGACTTTTGAACTCCAGGGTACAGATTTAATCAGTAAAATATATTGTGGATTTATAAATTGGTTAGGCCATCTATTCTCTGATGTAGCTGGATCTTCTGGAGCAGCTACACGTGGGTCAGGAATTCCAATCCCTTTTTATTCATTACTGCAATTTGCAGACTTCGGAAGTTTCGGACAACATAGACAAAGTTTTGCGACTTTAGCTGTAAAGGTTTTTGAAGCAGGCTATGATTTCCGCCATGGTATGGCTATGGCAATTCCGGTCTTAATTACTGAACTGCTGACCAGATTTATGTGGTCATTTAAACAAAAAATTTATCACAGCAAAGCATGGTTAGATTGCATTCCTAATGCTAATGTACCTGAATTAAGGCGTATGTTATTGGTTTCACATGGTACTTTGTGTGTTATGGATGGAATGGATGCTGCACTTAAATCAGCAGGTGAACCAATCCAATTTTTATTAAGAACCAATCTTATTGGGTGGACTAGGTTCTCAATGCTGGCTTTAAAAGAAGTACATGCCACATTTAATGAAGGCAATTTAGATATAGACGCAGTTGATAAATATTTAGAGCAAGAGTATAGGAATCTTAAACAAAGCTTATATTAATACTCTAATTTTCCTTATCCCAATACAATTGAAGGTAAATTGTCCAATTTACCTTCAAATTCTCGCTAATTCACTGATTGAACACTTTGCCTCAAGCCCGTTTGAATCTTCTGTACAAAATCCACATTGTCAGCTGGCTGTTCAGGATGTTGACCTGTAGCCGTTTCAGAATAAAACTCATCCACCACATCCTCACTATTCACCTCAAATCTGGCATTGGCAAAACCCAGTCTTGCCACATGATCCAGTGCCTCCTGATAAAACCCAGCCTGTTTGCTTTCTGCATCAATCTGTCTGGCTTGAGCAATCGCATCATTCAGGCTAATCCCATCACGCAAAGTCAGATCTACATAGTACACCGGCTGGCGGTAACTTTGTGTGGTGCTTTTCCCGCGCAAGATCAATTGTAATGGTAAACAAGACAGTAAATCCCCTGATGCAGCATGGTAATAAGCTAGGCGTGCAGCCAAGGTTCGGATACTGTTAAAACCTGTGGTTCTGAAGATGAAAGTACCAAACTCATCGGACTCATCCAGATTGACATGCAAACGACCATAAGGCTTGCAATGTCCGCCTTGTGCCAATGGACATAAATCTGGGGATGGACAGGGATGCTGCTCTACCCCTTGTGAGGTGATACGCTGACAAATCTGCCCATTACCGACACAAATCGGGCGTCCGGTCTGACGGTCAAACAAGGTATATTCAGCCCGAAGACTCAGTTCAGGATCGTTAAAGATCATACGGACTGGAATGCTGCGCAGTTTCTGATTCGCTGCCTGTTGACGTAACTGTTCATCAAGTGGATGTTTCACCCAGCCTTCCTTGTTCTGGATCTGGCTGGTGATGGTGAACTGGTCATCCTTTTCTGGTAGGCGTTTGCCATTCTTTTCAATGACACGGCCAATGCTGATCCGGCCTAAAACTGGTGGTGTAATAGCGAGACCTTTAATCATGTTGTTTTCCTTCTATTAATGGATATAGCAATGTTTTGAGTGAAGAGGCATAAAAAATCCCATGCACGAAGGCACAGGATCTTTGCAATAGCTACGATCAGAGGAACTGTATGATGAGTTATCTGAAACTACTTTTCTTAGCTTAGGCTAACGAGCATCAGCATAAATCTGGAAACGCCGTGTTCCAGCTCTGGTCATGGGGAACTGCTCCAGAAATTCCGGATGCAGTTTCAACAAAGCTTTACTGTCCAGACTGACACTATCCTTGGCTTTCTTCCAGATCACTGAACCTGTCGCGAAGGTTGCACGTTCAGCATCCTTCATCAAAGCCTGAATCTGGTGTTTCAGTTCATCAAAGTTTTGCTGGTGTTGCTCAATCTGATTTTTCTCCTCAATCAATTGATCGAATAACTGATTGGCTGACTCCAGCTGGCTCAGATCAGTTACGCTCAGTGGGGTCTGTTCAGGATAAAGTTGTTGCAAGGCTTGAGCGGCTGATTCACTAGCATCTACGGCTGGTGGGATGTCATTTTCGACACACGCCCAAAATGTACGTTCTGCATGGATGATCTGTTCAATCAACTGTTCATTACGGCTAACCTTGAAGATCTTGGTTTCCTGTCCACAGAGCAAGACACAGATATGCGCAGCCTGTTTTCCGGTCACCGCCAACTGATGCTGTACCTGACAGAGCACATATAAAGGAACGCCATCACGCCACAGCTTGGCACCATATTCCCCTGCGGTTTTACATTCCAGTATCTGCACTTCATCACTGCCGATCACGGCATAATCCAGATTGGCCAGCATAAAGGCCTTGTCTAGATCGGGATGCTGCAATACCGCATTGACTCGTCTGACTTTGTTGTTAGTCTGCATGCTGTAGTATTCAGCAACTAAAGGTTCAAGGTGCGTACCCCAATATAAAGGTGCATGTCCTGTGCTTTCGTCTTGAATGTTTTGCTGTACTCGACCGGTCTTTATCATCCACAGTTCCAGCATCGACATATACGGGTTGAGACCACAGGCAGCGGCAGCATCGCTACTACCAATGCCCTGCTTGCGCACTTCCAGCCATTGCTGATAATTCAGTTCTTTGGTGTTTGCCAGACGTTTCGCCGTATTAGAACGCAGTGGTTTAGTCGGCTGAGATCCTGATGCTAATGGCGGTTGTACTGGAAAAGTTGATGGCTGAGATGGGCTGGCTGATGTTGCTAGGCTATTCATGGTAAATCTCCAGATAAGTTGAATGCTGATTTTTGGGCATAAAAAAGCCACACCCCGCAGGATGTAGCTTTAATAGAGTGGTCTGGTTGTTCGGGTTGCGGTGATTAAAAGGGTTATGGGATAAGAGGTCTTCATGCAACCAAACGTAAGGCCTGCTCCAGTCCACGTTGCTTTAGACCAGCTCCTGCACCAAACCATGCAGAGTCCAGACGGTGATCCGTACTCATGGCGCGACGTTCATGATCGGCAAACTCGGTCATGGCACAGAGCAAACCATAAGCGGTGCCTTTGGCTGAAGACAGTTCTGCACCGCGTCCCTGACCATTAAACATGTCCATGACTTTATTCATGGCTCGTCCATTCGGTTCAGTTTTATTGCTAGCTTGATTCTGACTGGCCACGTTACGGTAGAACTGAATAATATTTTCTTCCTGATCCTGTACGGACATCGTGGTATTGTTAAACACGGCACCGAAGAATGCAGTGGCTTCACCTTGGGTCACTTTGCGCTGACTGAGCTGTTTCATTTCATACATGTGTTCATCCCATGCACGCACGGAAATGCCGAGTTGCTGTTTGACTTTTTCCGCATCGAATTTAGTACTGTGCGGGACTTTGACCACACCTGCACTACTGCTCTGTCCACGTAAGGCAATCGCCAGCGTGTTGTTACATACCACACGGATACTGGTGAACTGTGCTGTGGTTGCCAGGGTGCCATCACAGGCAGTTGCCAATAAGATGTAACCATTACTGACATCCTTGCCTTTCAGTGCTGTACTTTGTCCGGTACGTGCCAGAGCCCAGAATTTCTTGCCGCCTTTCAGTACTCCAGCTGTTTCCAGTTCAAAGCCGGATTGCTCGGTGAGATCCCGATAAAACTCCAGAATCTCTTTCGGCTGAACTTCCTGATAACGCTGACTAACCACGGATAAAGGGGCATGAGTATCGGAACGATACAGTACCCGTTGTTCTTCATAGGGCAGGATGATGCTTTGCCCACGTTCATTCTGTGCCATGTAGCTGACATCGGAAGATTCGATACGCCAGTCCATACCGGCTTGTTGCGCCCAGATTTCAATCGGTTGATTTGGGGTCAGTTGATTACCGAGTCCATGCCAAGGGGTATCACCGACATAGGCCATTTGTTCAAGTTGATGTGCCATAGTTGATTTCCTGTAAGAATTTGAATGTACTGGGGTAATGGATATTGCGGTTAATCAGTTGCGCATATTCGGGCTAAAGCTACGATCACAGTCGTTACAGTAGTATTCAGTTCGATAGACGATATGCGGTCTGGGTTGTGATTGCGGTTCATCATCCACCAGCAACATCCAGATTCCGCCGATCACTACACCTGCCAGTGCTCCAGCAATCGGTGGAATATTCAGAGTTTTCGACACACTGACGCCTAAAGCAGCCAACGCTGCCGGGGACATTAGGGATGCCGTTTGTGAGGTAGAGGTTTGCGTACTGGGTAAATGTCGTGGTGATTCGATCACACTGATGTCATTGGATTGACAGTAAGGGCATCGCAGCAGAGACATATGACTGCTCCTAGAAATAAAAAGGCCTGTTGGGGAAAGCAGGCCAAAGATACATACGGGTTATGCATGCACATGATGGGATCAAGCATGCTTCTCACACTGTTAATATGTATTTGTTTTTATTTAGTTTTAGGTATAATTCAAATATTATTTTAACTCAACGAAAAAACTTGATATGGCAAATTTATCTATTGCAATCAATCATTATTTCCAAACCCTGCCTCGGTCTACACAAGAGATAACTTATTTTTTAAACCTTTTTACACCTGCTGTACAATTACAATTCATCAGCGCAATTTATCATGGCCGCGATCATTTACACTCTTCTCACTTAAGAACCGATCAACCAATAACGAGAGAAAATGCATCACATATTTTATTAAATGAATATGTTGCAATCATTTTTGACAAAGGTACAAACATTGAGTCCTACTTAAAGAAATTTACTGAATGTGCTCAAAATTCAAGCTTTGATATCAATTTTCTATAAAAATACTTGGTCGAGATGCACTAAGAATCTCGACCAAAATTATTTAAATGTTACCGGTATAGGTCTTCCATCGATATGAAATACTTTTACTTTCATACCGATAAATCTTCAGCGGCTCATTGAAAAGTTCAATCTGCTTTCGCCAAAAACTACGCATGTCATTATAGGCAAAATAACAATGCACATCTAAAGGCTGATGTTGAACTTCATTGGTATATCCGTTTGCTAAACATGCTCCTTTCCATTCACCCACAATAAAATCTGAATATTTAAGTTCATTACCAATGACATAAATTAATGCTTGCACAGAATAAATTCCATTCAGGGACTTAACAATGCGCCAGTCGACATCATAAAGCTTGCTCGCCAATTCAGTTGATTGATGTAAACGCTCCAACCATTTACGAGCCATTTTTATCAACTTTAATTCATAATCAGAAATTGATAAAACTTGTGCTGGATGTACAAAGATGCAGGGTAAATCCACAAATATGCAGTTCATCTGCTTATGTTTATCCAAACAACGTTTAAACACTGCCTTTTGAGTTTTTATACTTTCTGAAATTGGTTCAATAAAAGTCGAATACTCCAGTGCAATACGTCGTTTCAGAAATTTACATTTAAATTGGTCATGAATAGCATCAGCATTTACCAGACAGTAATTTAAATTACTGTAATGAGAAAATCCTACCGAATCACATATCTCATTCCAATAAGGATTTAATTGAAATGCAGCTAAAGTTATACGATGATGATGTAGCCACGGCAAGAAACCTAAGAAAGCTAGATACTCATGATCCAAACACTTTGGCGCACGTTTATCCCTTACCAATATCTGACCCTTTTCAATTCGGCTGGCACTTTTTACATTTTTAGCAAAATTAAAATTTGCTTGGGTATCCAACATGAACGGAAGTACCGGTGCCTGCTGTATAGCTTGGGCTTGAGGAATTGCAGCATAATGTGTCATTTTATACGCCCTCCTGCTTAGCATTCACGACAGGTCTACCCATTTTTTTAGAAAAATCGTCAGCGACATTTGTACCAAATACACGAGTAAAATAGGCTTTTTTACTGCTTAATTGCCGTTCTTTTTCCTCATCTTCCATCACTCGCTTATGTACAATAAACTGATCTCTTTTAGTAATATATCGAATGGTTTCAATTAGAATTCGATATTTGTCTTGATCATTACGCTGTAGTGTACCAATACCAATCTCTGCATATTTTCCATTATGCGCATCAAGATTGCAGTTATGATAAGCACCCTCACTACCAACCACTTTTTTCCAAATTTCACCAATCTGCTGTGCCAACTTAATATCCTGTGAATGCTCACGACCATCCAGAAAGAAAAAACAGTGGTAGTGATAACCTGTTTTTTCAGCAAACTCTAATTTCCAGATGTACCCCAATACATGCAAATTTTGGGTACGCTTTATATAACGAAGGCATGTACGTAAATCTTCTTTAACTTGGGCAAGGCTCGGATCTTGTATTTTCCCATAGCGAAAATCGACACGTATAACCACGATTCTTGAATGGTTAGCAAGTACTGCATCTACACATTTCATCGCCATTTTTTGCTGATATCGTGAACGATCACTACGTTTCTTTTGCTGATACTTAAATGCTTGTTCTTGAGTGAGCTGATACACACGCTCAATAACTTGATTCATCAATTCAGCAAAGATAATAAATATCTGTGTTCCATCTGAACTTTTCACAGCAAAAAGATCATTTGGAGAGTTAAAAAATGAATGCAAATCTCTATGATCACATTGGCCTAGAATTTCATTAAAGGCCTGCACAACAATTTTATTATGCTCACAATCGTATTTTTCTAGTGGCCCAAAGCCTTGTCCAATCACATTCTTTAGTAATGCAATTAGGGTCTTATCAACTACGCCATAATTATTCCCAGCTTTTCGGAGAATATTGTTTGGATGTAATTCTTTATAAGCCTGTACCAGTTGCTTCTCTATTATTCTTTTAACTAACGCTATCCGAGCAAATATTTTCTCAGCTTCAGGATTTTTTCGAATCACATAATGCTCATATTCTTCATCGAATTCTGTTAAATAATCCAAAACCAACGAACTTGTATGCTGATCATCTGTTGCTTTTAAACATTCATCATACATCGGATTGAGCAATGACAATTGCTGTTCTGGTGTTGCTGTAATCTGAATTGATCGATCTGCTGGATCAGTGTCAACTATTTCAGTAGTTGGATTGAGAAATGGTTCAGGTACTAGTGTTAAGTACTCACTGGGTAAAGTATTGATATGGTTATTACTCATAACATAGGGTGATTGATTCATGATAATGGACTCATCAGTAATGCATCACATTCAAGCTCGTGCCTACTTGTCATATTAAATATCTATATAATTTAATTAGTTATGATTAATATCTAACATATTAATCGTATAAGTTACACAAATAGCCGAATGCAGATCACACCATAAACCCATAGTATAGAAACACGGGACTTACGGTGTAATCGTGGTAATAGGTTAGTTTTGGGTGTGTCAAGTTATCGCGCTGATCGCATCAACTTTTTCTGGAATTTAACCAGTCAATAATGTCCTGCTCGAACCAACCAATAGCCGATAAACTCAGCTTTATAGGTCGAGGAAATGAAGCATCATAACGGTTCGATTTGGGGTTGATTTTCTCGTAGATGGTTGATCGACCTATACCGCATAACTCAAGTACTTGCTTGAGGCGAAGGATCTGATTTGTTTTGATTTCTGTAGTCTGCATTGTTTACTCCGATTTAAAACATGTGTGGATGTCTTTGAATGTAAATGTGCAGTAAAATCGCCAGAAACTTCAGAAAAACAAGTTTCCGAATTGTTAAGTAGTGTAATCAAATGAGTAAAACCGTAGTCTTTGACCATGTCATATATCGAATTGCCCACCCTGTTATGCAAAAACTAGTCAATCAAGCTAGACAAGCTAAAGAATTTCAGGCGGATTTTCCTCATCTCTACGAGTATATAAAACAAGTCAAAATACAAATATATATGAGATTAATTGAACAGCTCACAATCAAATATCAAGAAAAGACCAATCTTTCTGCAGAAAATATAAGGAGAAATGTTGAAAAAATTATTATTGATCGGAAATTACTCAATCATATCTTAGGGTACTGTCAAACTCATGGGCTTTATTTAGCAGATGAATACTTAATTCATGATCTATTACAACACTATGAGGTAAAGAAAATTTTTGACGATTCTTATAATTTTTTCTGGGAACAAATCCATGAGTACAAACAACTAACTGATGACCAATTTTTACTATCTGATTTTTTACCTGTTTATTTAAAAAAAAATAATTATTACTTACCTAATCTTTTCCCTAACTGGGACGTTGAAGAACTTTTTTTAGATTATTTAAAAATTTTGCTTCACTATAAAAAATTTAACAATGAAATAATCGAGGATAATCATCCAACATATGAAGATGCCCAACAAACCTTATGTAGCTTATTTAAATACGACTCACCGTTACCTGCATACAACAAATCTTTTATTGATGCTTCATCTTATGACCTACAAGCAACCTCGCCAGAGTACCTAAATTTAAATATTCACTTAGATGAAGACCCAAACAATTTACCATCACTCATAAGTGACTTCTTACATCATTTGAATGCCAGAAAAGTCGATCGCCAACGAAAAGGCTTTAATACCTCAATGCCTATTAATGAAGATCAATTTAAAAAAATATATCATTTACAAACTCAAATTGATGTAGTTGTGAATGCATCATCATACCTAAAAAGACCTGATACTATTCTAACGGCTCTTATCAGCTTAATTTATTATGACCAAATTTTTAAACGTAAAATTTTGGAAGGCGATCCATTACGATATCAACGCTTTAATTATTTAAAAGCAATCATTGATAATACAGAGGTAGAAATTCCAAACTGGGTAAAAGAAACAGTTAATTTTGATGCTATTCAAGACATGCCTAACTGGATTAATAGAAAGAATGATTTCAATCTGTCTCATCTCATGGAAAAGTTACGAGAGTTAGTTCAAACCCGTGATGATTTCAAAATTAGTACTATCCCCCAAAATACCGCCACGGAAAAAATTGAAAGCATTTTTTGCTCTTACGATGGTATTGCCGAGCACCACAAAATTAGTAAAGATAGCTTAAAAAAAATTATTCCAGATACCCTGAAGGCACTTTCATCAAAATTGGAAACAATCATATCACTCTAAGGCTGCAAACATCTTAACAGACGGTGTTGATACGCCAATGCAGCAAGTTTATGGTTTTAAATCGCCTGTTAGCTTCTAAAGCATATGGACAAATTTATTTTTTTACAGTCTGCTAATAATTGTGAGCAAAGCGAACAAAGCAATTAGTAAAATATATACTTAAGAAGATAGCAATCTTTTCTAACTGATTTAAAAACTGTGTATATCCATGAAACCTACCGAATAGTTTTTTTACCAAGAAACCTACTGAATAATTTTTGCCAATTTTCTATAAAATAGAGTTGCGGGGGATGATTGGGGGATCGATCAAAAAAATATAAAATTTATTTATTTATTATCAATATCTTGAGTGAAAAATATGATTCCCTCTTTCGCCAAATTTTCAAGAACTGCAATCCAAAGCAGTGCATAAAAACAATTTGGCTTCAAATTCATAATGAAACCTTGTTAAAAAAACAGATTTTTTATTTCTCTTCAAAATATTTTTTACAACCTTCAAAAAACTGTTCATTGAAATTCATGGATGGATCATCTTTATCATCATCACATTGGTCTACAGACTTTAAGTGATCATGTGCATAGCGATAACCATAATATTGTTCGGTACCCTCCTGAAAACCACCAAATGCTGGAGTTTTCATGGACTGATAATACATCCATCCAGCAATCACGATAATGATCAGCACCACCACAACACCAATCATTTTGACCTGTTTGGTTAGCATCTTATTCACCTCCTCTACTCTGCTGACCATTCCCTCAGACAAACACCTAGATCGACATACTTGCTATTTCTGTTGTCGCAATGGGTTTTCAGGTTGCTCATGAGGTTTCTTTTGTGGGTTGCCTGCGTCAATATGCTGATTAGGTTGATCCGGCTGGGGATTGGGTGGATTGGGATGTTTCTGCTGATCAGGCTGTTGAATGACTGGAACGGGTTGTTTTTGCTGGTCTGGCTGTTGATTATCTGATTCAGTCATGTTCATGTGTATCCTATGCATTACCCTGAATGACTTGTTCTACCACATCGTTAATCTACGCCTTAAATCCCATCATCCAACTACAGCTGTGTTTCAATTTCCATCATTGTAACTGTGAATTTTCTAGATAATTGATCTGCCATGCCCCTCATGTCCGCCACTTCACATTAGTTACCAAAAACCTTCAAAGGCCGATCTTTCATTAACATACGGTATAAATGGCACAATTACTGCACATTCTTCTTTAGAGTTCTGGGGCTAAAAAAACTATTGAAATATGATCATATAAATGCAATATTTCCATGATAACAATCATATAACAGAGCCTTGAATCGAACGAAAAAAAGCACATTGAACACATAGAAAACTGCTATTCGGGAGTGAATATGAATACCAGCAATAATTATGTCAAACAAATCAAGAATGCTAAACGTGGCGGTTATACTCCAACACTTGCGAAGGATATTAATAAACATAAAATTCAAAAGGCAATTCGACTTATTGAACAATGGCGAAAGCTCGCCAACGAACTGAAACCGCAAATGCAAATTGATATGGCTCTCACCTTGGAAGAATGTGCTCAAGATCTGGATCACATTTTAAGGAGTAAATAATTTTCTAAATTGAAAAGCATTTATTTAATTGACCAGATGGCCTGGAAAAATTAACGTCTCAAAATCAGGTCATCGCTTTCAATCGGTCATTTTTTGGCTTGCGTTTTCAATAAAATTCGCTATTATTCTCTGCACGTTGCCGGCATAGCTCAGTTGGTAGAGCAACTGACTTGTAATCAGTAGGTCCACAGTTCGAATCCGTGTGCCGGCACCATTTTATACTTAGCCTCGCTTTTTAGTGAGGCTTTGTTGTTTTTAGGCTTCTACTTTCTAAAACAATAATCAAATTGAGCTGTTTCTACGCGTTATGATTTTTTCGCACTGATCTGCACATAATTGACCAACCCATCCAGATAAAGCTGCTGACAGAGCTTTGCAGTCATGCGAATTTTAAAGGTATCCAGTCCGATGCCTTGCTTTGGCAATTGCTGAAAATATTGAGAAAAGCCATGCAGCACCGGTTCAGATAAATCCCGGATGTCGATCTCGCTAAAACCATACATCTCTAAAGTCTGTTTACATGCTGCTGCCGTCAGCAGGTTATCCAGCTTTACATCAGCCAACTTTAATAGCCACTGGTACTTCTGCTTTTGAAGTGCATTTAACGTGTGCCATTTTTCAGACAAAATTAAATCATGAAAACCCAATCTGCCTTTTGAATTTAAAACGCTGCTGATCGAATCGAGGAATGAATTTAAATTGGAGTGATAAGCCGCATCAATACACAGCACCACATCAATGCCCTGAGTAAACGGAAGCTGTTTTAAATTTAAAAAAGAGTGCTGATAAATCGCAGCAATGTGCGGAAAATGGGTCTGAATTTGGCGTACGCAATTAGCTTGTAATTCTACTGCTTCTATATGCCGAACCTGATAGTGCTGTTGCCAATACATCAGACTTGCTCCCTGCCCGCAGCCCAAATCCAGCAAGCGGTCATTTGAGCTTAAAGCAACAGCTTGTGCCAATTGATCGGCCAACTGGCGACAAGCCTGAGGATAGGAAGCTGTTGCAGCATCCCAATAGCCCAAATTACTCCAAGCAAGTGCAGCATCATCTCCCAGCTGTTTCGCATTAATCGCATATTTATGCTGTGGAAACTGCTGACGAATCGCTTGGAGCCATTTCATATTAGTAGCCGAGTTGGGGAGCAACCTCAACTTTAGGATTTAATCCCACAAACGGCAATGGGGCTTTGAAAATTTCGGCAATATGCATCGCTGAAGTGACAGCAGACTCTAGAATAGGCAAACCTTCACACGACCATGAACCACAATAAAAGACTTTACGATTGAGATCTTTATGACGTTGTTGTAACTCTTTGTTTAAAGCTACGGTCTGTGAATCCACTACGGCACGGGTAAGTGTCACACTGGAAATGATTTTTTTAGGATCAATCTCGGTCACTGGCTGCCAGGTCTGGAATACTGGTGTTTTACCCACCAGACTTGGTTCGACCGAATTCAGCCACACGGTAAATTGTTGACGGGTAAATTTACGGTCCATCATATAACTGAGTACTGCCCAATCTTTACGTTTTGGCGGCATCACGGTTTGATCAGTATGAATCACTAGCTGACCTTGCTCAAACTTGAATTTCTTCAATAGCGCAATATCATCAGCAAATTGTTCATTATCCAGGAACTTTTCAATCTTATTGGTTGGTGTAGCGACAATCACACGATCAAAAATGCGTTCCTCACCGTCAGCATTTTTAACCAATACACCATTGTCCTGTTCTTTAATTTGAGTGATAGCAGAACCATTGCGAATATCAATGCCTTCAATCAGCTTGTCTACCAAGGCAGGTGTACCGCCCTGTAAACGTAACAGCGCATCGCCATTGGTTAATTGACGCAAGAACAGCAATAGCGGTTTTGCTGGCCATTCACCAATGGTTTTAGGATTACAGGTACAAATAGTGTACAACACAGGCATCACTGCACCATGCCAAAAAACTTCTTCAATATCATTGCTATTGATAAATTCAGCCAACGTAATCTCTTGATCTTTCGACTTGAAGAATTTGGCAATCGCTGTTTTCAGCTGCAGCATGCCTTTCACCAGTCGCCAACCGTATTGCTGGAGGCCTTTACGGTTATTAATAATCGGAAAATTACCAATGCGGCTGCGCGAGGTGGTGAGCCAGGTTTCTGTGCGGTCTTCAAATAACCAGCTACATGCCATATAGGTACGGACAGGAAAAGTTTGGATACCCAGATGAGTTGCCAAACTCAAGGTGTTTTTCCACAAATGAGGGTTCATGACACGCAAGGGAGCATCAATCAGACCACCTTCGAATTCTATGCTATGACTGTCCATACCACGACCCGGTAAGGCTTCAAAAATTGTAATGCTATGTCCTGCATCTTTGAGCATTCTTGCGGTAGCCAGCCCCGCCATGCCACTACCAATAACTGCAATATCCAAAATTATTATCCGTCAGTTACACATAAGATTACTGAAATTATGAACCAAGCATACGAAAAAGGCGGTATTAAAATATTCCAGAATGTGTCTTTTTAACAAAACTCATCAACATGAAGACAAAGTAGAAATTTACCCTTATTTATACATTAAAAAATCAAAAACTTTTAAACAAAATAATTATTGTTTTTCAAACATAAACTATAAAAATCCTTTAAAAAAAAATGATCTATATTAACCATTTTTATAACAAACGTTTTACAGTCAACTGAAATAACATTATTATACGCCACATAATAAATGAATAATATCTTCACATTTTAATCATCAACTAAGATGCCAATAGGCCAATAGTAAAAAATCCAGTTCGCAAAAAAGCCCCTCAATTTTCAGGGGCTTCTTCTTTTTGATGCCGGGATTTAAAGATCAGTATTAGGCTGTGACGGGTATTTCACCAAACTTACCGCTATTAAAATCATTAAATGCTTGAATGATTTCATCTTTGCTATTCATCACAAAAGGGCCATAACCTTGAATCGGCTCATTCAGCGGCTGTCCGGTGAGCACCAAAAATTTACTGTCCTGAAGCGCTTCAAGCTGAATCTCCGCTTCACCATCTTTGGCAAACATGACAATCGAGCTGTCCTGTACATGCTGGGCACCATTCAACTGCATTTCACCGGCCAAGACCACCACCAGTACAGTGTGATCAACAGGCACATGCAGATGATGAACATGCTCGGCTTTTAACTCGCCATCCCAGACATTGACCGGACTATGCGTAGTCGCCGGACCGACCTGTTCGGCATGATCCGCTATATAACGACCGGCAATCACCCGGATATAGCCGGCATCATCTTCAAGTTCAATCACAGGAATATCCTGTGCGGCAATGGCTTGATATTTAGGTGCAGTCATTTTGTCGGCGGCAGGCAAATTCACCCACAGCTGTACCATTTCAAACAGACCACCACTTTTAGCAAACTCTGGTGAATGAAACTCTTCATGCACCAAACCCGCCCCTGCTGTCATCCATTGCACATCGCCGGTTTTAATGGTTCCACCACCGCCGGCAGAGTCTTTATGCGTCACTTCACCTTTATAGGCCAGAGTGACTGTTTCAAAACCACGGTGCGGATGGGAACCGACCCCATGCTGCTGGGTCGTTGGGCTAAAGTGATAAGGTGCGGCATAATCCAGCAGCAAAAACGGGCTAATGGCCTGTCCCAGACGGTCATAGGAAAACAGGTTTTTCACCGGAAAGCCATCGCCAACCCAATGCATATTTTGGTTGCGGTAAACGCCAATAATTTTTTTCATCTCAAACTCCTATCTCTAGGAAATAATATGTGCCTATCTTAGATTTTTTAAAGATGTGAACCTAGCCATGCGGCAATATACTGCGTCTCAAGAATAGGATAGTTGGATTTTTATCAGCAAAATTAATACAAAAAGTCATTTAATTCACATAAATCCATTTATTGTCCTATATATATGATGATTAATCCTAATCTATGGGCTTCACCCTCTGCTCATCGCTCATTACCATAAAAACAGATCGGAGCTTATATGACTGATTTGAACTGAATATCTCATACTTCTTCATACACCATAGGAATAGAAAAATGGGTAAACCATATGTTCGTTTAGACAAAGATAACGCAGCAGTTTTATTGGTGGATCATCAAACAGGACTGCTTTCACTGGTTCGTGATATTGATCCTGACAAATTCAAAAACAATGTCTTGGCTCTGGCTGCAGCGGCTAAATACTTTAATCTTCCTACTATTTTAACCACCAGTTTTGAACAGGGCCCAAATGGTCCGTTGGTGCCAGAACTGAAAGAAATGTTTCCTGAAGCGCCTTATATTGCCCGTCCGGGTCAAATCAATGCCTGGGACAATGAAGACTTTGTCAAAGCGGTCAAAGCCACCGGTAAAAAACAGTTGATTATTGCCGGGGTAGTGACTGAAGTCTGTGTGGCTTTCCCTGCGCTTTCTGCGCTTGAAGAAGACTTTGAAGTCTTTGTGATTACCGATGCTTCCGGTACCTTTAACCACTTAACCCGTGATTCTGCATGGGATCGTATGTCAAATGCTGGCGCACAATTGATGACCTGGTTTGGGGCTGCATGTGAATTGCACCGTGACTGGCGCAATGACATTGAAGGATTGGGAACCTTGTTCTCCAATCATATTCCTGATTATCGCAACCTGATTAATAGCTACAATCAGAACAGCACTCAAAAATAAGATTTTTTCTTTTAAGAAAAGCGGTCTTAGGATCGCTTCTTTTATCTTACCCACTCTCCGTTATCTGGCTGATTTTCAGCTAGAATAAAGATTCTTTAATCCTGTTTTTGAGAATGATGTATGCATTCATTTGATGATTATTATTACTTTTTCCTGGTGGTGAAACACGGTGGATTTAGTGCAGCAAGTGAAGTCAGCAATATCACCAAATCAAAACTCAGCCGACGCATTTTAGATCTGGAAAGCCAGTTTAATGTCAGCCTGATTCAACGTTCTACCCGCCATTTTAAAGTGACGCCATTGGGTCAAGAATTTTATGAGCAATGTTGCAAAGTCATTGATCAGGTCGAATGTGCCAATAGCGTTTTACTGAAACAGAAAAGTGAACCACAAGGCTTGATCAAGATCAGCTGTCCTGCCGTGATGATGCATTTTCAAATTCGCAGCTTATTGAATCAGTTTTTAAAAGATTATCCCAAAGTCCAGATTGAACTAGAGCTGACCAGTCGCCGGGTCGATCTGATCCATGATGATATCGATTTGGCCATTCGCACCAACTTCCAGGCCAATGAAGATTCCAGTCTAATCGTCCGTGATGTGATTAAAACCACCCATTGTCTGGTGGCCAGTCCGGAACTGTTACAAGGACGACAGATTCAGCACTTTACCGAATTACATGAATTTCCGAGTATTGTTCTAGGCACGCAAAAATCACAATATTATTGGCATTTACACAATCGCGAGCATGAGGAAGTGATTGATATTCCCCTGCAACCACGGATTAAAAGTAATGATCTGGCTGGTGTTTACTATGCGGTACGCGATGGTTTGGGCATTGCAGATTTACCTTATTTGGCGGTTGAACAAGATCTTCAACAAGGTAAATTAATACATGTGTTACCTGAATGGTGCTCAAACTTAGGAACGGTACAACTGGTCTATGCATCCCGCAAAGGCCAACGCCTAGTGATGGAAAAATTGATTGATTATCTGGTCGAAGGTTTAAGGAACTTAGCCACGGATCATCATGGTTATACCATTTAATGACTAATCGCAGATAAAAAAATCCAGAACTGAAGTTCTGGATTTTTTATGGAAGAGCGGGAAAAATCGCTCTACTTTAGCTTAGATTTTACCAATCAAATCAATTGACGGCGCAAGGGTAGCATCACCTTCTTTCCATTTTGCCGGACAAACTTCACCTGGGTGTGCATGAACATATTGTGCTGCTTTAACCTTACGTAGCAGTTCCTGAGCATCACGACCAATACCACCGGCATTGATTTCGATAATCTGGATTTTACCTTCTGGGTCAATCACAAACGTACCACGGTCTGCCAGACCATCAGCTTCAATTAACACTTCAAAGTTTTTTGCTAAAGTCCAGGTTGGATCGCCAACCATTGGGTACTGGATTTTTTTGATTTCTTCAGAAGAATCGTGCCAAGCTTTATGGGTAAAGTGAGTGTCAGTAGACACTGAATAAATCTCTACACCCATTTTTTGGAATTCAGCATAGTTATCCGCTAAATCGCCTAATTCTGTTGGACATACAAAGGTAAAATCTGCAGGATAGAAGAAAACCACCGACCATTTGCCCATCATGTCTTTTTCAGAGACTTCAATGAATTGGCCATCTTTATATGCGGTTGCGTTGAATGGTTTTACTGCAGTATTAATTAAACTCATGAACTATTCCTCTAACTCGTTTCTGGAAGTGCTTATCTTGTGAAACTAGAATACGAAAGTTTTCAAAATAGGTAAAACCGTACTTTTTCATAAAAATTATCGGATTTTTAGATTTATTATTTTTATTAAATTGAGCTTTTTAATCGAAGTAAGCTATTCCGCGATCATCAACGACTTATTCAAATTGAGAGCTTGCCAAGCCGCTGCAGCCAGTTGCACTTTGTATTGTGAAGGCAATGTCTTCACTTTTCCCGATAACCAGGCACGACAGTAACTTTCTGTTGCCCCCATGACCAGGGACAGCATCAGTTCTTTAGGCAAATGTTCCAGCAGCTGTTTTTCAGGTTGCTCTGCAAGCCAGGCCTGCAGTGCTTTATTTCGCTGGATATTTTGCTGATTTAGCTCCGCCTGAAAGCTGCCCTGACGCATATTAAAATTCGCAGCATATAAAAAGCGCGCAAAGTCTGGATAGCGCTCTACCCAATCTATATATGCCCAAAGAATTTTCTGTATACCATCTTGCAAAGACACCGCATGTTGTAAAACCTGCATACGTCCATCGTACTGATCTTGAAGTGCAGCCAAATACAGAGCAGCGACTAAACCATCTTTATTCTTAAAATGATGATAGATCGCCCCAACACTCGCTTCTGCCCGATCGCGCACCATTTCAATAGTTGTTGCTTCTATACCCTGTTCTAAAAAGCACTGCATTGCTGCCAGCAGGATTTCCCGTTTCAGTTCTGCACGACGACCGTTATAGATTCG
This sequence comes from Acinetobacter bouvetii, assembly GCF_902753875.1. Taxonomy (GTDB): domain Bacteria; phylum Pseudomonadota; class Gammaproteobacteria; order Pseudomonadales; family Moraxellaceae; genus Acinetobacter; species Acinetobacter bouvetii_A. Next base: position 98,686 of record NZ_CADDTS010000004.1, on the reverse strand, counting down.
TTCCAGTAATTCCCTATTGGACATATTGAGCTTCCTATTTGTTGCCTACATCATAAAAACAATGCTGACCATTTTAAAGAGCAAGCACGTCATTCTTGCCATTAACAGAATAATATTCTGTATTAGAATTTTATTCTGCAATTCAACACAGGATATAAGCCATGAGTCAGGCATTAAAAATATGGAACACCCTCACCAATAAACCGGCAGGTAAATGGACATTTTCGAAAATGCTCTGCTTAAAAGCCCCCTACTTCAGCAGTATTTCTCCAATATTTGATGAATTAAAACCAAACTATTGTGAGCTGCATATAAAAAAACAGCGTGCCGTGCTGAATCATATCGGTACAGTGCATGCTATTGCCATGTGTAATATGGCTGAGTTGGCTGGTGGTACCATGACTGAAGTCAGCGTCCCCAATACACATCGCTGGATTCCTAAAGGCATGACCGTCGAATATTTAAAAAAAGCCAGCACAGATTTAACCGCTGTGGCTACACCGGCAAATCCTGATTTTGTATGGAATGAAGGCAGTGAATATCTAGTCCGTGTTGAAGTCAAAGACACGGCTCAGGATGTTGTGTTCCGTGCCATCATTACCATGTGGGTTTCTGCCAAGAAACAAGGATTAAAGTAAAATCACTGATCAATCACTCATAAAAAAACCCTCCACAATGGGAGGGTTTTGAAAATGATTTTCTATTTTAATTGAAATTAAAATGGTAGATCATCATCTAGATCTGCCGGTGCAGCTGCTGCTGGTGCAGGCTGTTGTTTTGGCGCAAAACCACCCGGGTTGTTGTTGCCATAACTATTGCCCTGATTGTTCTGGTTGTTGTTATAACCGCCCTGATTGCCATAACCGCCTTGGTTATTATTATTGTTATAACCACCACCTTGGTTATTTTGGTTATTGAAACGAGGTTGGTTATAACCTCCGTTGTCAGCACCCTGTTCGCCCTGTTGACGGTTGTTGTCAAGCATTTGCATTTGTTCACCACGAATTTCTGTAGTGTAACGCTCTTGACCGCTTTGATCTGTCCACTGACGCGTACGCAATGAACCTTCGATATAAACTTTAGAACCCTTACGTAGATATTGCTGTGCAATTTCACCTAAGCGGTTATGCAACACAATACGATGCCATTCAGTTTGCTCTTTACGCTCACCGGTATTTTTATCAGTCCACGAATCACTCGTAGCGATTGAAAACTGGGTAAGAGAACCACCATTTGGAAAAGTTTTTGTTTCAGGATCTTTACCTAAAGTACCAACTAAAATGACCTTATTTACACCACGCATCAGACGTATACTTCCTATTTGTTTCTATGTTTTACTTTATAAGAGTTATGCTTAAATGGCTACCTCTTTACCCAACAACTGCGTTAAATCTTGTCGCGCAGCTTCATCTATAAGCTGTTTATCAATTTTAACATAAGCAAATTGCTGGTCGGACATCACCACAACCTCTTCAATACCACGAATCGCTAAAAGTTGAGAAGTCCATTCATCCGTTTGTTTTGTCTCTGGTAAAGACAATACTAATGATGAAAGATAGCGTGGCTGCGCCAGACCAAAGCTGATCAATAACCAGATCACAGAAATCACCGCCAAGATGCTCCATCCCATAGAGGTATTATTTAGTAACAAGAGTTGACCACCAATCATGCCCCCAAAAAATGCCCCTAAAAACTGGCTACTGGAATTGATACCCATAGCGGTCGCTTTAGACTGGATGGGCGCAGATTTGGATAACCACGAAGGCAGCAGAGCTTCCATGACGTTAAAGGCAATAAAGAATAATCCTAAGCCTGCCAATAAAATATATTTCGATTCATAACCAAAAATCAGTACCAGTAAGCCCAAAACAATGCCGCCAATAGCAGTCAGGAAAATGCCGCGCATTTTGCGATATTTTTCCGCCAGAATAATACTTGGAAAGGCAAAAAACAGGCTAATGACGAGCAAGGGCAAATACACCAGACCATGACTGGATAAGGGAATACCCGCAAACTGAATCAGCTGCGATGGCATATACACAAACATCGCGGTCAACAACAGATGCAAGGCAAAAATGGACACATGCAGACGATTTAGATCGCCCATTTTCAAGACCTGTTTTAGCTGTGCAGCATAGCCTTGTTGGTAATTTTTATGATGACGTGTGACCTTCGGAACAAATAACAACATCGAAATGGCAGCCAAGCCCATAATGGTGGTGACCCAGAACAGTCCTGAAATTCCCACCAGACTGGTCAGCCAAGGCCCCAGACTGAAAGCGACCATAAAGGACACCCCAATACTCATGCCCATCACGGCCATAGCCTTGCTACGCTGTTCTTCACGGGTGACATCGGCTAAAAGTGCCATCACCACCGCAGAAACAGCACCACCACCAGCAATGGCACGACCTACTATCACGCCATAAATACTCTCAGACATTGCCGCAACGGCGCCGCCTAATGCAAACAGTAATAAACCGATAATCACCAAAGGCTTACGGCTAAAACGGTCAGCCAGTAAGCTAAATGGAATCTGTAAAATGGCCTGAGTAAGACCATATACCCCGACAGCCAAGCCAATCAGCACTGGGGTTGCCCCTTGATATGACTGTCCTGCCACAGAAAATACAGGAATAATCATGAACAAGCCCAACATACGCAGTGCAAAAATACTGCTTAAGGCAAAGGTTGAACGGCGTTCTAAAGCATTCATCATATCAATAAGTTTGGGTCTGGCTGTGAGTTGAATTTCTATCGGCTATCCTACAACATTCATGTTATGGATGTTAATTTATTCCAGAATGAGCCACCATAAAAAAGGACGCATTTTTATGCGCCCCCTATTGTAACCATTTTTCTTAAAAAACGATTAACCGATCCGTTCTTGACGTTTCGTATATTGAATAGAAGCAATCACTGCCCAGACAATAAAGGCCACACCAATTAAACCGGTGACCACTTCCGGGACATGCACACCTGTACCACTAGCAAGCATAATCAAGGCTAAGGCACCAATGGCGTAATGCGCACCGTGTTCAAGGTAAATATAGGCATCCAAAGTACCTTTTTCTACCAAATAAATGGTCATCGAACGCACGAACATGGCACCAATTGCCAGACCCAGCATAATGATCACCACATCTGAAGTAATGGCAAAAGCACCAATCACACCATCAAAACTGAAGGATGCATCAAGAACTTCCAGATAAATAAAGCCACCAATACCCGCTTTAATTACCCCGGTGGCTGCACCACTGGCATCATGACCCACGGCATTGCCGTCTTCATCAATTTCAGGTTCGCCGCCCAGCATGTGACTAAGCACCTGAACACCAATGTAAATCACAATTCCCCAAATACCGGCCATAGTGACCGCCAGACGCATCGCCTCGTCGACATTGGCTGCCATGATCAACAAGCCAATTAAAGCCAGAAAGACGGACATTGCCGGTACATTGGCCAAATTGGATAAACGTGCTTCCAGCCATCTAAACCAATGGGTATCTTTTTCACTATCCAGAAAGAAATTCAAGAATACTAATAACAGGAATGCACCACCAAATGCTGCAATTTCAGCATGATGGGCAATCAAACGTTCTGAATAATTTTTAGGATCGTTCAGCGCCATATTCACCACTTCCATCATGCCCATGTCGGCAGTCACCGCCACAATCACGATTGGGAAGATTAAACGCATACCAAATACGGCAACAATGATACCGACGGTTAAGAAAATCATTTTCCAGAAATGATCCCAACCGCGCAGCACCGAGGCATTAACGACTGCATTATCGAAAGAGAGCGACACTTCCATGACTGCTAAAATGGCAGTAATGGTCAATGCCGTGAACATGGTCTTTAACCCTGCTTCTGGGCCATGGGTAAAACCCCAGTATGCAGATATAGCCAGACACACGATCGTAAAAATGATTGAGAAACCAAAATGTTTCATCATGATAGATCGACCTATAGACAGATATTTATATCGAGTGAATTCGGTAAAACTTAAAAAGAGAGCTTAAGATTTTATGGGCCCAATTATGACGACTTTTTGCTATTAAGCCAAAGTTCTTCGTATGATTTTTTTGAATAGATTTCCACGATTGCGGTGATTAGATATCTTCACCTGTAGACTCTTGTTATAGTGCCGTGCTCTACAGATTGTCGTTTGATGCTTTTTTAGGAATATGAAATGCGCTTTACTCAAGAGTTATGGCAACGCAACCTGGCTTTATATGGAAAAACCTTGGCTTTGCCATTTAATCAGGAACTTGCACAAGGCACATTAAACAAGGATGTGTTTAGCCATTATGTCATTCAGGATGCACATTATTTATTGGCCTATGGGCGTGCGCTGGCCGTATGTGCAGCAAAAGCCTTTAGCGCTGAAGACGTGATTCAGTTTGCCGATGCCGCCAAGATTGCCATTGTAGTGGAACGCAGTCTGCATGATGACTTTATGCAAGCATTTGAGATTACTAAAGAAGAATTCAGAACTACCCCACTGACCTTGGCTTGTCATCATTACACTTCATTTTTAACTGCCACCGCCTGGTCAGAAAGCTATCCTGTGGTATTGGCTGCTTTATTACCCTGTTTCTGGATTTATGCCGAAGTGGGTAAGGCCATTGTAAACAATTCCATTGCAAATAATCCTTATCAGGCCTGGATTGATACCTATGCCGGTGAAGACTTTAATTTAGCAGTCAGTCAGGTGATTGCCACGGTGGATAAAATCGCAGCCCGTTGTGATGCCGATACTTTAGAAAAAATGCATCATGCCTATACGACGGCAGCCAAACTGGAATGGCTGTTCTGGGATAGTGCTTATGATCAACGACAATGGTTGGGTTTGGATGAATAGCCTTACTTTCATCATTCATTTTTCAATCACGAAAAGTTCCTCATAAAGCCAAAATAAAAGAGAAATTGAGCAGATATTGGATTCGCGAGTGTGGCATGGATGCCACACGTTTCCCATCACGACAAGGACGTCGTGTATGGGAAACAAAAGGTTTTTGGCTACTTTTGGCCTTTCAAAAGTAGCAATATTGCCTACGCAAAGGCATCAAAATTGAATCCATCAAATGATGGCAGTGCTAATAAAAAAAATCTAATATTGAATATTTTGTGATTTACATAAACTATCTAATTAAAATTTATAAAATTAGTTATTTGCTTTTAATTTTGAAACAACTGCCAGCCATAAATCAGCCCTGCCGCAGCCACAATCCAGCAAACCATCGCCACACCCAAACACGACCACATAGACATCTTTGTTGCCAGTACATAAACCATCAACAAATACATCGCATAAGGAATTAAAGACCATAAACCAAACAGGGCTGTTTTCTGTAAGGCCTCGGCTCCCTGCTGCTGCGACACAATCACATGTGCAATCAAGGCAAACGTCGGAAAAAGGGGCACCAGACCGGCAATATAAAAAGCTTTACTCTTGGAAAGAAGGGAAATAATCAGTACAACCGCTGCCCCTAAAACACATTTCAAAAATAAAGACAGCATGCCTACTTATTTCCTATAAATCTCTTGATTAAGTTGCATAGTCTACGCTGCAAAACCGCTTTTGCTTAGACTAAATTTACGACCACTAACGCAATCAATGCAGGCAGCGCCTGGATATACAAAATCTTGCGACTTGCGGTGAAGGCCCCATAAATACCGGCCACCAGTACGCAGGCCAAAAAGAAATTCGCCAGTGCTGTGGCATAGGCAGCGGGAGCAAACAGTGACCAAATCAGTCCTGCGGCCAGGAAACCATTATATAAGCCCTGATTTTGCGCCAGCACCTTGGTAAGTTTTGCCTTTTCAGCCGTATTGCCAAAAGCTTTCATGCCCACAGGCTTATCCCAAAGAAACATCTCCAGAATTAAAAAATAAAGATGTAAAACAGCAATCAAGGCCACCAAAATTTTCCCAATAATCATGTGATTTTCCTTTTTTATTTTGAAGTATCTTATCTGGTATTCACTCAAGCGTTATACAATGATCTGACCTTTCAGTTCAGCTGGATTGATGCGAGTTGAGCTATTTATTCACTAAAAGAACATCTATCGTTTTTAACATATATAAATTTGACCGTCACAGTCTGACGTTTAATTTTATTTAAATACAGCTTGAACATTTTTCATGCGCTATCATATATAACCTTCTATTTGTACATTACCGAGATGTTTTATGAGCCAAAGCCACATCCGTATTCGAGGCGCACGTACCCATAACTTAAAAAATGTGTCACTCGATATTCCACGCGACAAATTCGTGGTCATTACGGGACTCTCAGGCTCTGGTAAATCTTCCCTTGCCTTTGATACCTTATATGCCGAAGGTCAGCGTCGCTATGTAGAATCGCTGTCTGCCTATGCGCGTCAGTTCTTGTCACAAATGGAAAAACCTGAAGTCGACTCGATTGAAGGTTTAAGCCCCGCCATTGCCATCGAGCAGAAATCGACCAGCCATAACCCGCGCTCAACTGTGGGAACAATCACGGAAATTTACGACTATTTACGTCTCTTATATGCCCGTGTCGGCACACCCTATTGTCCAGAGCATGACTTGCCAATGGTGGCACAAACCGTATCGGAAATGGTTGATGCGGTAAAAGGTCTGGAAGAAGGTACTGCTTTAATGCTACTTGCACCGGTGGTGCGTGAGCGTAAGGGTGAATACAGCAACCTGTTTGAACAACTGCAAAGTCAGGGTTTTGTCCGCGCCCGTGTAGATGGTGAAATTGTTGAAATTGACACACCGCCCGAACTGGATAAAAAGAAAAAACATACCATTGAAGTGGTGGTCGACCGTTTTAAAGTTCGCGATGATCTGGGCAACCGCATTGCCGAATCCTTTGAAACCGCGCTACGTTTAGGTGGTGATATTGCGATTTTGGCCTGGATGAAGGGCGAGCAACCGGAACGGGTGTTCTCTGCCAAGCACTCCTGTCCGGAATGTGATCGTGCCGTCGCGGAACTGGAACCGCGTCTGTTTTCATTTAATAACCCCTTTGGCGCCTGCCCGGTCTGTGATGGGCTGGGAACACGTAGCCATTTCAGTGCTGACAAACTGATTCCAAACAATGAAGTTTCAATTAGTCAGGGCGCGATTCGCGGTTGGGACAGACAGCGTCCTTATTACTACAGCATGATTGAAAAAGTCGCAGCCCATTTTGGCTTTTCTCTAGATACGCCGTGGAATGAACTGGATGCCGATACCAAAAAGAAATTCCTTTACGGTACAGGCAAAGAAAAAGTCGATTTAAGTTATATCGATGAACGCGGTCGCAAGCATAACCGGGTGCAACCTTTTGAAGGGATCTTGCCACATCTGGAACGTCGTTACCGTGAAACTGAATCGAATTATGTACGTGATGACCTGGCCCAGTATCTGTCCAATGCGGCCTGTGATGCCTGTGGCGGTTCACGTCTGAATGAAATTTCCCGTAATGTCCGGGTCAAAGACAAAACCATTGCGCAAATTACTAAAATGTCGATTGGTGATGCGGAAAGTTACTATCAGGATCTCAATCTTGAAGGCGCCAAAGGTGAAATTGCCGACAAGATTTTCAAGGAAATTCGGGAACGTCTGCACTTTCTGGTATCCGTCGGTTTGAATTATCTCAGCTTGTCTCGCTCTGCCGAAACCCTGTCTGGCGGTGAAGCACAGCGCATCCGTTTGGCTTCGCAAATTGGTGCCGGCTTGATGGGCGTGATGTACGTACTGGATGAACCTTCGATTGGTCTGCATCAACGTGATAATGACCGCCTGCTTGAAACGCTGGTGCGTTTACGTGATTTGGGGAATACCGTTTTAGTGGTTGAGCATGATGAGGATGCGATTCGTGCCGCCGACCATATTATTGATATTGGTCCGGGTGCCGGTGTGCATGGCGGTCATGTGATTGCCGAAGGTACTTATGATGAGCTGGCGGACAATGAAAACTCGCTCACCGGTCAATATCTTTCAGGCAAATTAAAAATTGAGGTTCCAAAAGTCCGCACTCAACCGCCAAAACCGGAAGAGCAAATCAAGCTGATGGGTGCTGCCGGTCATAACTTGCAGAATGTTGATTTAACTATTCCTTTGGGTGTGATGACCTGTGTCACTGGGGTTTCTGGTTCAGGTAAATCGACCCTGATTAACCGGACCTTATTACCGTTGGCCGCAACACAGTTGAACGGTGCAACCACCTTAACCGCAGAAAAATTTGATTCGATTGATGGCTTACAGTTCCTCGATAAAGTCGTGGATATTGACCAAAGCCCGATTGGACGTACCCCGCGTTCTAACCCTGCCACTTATACCGGTTTGTTCACGCCAATTCGTGAATTGTTCGCGCAAACGCCGGAAGCCAAGGCACGTGGTTATGCTGCCGGTCGTTTCTCATTTAACGTGAAAGGTGGTCGTTGTGAAGCCTGTGAAGGTGATGGCATGATTAAAGTCGCCATGCACTTCTTGCCGGATATGTATGTGCCTTGTGATGCCTGCCATGGTAAGCGTTATAACCGTGAAACTCTGGAAGTGGGTTATAAAGGCAAAAATATTTCTGACGTACTGGAAATGACCGTTGAAGATGCCATGCATTTCTTTGATGCCATTCCTGTGATTCACCGCCGTCTGGAAACCTTAAATCAGGTAGGTCTGGGTTACATCCGTTTGGGTCAATCTGCGACTACCCTTTCTGGGGGTGAAGCACAGCGTGTGAAACTGGCGCGTGAGTTGGCAAAACGCGATACAGGTAAAACCCTGTACGTACTGGATGAACCTACAACTGGTTTGCATTTCCATGATATTGCTAAGCTGCTCGATATTCTGCATGAGCTACGTAACAAGGGTAATACCATTGTGGTGATTGAGCATAATCTGGATGTGATTAAAACTGCCGACTGGGTGATTGACCTGGGTCCTGAAGGCGGTGCAGGTGGCGGTATGATTATTGCCGAAGGTACACCAGAGCAAGTGGCGAAGAATAAAGTGTCACATACAGCGAAGTTCTTGAAGCCATTGTTGAAATAATTTATTAAATCCTCCCCAACCCTCCTTTTTCAAAGGAGGGAACTTTCCATATTTGCTATGAGGTTTCCCCTCTTTTTAAAGAGGGGTTAGGGGAGATTAAAAAGTAAAATAGAAAATTAAATTTATTGGGGAAATAATGCGCTTTTCAGAAAAATACGGATATAAACCTGTTCGGGAAGTGATTCTAAAAGAAAAAACAAGTGATGAGCTATTAAATAAGATTTGGAATATCATTACCTTATATATTTTTAATAAATATGAAAAATCATCCAATAGTATTGAGATTGGCTTATTAAACAACAGTAATCTAAATAACTTTTTTGGTAGCTTATATCACTATCAAAAAAAACGTATTGATCAAATGCCAATCTACATCATTGAAGCAATTGATGAATTAGATGTCATATTTTTTAATGAATATGAATGGTATGAAATTTATGATTTCTTGGAGTTTTGTTTAGATGCATACCCATTTCAAGACATAAAAAATCATTTTATAGCTGAAATTAATAGAATACTTGAAGAAGAAAATACGGCTTATCGTATTATTGAAAATAAAGTAATTGAAATTACCTCAGAGCAAGAAATCCAATCCATAGAAGAAGCATTAGCCAATACCAACCCATATTCGGGTGTCCAACAACACCTCAACCAAGCTCTAAAACTCATGTCAGATCGTCAAAATCCTGACTATCGAAATTCAATTAAAGAATCTATCAGTGCTGTTGAATCAATTTGCAAAATAATCACAAACGATGAAAAAGCAACTTTAGGAAAAGCTTTAAAAATTGTTGAAGATAAATTCGGACTACATCCTGCTTTAAAAGGTAGTTTAAGCCAACTGTATGGCTATACTTCTGATGGTGACGGTATTCGCCATGCAATGCTAGAAGAATCAAATTTAACTTATATCGACGCAAAATTTATGCTGGTTGCATGTACTAACTTTATTAATTATTTGATTGAGAAAACTAAATAAATAGACGAGGATCTTTGCATCACCCCGCTACTTTATTCTTGCCATTTTCCTTAGCCTGAAATAAAGACCTATCCGCTTTTTCCAGCAATCCCATCCAGGATGCAGCCCCAATGGCTACACCGGCACTGACAGAAATCTGAATATTTTCATTGATCTCGGCAATATAAAAATCAGAACGACCAATATCTTGCAAAATTTTATTCGCAACCACCAACGCATCCTGAGAATTTACATCATCAATCAGGACCAAAAACTCATCACCACCATAACGTACAAGCAAGTCCGAAGTACGCACATTAAACTGTAATTTTTCTGCCACCAGTCTAATCACTTCATCACCAACTATATGCCCGAAACTATCATTCACCTGTTTGAAGTCATCAATATCAAAAATAATCAGACCGGTTTGAGTAAAACCTTCCGGTTTCTTTTCCACATACTGGATATATTCATCCAAAGCCAGACGGTTCGAGACACCGGTTAAATTATCTGTATTAGCTACATTTCTAAGCTGAAATTCCAGAGCATCACGTTGCTTCAACACCTGTTTTAGTTTTTTAATTGCGCCCATTAACGTTTCAGGATCATCAGATAAAGGTCCATACTCTGCAACTTGATGTTGAGCCAAACTCAAAATAGCATTTCTGGCTTTAATTAAAGGCTTAATCACTCCGTTACGTGCATAAATCATGGTAAAAATTGCGGTAATCAAACAGATTAATGCAACCATGAGCGTCAGGATGAATTGTTGCTGTGCCTGCCTTTTCTCGCTTTGAGCGACCCGAACGCTATAATCCAGAATATAAGTTTGCAGATTAACCACGGTTGCAAATTTATCAACCATAACTCCGGTTAATTGCGTTCCAGTTAAAGAATAAGCTTGATCATGTAAACTCTGATTAATTAAGGCTGTAACTGTTGGAATACCTTTGTCCAAAAACTGCGTTTTAACCTGTTCATGCAAAGCCAGATATTCAGGGGTTTTGCCCTGTTCAGGCTGTATGGTATTGACCACCCCCCATAAGTATTTTGCCTGATGCTGTGTTTGTAAGGATCGAGCCAGATTATCCTCAGGTATTTTTTCATTAAAGGCAACGGCCGCCATAATATTTGAAGCAACCCGTCCTGCCTGATCGCGTAAATCTGCCAGAATTAAAATCAAGGTGTAGTATTCAGAAACATCGGTCCCTTTTCCTTCCGAATGTTCCAGTACATTTTTTAAAATAAAGCGACAACTATCCCAAGCACCAAACATTTGCTTAATAGCATGATCCAGTTGTGATGAATGCCGTTCCGACCTGTTTAAAGCAGCATAAGCATCTACTGCTTGCCGACCTTGCTGTAAACTTACTATCAACTGGGAAGATAATTGCTGTGCCTGAACAGGAAAACCTGCCTTATTTAAAATGCGTATAGTCTGTTCAATTTGCGCATCCACTTCTTGACGATAACTTTGCAGTTTTTGCTTATTTGCAGCAAATTCATCCGCATTACTCGACATGACATTATTGGCAGGTGCTCTTTCACGCGAAATTTTATTGGCAAGGTCAGCAACTGCGCGAAGTGCTGAAATTTCAGTTAAGGCCCGATCAGCTTTTTGATAGATTTGATAACTGCTGACAATTAAAGGAACAGAAAGAAACAGTAGGGAAACAATGATGATCAGCATCGACAATAACAGTCGTTGACGAATATGTTCTGAACTTAACTTATACATAGATTAAGTACGCTCCGCACCAAACAGCTGACCAACCATGATTGAGAACTATATTCAGGATACAATTGTATATATTACATGATGATAATATAAAAAGAGTTAAAATTTAATCGAAAATTTAACCAATAATTCAATTTCATCAACCATTTATCTTTTTTATGTGTTCAAAATTTTGATTTTTGTTGCGCTAAATTTTTATCCTACAAAATGAACCTAAGGCAGCAATATAGGTCCAGTCATACTGAATAAATTTATTTACCTGCTATAGCATCAAATATTTTAAGATTTAGCGAGCCATGAGCAAACGATCAAGTTGAAACAAGCCCAAAATCAAGAAAATATTTACAAGTGCTACAATTAAGTGCATAATGCACCGCATTAGGGCATTTCAAACATATTCCTCAGCAGATTTTTTTGATTTACCCCGAGATTTTGGCGAAAAAACCTCAATTTTCTAAGAAAATTGGGGTTTTTTATTTTTTAGATTGAAAAATAATTGATATAACCACAAAAAAAGCACCGTATTGGTGCGTTAAATTTTATAATCAATAACTGTGCTCTTTCTTTTAAATCTTGCAGGAATTCATTGCTTTGATTTGGTTTATTAAACTTCACATTACTTTTACAACATCATAAATATGCATTGCTCTCTTTTGATTTTTTCAGAGCATGATTATTTTAAGGCAAAAAAAACCCAACCTTGGGGAAAGTTGGGCATATAAAACAAAAACTTGTTTATGGAGAATCAGATCATCATCACATTATTTCAATGTAGTATGAATTGATAGAAACATTATGATAAAAACAAATAGATAAGTAAAGCCTATTAAAGCAGTATGATTTAAAACCAGTCACAATACTTTAACCATTATGTGAACTAGCAATCAAAAAACAGTTGAAAATGATTGTTTTTTAAGCACAAATTATGTATTTTTTACAAATTTTATCCTATAAATCTAAGAAATACTAAAAATGCGATAATTCGATCACACTACAATCGCACATATAAATTGATTTTTACAATAAATATATACTTAATAATCTATTTTTACATTGTAAAAAATAGGCTTATTTCATCCTTTTGTCAAAAACCAAGCTCTAAGAATGCTCATATTCAATTGTTCTCAAAAAAGTTTTTTAGGTTGACACTGAATAACTCATTTGAATATTTTTTAACCACATACAAGATTTAGAGTAAAAGCTCAATAATATAATGTTCTTTTAGTTCATTGACTTAATGTTTTGTTACAATACAATGCTCACTGTTTAATCCATTTTTAACAAAACTGGTAACTATTATGAAAAAACTCGGTTTAGCCACTGCTTTATTATTAGCCATGACCGGTGCTCAAGCGTATCAAGTAGAAGTTCAAGGTCAAGCTGAATACTTTGATGACTCTTTCAATAACAATAACTACACTGGCGCTGTACAAGGTACTTATTACTTTAAAGATGTTGATTCTTCTAAAGGCCCATTGGCTGAAGCAGCTTTCTTAAACCAAGCTTCTAACGTATCTGCAGCATACAATTTTGGTCAATATACAGCAGATGTTAAAGTTCCTGCTTTGAATGTTAGTGAAGAAGTTGAAGCTCAACAGCACTCTTACGGTGTTAAAGCTGAAACATATATCCCGACTAAATTTGTTCCTGTATATGCAAGTGCATCTTACAATCATTCAAAAACTGATGCTAAAAACAACTTTACAGCATCAAACCCATACGGCAATGCCAATGTTGCTAAACTTGGTGATGGCAATGGCGACCGTTATGCTTTAGAACTTGGTGCTGTTATTGCTCCGAACTTCTTGGTTGCTGTTGGTTATACTAGCGTTGCAGACCAATTTGCTTTCGATACTTTTAACACTTTAAGCAACAATAGCGTAGTTTCAGCTTTAGAAACTGGTACGATTGGTGATGACCAAGATGCAATTACTGCACGTACTAAATATGTAGGCGCTATTGATAACACCAATATGTCTATTGGTTTCGAAGCTGGTCTTGTGTATGGTGAAGATACACTATATCAATTAAAATCAGACCTTTACTTTACTCCTAAGTTAAGTGCTGGTGTTTCTTACACAGAATCTAGCTTTGCTCAAACTCCAAGCACTGCATGGGGTGTGAACGTAAATTACTTCGTTACTCCTGCAATTGCAGTAGGTGCTAACTACGTAAATGCGAATGCTGAAAATTCTAGCCGTGACACTCAAGTTGCTGGTGTAAATGCTAAATTCCGCTTCTAATTCATTTAGAAACTGAATTCCAAAAAGGACGCTTTATGCGTCCTTTTTTAGTCTTTATCTTTCAGATGGTTGGGCAAATGGGCAATGTATTGCAAGGCAATTAAGCGTGACACAATCAGCGCCAAATACATGACACCACAAAACATTTGTAATAATGCCAATACCCGTGCGGGCGCACTGATCGGAATCAGATCCGATAAGCCTGTTGCGGACTGCAAACTAAAACTCAAGAACAATAAATCAAGCCAGCTTTGTAAACCACTCACATTGGGATTTTGAAAACTGTATGGCACCAATAACTGGCATACGTTATATAAGAATGCAAAACCCCAAGCCAGTAGCGTAAAGACAGCTCCCGCAGCAAACAGTTCATCTCGGGTTAAATAGCGGTCTTCAAACATATAACGCAATAAGCCATAGGCTGCACTGAAATAAGCTGCTGCTTCAAAGCCATGTGCAATCACCTGAATCCATGGATTTTCTATTCCTAATAAAATCAGTGAAGAAAAAATTACAGCACCACCAACAAAGCTTAAACCCAAAATGGTAAACATCGGCGTTTGCCGGATCACTTTGGCGATCACCAACAAAACCAGAACACCCATTAACCAAGTAAGGGTCCGGTAAGGCGTACTGTAATTTACGGCAACAGACAAAATCAAAATAATGAATTGTAATAAAAGTAGCCAGGCTGAAGGCAATAAACGAAATACCTTCCATACTTCAATAATCGACCGCATTGACTGCTCCAAAATACTGTCATTTTTATTGCTGAATTTATTCAGCATTTTTTGTTACTTTGAATCAACTTAGCATGAATATTTAAACCTGTAAGATAAACATTTGTATAAAAATGCTCGGTGCTTCTGCTCCTTTACACTATTTATTATTAATCACAGCACATCCCATCATTCCTGAAAAGGATAAAAATAAGATGGTGTTCACCCAAGCTCTGCGTTGTAACCCTGCTAATCTCACTTTCTTAGGTCATAAAAAAAGCCCCTGACGGGGCTTTTTTAAAGTTGGCATATCTTAGTGATCAGATGCGCCAGAGATACCAATACCTGTTTGTGAACGTACAAACTGTGCATCAAATGCTTTGCGTTCTGCTTGTGCACGTGCAGAGTTATCCGTTACAGAGAACAACCAGCAGCATAGGAACGATAATGGCATTGCAAAGATTGCAGGACCGTTAAATGGGTTAATTGGTGTTTCTGAAATCTGCAAAGTATCTACCCAAACTGCTTTAGACAGGATAATGAGTGTCACTGCAGTGACTAGACCAACCACACCACCAATCACCGCGCCACGAGTCGTCAAGCCTTTCCAGAACATTGAAAGAACAAGCACTGGGAAGTTTGCACAACATGCCACAGAGAATGCCAAACCAACCATGAAGGCTACGTTTTGTTTCTCGAACAAAATACCCAAAATCATGGCAAAGATTGCAAGGCCTAAAGTCGCAATTTTTGACATACGTAATTCAGATTCAGGCGTTGTTTGACCTTTCTTGAATACGTTGGCATACAAGTCATGTGAAATTGCAGATGCACCTGAGAGTGTCAAACCAGCTACTACCGCAAGAATCGTTGCGAATGCTACAGCTGAAATGAAGCCCATGAACAGGTCACCGCCAACAGCATCAGACAAGTGAACTGCGGCCATGTTGTTACCGCCTACAAGCTCTAGCTTGCCAGTCACTGCCATTTTCGCTACATCAATGAATTGCGGGTTGTTCGATACATATAGAATCGCACCAAAACCAATGATGAAAGTCAAAAGATAGAAGTAACCAATGAAACCGGTCGCCACAACTACAGACTTACGTGCTTCTTTTGCATCTTTTACGGTAAAGAAACGCATCAAGATGTGAGGTAAACCTGCTGTACCAAACATTAATGCCAGACCAAGAGAAATAGCATCAATCGGGTTTGCCGCCAATTTACCTGGCCCCATGATGTTAGTCGCTTCTGACAAGCTGATTTCATGAACTTTAGAGAACACCTGAATCGATTGTTCAAACATGTTGGTGAAGCTGAAGCCTACGCCTTTCATAACCATGAATGCCATGAAGGTCGCGCCACTCAGCAACATCACCGCTTTGATGATCTGTACCCAAGTTGTTGCCAACATTCCACCGAAAATCACGTAAGCCATCATCAGAAGGCCCACAATCACTACAGCGATGTTGTAGTTCAAGCCGAATAGCAGTTTGATCAGCTGACCTGCACCGACCATTTGTGCAATCAGGTAGAAGGCAACTACGACCAGTGAACTGCATGCTGCCAAAGTACGTACCGGTTTTTCTGCCAGACGGAATGAAACAACGTCTGATAGGTTAAATTTACCCAGGTTACGTAAACGCTCAGCGACCAGGAACAATACGATCGGCCAACCTACCATGAAGCCTAATGAGTACAATAGCCCGTCAAAACCAGAGCTAAAGACCATCGCAGAAATACCCAGAAACGATGCAGCTGACATATAGTCACCGGCAATCGCCAAACCATTTTGGAAGCCAGAAATACCGCCACCAGCAGTATAGAAGTCTTTGGTACTAGTGGTCTGTTTCGCTGCCCATTTGGTAATCAGCAAGGTGAAGCCCACAAAAATTGCGAACATGATAATGGCATGCCAGTTAGTCGCCTGCTGTTCAGCAGCACCTAAATCCGGGCTGGCCATAGCCATACCTGACATCAGCAGCGTAGAAGCAGCCACTGCTTGCGCTTTCAATGAATTCCATTTCATCTTATGAATGTCCTTTTTCTTGAGTAATTGCTTCGACTTCACGCATTGCTTCTTCATTCAATGGATCAAGCTTATTGTTCGCGATATACGAATAAACACCACATAAAATGAAAGACAAGACAATGATCCCCAAGCCCAATGGCATACCAATTGTGGTCACACCGCCACTCACGGAACTCATCAAGAATTCTTTGTTATAACCCACCAAAAGCATGAAACCGACATATACAATCAGCATGATGATTGTTAATGTCCAGCTTAATCTGCTTTTTCGGCTTACCATTTCCTTAAATTTTGGATTCTGTAGAATGCGTTCTACCTGTGCTTCATCCATAACCTACTCCTGTATGCGCCCAACCATGGGTGCTATTTTTTAATTCGAATTATTTCGTTGTCTAACTTAACAATCTTGTTGGGTTGTTGTAATTACTACTTTGGTCGTTAAATTTTGATCAATTAAAGCGGTGAGATTATTAGATAGGTTATCATTACGACATAGTTTTACACTGTAGGCAATATGAATAGTTGGCTCATCATCGGGGTACTTGCCCTTTATATCGCATTACTTTTTATCTGTGCATTTTTTGGTGAAAAACACGCAAGTCGATTAAGCACCCGTGGCCGGATGTTACTGTTCAGTTTAACGCTGGGCGTATATTGTTCGTCGTGGACATTCTACGGTGCGACCGGTGCAGCCGTTCGCGAAGGCATTATCTTTCTGCCGATTTACCTAGGTCCGTTAATTTTTGTGGGTGTAGGTTATGATATATGGCGTCGTCTAGGACGAGTTCGTCAACATCATGCCATTTCATCCATTGCGGATTTTGTAGCTGCCCGTTATGGCAAGAGTGGGCCTTTGGCATCTCTCGTTACGATTCTTGCCGTGATTGCCATTATTCCTTATTTAGCCTTGCAGCTGCGTGCGATTGCTTTAAGTGCCGCAGTCATTCTGCAAGAAAATAATGGTATACAGGGCACCACCAATAGCGTGCTGTTTTTAACCGGAATTTTGGCCATTTTGGCCATGATTTTTGGTACCCGACAAATTGCCAATACCGAACAGCATGGCGGTTTAATGCTCGCTGTGGCTTTTGAATCCTTTGTCAAATTATTCGCCCTACTCTGTGTAGCCTTATTTTTTGTGTTTGATGCGCCAGATAATCTGGTACAAATTTCCAGTGATGTTGTAGAAACCTTTAAACAGGTTCAACTGTTTGGTGTTCCGGAGACCTTTTGGATCCAAACCTTACTTGCAGCTTTGGCAATTATTTGCCTGCCACGGCAATTCCATGTCGCTGTCGTTGAGCTACGTGATGAGAAACATATTCGAGGTGCACGTCGCTGGTTTGCCACTTATCTGATTCTGACCACGATTGCCATTATTCCGATCGCCAGCTGGGCACTACATGCTGCACCGCACTTTTTAGCTATCCCTGATGTCGCTGTACTGTCACTCCCCCTCAGCTATGATCAAGAGTGGTTAACCCTATTAGCATTCCTGGGTGGTTTTTCTGCATCTACCGGCATGCTGTTGGTGTCTTCAGTGGCCTTGTCGATCATGTTGAGTAACGACCTGATCATGCCAGCTTTATGGCGTAGCGGTATACTTTCACGCCACGACAAGCGTTTACCTCTGGTGCTGAAATTTACCCGTCGCGTCTGTATTTTAGCGGTCATGTTACTGGGTTTTTTATTCTTCCATTTCTTTAATGACATAGATCAGCTTTCAGTATTTGGTTTATTGGCCTTCAGTGCAGTGGCGCAATTTTCACCTGCTTTAATTGGTGGACTATATTGGCGCGGTGGAAGTAAACAAGGTGTGTATGCTGGTCTGATCGCCGGCTTTGCCATGTGGGCTTATACCCTGTTGCTGCCTACAGTACTACGCAGTCTGCCTGTTGAATACAGCCACTTTACCCAGCAATTCCTGCTTGCCGGTCCAATGGGGATTAACTGGCTACGCCCAGAAGCCCTGTTTGGTTTTCAATCTTTTGCCCCTTTAACCCATGGGGTCACTTGGGCATTAGGTTTAAATATCATTCTTTATGTGTGGGTGTCACGTATATTCCGCCCGAGTATTGCCGAGCAAATTCAGGCTGAAAGTTTCTTTTATTATGAAACCAAGCCTTTGCCTACACATAGCACTTCAAGTGAAATCAATTACTCCCACCAAGACGTGGCTCGTTTGAAAGTCGGTGATTTAATTACTCTGGCTAAACGCATTACCGGTGAAGGGGCAGCAACCCAAGCTTTTCGCCAGTTCTGTGCGCAAAATAATGTGATATTGAATGAAAATAGCAATGCCAATGGCATGTGGTGGCGTTTCACTGAACAATACCTTGCCGGAACGATTGGCGCTGCTTCCGCTCGTACCCTGCTGACTACGGCCATGGTCAATAACGGCCTGGCACTGGGTCAGGTCGCCAACATTCTGGATCAGGCTTCGCAATGGCAGCGCTTTAACCAGAACCTGATCATGACCATGATTGACCATATGACCCAAGGGGTCAGTGTGGTGGATGAAAACATGTGTCTGGTGGCCTGGAACAATCAATACCTGAAACTGTTTGATTATCCTAAAGATATTGTCTATGTCGGCTGTCCGATTTCAGACCTGATCCGTTATAACGCCGAGCGCGGTGAATGTGGCCCAGGTTCGGTCGAAGAACACGTGCGCAAACGAATTCACTGGATGACCATGGGCAGCGCGCATGAATTTGAACGGATTCGTAAAGATGGCCGGGTCATTCAGATGCGTGGTAACCCGATTGAAGGTGGTGGTTTTGTCACGACTTTTGCCGACATTACCGCCTTCCGTGAAAATGAAGCGGTACTGGAAGCCCGGGTGCAAGATCGGACCCAGCAGCTGGCCGATGCACTTTCAGAGCAGCAACTGGCACGCGAACAAGCTGACCGTGCCAATATGTCGAAAAGCCGATTTATTGCCGCAGCCAGCCACGACTTATTACAACCAATGCATGCCGCGCGTTTGTTCAGTACCGCTTTAGAGCAAAGCGTGCAGTCGGACGAAGACCGCAAGACCTTGCAACAGCTGGATCGTGCCTTGCATGGGGCCGAAAGTATGCTGTCCGCCCTGCTGGATATTGCCCGTCTGGAAGGAGGCACTATTCAGCCAAAACGCCAGCCTTATCCATTGCATGACTTATTAAGTGATTTGGAACTGCAATTTAAATCGATTGCAGCACAACGCGGCATTCGCTTCAGTGTGCATGACGCACAGTTCTGGATTGATACCGATCCGCAGTGGATTCGCCGGATTATTCAGAACTTTGTGAGTAATGCCCTGCGCTATACCGCCAAAGGTCGTGTCATTGTGGGTGTATTGCGCTCGGCAGAAAAACCTCAGCACATCCGGATTGGGGTCTGGGATACCGGTCCGGGGATTGCCGAAGAACAGCGTATAAAGCTGTTTCAGGAGTTTGAGCGCTGTGGTCATACCTCACCTTGGGGCGAGCAAGGTCTGGGACTGGGCTTGGCCATTGTACAGCGCATGACCAGCCTGCTGGACTACCCGGTGCATGTCTATTCAGAATATGGCAAGGGGTCTTGCTTCATGATTGAAGTGCCGATTGTAGAAGCTCCTAAAGTGGTGGCCGCCCCTGTGCAAGCCACGCCACTGAAGAGCAAGGCCTATAAAATTTTATGTCTGGACAATGATGAAACCATTTTGGAAGGCATGTCGACCTTGCTGACCAAATGGGGCTATCAAGTGTTTAAGGCGACTGAACCGGAACAGGCGCTCGAACTCATCCAGCAAGAAAATATTCAAGTCTGGTTAGTCGATCAGCATCTGAATAACAACAAGATTGGTCTGGATTTCATTCTGGAAAATCGTCAGGAGCAGGTTCCTGTGGCGCTCATTACTGCGGATTCCGATCCTGAATTGCCACAGCATTTAAAAGAACTGAACATTGTGCTGCTGAAAAAACCGCTAAAACCAGCCTCACTTCGTTCCTGGTTATCGGGCTTAAAAATCTCCAATTCTTAAGTTTACGATAAACCGTCAAGCGCCCATTTCAAACTTTTGAAATGGGCGCTTTGATGTCTAAATTCAGTATTTTTTAAGCTCATTAGCAATTTATTTTTTACTTTAGGCAAAACTGCTCAAAAAGTAGATTTTTTGAGCAGTCATGATTGACCAAAAATTTCAATCTGGCATTTGCTATGGCAAAGATCATCAAAATTTAAATATACACTTGTATACTTAGTTACAATTTTATAATTAATTAATTTTAAATGTGTTTTTATGCAAAAAAATCCATTCTACAACTTTAGTCGTATACCGTTCATCTAGGGTCTCGCGCATATATAAGAACCAGAAAAGATCAGTTTTTATATTCTAAAAGTCCATTAAAACATGACGCTGAGGAAACTGATCATCCTACCCAA
Source organism: Acinetobacter bouvetii (assembly GCF_902753875.1). Taxonomy (GTDB): domain Bacteria; phylum Pseudomonadota; class Gammaproteobacteria; order Pseudomonadales; family Moraxellaceae; genus Acinetobacter; species Acinetobacter bouvetii_A. The sequence goes on along the minus strand of NZ_CADDTS010000004.1, from coordinate 77,559 downwards.
TACAGGAGTTTAAAGATGAACATTTCTGAAGCTATAAGCCAAGATCTAGATCAATCACAACAGTTTTACCGACAATACGGCAGCAATGCGCTTTTGCCTGAAATTCAATGGACTGAATTATTTAACAGTAAATTGAATGACACCCATATTCAGGCGTTAAATACCTTATATCAAAGTGCTGTACCCCTTGCCTTGCAGGTATTTGCTGAACTGAATTTCGATGTATTCACTCCCGCAGCCTATAAGCCACAAGGTTTAGGTCTGTTTGATCGACTTGCAGAGCAGGAAGACAAACTCATTCAGGCTTTAGAGGCCGAATCTCGTGACTTGAATGATGAAGTCCGTCATCAAATCTGGAGCATGCTGTTACGTGGCGGTGCCGTGCTGGTGTTTAAAGCATGGCTTGGAAAAGTCAAAACTGACGATCATGTTCTGGATACTACCCAATTTGACGAATTGTCTGATCTGCTGTTTATTAAAACCCCACCGCTAGAACTGGCCAAACATTTGAGTGTTAATCCACATGCCAATGAAGATCATATTTTCTTGATGTACGGCAATGATGTCTATCTGGACCGTTTTAACAGCCTGGAAACAGCAGCGTTATTTGTCGATTTAGGCGTCTATGATGCAGCCTTCTTGAGTTTACGTGATGACAGTGTGGCTGAATATCTCAAAGAAAAGCACTATGTGTCACAGGAACAGATTGATGATCTGCAATGTGCACTCAATCCCTTGTTTTGCACCGACCTGACGCCGAAACAAAGCTGTGTTGCTTAATCCAGTCATTCAGATACTCTCGTTTTAAACTATCGCTGATCTAAAAATTTGGCATAAAAAAAAGGCACTTTCATCAAGTGCCTTTTTCATTCACCGCTATATGCAAAGCGATTACATTTTCTTGTCTTCAATATTCAGGGCACTGATGGCCAACACCGCCTGAGTACGGTTCTGTACATTCAGTTTACGGAAAATAGCAGTGACATGTGCCTTAATGGTCGCTTCAGATACATCCAGCTCATAAGCAATCTGTTTGTTCAGCAAACCTTCCGCCACCATCATCAAGACTCGGAATTGTTGCGGTGTCAGCGACTGGATACGCTCTGCCAGTGCAGTTTCATCTGCCGCACGCGGATCAAAATTCATATTGGCCGGCAAGTTTGGCGGTAACCAGATCTCCCCTTCCAGCACCTGACGAATTGCCTCACCAATATGGCTAGGATGCGCAGATTTTGGAATATAGCCCATTGCACCATGAGCAATCGCACGTTGAATAATCGAGACTTCTTCATGTGCAGAAACCACGATAATCGGAATCGATGGATATTGTGCACGGACATGGACTAAAGCAGAAAAACCAGAAGCTCCCGGTAAATTAAGATCCAGTAATACCAGATCCGGTTCCGGTCCATTGTCTAAGCGTTCATAAAACTCATTTACTGCAGCTGTTTCATGAATTTGAGCTTGCGGTAAGCTATAACGAACAGCCTGAATCAAGGCATGACGAAATAGCGGATGATCATCAACGATTAAAATATTCATAAGCGACATGAAAGATCTTGTGCACATTAAGGGCTATTCTAACCACACAACTGCTATTAAGGATATGCAATCAATGACTTTTTTCGCCTTATCACCCATTATTTTTCCAAAAAATCCTTTTTTTTAAGGTTTTTCTAAAAATCATCGAATCTAATCATATTTTGATATAAATTTTATCGTGCAGCTAAAAATACTTATTAATAATCAATATAAACTTAAAAATCAAAATATTAATTAATATAAACGTGCATTTTAAGACCATTTTTTTTTATATCTTAAAATCAGATAACTTTTCTTTATATGTTTATTTTACAGAATATGCCAACTGTTGATTAATAAACACATTCCGAGATTTTATGTTTTAGGTTGTTTGAAAATGTCTATTCTAAATGCACAAAAACCATTAAATATTGTGGCTGTATCTGGTGGCTTAAATAATCCATCTAAAACCGAAGCACTGGTTCAGGAAATTCTGAATGAACTGGGTGAAGCCACTCCGATTAATGTCCATTTTATTAAATTCAGTGAAATTGGACATTTGCTTGGTGGTGCAATTTACCGTAACCAACTGCCACAGCGCGTACAGGATGACCTTGCAGCTGTTGAAGCAGCAGATGCGCTGATTGTAGGTACACCGGTTTATCGCGCTTCATTTACCGGCCTGTTCAAACACTTCTTCGACTTTGTTGAACAAACTGCACTGGTAGACGTACCTGTATTGCTTGCAGCATCTGGTGGTAGTGAACGTCATGCCTTGGTGCTCGAACACCAGTTGCGCCCTTTATTCAGCTTCTTTCAGGCGCAAACTTTACCGATTGGCGTATATGCAACTGACAAAGACTTTACCCCTGAATACACCATTCACAGCGAATTGCTGCGCGACCGCATCACTTTAGCTGTTGCACGTGCGCTGCCTATTCTGGAGTGGGCACCAGCAAAAGGCCAACGTGCAGAAGTGGTAAAAGAAAAAACTCAACAAGCCAATCAAAATTTGGGCATCAACAAACAGATCGAACAAGAGGAAGTTTTACCATCCGCTGCTGTGCCGAATCTGGATGCAGCTGAATCACGTCTGCATCACAACAAAGCCAAGCCACAAGTCGCTTAAAAACAATCTCAGCATTCAGAGGGTTTTCACATGTCACAACAAGATAAAAAGATAACTTTTGCGTACTGGGTACCTAATGTCAGCGGCGGCTTGGTCGTGAGCAATATTGAACAGCGCACAGACTGGAGTTATGAATATAACGTCCGTCTGGCGCAAGCTGCCGAAAAAAGCGGTTTCGATTATGCCCTAACCCAGATCCGCTTTACTGCAGGTTATAATGCAGAAAATCAGCATGAATCGGTCAGTTTTAGTCATGGCATCCTGGCGAAAACAGAGCGTTTGAAAGTGATTGCAGCAATCTTGCCGGGTCCATGGAAACCTGCACTGGCTGCCAAGCAATTGGCTACCATTGATCATCTGACGCAGGGTCGTATTGCCATTAATGTGGTCAGTGGCTGGTTTCGTGGCGAATTCGATGCCATTGGTGAAGAATGGCCAGAGCACGATCAGCGTTATGCACGTTCGGAAGAATTCATTCGCAGCTTAAAAGGCGTCTGGACACAGGATAATTTCAGTTTTGATGGTAAATACTATCAGTTCAAGGATTACACCCTGTCGCCTAAACCGCTACAAAAGCCGCATATTGAAATCTTTCAGGGTGGTAGCTCACGCGCTGCACGTGATATGGCTTCTCGCGTGTCTGACTGGTACTTTACCAATGGCAATACGCCTGAAGAAATTAAGAAACAGATTGATGACATTCGTGAAAAAGCCAAGGCCAATAACCATCAGGTTAAAATCGGAGTAAATGCTTTTATCATCGCCCGTGACACGGAAGAAGAAGCCAAAGCCGTACTACAGGAAATTATTGATAAAGCCAATATTCAGGCCGTAAATTCCTTTGGTGATGCGACCCGTGAAGCAGGTGCAGCAACAGCAGAAGGTGAAGGTAACTGGGCGAAATCGACCTTTGAAGATCTGGTGCAGTATAACGACGGCTTCAAAACCAACCTGATTGGTACTCCACAGCAAATTGCTGAACGCATTGTTGCGCTGAAAGCAGTCGGCGTCGACTTGATTCTGTCAGGCTTTTTACACTTTATTGAAGAAGTGGAATATTTTGGACAAAAAGTGTTGCCATTGGTTCGTGTGCTAGAAGCTGAGCAACAACCGCTTGTGCAGGCTAAATCTGCATAAGTTTAATCACCAGGCTTAGCAGCCAAATAACATCATCACGGAATCTCCAACTTTCCCTCAAGGCTCGGCTTGAGGGATTTTTTATGTCCAAATCGGCTCCTAAAGGTTCAAAACTAGGTTTAAACCGTGTTATTCCTTAGAATAATGATAAATATAATGGCCTAAAGAGCTTTTCAATTCTCATGCAACTGATTTGGTTTCGACAAGATTTAAGAATTCATGACCATACTGCGCTTTGGCAGGCAACACAGGCCGGTCCCTGTATTGCTTTGGCAATCCGATCTCCCGCACAGTCGGCCTTACATCAGGATGCCCAAATCAAAAATGAGTTTTATCTCAGACGATTACAGCAACTCAAATTAGAACTTCAAAGCTACAATATTCCCCTGATTGTGCAAGAAGTACCCCTCTGGAAAGATATTCCAGCAATACTGCTCCAGCTCGCGCAACAACTGAATATTGATGCCCTGCATGCCAATATTGAAGTGGGCGTCAATGAATTAAGCCGAGATCTGCATGTTCAAACGCTACTCGAAAAAAATGGCATCGTCTTCAATCTCTATCATGACCGTACGCTGTTTCCGCTGGTCACAATTCGCAATCAATCCGGGCAACCCTATCAGGTGTTTAGCGCCTTCAAGAAAAAATGCTATGAGCACTTAAGTCTCAGCCTGCCTCAGTGCTATCCTCCTATTCAGGCACAAGCGCCGTTACCACCGCATGATTTATGGGATTCCGCTTCGGTTGATGGTCCCATAGCAGACTCCAGCCTTTTCGCCGATGCCGCCAGTCTCGCCTGGTCGGTCAATGAAGCTGAGGTTTTAGGGTTACTGGATGATTTTATTGAACATCAGGTTCAGTATTATCATCAGGAAAGGGACTTCCCTGCTTTGGACAGCACCAGCCGATTATCGCCCTATTTGAATATCGGCATGCTTTCCATCCGCCAATCGCTACAAGCCCTGTTCCGTGCCCAGCAAGGACATTTTCATATTGAACATCCGGGTCAACAAACCTGGCTGGACGAGCTGTTGTGGCGCGAGTTTTATCTGCATACTTTGTTTGATTTTCCCAAACTTTCAAAGCATGCCCCGTTTAAAGACTCGACCCGCAACATTCCGTGGCGTGATGCGCCTGAAGACTTGGCTGCCTGGCAACAGGGTGAAACCGGAATTCCGATTGTGGATGCCGGCATGCGCCAGATGCTTGCCACTGGCTGGATGCATAACCGGGTGCGCATGATCACCGCGATGTTTCTGAGTAAAAACCTGCTGATTGACTGGCGGCTGGGCGAAGCATGGTTTATGCAACATTTAATTGATGGAGATTTGGCGGCCAATAACGGTGGCTGGCAATGGTGTGCATCTACCGGGATGGATGCTGTGCCCTATTTCCGTATTTTCAATCCGATTAGTCAATCGCAAAAATTTGATCATGATGGCAATTATATTCGCCAGTGGGTGCCTGAACTGGCTCATCTGGATGCCAAAACCATCCATGAACCCTATGCCAAAAACCCCGACCTTCGGCTCGATTATCCTAAACCGATTGTCGATTTAAAATCTTCCCGGGTTCGGGCGATTGAAGCATTTAAAAACAGTTAACTCACATTCGATGTGTTTCATAAATCAAAAATGTTCAATATCAGATTTTTAAATCAGCACTGCCTCATTCAAGGGATTGCATTTTGATACCTTCGTGTAGGCAATACTGCTACTTTTGAAAGGTCAAAATGAGGATCTCAAAATATATTTTGAGTCCGCAAGAAAAACCTTTTGTTTCCCATACACGACATCCTGAGCCAGTTTTAAGCACTGCTTTAAAATGCAGCGCAAGGGATGTAAAACGTGTGGCATCCATGCCACACTCATAAATTCAATATCTTCTAAAATCTATTTTTGATTTTGGGATTACGAACAACTTGTAGTGATTGGAAAATTATTTTTTAAAAACCCTATTAAAAAGCCTTCATATCGAAGGCTTTTTGCTGTTCTACATCAAGAATAAAAACTCGGGTCCGATACTTTCCCAGTCAGCAGCCATTCCCCAACTTCCTGATATTTATAATCAATTGGGTCATGCAAGGTCTGGGTGCGGACATTGCGCCAGAAACGGTCCAGATTCAGCTTGGCTGTGGTGGCACGTGCCCCCATCACCTGAAAAATATTCTGGGTGATAAAGAGCGAACTGTTAGTGGCGGCAATTTTTGCTGTAGCAATGGCGATACTCACTTCACCGCGTTGCTCAGCGCTTAAGTCTTCGCCTATATTCCAGGCTTGTTGCAAAGTCTCGACCGCTTTATGAGCCAGTAAACGTACCCCTTCCAGCTGCACATAAAACTCGGCAAAGTGCTTTTGCGTGAACGGATCATGCACGGCATCTTCCGCCAAAGATTTTGACCAGGCTTTCTGACTTTGCACCGTTTGTCTGGCAGTTTCAAACGCCCCTTCTGCCACCCCCAAAAATATATGCACAAAAATCAGTTGGGCAATCAGCGGACGTAAACTCGAATAAGGCGTACTGAGCGGCCCCGGATTGAGCAGTAATTCATGATGCTGAATTTTCACCTGCTCAAAATGACTGGTTCCACTGTCGGTCTGGCGCTGTCCCATATTGTTCCAGTCACCTAAAAAACTGACCCCATCACGAGTACTGGGAATCACTCCAATCAGTAATTTTCCTGCATCGTTATAACCAGAACAGAGTAAAACATCTGAATCCATCGAGCCGGAACAGAAACTTTTATCACCATGAAAGATATATTCGCTTTCCGAAATCTGTTCTGCCGTGGTCCGGCGGTCTAAGGGATTTAAGGTATTGCCCCAAAACAGATTTTCTTTGGCCGTTTGTTCAAACCAAGGAGCATATTGCTCAGCTTGGGCAAACAGCTGTACGGTCGCAATCAGTAAATGATGAAAGCCATAGACATGCGCCAGTGAACTGTCGACCTGAGCAATCGTCTGAATAGTCTGGAACACCGTTTTCCAGTCTGCACCTTGTCCGCCATATTGCTGGGGAATCGAGAGTCCCAACAAGCCACTTTGACGGATGAGATCCCGTTCATGTTTGGGGTTGCCGCCTTGTTTATCGCGTTCAGCCGCCGTGGTTGCAAACTGTGCGGCCAGTTGCCGGGCAATCTGTAAGGGGTTTGAATTTAGCTGTGAAGATGAAGCATTCATAATCATCTCTATATTGTTTTACGGCTTTAGCTTAGCAGATGAAGTTTTTGATCTTTATCTTAATGCCTGCAGTACTTATAGCTAAAATAAAAATACCACCTGAAAGGCTCAGGTGGTATTCAAAATATAACTTACTTACTTGATCGCACAGTTTCGATTAACACGTCTACTACTTGAGGATCGGCCAGGGTGGAAGTATCGCCCAGACTATCCAGCTCATTGGCGGCAATTTTTCTTAAAATACGGCGCATGATTTTGCCAGAACGGGTTTTAGGTAAAGCAGGCGCCCAATGCAAGGCATCCGGCGTCGCAACTGGACCCAACACTTTACGCACCCAATTGACCAGTTCTTTGCGCAGCTCTTCGGATTCTTCAAAATCGGCCTGCAAGGTCACGAATGCACAAATGCCCTGTCCCTTAATATCATGCGGCATGCCCACCACAGCGGCTTCAGCCACATGTTCATGCGCCACTAAGGCACTTTCCACTTCTGCCGTTCCCAAACGGTGACCCGATACATTCAGCACATCATCGACACGTCCGGTAATCCAGTAATAGCCGTCTTTATCACGACGGGCACCATCTCCAGTGAAATAAGTCCCCGGATAGGTCGAGAAATAAGCTTCAATAAATCGCGCCGGATCGCCCCAGATGGTTCGCATCTGACCCGGCCAGGAATCCTTGATAATCAGATTGCCTTCTGCTTCGCCTTCAAGTTCTTTGCCTTCGGCATCCACAATGGCCGGTTGAATCCCAAACAACGGTCGGGTCGCGGAACCCGGTTTTAAATCCGTCGCACCGGGTAAAGGTGAAATCAGGATGCCGCCAGTTTCAGTTTGCCACCAGGTATCGACAATCGGACAACGGCTTTCTCCAACGACGGTGTAATACCAGTTCCATGCTTCCGGATTAATCGGTTCACCAACGGAACCAATCAGACGCAGACTGCTGCGGTCGCTTTCCCGCACAAAGGCATCGCCTTCGCGCATCATGGCCCGAATGGCCGTTGGTGCCGTATAAAGAATGGTGACATTGTGCTTATCGACAATATGACCGGTACGCGCCCAGGTCGGATATTGTGGTACGCCTTCAAACATCACCGTAGTGGTGCCATTCGAGAGTGGGCCATACAGCACATAGGAATGCCCGGTAATCCAGCCTACATCTGCGGTACACCAGAACACATCATCCTGTTTGATATCAAACACTTCACGGAAAGTGGAGTTCACATAAGTGAGATAGCCGCCCGTAGTATGTAACACCCCTTTCGGCTTGCCAGTCGATCCAGAGGTATACAGAATAAATAGCGGATCTTCCGCATTCATCGGCTCCGGCGGACAGATTTCATTCACCGACATGATTTCCATGTGATACCACAGGTCACGCCCTTCTTTCAGTTCAATCGGGTTACCGGTGCGATGTACCACAATCACATTTTGAACCGATTCAGTGCCTTTAATCTTTAGGGCCTCATCCACGTTTTCTTTCAGTGGAATCGGTTTACCCCCGCGCATACCGGAATCGGCGGTAATCACGATTTTAGCCTGACTGTCTTCAATCCGGCTGGCCAGTGAATCCGGCGAAAAACCGCCAAATACCACACAGTGCACTGCACCAATCCGTGCACAAGCCAACATGGAAATAGCGGCTTCGGAGATCATAGGCATATACAGCACCACACGATCACCTTTTTTAATGCCATTTTTCTTGAGCACATTGGCAAAACGACAGACTTCGTCATGCAACTCTTTAAAAGAAATAATTTTATGTCGTGAAGGATGATCTCCTTCCCAAATAATCGCCGGTTTATGCGGATGTTCTTTTAAATGTCGATCCAGACAGTTGGCACTCAGGTTCAATTGTCCATCTGCAAACCATTCAATTTTAAAATTTTCTTTGTCAAAGCTGGTATTTTTGACTTGAGTAAATGGTTTGATCCAGTCCAGCTTTTTGGCCTGTTCTGCCCAGTATTCATCAGGCTGCTCGATGGATTTCTGATAACGCTCGAAATATTCAGACTCGACAGTACGAGCGGTTTTTTTAAATTCTTCTGGTACAGGATAGATCTCATTCATAAATTACTTCCTTGCTCTTCTTCATCTCATCACGAGATGCTATGCCACGTTATAGGTTTTATTGACTGCATATCTACAGTATGACGGTGGTTTTTTAACCACAACAATCATGCTTTGGTCGTAGTTTATTTATACAATTTAAAACACAGACCCCCTGATCATATTCAACAAAAAAAATTGCCTGATTGGTATCTGATCTGTTTATTTAATCTTATAATTTAAACACAAGATGTCATTTTAACTTGGCAAAATACAATATTTTCTTACCCAAATCTGAACCGGAAAAAGCGTATGAACCCGCAAGACTCCTCCCCCTTTTTTTCCCGCAACCAGCCGGCTAAAGCAGATAATCCCTTATCTCCAGATGGTCGTTTTGGTCGTCTGAGTTCAATTGGCTGGTATGGTTTTGTGCATTTGATCGCTTTCTTTGCCACCATTGCCATGAGTCTGGCTATGGGCATCTTTAATATCAATACATTGTCTATGGACAATCAGTTCGTCAACACCCTGACCGGAATCGCAGGACTGGGCTTTGTGGTGATTCTGGTTTTGTATCTGTATTTCTTAATGGTCATTACCGTCCGCCGCTTACATGACATGAACCGCAGCGGCTGGCTGATGCTGTTATTTCTGGTTCCCTTGCTGAATGTATTTATGGGTTTTTATCTGCTTTTGGGTTCAGGAACCCGGGGCATCAATAACTATGGCCTGCCACGTGAAACCCCAGTCTGGGAAAAAATCCTGGCTTGGTTCATCATTCTAATTACAGTGTTAAGTTTCTTGGCATCCAGCAGTATCATTTCTTATATGATGGGTACAGGTGAATTAGAAACACCGCAAGAAGTGGTACAAAAAGGTACACAGTATTTTTAATACCTACTGACATTTTTTGACAAAACGACAGTGAATACTACGTTTTATTGGTTAAATTTATGTTCAGTTTCAGGCAAAATATCGGGCAATAATGAATATTCGGAAAATCTGTGGCTGAACAACAAAATGCCTTGAGTGAAGTGACTCAAGGTACTTCACATCTATTGCAAGAAGCTGGTGAAAAAACCGCTCAAACTGTGCTTGAACATACAGAAAAGTATAACGATGCTTACTCGACCATTGATAAATTTGTTGATGGTTTCTGGGAGCGTTTGCCGTATATCTGCATTGCACTGATCGTTTTCACTGTATTTCTTTTACTGTCTAAGTTATTTAGATTTTTTGTACGTAAAGCAATTGCAGACCGCTCCTACTCCAAACAGAATCTGGTTCTGGTACTGAACCGTGTCGGTAGTTCTGCCATTATGTTCTTCGGTTTTCTGATTGCCATGGTCATTGCCATCCCGGGTTTTACCCCAGGTCAGCTCATGAGTGCCTTAGGGATTGGTTCGGTTGCCATCGGTTTTGCGTTCAAGGATATTTTCCAGAACTTACTCTCCGGGATTCTGATTTTACTGGGCGAACCGTTCAAGATTGGCGATGACATTATTGTGTCGGGTATGGAAGGTACAGTTGAAGATATTCAGATTCGTGCAACCTTCTTACGTTCGCCCGATGGTCGTCGTATTGTGATTCCCAATGCAACGGTTTATACCAGCGCAGTAACAGTCAATACAGCTTATCAACGTCGTCGTTGTGAGTTTGTAGTCGGCATTGGTTATGAAGATGACATTCAAAAAGCCAAAAATATCGTGATGACGATTTTAGACAAAGACCCAACCATTCTGAGTCAGCCCGGCTTTACCGTGAACGTGAATGCACTGGCAGACTTCTCTGTCAACCTGAATGTGCGTTGGTGGGTCGATACCACTGAAACCACGACAGCAAACTCAATCAGTGAAGTTCAGGAACATGTAATTCAGGCCTTTAATAAACACGGTATTTCTATTCCTTACCCTGTTCAGGAAGTGAAAGTATATCGTGGCGATCAGGCGGAAACTGAAACTTCAGCCGCTAAATAAGCGCCCCAGCACATAAGGAATGACAGTTTCTGTGCGGATAATACGGTTGCCTAGGCTCACAGCCTGGCAGCCGTTTTTTATGAGTAAATCCACTTCATAGGGAATAAAGCCCCCTTCAGGGCCAATGATAATCGTGCAACCATGCACAATCCCCGCAGGCATACTTTGCTCCACATAAGGATGAGCTACATAGGCAGGATGCTCAGTGCTGATCAAACCGGGCAAGACATCTTCGACAAAAGGCTTGAAGCGTTTATACATTTCAATCTGTGGTGCCTGCGTATCTCCCGCCTGTTCCAGGCCCAGTGCCACATAATGATCCAGCTGTTGTAAAAAGGGCGTCTGCCAATAGCTTTTGTCCACCCGATAGCTATGCAGCAAAATGATTTTTTCCACGCCTAAAGTTACGGCATCCATGATCAAACGCCGTAACACTTTTGGACGTGGCATGGCCACAATTAAAGTCACCGGCAGTTTTGCAGGAACCTTTTCTTCTTGGAGGGGTTTGATTTTTATGGTCTGTTCGGTCATCTCTACAATTTCAGTGAGATAACGTCTTCCCTCACGAATACCGACTTTCAAACTGTCTCCGACTTTGACATCCACATGGGTCTGTAAATGTTCAACTTGTCGTGTGTTGCTGATGGTCCAAATTTCGGATTGAGTTTGACTGGAATCAAGAAGGACGATATTCATAATCTTCTGCTAAAGAATCATTCAACATATTAGGATACGCGGAAGGCGACAGGGATGTCGCCCGCTGATCTGTACAGCATGGATGCTCTATCAGATCAGCAAAGTATTTTTGCTACTTTTGATCCCTCAAAAGTAGCGATTGCCTACAAATCAGCATTGAAACTTTTCTGTCAAAATGAGGCCGTATAGTGCATTTGAAATATTTAAATATACTGATCAATAACAGCAATATGTTTCTGCAAGGAACCTGAATTCTTCTGCATAATCACTTTCGCATTTTGACTGATCTCGGCAGCCATTTCCGGTTCATCTAAACATTGCATCAAAAGCTCTGCCACTTGCGTAACATCTGGACCCACCAACAAGGCCTTGGCATCTATAAACTCATCGACAATACTTTGGAAATTAAAATAATTGGGACCAATCACGGTCGGCACATCCAAAGCCATCGGCTCTAAAATATTGTGTCCACCCCCCGGCTGATTCAGCGAGCCACCGACAAAGCAGGCATCCGATAAGGCATACCACAACCACATCTCTCCCATCGAGTCGGCTAAATACACCTGCGTATCGGCTTGAATGGTTTGACCCAGACTGCGACGCTGAGTAGTTAAGTTTAAGCGTTGTGCCGCTTGAAACACTTCATCAAAACGTTCCGGATGACGGGGTACCACTATCACCGCTATTTCCGGGTGTTGCTCTAAATAAGGCTTTAGTGCACCCAATAATTGTTGTTCTTCAGGCGCATGGCTACTGGCAATGGTGATGATTTGACGCTGCGCTAAATTCCAGTCCTGCTTGAACTGCTGGGCTTGCTGGACAAACTGTTCCGGGGCATGAATATCAAACTTGATACTGCCGACCACTTGGGTTACAGACGCTACAGCCCCTAATGCAATAAAGCGTTGGGCTGTGGCCGTATCCTGTGCCAGCAGTTGCTTTAGACCCTTTAACATCGGTCGGGTCAGACTTGGAACTTTTCCATACCCGTTTGCAGATTTTTCCGAAAGTCGGGCATTCACCAGCAGGCAAGGTACATTGGATTTTTGTGCTTGATCAATCAGGTTCGGCCACAGTTCCGTTTCGACCAAAACTAGCATTTTCGGTTGATACTGATGAAAAAAGGCCGCAACCAGAGATTTCTGGTCTGCTGGCAAATACACGGCCTGAAACAAATGCTCATAAGGCGCTTTTAGAAACAGGGATTTGGCGCGTGCCTGACCGGTTTTGGTGGTATTTGTGACTAAAACCGGATGACCCAATTTTAAATAGTGTTCAATTAAGGGCTGGGCAGCATTGGTTTCTCCGACCGATACCACATGGAACCAGATCGTGTGCTGATTTTTTACAGCTTGAAAGGGACCAAAGCGTTCAAGGCTTTCCTGTTGATATGCCTGTACATTTTGCGCACGTTTTTTTATTCGCCATTGATACAATGGTTTGACGATGGCAAGTACTGCGTTATACCAAAAAGGAGTAGCCAAACAAAATGCCCCAAAATAGATTCGATCGGCAAATATAACAGAGCTAGATTCAGTTGTTAAAGTTTATTCGTGAACGATTTGTTGTTGAAATAAAAGCAAGTCACCCAAAAATCGATGACCATAACATGGATGTCATCGTAAGACTGCGAGATCAAGACATCTGGCAGATGACGATTTTTCCAATTTTCCGCATAGCATACTTTTAACTTTTTAAATCAAAAATCAGGCTGTACTCATCGGTTTGGAGCACAGCCTGCATACGATTACGCAGTGACTTCAGCAGAACTTTCTTCTAAAGTTGGATAATCAATATAGCCTTCAGCGACTTGCGAGCCAATCATGGTTTCCAGTACCAATTCATTCAAAGGTGCATCTGCCAACAAGCGTTCATAAAGATCCGGATTTGCAATATAGGCCTTACCAAAAGACACTGCATCGGCTTGACCCGATTGCAATAAATCCATTGCATCCTCACGGCTCAAACGCATATTGGCAATATAAGGCACACCGCCTGAGCGCTGTTTCATATAGTCGCTGATGCTGTCCTCAGCCAGATATTCACGGGTAAAGAAGAAAGCAATCTTACGTTTACCCAGCTCCTCCAGTACATAACCAAAGGTTTCTTTAGGATTGGCATCCCCCATATCATGTTCATCGCCACGCGGTGCCAGATGCACACCCACACGACCTGCACCCCAGACTTCAATCAGCGCATCCACCACTTCTAATAAGAAACGGGCACGGTTTTCAACGGATCCGCCGTATTCATCTTCACGCAAATTTGTTTTGCTTTGCAAGAACTGGTCAATCAGATAACCATTCGCCGCATGCAATTCCACACCGTCAAAACCCGCGGCTTTGGCGCGAATCGCCGCCTGTTTATATTGCTCGGTAATGGCTTGAATTTCTGATATTTTCAGTGGACGTGGCACCACATATTCACGTTTTGGACGCAACAAACTGACATAACCCGCCTGCTGTACGGCACTAGCCGAAACCGGAGTTTCACCCTCCAGCAAATCCGGATGCGAAACCCGACCCACATGCCATAACTGCGCAACAATCAGACCGTCTTTGGCATGCACGGCCTCAGTGACCTGCTTCCAGCCTTGTGTTTGTGCGTCTGTGAATAATCCTGGCGTATTTAAGTAGCCATTGGCTTCTTCAGAAATCACTGTTGCTTCGGAAATGATTAAACCGCTACTTGCACGCTGTGCGTAGTATTCAGCCATCATGGGTGTAGGAACACGGTCAGCCGTTGCACGACTGCGTGTCAGGGGAGCCATGATCACACGATTTTTAAGTTTTAAATCGCCCATTGACAAGGGGGTAGAGAATTCAGCCATATTCTGCCTCTTCACTCAGGCTGTAAATTACTTCATATTTTGATTTACAGTGAGTTTTTTAGATAATCAATATATTGCTGAATCAGAGCTTCATTGCGGGAAAAATACGACCATTGACCATATTTTTCCGCCTGAATTAAACCTGCCTGCTGTAAAACGGACAAATGATTTGACATGGTCGATTGTGAGACCTGACCGAGTTTCTCGATATTACCTGCACACACACCACGATTAAAGCCCCCGCACTGCTCTTCTGACAAGAACTGTTCAGGATTTTTCAGCCATTCCAAAATTTGACGCCGGGTCGGATTGGCTAAGGCTTTAAAAATTAAATCGATATCCATAGTTCAGACACGTTGAATTAAACATTAAAAAATGAATGAAAAAGCTCTATTCAGCATGTTGAATCTAATATATCGTATTTTTTCGATTTTAATATCGATTATTTTAGATATATTTTCAAAATACCCACAGAGCTTTGTTTTTAAAAAAAATTTAAATTAAAGACCTTGCTTTAAGCTGGCTTCAATAAATTTATCCAGATCACCGTCTAGCACTGCACCGGTGTTGGAACTTTCCACACTGGTACGCAAGTCCTTAATCCGTGAATCATCTAGTACATAGGAACGAATCTGGCTGCCCCAACCGATATCGGACTTGGTATCTTCCAGTGCCTTCGCCGCATCATTACGTTTTTGCATTTCAAGTTCGTACAATTTTGCACGTAACTGTTTCCAGGCATGGTCACGGTTGGCGTGTTGCGAACGCTGGTTCTGACAGGCCACGACAATACCGGTCGGTGCGTGCGTTAAACGTACCGCAGAATCGGTTTTGTTAATGTGCTGACCACCGGCACCGGATGCACGGTAAGTATCGGTACGGACATCTGCCGGGTTGATGTCAATTTCAATGTTGTCATCGACTTCAGGCGATACAAACACCGCAGAGAACGACGTATGACGACGATTCCCCGAGTCAAACGGAGACTTACGCACTAAACGGTGAACGCCTGATTCGGTACGCAACCAACCATAGGCATATTCACCTTCTACACGAATCGTTGCCGATTTAATCCCGGCCACATCACCGTCTGATTCTTCCATCACTTCGGCTTTAAAACCGTGACGTTCAATCCAACGCAAGTACATACGAAGCAGCATAGACGCCCAGTCCTGTGCCTCTGTACCGCCTGAACCAGCCTGAATTTCCACATAACATGGATTTGGATCCATTGGATTACTGAACATACGGCGGAATTCAAGTTTAGCCAGTTCAGCTTCGGCAGAATCGAGTTCGCCTTGTACATCCACCAGCAAACTTTCATCATCGGCTTCTACAGCAAGATCAAGCATCGCCTGTGCATCATCTAACTGTGTCGCCAAACCTTCTAAAACATTAATAACGTTTTCAAGCTCACCTTTTTCCTTGGCCATAGCTTGCGCACGGCTTTGGTCATTCCAGATCGCCGGATCTTCCAGTTCACGAAGAACCTCTTCTAAACGCTCTTTTTTCAGATCGTAGTCAAAGATACCCCCGTAGTGTCAGACCACGGTCGTTTAAGTCTTTTAATTGGTTTAGATAAGGATTAATTTCCACGTGAATGTCTCTCAATCAGAATATTGGCTTAAATAGCCAGCAATTATAACACAGTGCAGCGATGCAGTTTTAGAGGGCAATGCGCTAATAAGCGTTGACTAAAATGGCTTTTTTATCAACAATGTGCATGCTTTTTAAACATTATTACAATTTTCTTACAACAATAAGCTTTGGGGTTTTTATGAAACGCACACTTTTGGCACTCGGTCTTGCTGCAATTGCATCTTCAAGTTTTGCTTATAATGCGCAACTTGATGGGGGCTTCACCTATATCGATGTAAACAATAATAATGTCGATACTGTGACGCTTACAGAAATACAGGGCACCTTCTATTTCAACCCAGTGGCAACAAAAAATACACCCTTAAATGAAGCCGCATTCTTGGGCCATAACAGCAATGCTTACCTTGGCTATAATTACATATTTACCGAAAGTCCGGACTTTCAAATTCTAGGTAGAACATTGCAAGCTGAGGGTCGCACGCACTGACTGGTGGAATCGAATACTTTGTGGAACAATTTTATTTCAATGCTGAACTTGGCTTTGACCAATCCAATGTAGAAACCAAAGTAAATGGCTTTAAAGTTTCAGATGAAGATGATGATCGCACCAATTATAAAGCCCTAGTCGGTTTTATGCCTTTATCCAACCTGCTACTGGCTGCAGGTATTGACGGTTATCAAGGGGATCAGGATGATGACAATAGCTTTGCAGTCCGGGCTAAATATGTCGCACCGATGGGCCAAGGTCAATTTTTAAACTTGGAAGCGGACGGTAGCTTTGGTGATATCGATGACGTGACTATTGGCGCGGACTATTATTTTGACCAGGCGTTTAGCTTAGGGGCTGCTTATAACATTCAGGATGATGGCAAAGATGATGTGAATTTCTTCTCGATTCGTTCTAAATATTTCATTAATTCTAATTTTGCATTGGGTGGTGAAGTCGGTTTTGGTGATGATGTTCAGTCCTTCAACATTAACGCAAGCTATCGTTTCTAAATAAAAGAAAAGTACTGAAAATCGTCGATAAAAAGCACTCTTTGCTAAGGGTGTTTTTTTATTTTTAACTTATTAGTATGTTACAAAATACTTAATTTTTTATTAAAAATTCATCTAAATCCATAAACAATCCACAATTTTAATAAAACAAAACATTAAAATAAATTATTAATATTCAGTAATTTATAAAAAACAAATTACATAATCTTACGCTGGACACATTTCTGTAACCTGAGACAGGTTGACCAAATTTCATTTTACTCTAGACTAAAAGTTGTAACAAAAAATGTATTATTTTTAACCATAATTTGAGGGGAAGTATCCATGAAAAAATTAGCCATTGCTTCAGCACTTCTTTCTGCTTTAGCAGTCACAGGTACAGCAAACGCATACCAAGCCGAAGTTGGTGCATCAGCTTCTTATATCGATCCTGATAATGGTGGTTCAGGTAGTGCTTTGGGTGTAGATGGTACTTATTACTTCAACCCGGTTCAAACGCGTAATGCTCCACTTGCAGAAGCAGCATTCCTTGACCGTGCCAGCAACGTCAATGCTCACGCAACATTTGCTGACCGTGGTGATGTAGATGACAATACCTATGGTGTAGGTGCTGAATTCTATATTCCAAACTCAGATTTCTATTTAGGTGGTGATGTCAGCCGTAACAACACTGAATACCGTGATGTACTGGGTCAAAAACATGACTTTGATACCACTTATTATTCAGCTGAAGTCGGTTACCTTCCAGCACCGGGCTTGTTAATTGCCGCTGGTGTAAAAGGTTATGACAACGACAAAGATGATGGTGTAGATCCAACTGTTCGTGCTAAATACGTTACTCAGTTAGCGAATGGTAAAGACATCAACCTGGAAGCAGGTGCATCATTTGGTGATCTTGATGAATACAATCTTGCTGCCGACTACTTCATTGATAAAACAGTCAGCGTGGGTGCAGATTACTACAACAACGATTTGACTGACCAAAGCGAATTCGGCATTAATGCGCGTAAATTCTTTACTCCGCAAGTCAGCCTTGAAGGTCGTGTAGGTTTTGGTGAAGTCGGTAACAACGATTACAATTCATTCGGTGTCGCTGGTAAATACCGCTTCTAATCAAGCCGAGTATTACTCCACAAAAAAACCGCTCAACTGAGCGGTTTTTTTCTTTAGGGCTACTTACAATCCCCTATTGTTCCAGATAGAGAATCCGCAGCTGTAAACTGACATTGCCATTAAATTCATTTTTATCGATTTCATAGACCAGTCGCACCTTGTCCTGCATGGCATCAAATTCAAATTTTTCTTTGGCATTAAATGCAATGGCTTCCACAATTTGACCATTATCCAAAGCCAAACGCAGCTTTAAATGAATTTCCTTAAGCCAGCGGTAATCCAGCACTTTGAACACCCCTTCAAAAATGGGCGATGGAAACTTTTGTCCCCATGGGGTTAAATTCTGCAGAAAATCCACGGTTGCGATTTGAAAATGAGCTGTTGGCAATTCTCCATCGGTCCATAAGGTGGCATAAAACAGCGACTCATCCATGTTCGAAATCAGTTGTTCAAAAGCCAGTTTAAATTCATCAAAATGCTGTTTCTGAATGGTCAAACCTGCCGCTGCAGCATGTCCGCCAAAATGACTGACCAAATGCGGATGCTGTTCCGCAATCAGTTCAATGGCATCACGAATATGCACACCTTCTATGGAACGAGCCGAACCTTTAATATGAATGCCATCTTCATCTGGGGCAAAAACAATACTCGGACGATGAAACTGCTCTTTCAGACGACCAGCGACAATCCCAATCACACCTTGATGCCAATGCGGTTCAAACAGAATCAAGGCGGCAGGCAGATGTTCCTGATCCAGTTCCAGTCGCGCCAGTTCGGAGAGCGCCTCCTGCTTCATCTGGCTTTCCACCTGACGGCGTTCGATATTCAGCTGATTCAATTGTTGAGCCAAAGGATAAGCAGTTTGCAGATCTGCCGCCAGCAGACATTCAATGCCAATATCCATGGTTTCCATCCGTCCGGCCGCATTAATCCGGGGACCTAGCACAAACCCCAAGTCTTGTGCCTTGAGCTGAGCCGGCTCACGTCCTGCAATATCCAATAAGGCACTGATCCCGGCACGGCACTGGTTTTGCTGAATCCGTTTCACACCCGCATCCACCAAAATTCGGTTGTTATAATCCAGACTGGCGACATCGGCATAAGTGCCTAAGGCCACCAGATCGAGATACTGAGCGACCTTCGCACTTGATTTGCCCAATTTGGCCCGATAGCTCGACAGATTGGCCAGCAAATAAAATGCCACGCCTACTCCGGCCAAGGCCTTACTTGGAAATTCACAGCCCAACTGATTGGGATTGACCACCGCTTCCGCAGGCGGAGTGGCTTTGGTGGTAAGGTGATGATCAGTAATAATCACCTGCATACCATGCGCTTGCGCCTGTTCAACCCCAGCATGACTGGAAATCCCGTTATCTACTGTAATCAGCAGATCTGGCTGATAGGTGGTAAAAGCCAAATCGGCGATGGCCGGAGTTAAGCCATAGCCATATTTAAAACGGTCAGGCACCAGATAGTCGACTTGGGCGCCCATATCTCTCAGCGCCAGCACCATGAGTGTTGTACTGGTTGCACCATCTGCATCATAGTCCCCAACAATCACGATTTTCTTGTGCTGATCAATCGCCTGATCCATCAGCTCAATCGCCTGCTGCAAACCTTTCATGCTCGGCGCGAGCAGATGTTTGAGTTTCAGCTCAAGTTCTTGTTCCGATTGCACACCACGGCGCGCCAAAATTTGCGCAATAAACGGCGACACGCCCTGAAAATTTTCAGGGCGTGTAATCAAAGGGCGTTGCTGAATCAGGGTTTTAGGCATTTAAGGCATGAGTCGTTGTAATTTCCATGTACCGTCGATTCTTTCATAACTCAGGCGGTCATGTAAACGGTTAGGACGGCCTTGCCAAAACTCATAATAGTCCGGTTGCAAACGATAGCCTCCCCAGAACACCGGTTTAGCCAGCACCGCTTTTTCCGTCACCCGATCTTGCAAGGCCTGGAAACGTGTTTGCAGCTCTTCTCGGCTGACAATCACGCCGCTTTGCGGAGTGCTGATGTGTGCAGCAATTTGGCTATCACGTGGACGCTTATGATAATACTCAGTCGATTCCTCTAAAGAAATTTTCTCAACCCGACCACCGACACGAATCTGACGTTCTTGCTCAGGCCAATAGAACAGCAGCTCTGCATAAGGATTTTCCGCCAGATCCAGACCTTTTTGACTGTCATAATTGGTATAGAAGTCATAACCTGCTTCAGTTGCACCACGCAACAAGACCGTCCGCACATGTGGACGCCCTTGCGCATTTGCCGTTGCCAATGACATGGCATAGGGTTCATGCAGTTTCGCTTCCAAAGCATGGTTAAACCAATTCAAAAACTGCTGATGTGGCGTTTCCGCCACCTGAGTTTCGTGTAATTCCCCTTTTTGGTAACTTAAGCGCAGTTCGCTTAGGTCTTTAATCACATCAGTCATCTTGTTACCTTAAGCAGCGTTGGCACGTACGGTATCTGCCAGCTGGTTGGCTAAAGCAGTTACTTCCTGAAGATTATCCCCTTCCACCATCACACGAATCACTGGTTCTGTACCCGACTTACGAATCAGTAAACGGCCACGACCTTTCAGTTGGGCTTCTACTTTTTCAAACTCGCTCACCAATGCAGGAACACTGTAGGGATCAAACATATTGTCCAGACGAACATTTACCAGCACATTCGGCAATAACTGGAAACCTGCAACCAATTCATGCAATGCTTTTTTCTGCTCGACCATCACTGTCAGTACTTGCAAGGCAGCAATAATGGCATCACCAGTGGTGCTCTTATCTAGAGTCAGAATATGTCCTGATGGTTCTCCACCAATGGCCCAGCCTTTTTCATCCAGTGCTTGTAACACATAACGGTCACCGACTTTGGCACGTACAAATGGTACTTTAGCCTGATCCAAGGCCAGTTCAAGCGCCATGTTACTCATCACTGTGCCAACTATGCCAGCAGGTTTATGGCTGCTTTGAGTGGCTAAAATATACAGGATATGGTCGCCAGTGATTTGTTCACCGTTTTTATCCACCATAATCACGCGGTCAGCATCACCATCAAAGGCAATGCCTAAATCGGCCTGATGTTCAACTACGGCTTTTTGCAGATTTTCTGGATGGGTTGAACCACAATCCTGATTGATATTCAGGCCATCAGGCTCGTTATACAGTGCAATGACTTTAGCGCCCAACTCTTTAAATACCGATGGACCGACGTTATAAGCAGCGCCATTAGCACAGTCGACCACAATTTTTAAATTACTTAAATCAAAATGATACGGGAAGGTCGATTTACAGAATTCGATATAACGACCATTGGCATCTTTAACCCGCACACTTTTACCCAGGTTTGCGGTATCTTCAATTTTAAGTTCATTTTCGAGCTCTTGATTAATCGCATCCTGTAATTCGTCCGGCAGTTTTTTACCTTCGCCGGAAAAGAATTTGATGCCATTATCAAAATACGGGTTATGCGAAGCTGAAATCACAATGCCCAGACTGGCATGTAAAGCACGGGTCAAGTGCGCAATCGCCGGTGTTGGTAATGGACCTAAAAGATGCACATAGACGCCCGCTGCATTCAAGCCGGCCTGTAATGCAGATTCCAAAATATAACCAGATAGACGAGTATCTTTACCCAAGACTACAATTGGCTTTGATTTTTTACTGTATTGTTTTAAAACTTTACCTGCTGCAAATCCTAGTTTTAATGCAAATTCAGGTGTAATTGGAAGCTCCCCAAACTTTCCACGAATACCATCTGTACCAAAATAACTCATGTTCTACTCACTTCTTGATGGTGATCTAAATCATCACTTTTTACTGTAAATACTTTACACCAAAATCAAAAAAGCCGTCATAAAAATGACGGCTTTTCATGACTTTGATTACGATAAATCAACCAACGCGATAGTTCGGTGCTTCTTTGGTAATGGTCACATCATGCACATGTGATTCAGACATACCAGCAGCGGTAATTTTCACAAATTTGGCATTTTGACGCAGGTCATTCACAGTCGCAGAACCGGTATAACCCATCGATGAACGTAAACCACCCATCATTTGATGCACGATGTTACCCATCGGACCTTTATAAGGTACACGACCTTCAATACCTTCCGGTACCAATTTTTCAGCGCCAGCTTTAGAGTCTTGGAAGTAACGGTCAGCAGAACCTGTTGCTCCGGCCATTGCACCTAATGACCCCATACCACGGTAGGCTTTGTAGTAACGACCCTGAAAGAATTCAACTTCACCCGGTGCTTCTTCAGTACCAGCCATCAATGAACCCACCATGATGGTGCTTGCACCCGCGCCAATCGCTTTCGCCATATCGCCAGAGAAGCGGATACCACCGTCAGCAATTAAAGGAATTTGTTCTTTCAATGCATTGGCAACACTGTCAATCGCAGAGATTTGTGGCATACCAATACCAGCCACAATACGTGTCGTACAGATTGAACCTGGGCCAATACCGACTTTAACAGCATCTGCACCAGCATCTAAAAGTGCCAAAGCAGCATCACCAGTAGCAATGTTACCGCCAATCACCTGAACTTGCGGGTAGTTCGCTTTCACCCAACGTACACGTTCAATCACGCCAGCAGAGTGACCATGTGCAGTATCTACAACAATGGCATCAACACCGGCTTCAACCAATGCTTCTACACGGCTTGGTGTTTCTGCACCAGTACCAACCGCAGCACCAACACGTAGACGACCAAGGTCATCTTTACAGCTGTTTGGATAAAGTTCCGCTTTACGGAAGTCAGTCACAGTAATCAAGCCTTTCAGCTCATTGTTGTCACCCACCACCAGAACTTTTTCGATACGGTTTTTTTGTAATAAGGCTTGGATATTTTCTTTAGATTCACCTTCGCGTACAGTCACAAGGCGATCTTGACCGGTCATAATATTGCTGACAGGTTGTTCTAAATTGGTTTCGAAACGTGTATCACGACCTGTCACGATACCCACAACTTTACCGTCTTTAACGACTGGTACACCGCTAATATTGTTTGCTTGGGTAATGGCAATCAATTCACGAACTGTGGTTTCAGGAGTCACGGTAATCGGGTCTTTCACCATACCCGCTTCAAATTTTTTCACACGGCGTACTTCTGCAGCTTGGGCAGCAATATCCATGTTTTTGTGCAGAATACCAATACCGCCATTTTGCGCCATTGCAATTGCCATACGTGATTCAGTCACGGTATCCATTGCAGCAGAAACGAGAGGGATATTTAAATTAATTCCGCGTGTTAAACGTGTCTTTAGCGAGACATCTTTTGGGAGAACAGTTGAGTAGGCAGGGAGTAATAGGACATCATCGAAGGTTAGCGCTTCTTGAACGATGGTCAACATAACAGTCTCACTGGTAATTTCCGTGCGCCATTATAAACAAATTTAGATTCAAATTTCATTTTTTATTGAATTTTTTTGAATCTGCATGCAGCCAACATCATCCCTACCAGAATTTTTCCTCAATCTTAAGCTTAACTGACCTGATCAAAATCATCGTCATTGGTCGATTCAAAAGATTCAACCTGAATAAAGGCGATCATGTTATGGGCTTTACGTGCCTTATTACATTGCTCATCGGCAATTTGCACTTCTTTACATGATGAACTGCGTGCTTCATACATCCCACAACTGACCTGTTGACCGATCTCACCCTTCAGGGCAATACAGCGCGGTGATTTTTGGTTGGTGCCTGTCATACACGAATAGACAGCATTTACAGGTTCAGTATAGTGTTTGGGCATAGCCAAACCTTCTGCCCAATAAAATGAAACCCGGAAATAAGCGCAGCACGCACCACAACTTAAACACGCATCCTGCGTAGGTACTTGAGACAACATTCTTCTAAATTCTCGTTATCTAATATATTTTTAGAGCGAAAATCTTAAAAAATGTTGCCCTTTAATTCAAGATTTTTTTATGCATATCCCGTTCATTATGCAGGACAGGTAAATACCGTTTCATCCATTAAATCGGTGCCACATTCCAAGGTCTCAATCCAGTCCAGGAACTGCTTAATCTGTTCCTTGCCAATAAATGGCGTACCATGCTGCGGTACGATCATTTCCACATCCATGCTGCGAACCATATTGACCCATAAGCGAATGACTTTATTGGAACACATATAACGTTGATGGAACCCTTTCATCTTTGGAATATGCGCAGCAAAGTTCTCCAGTGGTTTGGCCGCATCTTCCACCATGGATGCCCCCATGTCACCGGAGAACAAAATTTTGGCGATCGGATCGTAAAACTGGAAATTGCCGACCGAATGTAGGAAGTGTGCTGGTACGGCCACAATACTGGATTGCCCTAGAGGAATCACCTGACCATGATCTGGAAGTTCAATCAAACGATCCAGCCAGTTGCCTTTCATGCGGTCACTCATAAACGCCGAGTTCAAATGCGGTAAAAAGCGTGCCCATAATTTTGAGGCCACAACTTTGGCTTCGGTATAGACCAGCCAACGCGGCATAGAAGTAATGATATCGGGGTCTTGATGCGAGGCCATCACATAATCAAGATTGGTTAAACGAGTATATTTATTCAATTCCATAGTCAGCGGGACATAAGTCAAGTCACCACCCGGATCAAGGACTGCAGCACGCTCATGATCCAAAATTAGAAATTGATTCGCTTGTACACCTTCACCTTTAACCAAACTGGTAAAACTAATACATTTATGCGTACCATTATCAAATAGTACTTGTGATGTGGTGCGATCAAACGCCATACCCATTCCCCAAAATTCTCTTTTAAAAAATTAGACTTCTAATTCCCTATAACATATATGGAATGCTGCAAAGTTACAATAAATTTAAGACCAACATCATTAGAAATATCAATTAATTGAGAGCCATTTTCCACAAAAAAATCCCGATTTTTTAAGTCGGGATTTCAGTTTTTTAGGCTTATATTCAGAAAAAATAATGCTGTACTAAAGCTGCAACACCAATGATCAGAAACACTGCTGCGCCAATTTTGTGAATCAAAGCAATTGGCAGCTTTTGTGCCAGTTTATTACCTATAAATACCGCAGGTGCATTAACCAGCATAATGCCTAGTGTCGTTCCTAAAGTGACCCAACCAATACTGTCAAAACGCGCAGCTAAAGCGACTGTTGCAATTTGGGTTTTATCGCCAATTTCTGCCAGAAAAAATAAAACAAAAGTTGCACCAAATACACCGTATTTTTGCCATTTATTGATACTTTCAGTTTCATCATCCAGTTCATCTGGAATCAACATCCACGCCGCCATCGCAATAAAGCCGAGCGATACAATCCACAGCAGCACTGTTGGACTCAAAACCGTAGTAATCCATTGACCTAAAACAGCAGAAATACCATGGTTGACCACAGTAGCAAGAAAAATTGCAATGAGAATGGGTACAGGCTTTCGGAAGCGGGCTGCCAGCAATAAGGCCAACAATTGAGTTTTGTCACCCATTTCAGATAAGGCAACGACTGCTAAAGAAATCAGAAAAGCTGAAAGCATGATATGTTTCTCTGGCTAGCAATAACAAATACCAATGACTCACCGCTCCTGCTAGCCAAAAATCTGCAGAGTGGTAAATCAAAGGTCTTGCCAACAAGAAAAAAAGCTTTCATCAAAAGCCAATTGGTTCTTTGCTATGATGACCATGTTCTGTTGAACAATTATGTTGACCATCACCTTTTTACATTGCGTAAAAAGCGGCTACTCCCCAATGAAGTAAAAGCATTTTAAGCTGAAGTCAAAAAATTATCAAATTTATTCAATAAGTAGACAAATAAGAAGCTAAAAATTAGAAGTTATTTAATTGAAAATGATCATAAAGAAGAGGAACTTTAATTGCTTCTTGCTCTTATTCCCAATATTACAATCCGCATTGCCTACAAAAGCAAATACGAAAAAACCCCGCCGAAGCGAGGTTTTTTAAATGCTCATGCAAAATGCGCTAGCTACTTTTTCTAGAGCAATAAACTACGAATATCAGCAAGCAACTTGGTCAATTTGTGGGTAAAGCGTGCTGCATCTGCACCATTAATCACACGATGATCATAGGACAGTGACAACGGCAACATCAATTTTGGATCAAAGCCTGAACCATTCCAAACTGGTTGCATGGTTGCAGGTGAAATTCCCAAAATCGCCACTTGTGGCCAGTTTACGAGTGGCGTAAACGCGGTACCACCAATGGCACCAAGGCTAGAAATAGTAAAGTTCGCGCCTTGTAGATCTTTCGGTGACAATTTCTTATCACGCGCTTTTTGCCCCAACTCACCCAACTCAATCGCGATTTGCTTAATCGACTTTTGGTCTGGATTACGCAGTACTGGAACGGTTAAACCATCAGGTGTCGCTACTGCAATACCCATATGAATTTCATTTCGCAGCAATACCGATTTACCATCGTCTGCCAAGTGACCTGCAAAATCACGCTCTTCTTTCAGTAAATGAGCCACAGCTTTAATAATAAACGCCATGATGGTCAGGCTAATACCTTCTTTCTTAAAGTTGCCTTTAAGATCACCGCGCCATGCTTCAAGTTCCGTGATATCCGCCAAATCAAACTGTGTCACTTGCGGAATGAAATTGTTGAGTGACAACTGTGGAATCGACACTTGTTGCAAACGTGTCAAGGTTTTCTCTTCCACGCCGCCAAAGGCATCAAATCTTGGTAATTTTGGTAAGCCAGACACTTGAGCCACAGCTTGCGCAGCAGGCGCTGCCTGAGGTGCGGTTAAACGCGTTTTCACGAAAGCAAATAAATCTTCTTTCATTAAGCGTTCATGTGGGCCAGAAGCTTTCACTTCAGCCAAAACCACACCTAATTCACGCGCTAACTTACGTACCGCTGGCCCTGCATAAACTTTAGCATTCGCCGCATTTTGCTCTTTGGTCAGCTTATCTGCGCCTTGAGTTACTGGCGCAGCTTCCACTTTTGCCTCAGCTTTTGGCGCAGTTGCAGCTACAGGCTGTGCTGCGGCTTGAGTAGGCTTTTCTGCCACAGCAGGTGCAGTAGCAGCTTGACCCTCTGCTTCAATGGTCAGTAAAGCCGCCCCCTCTGAAACACTTTGTCCAAGTTGTACGTGTATCGCTGTGATCTTACCAGCTACAGTGCTTGGCACTTCAACAGTCGCTTTATCTGATTCCACCACAATGATGCTTTGGTCTTTTTCAACCACATCACCAACTGCCACCAAAATTTCTGCCACAGCCGCTTTATCAACACCTAGGTCAGGTACTGCAATTTCAACGGGACCTGACGCAGATGCGGCTGGCTCAGGTGCCGATGCAGCCGCTTGAGATACTGTCGCAGGTTGCGCTGCTTGTGCAGCCGGTGCAGGAGCACTTTCAACCACTGCAGATGACGCCGCTGTTTTCACAGTCAGAATCACCACGCCTTCTTTCACCACATCACCTGCATTGATGGTGATGGATTCCACACGGCCAGACACAGTACTTGGCACTTCTACAGTAGCTTTGTCCGATTCCACTACGATGATGCTTTGATCGACATCAATTTCATCACCCACAGCGACTAAAATTTCGCTGACAGTGGCTTTCTCTACGCCAATATCAGGCACTTGTACATCGACCACTTGCGATGCCGATGCAGTCGCTTGTGGTACAACTTCAACTTTAGGTGCTTCTGTTACAGACGCTGCTTCAACAGCTTTTACTTCCGGTTCGCTTTGTGAAGTTTCAGGAGCAGCAGTACTTTCGCCTTCTGCTTCTAACTCAATCAGTACCGAGCCTTCAGCAACACTGTCACCTAAATTCACGGCAATGCTTTTCACTACACCTGCTGAAGTGCTTGGCACTTCAACAGAGGCTTTGTCAGACTCTAACAGTACAATGCTGTCATCGACAGCAATGCTATCGCCAACTTTCACTAAGATTTCAGCAACCGTTGCTTTATCTACACCAATATCAGGAGTCGTAATTTGCATGCTTAGTTCTCCTCTTTGTAGTCAGCAACAGCATGAAGCTCAGGAGTTTCTTGCGGTGCCCAAGCCACAGGACGGTCAGTGTCTAACTCAAAGCTAGAAATCGCATCTTTTACCAAGCGCGCATCCACTTCGCCTTCATCTGCTAATTTTTTCAAAGTCGCCACAACAATATGCGCTGCATCTACACCGAAGTAGCTGCGTAAGTTGCCGCGAGTATCTGAACGGCCGTAGCCATCCGTACCCAATGCCACAAACGGACGGTTATCTGGAAGATAAGCGCGGATTTGTTCGCTGTAGGCACGCATATGGTCGGTTGCCGAAACCACAATACCGTCTTTTTCACGCAGCAACTGAGATACCCACGCTTCTTTGGCATCTTCAGCCAACGGATGTAAACGGTTGTACTCTTCACACGCCATACCATCACGTGCCAATTCGTTGAAGCTAGTCACGCTCCACACGTTTGAGTGAATTTGGTATTCGTCACGCAAGATTTTCGCCGCTTTAATCACTTCACGTAAAATCACGCCTGAACCGAGCAATTGAACTGTCGCTTTGTCATCTTCTTCGAGTAAGTACATACCACGTTTGATGCCTTCTTCAGCACCTTCTGGAATCGCAGGATGTTCGTAGTTCTCGTTCATGACCGTGAGGTAATAGAACACACGCTCTTGGTTCACGTACATACGTTTCAAACCGTCATGCACAATCACCGTCAATTCATAGCCGAAACATGGGTCATATGACACACAGTTTGGAATGGTGTTGGCTAAAATGTGCGAGTGACCATCTTGGTGCTGTAAACCTTCACCGTTCAATGTAGTACGGCCTGCCGTTGCACCCAATAGGAAACCTTGCGCCTGTGCATCACCTGCTGCCCATGCAATGTCGCCAATACGCTGGAAACCAAACATTGAGTAGTACATGTACATTGGAATCATTGGCAAGTTATTGGTTGAATAACTGGTACCTAACGCCGCCCAAGCACTCATTGCGCCGGCTTCGTTAATCCCTTCTTGCAGCATGTGACCATCTTTAGCTTCACGGTAATGCATCAACTGTTCTTGGTCTTCAGGGGTATATTTTTGACCATGCGCAGCATAGATACCCAACTGACGGAACATACCTTCCAAACCAAAAGTACGCGCTTCATCCGGAACGATTGGCACAACGCGGTCTTTAATAGCTTTTTCTTTCAACAAAGATGAAATCAAACGCACCATCAGCATGGTGGTAGATTGTTCTTTACCGCCGCTGCCTTTGAGTACCGCATCAAACACTGACAATTCAGGAATTGCTAGCTGTTCACTTTCTTTACGGCGAGCAGGTAGATAACCACCCAATGCCTCACGACGCGCCTTCATATATTTCAATTCAGGTGAGTTTTCGCTTGGACGGTAGAACGGCACTTCTTCCAATTGCTCATCGGTAAATGGCAAGTTGAAACGGTTACGTACATATTTTAAGGATTCAAGCTGCATTTTCTTGATTTGGTGGGTTTTGTTCACCGCCTCAATTTCTTCAGATAAGCCATAGCCTTTCACAGTTTTGGCAAGAATCACCGTCGGTTGACCTGTTGATTTCATTGCTTCTGCATAAGCAGCATAGACTTTGTACGGGTCGTGACCACCGCGGTTTAGATTATCAATATCTTCATCGCTTAGGTTTTTCACCAGCTCTTCAGCTTCTGGATATTTACCAAAGAAGTGTGCACGGGTGTAAGCACCGCCTTTTACTTGGTAACGTTGGTAGTCGCCGTCTACGGCTTCTTCCATAATCGCTTTTAAAGCACCGGTTTTGTCTTTATCCAGTAGCGGATCCCAATGACGGCCCCATACCACTTTAATCACACGCCAGCCTGCACCACGGAACAGTGATTCAAGTTCTTGAATGATTTTACCATTACCGCGTACCGGCCCATCCAGACGCTGCAAGTTACAGTTTACAACCCATACCAAGTTGTCTAACTTTTCACGACCCGCAAGCGCGATTGCACCTGTACTTTCCGGTTCGTCCATCTCGCCATCGCCGAGATAAGCCCAAACTTTACGGTCTTCTTCTTTGATCAGGCCACGGTTCATCAAGTACTTTTGAATGTGTGCTTGATAAATCGACATGATTGGGCCTAGACCCATCGACACCGTTGGGAACTGCCAATAATCCGGCATTAAATAAGGGTGTGGATACGATGGCAAACCTTTACCACCCACCTCACGACGGAAATTATTCAAATGTTCTTCAGTCAAACGACCTTCAAGGAATGAACGTGCATAAATACCCGGTGCACAGTGACCTTGATAATAGATCATGTCGCCGCCAAAGCTGTCGCTGTTGGCACGGAAGAAGTGGTTAAAACCCACATCATACAAAGTCGCTGAAGATGCAAAGCTGGCCAAGTGACCACCTAAGTCATCACCGGTTTTGTTGGCACGCAGTACCATCGCCAAAGCATTCCAGCGAATGAGGGCACGGATACGACGTTCCATATCCGAATCGCCTGGCATAGGCGGTTGTTCTTCAACTGAAATAGTATTTAAGTAAGGGGTATTTAGCCGCTGAATGGGAACATGCTTGGCAATGGCGCGCTGATAGAGTTTTTCCAACAAAAATGCAGCCCTGTCTGTACCCATGTGCTGTAAAACCGAGTCAAACGCGTCTTGCCATTCTTGGGTTTCCTGCGCGTCGGTATCACCATAAAACGCCATAATTCACCTATTCCTTGAGCCTATTTATATTCTCTATATGTACCATACTTTAGTAGACTTCAGTTATTGCTACAGCTGAATACGGAATAGCACTATTATTTAGATAATAAATAGTCATTGACCATTCTTTACGCAATTAAACAAAAAACCGCCAATAAAGGCGGTTTTTTATACAATAAGTATTCTTTTGAATGATATTCTTATATCTGTAAGCTATAACCCACTCAAGGTCTGTGCTGTAACTCAATCTTTAATTCAACAAAGTACAGACCAAGGCATAAAATACATATAGCGATGAATGGAATAGCCTTATGGCAACATAGCTAGATAAGTAGATGGATTTTTGCGCTGTCCATCTTTAACCACTTCATAATGTAAATGAGGACCAGTGCAGCGACCTGTACAACCAACATTGGCAATATGTTCACCTGCTTCTACCCGATCCCCAACACGAGCAACTAAACGAGAAGCATGTGCATAACGGGTCAAGTATCCATTGCCATGATTGATTTCTACATATTGACCATAGCCCGTGCCCCAACCAGACTTGGTGACGACTCCAGGACCTGTGGCATAAATAGGTGTACCACTCGCAGCAGACAAATCTAAACCTGAATGATTTTCAGCACGGCCACCCATAGTACGGCCACCATAATTTGAGCTAACGCGCTTCATATCAGGAAGCGGATGTGCGACCAACCAGGAGTAAGGATTGTTAGAATAACTTTTTGAGCTACTTGAACCGTATTTTTTAGCGAGCGATGCATTGTTTAATTCAACAGTTTTTTCACGCAAGTTAACACTCATTCGAGTTTCAGCAGGAATATCGATATCCTGTGATTCTGCATAAGAGCCTTGAGCTAAGGTACGAGTTAGCTGTTCAATACGATCTGTTGAACCATCGTTAGGATTTAATTCCACTAAGTCTGCAAAAGCTACAGACGCGGCAGATGCTGCCAATGAAAACGCTAATAAAATACGTCGCGTATGCATAAAAAACCTCTTTTAACTGTTCTTAGTCAATGTCCTTGCGTGATCTCTTCCTTGATATTCACTAAAAGAAGTGCGTAAGATTAAGACACAAATATGTAGGAACAATGTATGTCGGAACCAGTGAACGTCTTTCAACAAACAAGAAAACACTTAAAAACAGGAAACTTTACGTTTCTCTCTACACAAGTTGCTGCATGGCAGAAACTTACAAAACTCATTCAACCCATCTTGCCCCAACCAGAGCAATGGCAAGTTGTTTGTTATCAACATGGCATTTTGACGATTACAGGTGAAAATCAAGCCATGATTAGTCAACTTGCATATCTTCAAAAGCAATATATCACTCAATTGTCACAGCTTTCTGAATTTAAAGACCTACATAAACTGCAAGTGCGTTTAAGAATTCAAACTCAAGCTCCACTAAAATCTCAAGCTCTGTCCCGATCCCTTAGTACCGATACTCAAGACCTCATCCGTGGCGCTGCCGACTTTGTGAGCGACCCTAAGCTTAGCCAAGCTATGCTACGTTTGGCAAGCAATAAAAAGTAACCAATATTCTGATCCCTTTGAAATCAGTCAGAATAATATGTGACCTGCTTAACAGTCTATTTTGTTATATTATAACACTTGCATTAAAAGACAATGACTTATGTCACACTTACATAAGAAATTGGACATTGAGTTTCGTCATCAAATGTTACAATTTCATAGTTCTTTGGATCACTTTGAACATTGCGTAATAATTGATTATTTAAAGCATGGCCAGATTTATAAGCATCATATTTTGCAATAATCTGATGCCCGAGCAAGTATAAATCACCCACAGCATCTAAAATTTTGTGCCGAACAAACTCATCAGAAAAGCGTAAACCTTCTTCATTGACCACACCCGTGTCATCGACGCCAATCGCATTTTCCAGACTAGCACCTAAAGCCAGATTATTGGCTTTCAAATAGTCCAGATCTTTCATAAAGCCAAAAGTACGTGCTTCGCTGACTTCATAAACGAAAGTTTCGGTCGAAAAGTCGATGGTTGCAGACTGGTATTCTTTTTTAAATGCTGGATGATCAAAATCAATGGTGAAGTTCAGCTGAAAGCCTTCATGTGGATGAAACACCGCATGTTTATCATCAATCAGCGCTTCCACCGGTTTTAAAATTTTTATAAATTTCTTGGGTGCATCTTGCTCTTGCAATCCACCTTGCATCAGCAAGTAAATAAATGGACCTGCACTGCCGTCCATAATTGGCACTTCGGACGCAGAGACTTCAATGATGAGATTATCGATACCCAATCCAGCAATCGCACTCATGACATGTTCAATGGTACCCACTTTGGCATTTTCTTGAACCAGATTTGAACACATAAATGCTTCTTGAATCAGCATTGCATCCGCAACAATATCAACCGGTGGCTGCAGATCAATACGCCGAAACACAATTCCCCCATCGACATGGTGCGGCACAAAGTTAATTAATACTTTTTGCCCACTATGAAGACCAATACCGCTCGCTCTCACGACACGCTGTAGGGTGCGTTGTTTCAACATGTTTTTCTATCATCTGCTCATCAAACCGCTATACGTTAGCATATTTAGCCATTGATAAAAAACAAAAAGGTAGCCTGAAGGCTACCTTTTCTGTTGAATTTATGCAGTCTGCATAAATTTTTCTTTATTTACGTTGCTGATTTTTCAAGTAATCTTGAATACTCATAGGCGTTGGTCGTGCCGAGCCTACTGCTGGAGCAGGAGCCGTTCCAGCCTCACTTTGTTGACGTTGAATTGCTGGCACATCATCGTCTTCCACCACTGCCTGCGCTACATGATTAGAAGGACGCGTTGCTGACTGTACCGATGGACGTTTAACTGCATCGGCTGAATCCGCAGAGTTACGAGTTAAGCCTGTTGCAATCACAGTAACGCTAATTTCATCACGTGCATCTGGATCAAATACTGTGCCGTAGAACACCTGACCTTCATCCAAATCGACAATTTGATTCACAACATCGGTGATTTCTTCAATTTCACCGAAGGTCACATCATCGCCGCCAGTCACGTTAATTAAAATGCCTTTGGCATTCATAATGGTCACGTTGTCGAGCAATGGACTGCGAATCGCTTGTTCTGCAGCTTGACGTGCACGAGTTTCACCACGACCTGAACCGACACCCATCATGGCATAGCCACGGGTACTCATTGCAGTTTTCAAATCGGCAAAGTCAAGGTTGATATGACCTGGACGTACCACAAGATCAAAGATACTACGTACGGCATTTAACAACACATCATCTGCCTTTTTATAGGCATCTTTCATTGAAATGTCGCGGAATACCTTAAGCAAACGCTGGTTTGGAATAATAATTAAAGAATCGACATGGGCTTCTAAAGCTTCAATGCCTTTTTCAGCTGACTGTTGACGACGTTTACCTTCAAAGTTAAATGGAGTAGTGACCACACCCACAGTCAAAATACCCATTTCTTTGGCAATTTCAGCCACAACTGGCGCAGCACCTGTACCTGTACCACCACCCATACCGGCGGTGACAAACACCATGTCAGTGCCTTCAAGATGTTGGCGAATCAATTCACGGCTTTCTTCAGCTGCGGTTTGCCCCACTTGAGGATTTGCACCTGCGCCTAAGCCACGTGTGCTTTGTTCACCCAACTGGATTTTGAATTGGGCATTCATACGGTCTAAAGCTTGTTTATCCGTATTGGCACAAACAAATTTTACACCTTGAATATCTGACTCAAGCATATGTTGTACGGCATTACCACCAGCACCACCAACACCAAATACAGTGAAACGGGCTTGACCGTTGCTATCGTTTTGATCATCTTCTAAAAATTCAAATGAGGCCATGACCTTTGGATTTCCTAATTCGTAATTGGCAGTCACTTAAGCCCGTATACTGCCTTGATCTTAATAAACAAAAATTGTGTTTTAGGATGCTGTTCAACTACACGCTTGTCAAGTGCAAGCCGTTAGACGTACAACTTCCTAACAATATTCCCAAAAAATTCCACTTAAAATATCGATTTTAACTGATTGTTTAAAGCTGACCATGCTCGACCTACGCGTCCAAAAATGGATAATTTTTCAGAGTCTGTAGATTCTACAAGGCTATCTTGTGTGTCACTTTGACTAAACATTAGCAATCCAGCAGCTGTTGCATATTGAGAACGACGCAAAGCCGCCTGATTTTGTTCATCGGCATGCACCTGAACTGGGGGATTACCCAGATGGGCTGAAACACCCAACATATGACGCGCCAGATTAACCATACCTTCAATTTGACTGGCATCACCTGTTAATACTACACCATGATATAAGCCATGAATGGCACCGTTATGTTGTAATACTTGATGTACTTGGGTCAAAATTTCTTCATAACGGGCAATAATAATTTCTGCCAGTTCAATACGGCTAATGGTTTGTGGACCGTCAATACCCTGAAATTGAATCATATGGTCTGGTTTTACTACTTTCAGGTCAACACAACCATATAATAATTTCAGACGCTCAGCTTCTTCAGTTGTGGTTTGCAGTACAGCCGCAATATCACGAGTGACATGCTCACCACCGCGTTGCAAGGTATGGGTCAATGCCAGACGACCGTCCAGATACACCGCTATATTGGTTGTACCAGCACCAATATCCACCAAGCATACACCATATTCTTTTTCATCTTTAAGCAAACTGGCTTCAGAGGTTGCCAAGCAGGAAACCACCATTTTTTCGACGCCAATATTGGCCCCTTTCAATGCACGATCCAGATTCTGCATGGTACTGATGGGTAGCATCATGAGCTGATAATGCCCCATCATGCTATGTGCTGACATGCGAATCGGGTTTTGTACCCACTCTGCAGAATCATCCAGTTCAAAACCTAAAGGCACTGCACTGACCAAATAATGGTCCGAAGTCAAATGACTGGCTTTCGCCAATTCTAAAGCACGCACCACTTCGCTTGTTGTAATTGTATGGTCGCTATTTTCAATAGGTGTACGACCTGAGGCATAAAAGCTTTTTAATTCTGCACTTGGAATTGAAATCCAAGCGGAATGCACCCGGCATTCAGCCATATCTTCTGCTTCTTGTACGGCATTTTTAATTGCAGTGATGACCTTGTCTAGACTTACAATTTTCCCTTTATTCATGCCTCGGTTACGAGCGGTTGCCATACCAATCACTTGGATATTGTCTGGCGCATGTACCTTACCAATCAAAACTGAAACTTTGTGTGTCCCAATGTCAATCGCCACAACCGAGGGAACAGCTTCATTCATTATCTACTACTACCATTACGTTTTTGGTTAATTTATGGCCTTAAGCCTCTATTTTATATAAAGCCGCTCAATTATGGCTTTACCGTTATTCCATCTGCAATGCTTGTGTCATTAATCGTTACAACAAAGTGACCATTTACAATACTTGGAGGTGCTGAATTCTTCCATTGTATAGCCAATCCGTTTCTATAACGTAAGTCAACCGATGAAATTCTAGCCCAAACGGGTTTTAAATCACTTTGTGCCATATGACTCAAGCGTTGAAGTTTACTCATGGTCTGATCTTGGTCCACTATGACACGTAAACCAGAATCAAACTGCATAAACCAAGTCATACGTTCGGTTAAATATAATTCTTTTAAATGAACGTTGACTGGAAGGAATAATTGATTAATTTCATTGTAGCGACGCATCATCATTTTAGATTGAGATGCTGGACCATGCAGCAATGGCAATTTCTGATTATTTTGCGGAACAACTTCTGCAAAAATATCGCCACTATCGCTCAGCAATCGTCCGGTTCCCCAACGGGCAATCGCATGACGCGGCATGACTCGCACACGAATTGAATTGGGCCAGGCACGTGAAACCACCACGCGATCCACCCAAGACAACTCCAAAGCCTGATCCCGGATTTGTTCCAGATCAGAAGTAAAATAATTTTCAGTGACCTTAGGCGCCACATGTGCCATGACCTGACGATTTTCAGCATCAGAACGTGTACCCACCACATTCAGTTCAGCCACATGGGCATCAGTCATGACACGATATAAACCATACACCCCGACTGCCAATACCACCAGTGCAACAAGCATTAATAACCAGCCACCCAGATTCGCAAGCTTTTCCTTACGTGTAGGTGGCTTATCATGGATAGAGGTAATTGCTGCTCGTTTACGACGCATTGAAGCAGGGAGTTGAGCCATAGTTTAGTGTGCCGCACCAGTCAGAGTTTGTTCTAAAATTGCCACACATAAGTCATCAAAGCTATAGCCCACCGCTTTTGCAGCTTTGGGAACTAAAGAATGACTGGTCATGCCTGGAACGGTGTTCACTTCCAACAACCAGAAGTTGCCGTTTTCGTCCTGCATGGCATCAATACGTCCCCAACCACTTGCACCTACAGCCTGAAAAGCCCGTAAGCACAAGGCTTGTAAACGCTTTTCTTCATCTTCGGTCAGACCGCAAGGAATCCCATATTGCACGTCATTACGATTGTATTTGGCTTCATAGTCATAGAATGCCACATCTTTAGGTGGTTCTAGACGAATAACCGGCAAGGCCTGACCATTTAAAATCACAATGGTAAATTCACGACCAGTGATCCATTTTTCGGCCATCACTACAGCATCATGCTGGGTTGCTTTGGTCATCGCGTCAGCAAAGTCTTCCATTTTTTCAACTTTGCTCATGCCAATACTGGAGCCTTCATGTACCGGTTTGATAATGAATGGCAGACCAATAGTATCGACTACATCTTGCAAATCAGAATCTTTCGTCACAATGCGGTAAGGTGCTGTTGGCAATTCTGAACCTTGCCAAACCTGCTTGGTTTTAACCTTATCCATACCAATAGCTGAACCTTGCACACCAGTACCGGTATAAGGCAGATTCAACCATTCTAAAGTCCCTTGAATTTGACCATCTTCACCGCCGCGACCATGCAACACAATAAAAGCACGGTCGTAGTTAACCAGTTCCGTCACACTGCGTTCCTGAGGATCAAAAGCTTCGGCATTCACCCCGGAACGCACCAATGCCTCAAGCACAGCTTTACCACTATCTAGAGAAACCTCGCGCTCAGCCGATTTACCACCAAGCAATACGGCAACTTTGCCGAATTTTGAAGCATTTGCCACGTTTATATCCTTAAACTTTATAACTGAACGATCAAATTCAAAATCACATAAAGTGATTATTTTAAATACAATTTATTTTGTGCAAGCTCGATTGAGATAGCTCCCACATTACCTGCGCCCTGCGTTAATAACAAGTCATTCGCTTGTAACACTTTTTGCATCGCATTCTGCAAATTGCCATCAACCGGGTCAATCAGAATCGGCTCGACATCGCCACGCAAACGGATACTACGTGCCAAGCTGCGGCTATCTGCCCCGACAATCGGTTTTTCACCCGCAGGATACACTTCCAGCAATAACAATTGGTCAACTTGTGACAATACATCCACGAAGTCGTCAAAACAGTCACGGGTACGGCTGAAACGGTGTGGTTGGAACATCATCACCAGGCGACGGTCAGGATGGCTGGCACGCGCAGCTTTAATGGTGGCTTCCACTTCTTTAGGATGGTGACCATAATCGTCCACCAATTTCACATTGCCACCTTCAAGCTCAAATTCACCTTGCACCTGGAAGCGACGACCTACACCGCTAAAGCTTTCCAATGCACGAGCAATCGCTGCATCTGATACGCCTTCATCGGTTGCAATACCAATCGCAGCCAAAGCATTCAGAATGTTATGCAAACCTGGAAGGTTAATGGTTAAGCGTAACGGCTCACGGTCTTTACGCAATACGCTAAAGTGAGATTGCATACCGTCTTGAACAACATCTACCGCACGAATATCGTTGTCTTCATTAAAACCATAGGTCAGAAGCGGACGACCGATACGCGGCATGATCTCGCGAATGTTGGCATCATCACCACACACCACAGCCAGGCCGTAGAATGGCAGTTTTTGCAAGAACTGCACAAAAGTATCTTTTAAGACGTCAAAGCTACCGCCATAAGTGTCCATATGGTCAGCATCAATGTTGGTCACAATGGTTGCCATGGGCTGTAAATGCAGGAATGAGGCATCTGATTCATCCGCTTCAGCCACGATATAACGACTCGCACCCAATGCTGCATTGACACCGGTACGGTTCAGCAAACCACCAATGACATAGGTCGGATCCAGATTTTCTTCCGCCAACATACAAGTCACTAAACTGGTGGTTGTGGTCTTACCATGTGTACCTGCAACCGCAATGCCATGACGGTAACGCATTAACTCACCCAGCATTTCCGCACGGCGAACTACTGGAATACGGCTTTCAATGGCTGCCTTGATTTCTGGATTTTCACGATCAATGGCGGTAGAAACCACCAGTACATTGGCATCTTTAATATTGTCTGCTGCATGGCCGATATAGACTTTGATGCCATTTTCTTCAAGCTGTGCCGTGGTTTTTGAGGCTTTAATGTCTGAACCAGAAACCTGATAGCCTTGGTTCTTCAGCACTTCTGCGATACCGCACATCCCTGCGCCACCAATACCCACAAAATGAATGTGTTTGATACGGCGCATTTCAGGCACTTTAATTAACTTTTTCGCTTGATCAGCAGGAGTAGATGGAGACATATATTACTCTAATTTACAATTCTTGAATTAAACGAACCACGTGTTGGGTTGCATCTGTTTGAGCCTGTTGACGCGCCTTGACTGCCATTTCAGACAACAGCTGACGATTCATCAACGGTGCTAAAAGTTCTTTTAAACTGTCTGGGGTTAAAGTTGCTTGCGGGCAAATTTTTGCCGCACCGGAATTGGCTAGAAATTTGGCATTGGCCGTTTGATGGTCATCCACCGCACTTGGCAGCGGAACAAAAACCGCAGCCACGCCTGCTGTGGCAATTTCAGTCACGGTTAAAGCCCCTGCACGGCAGATAATTAAATCGGCATCGGCATAGGCTTGCGCCATATCTTCAATAAAGGGCTGCACTTCAACCTGCAACGATGCCGGTTTATCAGCATAACGTGCCTGAGTCGCCTCGGCATGGTTTTGACCACACTGATGATAGACATTCAATGGCACATTCAGCTGTTTTAAGGCTTCCGGAACCCGCTCATTCAGTGCTTGAGCGCCAAGTGAACCACCAACGATCAATATACGCAGTGGTAAACCTGCTTTTTCACGTTCTTGATAACGCCAAGCCGGGCTTAAAATTTCAGTAATCTCTTTACGTACCGGATTGCCTGTGGTCACAATTTTCGCACTTTCAGGGAAAGTCTTCGGAAATGCCTGACACACCGTTTTGGCAATGCGTGATAACTGCGTATTGGTAAATCCGGCAATGGCATTTTGCTCATGGATAATCACCGGAATACCCAAAGCACGAGCTGCCAAACCACCTGGGCCGGCCACATAACCGCCAAACCCGGCTACTGCATCCACTTTCAACTGTTTCATATAGCGCATCGCGCTTAGGGTTGCTTTTAAAATTTTAAAAGGGGCCAGTAACTTACGCACCGCACCGTTACCACGTACACCCTGAATATCAATTTGATAAATTGGAATATTGTGATTTTTTAATAATCGGTTTTCCATGCCTGCAGGTGTTGCAAGCCAGGACACCTGTATTCCTTGTTGCTGTAACTGTTTAGCAACAGCCAATGCTGGGAAAACATGTCCACCCGTACCTGCGGCCATCATCATGACATGTTTAGGCTGTTTTTGCTGAGCTTCGGTCACGGTTTAATTCTTCAATTCAAATAGGGATAATGAAAGATCTTTATAAGCGGTCAATTGTAATCACAAACGTAAAGTCGTGAAAGTTTATTTACTTTTTTTCACCAAGTGCTTCATTGTTTTTTTCTTCCGATTTTAAAGTTTAAACTAGTTTTATTATTAATCGGCCAAAAATATATTTTTTTATACATTTTTTATGCAATTTAGCACCCTATTCCTGAATAGGCAGCGAGTTTTATATGGACTGAGCAAAATGTCTAAAAAAAAGAGCCCGTTTAACCCGGGCCCTCTATTTTTATTAAACCATCATTAAGCTTTTAAACCGGCTTCTAAAACATCAAATAAATCATCAGCAATCGATGTTCCAAACTGACTATCAATTTCACGGATACAGGTTGGACTGGTGACATTAATTTCAGTCACATAATTACCAATTACATCCAGCCCCACAAAAACCAGACCCTTTTCTCTGAGATACGGCCCCACTTTAGCCGCAATTATTTTGTCATTTTCAGACAATGGACGTGCCTGCCCCAAACCGCCAGCAGCCAGATTGCCACGAACTTCACCATTTTGAGGAATCCGTGCCAGACAATAAGGCACCGGTTCGCCATTGATCATTAAAATACGTTTATCCCCTTCCACAATTTCTGGAATATAACGCTGTGCCATAATTGGCTGTGTACCGTTATTGGTCAGAATTTCAATCGTCGAGCCAATATTGATGCCATCTTGATACAAACGGAAAATCCCCATACCACCCATGCCATCTAATGGTTTTACAATCACATCGACCTGTTCTTTAATGAAGTCACGAATCAGGCTTTCTTGTGAAGTGACCAAGGTTGGCACCTGCAATTCCGGAAACTGGGTAGCAAATAGCTTTTCGTTGCAGTCACGCAGGCTTTGCGGTTTATTGATAATCCATGCACCTTCTCGTTCTGCCTGTTCCAAAATATAAGTGGTATAGACAAAATTCATGTCGAAAGGTGGGTCTTTACGCATTAAAACTACGTCATAAGCCGCAATAGATTCTTTCTTCTTTTCGCCCAGTTCATAGTAATGGTTATAGTCCTCAAACACTTGAAGCGGCGCAATCAGACCAAATGCTTTACCCTGTTCAATATATAAATCTTGCTGTAATGCATAACCCAATTCATGTCCACGGCGCGCTGCTGCCCACAGCATGGCCATTGAGGAATCTTTTTTCAGATTAACAGTTTCGATGGGATCCATCACAACAAGTACGCGCATATCGATCTGCTCATGTATGTTTAAATTGAGAAAAGTATAGCGGAGATTACCCTAGATGTTTTCTGATTTTTCTACATGCTTATAACTAAAACTCAAGATCACAATATGATTTATTAACCCTTTAAATTTATATTAAAATTATTTTTATTTTCAGTATTTTACATTATATTAAACCTCGATTAAACAAAAATAAATCGAATTCAACATGAATAAAACAAAGTATTCTTTTCAATCGGGAATTTTGGTTGGGGTGATCAGCAGCTTATCTGTCGTGGGTTTGGCCTATGCCGGACAATATTTTTATCAAACATACCAGCAACAGCAAATCCTCCACCATATCGAAGCCCAAAAACAACAGTTCCTGGAGCAAGTGAATCAGCAGTATTTAAATCAAAGTCAAGATGGCGCACAGCAACTGCTGACCCTATTACGACAATCTTCACAAATCCAACGGGCAATTGTAGCCAATCTAAAAATAGATGATGGCGTGAGTTTACAATTTGACCGCCTGTTATTTACAGCAGAAATTCAAGCACATAAAGGCATTCCAGCTGCACTCGCTCAACATAAGATTTTCTATCAGCCCCAATTTCAAATTGGGCAACCGATAAAGACATGGCAATGTTTTTCAACATTGAATGATGAACTTCGTCCTAAAGACTGTTTATATCGGCAGGAAGCACCAGAAAATTCTGATCTATTACGACAAGCCCTAATGTCTGCGGTATCTGCAGCGCGACAGCAATACCAAGGTTCAACTCATACCCCTCCTATTGAAACGCAATGCAGTAAATTCAAGGCCAAACTCCCGCAAGATTTTGATGTCTTTGCCACAGGTGCCTACTCTGGTCGTGATTCACGCTATCAAATTGATGACAGTGGACACCAAGCCAACGAAATGGATATTTACGTGCAACACAATCGCCCGACCGTATTAATTTTAGGGGCATACGAACCTACAATTTGGAACATAAAATGGGAAGCCAACACCCATATCGTAGGCGTTGTTGCAACGGGTTATCATGCTCAGCGCGTATTGGGCTTGCCTAATTCAGTACCAGTTCTGGAAACCACTTCTGAAAATTCGCAATGTGGCTATAGTTACGTATCTAATGAAAATGCCGCGGCATTAAACCAACTGTCACAAAAGATTATGCAAAAAGATATTAAATCCGTAATTTTGGCGCAAAATGGACGCGCCCAGATTGGTAATATTGGTTTAATCAGCGCCTTAAAGTCATCAAATGACAAGACTATCAATGACATTATTGATAAAAATGCCCCTTTGGCAGGTCAAGCGGGAATTAATGATGCTGTGGCGAAAGGCTTGCTACGTCCAGCCAATAAGACCGATATTCAAGCATGGAAAGCCAGCTACAATAGAGCCAACAATATTCATACACCACCCGTGATTGGCGGTTCTGAGTCTTCGGGTACAGGCATGGAATATGTTCATTTCGGTAGTGCTTATGTGGTATTAAAAGAGATGACCATTCCTGCTGGATTATATGGTGCCCACTCGGTCACCTTTTTTGTTCCGCAAGGCGTACCACGCCCGAAAGGTAATCCTGGGCATTCGACTATTTATGACATGGGTTCCGGCGGTTGCTATGGTTCAAGTCCTGACTGTTCCCGATCTTAAAAGCCTGAGGAATGATTTAAGGGGACTAAAAGCCCCTTTTGAATTGCTTTAAACGTTGAATCGTTTTAATTTGAATTTATCATCGTTATTTCGGAGCATAACCATGCAACAAGCAATTATTGGCTTTGATCTGGATGATGAAAATCATTGGTTTGCCATTTTAGCCTGTGGCCACACCCAGCATGTCCGACATAACCCACCATGGCAAAACCGTTCTTGGGTGATGACTGAACAAGGACGACTGGAGAAGCTAGGTATTTTGCTGGAATGTAAAAAGTGTGAACAACGAATAGACTAGCGAGAGCTTAGGCACAAAATATTAATTTCAGATTCCAATTTCATCACTATATGTGCTGCATGCCTAAACAAGAAAATGAATACTTACTTAGCTTAAAATATCTATTAAAAATTTAGTTTAGCCATTATTTGTCTATTTTAAAAAATCCAAATAAAAAGCCCAATTATGAGCAATGGGCTTTTTATCAATACTACATATAGCCTGATGAATATCTGATTATTATTACTTTGGTATGCTTTTTTATCATTTTAAATTTTAGCTACAGATATCTCACGTACTGCATGCGGCACCACAATAGTCAAAAAACCTAGCTTAATGAGCCAGTTTTTTGAAAATATGTTTGAGATTTTCTAACATTTTTTCAATTTGAAGGGGAGTTAAACCCTCAAAAGATTGTTCCAAAACAACGTGACTCAGATCATTAATCTTATGAATCATCTGTTGTCCCTTATCTGTTAATAAAACCCGGGTAATTCGAGCATCATCTTCGCAACTATAAGTATGAACCAAGCCTTCATCTTTTAGGCGATAAACAATTTTTGTCGTTGTAGACATTTTAGAAATCAGCATTTCAGAAAGATCGGAAACACTTGCTCTATTTTTTGCTTTTAAAGCCAATAAAATGCGACGACGAGAATTATCTAATCCATATTTTTTTAATGCATGATCTACATTCTGTACATACTGAGCATGAACTTGAGTGATCCAAAAATATGGAGAATTTTCTAAATTAAAATCTGCTGTGGCAGACAAAAATCTATTGTACTTTTTTGCCATGGCTAAGCCCCTTTACATTTATTGTTGTTATTGAAATTATTTTCAATAAATAAAGTTCTTTTATAACAGTTACATCTCTCGCATAACTTGTATTGCTAATTTCGAGATCAGATCTTTTCTTTAAGTTGACGGCCTCGTTCAATTCATCACATGGATTTGCTTAAAGTGAGCAGGTCAACGTTAAATATAGACTCCTGTTTCTCTGTTCTATGCTGAAACAAATTAAATCACTTTAATGGTTAAATGATCTATCACAAAAAATACCAATTTATTAGCCAGAACAAACAAACACGTGACACAATTAACATTAATTTG
Source organism: Acinetobacter bouvetii (assembly GCF_902753875.1). Taxonomy (GTDB): domain Bacteria; phylum Pseudomonadota; class Gammaproteobacteria; order Pseudomonadales; family Moraxellaceae; genus Acinetobacter; species Acinetobacter bouvetii_A. The sequence continues at coordinate 32,624 of NZ_CADDTS010000004.1, read as the reverse complement.
ATTCAAAAATATTTTAAGCATGCATCATTTTCTTAAAATGATCATAAGTTTATATGAAAAAAATGAATATTTATCAAGATTAAAATAGCAATTAAGTTGTTGTTTATTTTTAAATTTACAAAAATACAATACTATACAAGTATAAAATTATATCGATCAATCATAGTTGAAAAATCACATATACACATTTTGTCACATCATACATTTTATATACTTGACTTTAATAATCAGAAATCCAACTCGCACTATTTTTTAGTGATTCTAAAATGAAAGTCTATTGATGACATGGGAATCAGACCTAAGCAATAGTGACTTAGGAAGCCTGCAAAAGATTCTATTCCGTGCAACTTCACAATAATAAGCATTTAATAATTTTCATTATAAAAAATATTAAATATCAATGTATTGAAATTAATATTTGGTAGCCATTATTGTCTATCCATATTTTTAGCTCATTATCATGTTCTTTAATCATAAAAAAAAGGAAGCGATGGGCTTCCCTTCTTCACTTACTCAGATTCAGCTGAACCATCAGATGCCGTATTTCACACGATAGGCTTCCATTTTCGCCAAAGCCTCTTTTTCACCTTTAGCATCCAGAAAGTTCATTAAATCTTTCATAGTAATTAAGGCATGCACTGGAATTTCTAATTCTTTTTGCACTTCCTGAATAGCAGAAAGTTCACCTTGACCTTTTTCCTGACGATCAAGTGCCACCAATACGCCGGCAATTTGCGCACCGGCATTTTTTAAAATGGTGACCACTTCACGAATCGCAGTCCCTGCAGTAATCACATCATCAATAATCCAGACTTTTTTACCTGCAACAGAAGCACCTACCAGTACACCACCTTCACCGTGATCTTTGGCCTCTTTACGGTTAAAACCCCAAGGCACACTTACGCCATGATTTTGTGACAATGCTACAGCTGTTGCAGCAACAAATGGGATACCTTTATATGCAGGTCCAAAAATCACTTCCACGTTGTCACATGCCGTTAATTTGTCTGCATAGCCTGAAGCCAATAAGGTTAAGGCTTCCCCATCATTCAATAAACCGGCATTAAAAAAATAAGGACTCACACGACCCGATTTTAAAGTAAACTCACCAAATTTAAGCACACCACGTGATAATGCAAGTTCGATAAAAGCTTGAGGGTTAAATTGAGCTGGCGACGTCATGAGGTGCTCCAAAATTCATAAATAGAGGTAAGACTTGCGCATGATACCAAAGAGTAGCTATCCAAGTGATCAAAAAATTCTAAGAGTAGTCTCAATTAACGTGAATGGCTTACGTTCTTCAGTGACCAAAGGCTTACTGGAATGGATGGCACAGTCAGATGCTGATGTCATTTGTATGCAAGAAAGCCGGATCACGCATGCGCAGTGGACTGAAAAATTCAGACCTGAAGGCTGGCACACTCACCTGTTCCCGGCAGAACGTGCAGGTTATGCGGGTACTGCGATTTATAGCCGTTTGCCCTTTGTTTCAGTAAAAGATGGCTTGGGTTTTGAATTGGCAGACTCTCAAGGCCGTTTTATTACGGCTGAATTTGATCTCGGTTTAGACAAGCCAGTGCATATCTGTTCACTGTATTTACCGTCAGGTTCTTCGGGTGAGGAAGCCCAAGCGCGTAAAGATCACTTTTTGGATCAATATCAGGAAATTTTAAAGCAGTGGCGTGATGAAGATAAATCCATCATTGTCTGCGGTGATTACAACATTGTGCACAAGCGTATTGATATCAAAAACTGGTCAGGTAACCAAAAATCTTCCGGTTGCTTACCGCATGAACGTGCCTGGCTGGATCATATTTATGATGATTTGGGTTATGTCGATACTTTCCGTGAAGTACGCAAAGAAGCTGAATTGTATTCATGGTGGTCTAATCGCGGTCAGGCACGTGCCAAGAACGTGGGTTGGCGGATTGATTACCAAGCCTGTTCTCCCGACTGGAAAGCCCGTACCATCAATGCCTGGGTTTATAAAGACAGCTGGTTTAGTGACCATGCGCCAGTCATTATTGATTATAAAATCTGATTCAATGCACCTATTTGAGTGAACAATAGTTCACTCAATACCATCCAAATTCGTACAACACTTGACGCGTTTGTGTATTTTTATACATCTGTTTTCAGCGCATTATAGTCACACGGCAAAGGGATAAGTCAGGATGACTCAAAAGGACAGGACGCCGTAGGATGAAACAGAATAGACAGCTTAAGCCGTTTATTTTGCAAGGATGTGACAATGGACGTTGAAATGAGACCCGCATGATCAGGACGATTAAATGCGGGTTTTCTCTTTTTTATTCATCCATTTTTATCATTATAAAATGATCATCAAAACGATGCTTTCCTTTATAAGGCTATATTGGCAAATCCAAATGTCAATTTCATGACATCACACTATATTTTTTAAGCTTGAATACTTTCATTTCTTTCTAGAGCTTCTAGCAGATTTTCGTTACGCTATCAGATAATAGAAAATGGAAAGACCCTCTTATGCTTAAAATTTATGGCATCAAAAACTGCAACTCGATGAAAAAAGCCTTTGACCTGTTAACTGAATTAGGTCTGGCCTATGAATTTCATGATTATAAAAAACAAGGCATTGATACTGAGACCGTGAAAATCTGGCTGGATGCCAAAGGTCAGGATGTGATTTTAAATAAAAAAGCTACCACCTGGCGCAAACTCACTGATGCGGAACAACAAACAGCTTTAGCCAGTAAAGAAAATCTCATTCAAGCACTGACTCAACACAGCAGTTTAATTAAGCGTCCTGTGCTGGCAACAGATACGGGGTATATTGTCGGTTTTGATGAAGATGCTTATCGGGCATTAAAATAAGTCTGCTAGATAACTTCCTCTAATTGATAGTGCCTTGAATAAAAAAAGCCTGACAAAGTCAGGCTTTTTTTATTCAAATTGTTCAGCAAAATTAGTTCGCGCGAATCCAAGTTTGGTTACGACCTAAAACTGATACACCAATAAAGCCACGTAGCTCTAATTTTTTACCGCCTTCAATAAGCTGGCCTTTTAATTTGTAAGTTTTGCCTGAAGAAGGATCAAGAATAGTACCTTCTTCATAGTTTGTACCGCCTACATTTTTAAGTCCATGTACAATCTTTAGACCTTTCAAAGATTTGTTGTGATATGGACCTTCACATTTGGTACAAGCGTTTTCTTCACCTGGTGTTAAAGTCTTTTGAATACTCGCAGATAACGTACCATTTTTTTGCTCAGTAAATTTTACTATTGCTTTTGGTTGTTTTGTTTTGTCATCAATAGTTTTCCAAACAGTACCATTTAATGGATCTGCGGCGTTAGCCAAAACTGTAAATCCGAGCAATCCTAATGCAAGCGCAATTTTTTTCATTTTTTTTTCATTCCCTAGTCTAGTGTTGACGGCTTTAGTATAAAAAGTCACAACAATTATGCAATTTTTGAATGTGACCATTTAGTGTACCCTTGTAACTTGTATTGGTAAATATGCAAAATAAGGCTCAAAACAAATAACAACATAGGAACAACATGAAGATAGATCCTGTTTGGAAACAATTAGTAACTGAAAGCTTTTTAAAAACGGCTATTCGAACGCCCAGTCAATTTAATTTACCTCCAAGTTCAATCCGTTTTGCACTTGAACAAATGTGTCGCCTATTTCCCCAGAATAAAGAGGTAAGTCTTCGTCCTCTACGTCTCGCAGGTTTACGTGCAGAAGAAATTAAACCAAATAATGAAGCCACTCAACTGATTTTATATATTCATGGTGGCGCATTCTTTTTAGGGTCTTTAAATACCCATCGGGCCTTCTTATCCGATATCGTGGCGCGCACCCAAATGCAGTTAATCCACATAGATTACCCACTAGCGCCTGAACAGCCTTTTCCTGAAGCACTCGATGCACTTTTCGATGTCTATAATATTTTGCTCGACCAAGGCATACAGGCCAAAGATATTATTTTGGCTGGCGACTCTTGCGGTGCCAATTTAGCGGTCGCGCTGGCATTGAAAATTCGAGACCAAGAGCTTCCCCAAGCCAGTGGACTGATGTTGTTATCACCATTTTTAGATTTAACCTTGACCAGTGAATCTTTACGTTATAACCGCAAGCATGATGCCCTGTTATCAATTGAAACACTAGAAACCGGTATTGATTATTACGTTCCAAAATCAATGGACAAAGCTGATCCAGCTATTTCACCGTTGTTTGCAGATTTAACCGGTTTACCACCAACTCTGATTCAAGTCGGTTCAAAAGAAATTTTATTAGATGATGCCCAGCGTTTTAAAGCAAAAGCAGAACAGTCCAACGTAAAGGTTAGTTTTAAACTGTACACTGGCATGTGGCATGACTTTCAGCTCTTCACTGCATGGTTTGATGAAGCAAAGCGCGCTTTAGCAGATCTGGCCGAATTTGCTCATGAACTTGACCAAGATTAATTAGAAAATCAAAGCATAAAAAAGGTCAGCCGAAGCTGACCAAAGAGGAATTGTGAACTTAATGCTGTAAAAACTCAAAATTACAGGGCTTGAACCTGAGATAAAGCGCTTTCAATGGCTTTTGCTTTTAATTCTGGACCCATATTCACACCTTCAGCACGAATAATTTCCACATCATTCACACCTGTAAAATTAAATACGGTTTTCAAAAAGCCTTCCTGAAAATCAGCCGGGCTATTTTCGCCATAGACACCACCACGACTGCTGGCGATATAGGCTTTTTTCTCACCTGCTAACCCGACTGGGCCATTTTCAGTGTATTTAAAGGTTTTTCCTGCCACACTGATACGATCAATCCAGGCTTTTAAGGTAGATGGTAAGCCAAAGTTATACATTGCCGCACCGACCACGACTACATCTGCATCCAAATACTGCTGAATAATTTTTTCACCCAAAGCAGCCTGTTCAGCATCTTGCCCCATCATGATTTCAGCAGTTAAATGAGGAATAGGCTGTTTAGCCAAATCCAGATATTCTACTGTTGCATCTGCATGCTTGGTTTGTAATTGAGAAACAATGGCCTGGCTCAATTGGCGTGAAACTGAAGCATCACCTAAAATACTTGAGTCGATATGTAAAACTTTCATGGCTAAACCTGCATCTGTATTTATTCAATGCAGTCAGTTTAATCAATCAATAAAAATAGAATAATATCTATAACAACAACATTACGTTCTATTTTTAAAACAATGAGAATACGAATTTAGCGTAATTTTCACTCAAAAATGCACAAAATATAAGCATTACTATTCACAAAAAACGTGCTATGTTGTGAATTAATCAAAATAAATTAATTGTTTCACACTCATTTATCATTATAAGACTTAGGGATCAAATCTATCGAATGAAGCCAAATTTTTCGCCCAATATCAGCTCTTCGTTCAAGAAAAAAATTAAAAAATATCTCATCGAAGATGAGGTCGTCATGAACTGGAGCGTCTTAAATAAATGCATTTTGATGCTGATTTTAGGCAGTTTGGTGCACGTCATTTGGATTGTGTGGAAAGTATTTGTACTTATAACGCCTGATCTGTGGCAATGGATCAATTTACCTTTACTCAAATTCCAGCTTGGGTTGAACATTCTCATCCTGATAACTTTTATTGCCCTGATTTACCCATGTTCAGTTTTGCGTAAAAAGGTCTGGGTACAAAATTGCTTACCCTTTTTAGCAGTTGGAATTTTGGTGATATCCCTATGTCGGGACGGCTATGTTGTTGGAGTACTGAGTCCTGCCACTATGATCTCTTACATCAGTCTGGTCACTGTGGGTTTAGTGCTGTTTAACCGTAAAATCGTGTATTGCGCACTGATTCCTGCCACCGTGTTTTTAATTGCATGTGGATATTTGAGTTTACAAGGTTATATCCGCTACGCCCCGATCTTTCACCTAAGCAGCCTGCCCTATCAGAATAAGTTTTGGGTACTCACAATGATGTACTTCATTCTCCCGATTATGATTACCTGTTTAATTTTATTTGAAATTTTACTGAGCCAATGGCGACATAGAGAAAAACTCATTCAGCAGCTCAGCCGGATTGACCCACTGACCAATGCGCTGAACCGGCGCAGTATTAATGATTGCTTAGAAAAACTGGAACGCAAACCCACAAAATCTTATGCGTTGGTATTGATTGATCTGGATCATTTTAAGCGGGTTAATGATCAATTCGGACATGATAAAGGCGATGAAACCCTGATCAAGGTCAGTGAAGTCCTTTCCCAGATTATCCGGGATAGCGATGTGGTCGGACGCTTTGGCGGGGAAGAATTTATTCTGATTTTGAACCAGTCTTCTTTAGAGCAGGCGCAGATTATTGCTGAACGTTGTCGACAGGCTATTGAGCAAATCAATTTAAATAGTGATTCAGGAGAAGTCATCTCCATCACCGCCAGTTTCGGGATCGCCCTTTCCAATCATATGCTTAAACCGCAGCAACTGATTAGCCAAGCAGACAAGGCTCTTTATGAAGCCAAAGCCTGTGGTCGTAATCAGGTCAAATGTTATCAGCCAGAGTTTTTAACTGAAGCCAAGCTGTGTTAACCATCCAAGTGATTAATGCTGCTTTTGTTGATAGGACTCTAAATAATTGACCCAGCCATCTTCTTTCAAGGCGTCCGCTATCCATAATTGCATGGCCGGATGCTGCAGCATGGTCTGCATATATTGGAGAGTAGATTCACTGACAGGTAATCCATAAGTCATAAAGCGGGTCACTACAGGCGCGTAGAATGCATCGGCAATGGAAAATGCCCCACATAAAAAACCATCCGCGTGCGGACGCTGCGCCCAGATCTGTTCTATACGGGCAACATCTTGACGCAGTTCTGGATTGTCCTGCCATAAGCGTTGACCAACCTCAGCCAGATTGGCGCGGATATTCATGCCACAGAGATTACGCAACTGGGAAAAGCCGCTATGCATTTCCGCAGCAATACAGCGCGCACGTGCTCGCTGTTTCACATCTTGTGGCCATAACGCCAGATCAGGATGTTGTTCAGCCAAATATTCACAAATGGCCAAGGAATCCCAAAGCATCAACTCCTTATCCAGCAATACCGGAACTTTACCGTTCGGATTAATGGCCAGCACGTCCTGCTTAAACGTACCGGTATTTCGCTCGACCGGAAAAGCGATTATGTTTTCCTGAAAAGGCAGATGGAAAGCCTGCAACACCAGCCATGGACGCATGGACCAGCTGGAATAATTTTTATTGGCAATATATAGCTGATACATCAACTTATGCTCCTAAATGCTTTTGAAACCGGACCAGCTGTTTCAGCAATTCCGCCTCGCTAAAAGCACCGGTTAAACGCAAACCACGAATTTCCTGCTGTTTGGAATCTAAGAATAAATAGGTCGGCGGTCCCAAAATATCCCATTGATTCAATAAAGACTGATGCGTGGCATCATAGTCGCTCAAATCCAGTTTGATCAGAAAATAAGGCGCCAACGCCTGTTGCACTTGCACTGATTTTAACACCCGATGTTCAATCGGCTGACAGGCCACACACCAATCAGCATAGACATCAATAATCACGGCCTGATTAGATGGCACGCTGGCTAAAATCTGCTGAAACTCAGCTGCAGTTTTCGCAACATGCCAGGTAGCGTGAGTACGGCTCTGCTCGGCAAAAAACCGCTGGCTCTGCTGATATTGCGTATAGGCCAGATACGGAACCAGAATCAGTAAAGTCAAAAGATATAACCATCTCAGCGGCGGTGTTTGCCCGGCTAAGCGCTTGAGAAGATAGCCAATAAAGATGATGCCCAAAGCCAAACTTAGCCACTGCATCCAGGCTTCAGAAATGAGCGGACGTATAAAGTACAGCGCCAATCCGAGCATAATAAAAGCGAACAGCACCTTTATCTGATGCATCCACAAACCGGCTTTAGGCAGGACTTTAGCACCCAGCACACTGGCCAGCAGCAAAGGGGTTCCCATGCCAAAACCTAAAGTAAACAGCAATACTGCCCCCTGCCACTGACTTTGGGTCTGGGAAATAAATAACAGTGCTCCGGCCAAAGGCGCGGTCATACAGGGTCCAACCAAAAGCGCCGAGATCATCCCCATGATGCCAGCACCAATCAAACTGCCACCCTTTTGCACCGACTGTGCCTGATCCAGGCGATTGACCAGTGCCTGAGGCAATTTAATTTCAAATAGACCAAATAGATTCAACGCAAAAACCACAAACAGTGCACTAAATGCAATCAATGTAGAAGGCTGTTGTAACCAGCGCTGAAAGTTCAATCCGGCAGATGAAGCGATTAAGCCTAAAACGGCATAGACCATGGCCATGCTACAGACAAAGACCAGTGCAATCATCCAGGCTTTCAAGCCCTTACTGTCTCGTACAATCAGCGAGGTTAGAATGGGTAACATCGGTAATGAACAAGGAGTAAAAGCCAGCAAGATTCCCAAGCCAAAAAACAACAATAAACCATAGACCAAAGAGCTTTCAGCCAGTTTTTCCGACCACATCTGATCTTTGGCGGTATCTAGGGCAACAGTAGGTTGAGTGGCTGTTGAATTATTTTGTTCAGCGTTCAAAGTCTGATTGTGAAGGCTGGTGGTACTATTCGCGGACTGCGACAGTTCCAGTAAACTTTTTTTCGATTTCGCCTGATTCTGCAGCAACACCAAGCCATCTATATCGGTCTGGAACTCGATAGTTTGTGGCGGGTAACAGATACGATCCTGCGCACAGCCCTGCCACGTCACCTGATAGGTTTTGGAGGCTTCAGTAGGCACATTAAATTGAACCTGATGAAAATAAACCTGGGTATGTCCATAATTTTCATCATGTAAATAGGTGGCTTTGGGTAGGCTTAACGCCAACTTCTGGCTGCCCTGCTGCACTGCAAACTTGTGCTGATATAAATAGTAACGATCTGGTATGTTCCAGCTCAGCTGTGCTTCATGCGTGCTGGTAGACTCCACCGTAAAGGAAAAAGCATCTTCCGCAGACAGTAATTGCTCTTGGGCATGTAAGGTCATTGAAAACAGTAGAATAACGCTACATACCAATCCACTGATAGCGCAATGTAACAACGTGCTCAGATTTTGAAGATGCTTTTTCATGGGCATTTATATTTTTTATTAGAAAAGGTAGGACACACCTAAACCTGATTGATAGCGTTTATCTCTGCCATTCAAATTCACCCCGACACTGGCATCGAGTTGCAGGCGGTCATTCAGCGCATAAATCAGCCCTGAACCCAGTGCATATTCGCTCTCTTCACTTTCGGCTTTACGATAAGCCAGTTCAGAGAACCCGGATAATTTATCGGTAATTTTATATTCAATAGTCGGTATAGCATTGATAGCCCAATTACTGTTTTGAACTTCATAACGCATAGTCATCGAGGTATTGATTAACTCATTATATTCATAAGCTACGGCAGAACTGAGACTATAAATATCATCATGATTGCTAAATTGATCATTGCCTGTAGCCAGAATCGCTTCGGCTAAAATCGCCATAGACAGCTTTTCATCATCTAGATTAATGGCTTTTTTTACCCCGATGCCGACATCGCCTAAACCATCTTCTTCAACTGACTTACCTGCACGTTTAACTTTGCTCCAGGCGGGGCCTTGCCATCCCAATTGCAGTTCCATATCTTGTGCCAAACCTGTACGGAACAGCATGTCGCCATTTAAAGTCGTGCTTTTCAGCTTTTCGCCATTTACAGTGCTTTCCTGATAATTGGCACTTGGAATGCCCTGTTCCCAAGCTAGATGGCCTACCGGCGTAATGCCCATACCCATGCCTGCACCCGGGCGATCAAAAGAAAAATCGGCAGCTATGGCAGGGATGCTAAAACCGGCTGCAAAAATAAAACTTGCTGTTTTTAATACAGACATTTTTGATCTCGCTATTATGTTAATTCTTTGGTCATTTTTGCACCGTAACTACGAAGCAATTCCAAAGTTTGCTTTTCTTCGGCCAAGGCTTCAGACCAGTTAATTTCATCAAAATCACAATCGAAAAATAAATCACTAATTGAAGACAAAATGGTTAAACCTTCTTCATCTTTGCTATTAGGATCTACTTTTTCATCTAACAAGCGTTTGACCGCAGGCACACAGGCAGAACTGGCAGCATCCCACAATGGACCATACAGTTCTTCTGCATCCCATAAATGCAAATTGACTTTGGCTTGAATCAACGCATCTAAAATTTCAAGGTGAACTGCCAGATTTTGTTGTTTTTCTTGTTCAGATAAAGGAGAACCCGCTTCATAGGCTTCGCAAATATGTTCCCACCATTGAAACAAACCATCTGACCAGACTGAAATGGCTGGGCCTTTCTCAAGATCAATAAAATTAGGATCGAGACCATCTGCCAAAAGACGTTGCACCTGAGCAAGATTGAGTTCTTCTATTGCCTGTACAAAGACTTGTTGTTGTGCTGTTAACATGGAGAACGTTCTCTTCAATCATTTTCAGACTATTATGCCGAATAAACGGTGATTTGTTTTAGCTAAATGTATAAGCCATACATTTTTATTACTTTTAAGAAAAATTTCATGCCTGCAATAAAAAAAGCTCCGAAGAGCTTTTTTATCTATTTAAGCAGAATACTGCTTAATCATGTGTCGTTTCTGCCTCAACAGCTTCTTCAGCCAGTTCAAGCGCCCCGCCACGCGGGTTCTCTTTTTTCTCAAACACATGTTCCAGACTGCGTTTTAAGCGGTCAATCGCTCCATGAATCGCAGTATCGATATTGTGACCACGATGATTCACAACCACGGGTTTTAAACCTGCTGGACGTGCTTCAATCATACAGTTGATATCATCTGCACCACCTTTGGCGCCGTTTACATCACTGAAATGAACCGAGAAATGGGTAATACGCTCACTATGACGCTGGAATTCTGCATTCAGTTCTGCACGAACATAAGTAATTAATCGATCACTATTTTGAATGTTTTTATCTGTACGGATTTCAATGTTCATATAATTTCATCCTCTTTATTCAAATCTTTTGTGCAAAACTTCTTATCTTGGCACGTTTAAACTTGCTGTTAAAAACAGCGCTGAGCATCTATCAAATTAGTTTGGAACCAAGTCCTCCACATTGAACGATGAACACTTTTGAGTCTGCAGATTCGTGTCCTTATGCTTTGAATATAAGGGTCTAAGTGAAGCATATGCAAGTAGTATTTTGATATTTTTTTAAATCCCATAAAAAGACTATGTGATTCTATTATTTTTTTAAATTATCTGATAAATCTCACATTATTTTTATCCCATCAAATTTCTGTCCAAAACAGGTTTATCTTTTTTATCGGCATGTACTTTTTAAGTATCAATGCTGTGTTATTCATTTGATCACAAAATTTTTTGCAAATTACACTATTTTTTAACCGTCAATCAATTTTGACTTTCTTTTTGGTTAAGAATCTGTATCCTTTGTGTGCTTCTCGGGGGAGATATTTTTTAATGAAACTTACACAAATTTTTGCTACATGTGCATTGGCTTCAACTGCTGCATTTACACAGGCTGCACCAGTATGGCAAGACTTCAGCGTGACTGGTCTTTATGGTGAAAATTACAAATCACCTTATGCAACTGGTGATGAAGAAATCGATCAAAGTACTGTTACCTTTGAATATGGTGCTGGCTTTAAATATGGTGATTTCTTTGCTTTTGCTGACCGCACAAACAACGATCCAGATGGCAATCAGACTTACTTCGAAGTCTCACCTCGTTTAAGTTTAGGTGCTGTTTCAGGTCAAAAACTTGCAGTGGGTCCAATTAAAGACGTTTTGGTTGCAACCACTTGGGAAGGCGGTGAAGGTTTCAATAACTACCTATACGGTGTAGGTTTTGATCTGGATATTCCATATTTCCAATATGCCCAGTTGAACTTCTATAAAGCAGCCAATGACAACACTAAAGATGATTACCAAATGACCTTTGTCTACGGTATTCCGTTCAAGGCAGGTTCTGAAGACTTTCTGGTCGATGGTTTCCTAGACTGGTCTACTGCTGAAGATGATCATGCAAGTGAATTGAACTGGACTACTCAGTACAAATGGAATGTAGGTAAGCATATCTCTCCAGATACACGTTTATACGTAGGTATCGAACACTCTGTTTGGAACAATAAATACGGCAACAAATTTGGTGTAAATCAAAACGACGTCAGTGCTTTGGTAAAATACCACTTCTAAGCACCATGTTTTGAACACTGAAAAAGCAAGGCTTAAGCCTTGCTTTTTTATTGCTGAAAATCAGGTTTATTTCTAAAATCCATATTCTATTTATCCGTTCGGCATATACTCATGGGCTTTCTGATCCGTCCTGCTCAAACACAAGACCTAAAACACATACTAAAAATTTATAATGCTGAAATTTTAAATGGAACAGCGACCTGGAATAGCACCGAAAAGTCGATAGAAGATTTTCACAGCTGGTTTAACGATCTCAGTACTCAACAATTTCCTTTATTTGTCGCTGAACATTCAGAGACTAAACAAATTGCAGGCTATGCAGATTATTCTTCTTTCCGCCAGATTCAAGGCTTTAAACAAACGGTTGAACATTCTGTGTTTATCCATCCGGACTTTATTAGACAAGGTCTGGGTAAAACCTTAATGCTGAAACTGATTGATCATGCACGGCAAAATCATATTCATGTCATGGTTGCTGCGATTGATGCAGAAAATTCAGGCTCTATCCTGTTACATGAAACATTAGGTTTTAAGCAAACCGGTTATATGCCTGAAGTTGGACAGAAGTTTGGGAAATGGCGTGATCTGGTGTTGATGCAATTAAATTTAGAATAAATGAATTTTCAATAGATAAAAAAATCAGGAGCTTAATAATTTTAAGAACAACTTTTACTCTACGTAACTTAATTCTGATTTTGCGCATTCATGCAAATATCATTTGTTCAAGAACTAAGACAAGATTACGATAAAATCAGTCAATACAATCAATTGGGGGCAAAAATTTTATGCTCTAAAAAACTATAAAAAACATTTAGAAACTGGAAAAATAAAAGCCCTCTATTTGAGGGCTCATGATTTACAGATTTTCAAATAATTCTTGGGCAATTTTTCTGGCTAATTGATCTTTTTCATCCCCTAATTGTTCAAGATGGACAGCATATTGAATAGCTTCTCTTCCTGCAATTGCCATAGGTCCATAATCATCATAGGCTTCACCTGTATAGGCATTATAAGCTCTGAAATCATCCTGAGTAAAATCCATATCCAACAGCTTCGCCAAATATATATAGACCCAAGCTTCACCTGAATTTTTGAATATTTTATTGTATAAAAAACACTCAATTGCTTCTAGATCTCCTCGATTACATAAATAAAGAAATTGTTTGTATACCGTTTCTGTACCTGCATTCAGATTGATCTCTTCAATATTTGCTGGTGCAAATTTGATAAACTCTTCGTAATACTCTGCAAATTTTATAAAATCATCATATTGATCAATTTTTTTCTTTGCATCATTAGATGAAATATATTTTTGTTTATTATTATCCCACTTACTTCCAAATGTAGACCTATCTCGCCCGTAAGGTGCAATTTGATTGGCTAAATAACGATAATATGCTGCCAAAACTGCATAAGCATCAAAATTATTACGTTCTTTAGCATACCTATGAATTTTCTCTAGATTTTTTTGAATACTTACAAAATTGATATCTTCGTCAAATAATTCCTCACTTTCTTCCACTGAGCCATTTTCATAATCAATATAACTCAATGATTCCCGGAGCTCTTTGAAGTTCAGACAATTTAAATTTAGAAACAAAAAATCATATTGCAATGTTTTAGCAATATTCAAAAGCTGTTCTTCCAAATACTCATTTTTTAACAAACTTTGTAGTTTTGAAATTAAATTTCGAATTTTTTCCAATAACTCATAACTTTCATAATCATCCCAATGAATATCTTCATCATCATAATTTGAGTAATCTGTTTTTGGAGGATTTTTGAGAATCTCAAGTGTTAATAAATTTAATAATTCATGCTCATAATATTCTTCCGAAGAATCATATTCACAGTTGAGTAAAAGATTTTGAGCTACAAAAGAATTGTAAGATCGATAACCTTGATTTAAAGCAATCAATTCATAAATATGTGAGCGACTGATTTTTACAGCATGTTTAGTTTGAATTCTTTGTGCTAATTGATATGCAAAATCTTGAATAGACATAACTTTCTCATCTTTCAATCCTAATCATAGCAATGATTTTGGTGTCATTAGACTTTTAGCAACGCATGTTTAAATACTAAGAACCAAACGGATTGATTACTTAAGAAAATTAAAATTATGTACTGTTTAAATCACTAAAATTCAATTTAGAAATCCCTTTTCTACTCATGCGTAAGTACGGTAGGCGACCTTGCTCATTAAGTTAATAAAATTTAACTAGATTTTCAAGAACTAAATTAAAAAAGCCCGCAACTGCGGGCTTTTCATCTACATACGTGCGTATGCATTCAAATAAAATTTAAACTGCCAGATCAGCCAGATTACCTTTCTGTTCTAGCCAGTGTTTACGGTCAGAGGAACGTTTTTTCGCCAGCAATTTATCCAGTAAGCCTGCGGTAAATTGCGCATCATCCAGATCCAGCTGCACTAAACGACGGGTGTTTGGATCCATCGTGGTTTCACGCAACTGACTGGCGTTCATTTCACCCAAACCTTTGAATCGGGTGATTTGAGGGCTCTTGGTTTTACATTTTTTCAGGATGCTTTCCAGCTCGTCTTCATCCAGCGCATAGTGCACATCTTTGGCATCATCGATACGGAATAACGGCGGCATTGCCACGAACAAATGCCCTTCTTCGACCATGGTCGGGAAATGTTTCACAAACAGGGCGCATAACAAAGTCGCAATGTGCAAACCATCGGAATCGGCATCGGCCAGAATACAGATTTTACCGTAGCGAAGTTCTGACAAGTCATCACTACCGGGGTCAACCCCAATGGCAATGGCAATATCATGCACTTCTTGCGAACCTAAGACTTCATCTGAAGACACTTCCCAGGTATTCAGAATTTTCCCGCGAATCGGCATAATGGCCTGAAAATTTTTGTCCCGTGCCTGTTTGGCAGAACCACCCGCAGAATCCCCTTCCACAATAAACAGTTCTGATTCTTCCAGGGTATGTCCGACACAGTCGGCCAATTTACCCGGGAGCGCAGGCCCGGAAACAATCTTCTTGCGCTCCACTTTTTTCGCCGCTTTTAAACGACGACCGGCCTTGGCAATTGCCAGTTCAGCCAGCTGCATGGCAATATCTGAATTCTGGTTAAGCCACAAGGCAAAGGCATCTTTGGCAATATTCAGCACTATGCCGGAAGCTTCACGGCTCGACAGACGTTCTTTGGTCTGACCGGAAAATTGCGGTTCCTGAAATTTTAATGACAGAATGTAGTTCACCCCATCCCAGACATCTTCCGCTGACAATTTTAAATTACGCGGCAACAGATTACGCAGTTCACAGAACTCACGCATCGCATCGGTGACGCCTGAACGCAAACCATTAACATGCGTACCGCCTTGCGCGGTTGGAATCAGGTTGACATAACTTTCCTGAATCTGTTCGCCACCTTCGGCATTCCAGCAAATCGCAAATTCTGCACTGGCACGTTCTGCTTCACCAGTGGCGACAAACGCAGGATTGGGCACGATCTCGCGATCCTGCAATTCATCCATCAGATAGTCGACCAGACCATTTTCAAATTGCCATTCAATTTTTTCATTATTAATTTGGTCGACATAAATAATTTGTAGACCAGCCGCCAGTACCGCCTTGGCTTTTAAATTATGTTTTAAGGCTTTAAGGGCAAACTTGGGCGAATCAAAATATTTGGCTTCAGGCCAGAAATGTACCGTGGTTCCGGTGGCCCGTTTCGGGGCCTTACCTTCCAGCACTTCTAGCGGAGCAACGGCTTCACCCTGCTCAAAGGCCATTTTATACAGGTTGCCCTGACGCTGAACTTCTACTTCAACCCGAGTCGAAAGCGCATTGACCACGGAAATCCCAACCCCGTGCAAACCACCGGAAAACTGGTAGTTATCGGTACTGAACTTGCCCCCGGCATGCAGTTTGGTCAGAATAATTTCAATCCCGCTTTGACCATATTCAGGATGGATATCGACCGGCATGCCGCGGCCATTATCTTCTACCGACAACGAGCCATCTTTATAGACCGTGACTGTAATCTTGTTGGCATGACCTGCCAATGCCTCATCCACGGCGTTATCAATAACTTCTTGTGCCAAATGGTTTGGACGAGTGGTATCGGTATACATACCCGGACGACGACGTACCGGATCTAAACCAGATAAAACTTCAAGTGATTGGGCCGTATATTGAGACACGTTGTACTGTTTCCTTAATTTATACAATCCGATAAAAACTGTAATGCCATCGGTATTTTGTCTGCGAAATTTTCCATGGCATGGTTGCCATTTGCTTCCGTGATCAGCATCGACTGATGTGAAGCGTTGCTATAATAACGCTGTGCTTCACGATAATCCAAAACTTCATCACCTTGTTGTAATAACACTAAAATTTTGTCTGCATCTTGCACAAATGGCAATGCCATCTGCTCCAGCTGATCCAGATGGCGATGATCCAGCGTCCATTCAGCATTGACCACATAGGGAATCTGCTCGGCGCCAAATAAGTCGCGAAACAGTTGCCATGGTCGCATAGCCGGATTAATTAAAACAGCCGGCACGCCATACTTTGCGACCAGTTGTGTCGCATAAAAGCCGCCCAGACTACTGCCCACCAGCCCCACCTGATCCAGATCTTCAATCATCTGGGCCACATGCGCGATCGCCTGCTCAGGAGGCATGTTCAGATCCGGCAAATGCACCTGCACATCGCTATGCTGACAGTAATGTTTAAGCTGTTGCCCTTTTATGGATAAAGCATTGCTTTGAAATCCATGTAAATAAATGATGTTCATGGTTTTTATTGCATCATTACCCAATTTAAACTAGATTCATTTTATCCAACAGTCTCAAGTACGCTTTTGCTCTTGTTTAGATATAAGCAGGATTGTTAGACAAAAAAATTAGCACCGAAACACAATCATCGTTATTGTAAAAGCTGTTCGAGATGAACGATATAACATCAAAAGTTAAGAATTTATACCGTGATCCCAAGAAAAAATAAAGTGTATGGGAGACATGGTGAGAAAAAGGATAGGATCAAATGCCCAGCTTAACCCCTTTACATGAAACCTATTGTAAATGGGACCGTACACCGCCTAGCCAAGCTGATGTATTAGAAGGTCTCGCACAATTGGTGACGACTCGTCTCAGCGACGTGATGCAAGACCTGATCCAGGCAATTCAATGTGAAATCCTGATTAGCTTATTTGGCATGAGTGAACAGCGCTCAAAAAAATTACAAAATATTCCATATATCGACAAACTGTACCAGTTTTCCTACGATACCTTGCTGAATTACGGGTCCTATTTACTGGCACCCGGATTACGTCAAATTATTGAAAAATATCCAAAATTACATGAAAAACCACTTACCCCGGCATTACATTTTCTGGTGGGTGCTCTAAACGGGGTATTGGGAGATTATTTACTGAAATATCAAAATCCTATGGCGCTACCGATGGTGCTCTACGACCATTATGGCGGACTGCAAAAAGGCGATTTATCCGGCCGGATTGTGATTTTTGTACATGGTTTATGTATGAACCATCTCGACTGGAGCAATCGCCAGTATGGGGGCATTGGTGAAAAATTATTGGCACAACGTGACCATAACACCATGCTTTACCTGAATTACAATACTGGACGACGTATTTCCGCCAATGGTCGCAGTCTGGCAAATACTTTAGAAGACTTGGTACGGTGTAATCCACGGATTACCAGTATTGATTTAATCGGTCACAGCATGGGTGGCTTAGTCTTACGCAGTGCCTTGTTTTATGGCAAACAGAATATGTATCAATGGATGCATCTGACTGAAAATTTGGTCTGTCTTGGGTCTCCGCACCATGGTGCGGTATTGGAACGTTTTGGTTTCATCCTGCAAGATAAACTCGGACATTTCCCTTTTGTGAAAATTATCCGGCATATTGTCAATATCCGCAGTAATGGCATTCTCGATTTACGCTATGGCAGCGTCCGGGATGATGACTGGGAACATAATCATGCCCGAATTGGTGGTATGGATGACAACCGCAAGCCGGCACCATTACCAAGCTATATCAATACCTACCTGGTTGCAGGTACCATTGAATATGAAAATAAAAAGAACCGTACATTGAATGTCTTGGGCGATTATCTGGTCAGTGTAAAAAGTGCTTTAGGTGAACATCCCAATCCGCGTTTTCAACTCAAAGTGCCGGAGTCACATAAAGCGATTTTTTATGGCCTGAGTCATTTTGAAATTAACTATCATTCCAGCGTGGCTGAACAGATTGCCAAATGGTTCTATCCATCTCAAGATGAACAGGTCACAGAACAGGTCCATGAATATCGGATGCATTTAGAAGATTTGTCAGGCATTGCGCTGACTTAGTCATTCATTGTCGATTTTTCATAGAAATATAAAGGGGGAACCCCGTTCCCCCTTTATATATGGATGTACTGCCTGAACTACTTCTGTTCAGACACAATCTGAATTATTTTTTCTTCGCAGCTTTAGCGCTCGCCAACGGATAGTGACGCAATAATTGCCATAGGCTGATCAAGGCCAGGACAACAAAGAACACAAATGACCAAACTGGAAGCGATTGTCCCAGAAAAGTCCAGTCCACTTTGGCACACTCACCAGAACCCTTAAGGACTTGTTCAAAGACTGACTTCAAAGGCAAGGTATCCAGCCAGTAGTCTAAGCCCGGACCGCAACTCGGCACCTGATCGGGTGGTAAATGTTGCAACCAGACATGACGTGCTGCTACACCTGCAGACCAGAGAATGCTAAGGATACCCAGCAAGGCGTAAAAGCGTTTAAACGCATTGGAAATCGGGTTATGTAAAAAAGCGATCAGAGAAATGATGCCTAGCCCCATTAAGCCTATGCGCTGAAAGACGCAGAGCGGACAAGGTTCAAGTCCTTGTCCATGTTCCAAATACAGCGCAAACGCCATCCCTATGACGCTGGCTAAAAACAAAAAACCACTCACGAAGCGATAACTCCATTGCATGGTAAATCCTCTTCATTTTTTATCGATAATCGGCAAGATATTGCTCAAAACTGAGGCTGCTATCTTGTTCCAGTTGCTGTTGTTGTTGCAATGACTGTACGGCTAAATCATCAAAATAAGCCGAAGTTTCTGCACTTAATGCATGCTGTTCATAGGTCATTGCATGTTGCTGCGCCATGACACTACCAAAACTCCAGGTTCCACCATTTTCCAGCGTATCGGCAATCACCTGTGCAGACAAGGTTTCATCCACTTCATCAATACGACCCAGCATGATGGTTAATGCAGCAGAATACAGGTCAGTGTTATAGGTCGCATTCAGTATATCAGCCAAAGGTTGCATGGCGATGACCAGCGCGCGTGCCCAGTCTTCAATTGGATGTTCACCCGCTGCATCGATAATCGATGCATTCGGTGCACGACCACGGTTCACCACCTCGGCCTGATTACGCTCAATCTGTTCCTGTTCCGCATCCAGCAGATCAGGGCTGTCCTGCAACAAACAATACAGGCCTAACACTTCCAGAAAGGCAGCAGTGTTTTCATCAATCCCAATCGGGCTATACGGATTGACATCGACTGCACGCAGTTCCACATAGCCAACCCCACGATTTTGCAATGCTTGAGAAGGCGTTTCGCCTGACTGAGGAACCTGTTTTGGGCGAACCAGACTGTAGTATTCGTTTTCAATTTGCAGCACATGATCATTGATCTGAATCGGTTCACCCTGTTCGTCATTTAAACCCAAACGGCTAAAAACCGGATACGGTGTTTTGACCGCTTTTTGCAAGCCATCCAGATAACCAGACAAGTTGTTGTAATGAATACCCAGTTGTTTTTGTGCCGAGTTCTGATAGCCGAAATTGCCCATCCGCAATGCGGTTGCATAGGGCAAATACAAAGTGCCTTTCAACAAAGGTAACAGATGATGATCACGTCCGGTCATAAAGCATTTACACACCGAAGGACTGGCGCCGACCAGAAACATGACCAAGGGTGTTAAACGAATAAAATTACGAATGAGACCAAAATAACGATGACTGCGATAATCCTGCAAACTCAGGCTGTTCAGCGTGTCATCAGTCTCATGTTGTTGCAGTGCTTCAAACACCTGATCCGGAAAGGATAAATTATAATGTACCCCGGAAATGGTCTGCATGCGACGTCCGTAACGTACCCCCAGACCATGACGATATAGAGTCTTGAAGCGCCCCACATTGGAGCTGCCATATTGGGCTAAACGAATGTTTTCTTCTTGATCGTCCAGCATGCAGGGCATAGACAAGGGCCAAAGTTTTTCGCCATTTTCCAAATGACGATGCGCTACAGCATGAATATCTGCCAGATAGTCCAAGGCTTTTGCAATACTGTCTTGTGGAGGAGTAATAAACTCCATCAAAGCTTCTGAATAATCTGTGGTGATATGCGGATGTGTTAAAGCCGAACCCAGTGCTTGGGGATGAGGTGCTTGTGATAAAAAGCCATTACTTTGCATACGTAGGCTTTCACGTTCAATACCGCGCAACATGCCCTTAAATAGCGAAGAATCCACCCAAGTCGGTACTACAACTTGAGCGGTCGATTCGGGTTGACTCATTACAATCTCGCTTATCGGAAGATAACTACTAAATAAAACTACTAAAATAAAATCATCGGTTTATATCAGTATAACGTGATTTTCGGCTGCTACATTACACCCTGTATAGTTTTCAGGCAAAACGTCAATTTTATTTCTGGCAAATTTTTATCACAAAGATACTCTATAAGACATCTGAATTTTGTGATTGTATTGAATAATAAGTGCTAAGGAATTGTAAATATTATGAATTATCCAGATATTTTGGACTTTTGGTTTGATGCAAAAACCCAGCCTTTCTGGTTTGCCAAAAGTGCCGATTTCGATGCACTGCTACATGAAAAGTTTGTAGATATTCACCATCAAGCCGCAAAAGCTGAGCTATGGTCCTGGCGCAAAACCGCTGAAGGCCGTCTGGCCGAAATTATTGTACTGGATCAATTCTCACGCAACCTGTTTCGCGATCAGGCTCAAGCCTTTGCTCAAGATGCATTGGCTTTGGCACTAGCTCAGGAAGCCATTAGTCTGGATTTGGATAAACAATTAAGTCCAGAACAACGTGCGTTTTTATACATGCCCTTTATGCATAGCGAATCGAAACTGATTCATGAATTCGCGTTAAAATTATTTCAACGGCTGGGTAATCCGATGAATCTGGATTACGAGAAAATGCATAAAGCCATTATTGACCGTTTTGGACGCTATCCACATCGCAATCAGATCTTGGCGCGCACTTCAACTGCAGAAGAGCTCGAATTTTTAACCCAACCCAACAGTAGTTTCTAAATATTTATTGTGTCCCCTCCCGCACACAGTAAATCTTATGGAGGTTTAACATGAAAAACAGCATTATGGGTCTGAGCATGGCCGTGGCCATTGCCCTGTCAGGCTGTGCAAGCACACCTTCAAAACCCCTAACCTTTGACCAGTTGGGACAATTCGGCAATACGCCTTTAAATGCCCAATCCTATCGCATCAGTTTTCAGGCTCGTCCCAATATGAGCTTTGGAACTGCTGAGGAAATTACTCTGGTCAAAGCCGCTCAAACCACAATACAAAATGGATTCCGCTATTTTAAGGTGCTGAATGACCCCAGCAACCGTAACCAGCCGCCACGTCAGGCCGTGGTCTATTCATCCCCGATGTACTACCCTTATGGATACTATCGTCGTTATCCTGGTTACTGGCCTGATCCCTTCTACGACATGCCACGAGTAGTCACTATTGACCCGGTGCAAGTTTCCTATACCATTGAATGTTATAAAGATCAGAAAAAAGTACCCGGTGATGCCTTTGATGCCTATTTGATTTTGCAATCTTTAGGACAAAAATACGGCCTCAGCCCGACGGGACAAGTTTTACAACCACAAGCGCCCAATACAGCAAAATAATCATAACCTAGCATCTACAGGAAGATTGCATGACCTCAGCGGAAGCCGCCACCACTCCGAGTTTGCAACGCAGTAAACGCTTTGCCACCATTGCTCTGATCAGCGCTATTGTTGGCTGGTTAGTGCTGATGGTGGTCGCCAAGCTAATGCCTGAATATGCCTGGTTCATCCATATTCTGATGCTCTCTGCCGAAGCGGGTGTGGTCGGTGGTCTGGCTGACTGGTATGCCATTACCGTGCTGTTCCGCAATCCCTTTGGGAAAATGCCGATTCCCAAATTTTTGCTCGATCACACTGAAATTATTCCGCGCAATAAGGCCCGGATTGCCGAATCGATGGGCCGTTTTGTTCAGGAAAACTTTTTATCTCCACAAGTGGTGGAACGCAGTCTGAAAAGCACCGATCTCAGTCTGGCTGTGGGGCAATGGCTGGCTAAACCGGAAAATAACACCCAAGTCACGCAAGTTATTCAGCAAACCGTGCCCAAGATTTTTGAATTTGTCGGGCAGGAACAGATTGGCCACTTTATTCAAAATAATAGCGTGCAATGGGTGCGTAACACGCAGGTCAATACCCTCGCCAGTGAAATGCTGCGTGCCGTACTGGAAAATGACTTTCATCAGGATGTATTGCAACGCGGACTCGATTTAGCGCATGAATGGATGCTGTCACATCCTGAACAGGCCCGTGAACTGACTCGGCGTTTGTTTAAAGAATTAGGAGTGTGGAAACTGGCCAAAGGTGCGAGCTGGATTGGCATTGATGTGCAGCAGCGCACCATCGATTCACTGATTGAACGGGTGGAATCCATGCTGGCCGATCCACAGCATCCTTGGCGGCAACAGATTGAGGACATGGGCAATCAGTTGATGTTGGAGCTGGCTGACAATGGCAGTCTGGCCAGCCATCGTCTGAACAGCACCAAAGATGCGCTGCTGGATAGCCCGCAGGTGCTGAATTTTATCAGCGGGGCTGTGGTGATTCTATGTGATGCCATTAAAGCCGACTTGCTCAAACCCGATTCAGGTATTGCCCAGAACCTGCGTGTGGCCATTCAACAGGTGGGCGAAAATATCGTGTCCAATCCGGCCGTCCGTCAATTGCTGAATGATCGTATGAGTGGCATCGCGATCAACTTGAGTGATCAATACAGTGAAAAAGTGATTCGTTTTATTAGCGAACGCATTCATGAATGGGATTCACGCGTAATGATCGACAAGATTGAAAATGAAGTCGGTGGCGATTTACACATGATCCGGGTCAATGGCGTGGTGGTCGGCGGCTTTATTGGTTTAATCCTCGGGATTATTCGTGCGCTGATTGACTGGGTGCTTTAGTTTATTTCCTGATTAAAAGATTATCTTCTCTTTAGCTTTACTTCGCTTCCGGAGGCTCAGGGATATCCACCAGTTTAGCGGTCAGCTTACGCACTACAGGCAACAGCACCAATACAATCGGAAAAGCAAAGGCCCAGGAAATCATCCAGTTATGCAGCCATAAGTGCAGAAAGCCATCAATCCAGCCCAAATTACGCAACATATTGATAAAGGAAATAATGCCACTCATCAGGCAGGACAGCATAAATGGCATCACCACCGTGGCCCATTTGGCGGGAAGTTTCGGGATATTGCCAATAATCGTAGGACGTTCAGGTTGCATAGGACCGACTCTGCTGCTCTATAGCCTTACAATATGCCAGAAATCCTGTTTTTTTGAATCTTTTCCTGAATTTAAGCTGTTCCATTTAAACCAGCTTGTCGGACAAGATTCATTCAATACAAATGGGTTCACCTAAAGACTGTGAAATTTGCTATATTTGCTGTTTTTCTGCGACATTTATTTTTCGACTGATTATGAATACGGCAATACAAGCAGCTCTCGATCATGCAGTGCAATCCCTTCAAGCTGAAGGTGTACTTCCATCCGACTGGAATAACAACGGTCATTTAACGCGAACCAAAGACCGAAGCCACGGTGACTTCGCTTCAAATATTGCAATGATTGGTTCTAAAGCTGCGGGTATGAAACCTCGTGATCTGGCGGAAAAAATTCTCGCAAACCTTCCTGAAGTAGCAGATATCAGCAAAGCAGAAATTGCCGGTCCTGGCTTTATTAATTTCTTTTTAAATGCTGACCAACGTTTTGCTGTTTTAGACCAGATTCAAGCACAAAAAGAGCAATTCGGTCGTACTACTGCCAATGCGGAAAAACGCATCCAAGTCGAATTTGTTTCAGCTAACCCGACTTCTAGCCTGCACGTGGGTCATGGTCGTGGTGCAGCTTACGGCATGACCGTGGCTAACTTGCTGGAAGCTACAGGCGCCAAAGTTGACCGTGAATATTATGTCAATGATGCCGGCCGTCAAATGGACATTTTGGCGACTTCAACTTACCTGCGTTATTTGCAACTCACCGGTCAGGAACTGGTTTTTCCGAAAAATGCTTACCAAGGCGACTACGTTAAAGAAATCGCGCAAAGCATTATCGATCAAGATGGCGATGCCTATGTACGTCCAGTTGCGGACATCTATAAAGATGTGCCTGAAGATGTGCAATATGCTGCCGAACTGGATGCAGATGGCAACAAAGTTGTATTGTCTGGCGACAAAGAAAAGCACATTGATGGTCTGATTAATAATTCTCAAAACCATCTAGGCGAAGGCTATCGTATATTCCATCAAGCGGCATTAAAAGCCATCCTGAATGACATTAAAGATGACTTGGGTGAATTTGGCGTCACCTTCAATCAATGGTTCAGTGAAGCCACCCTGACTGAAAAAATTGAAGAAGCCTTACAAACTTTAGATCAGCGTGGTTTCTTGTATGAACAAGATGGCAACATCTGGTTTAAATCGACTGAATTTGGCGATGAAAAAGACCGCGTGGTAAAACGTCGTAATGGTCAAACCACTTACTTTGCCTCTGACATTGCGTATCACCTGAATAAATTACAACGTGGTTATACCAATCTGGTAGACATCTGGGGTTCTGACCATCACGGTTATATTGCACGTGTCAAAGCAGCCATTGATGCCATGGGGTATGACTCCTCTAAACTGACTGTACTTTTGGTTCAGTTCGTCAGCTTGTGGCGTGGTGGCGAGATGGTGCAAATGTCATCCCGTTCAGGCCAGTTCGTGACTTTACGTGACTTGCGTAAAGAAGTTGGTAACGACGCCGCACGTTTCTACTACGTGATGCGCAAGTCAGAACAACACATTGACTTCGACTTAGACCTTGCTGTGTCACAAAGCAAAGACAATGCGGTGTACTACATTCAATATGCGCACGCACGTATCTGCCGTATGTTAGAAAAAGCAGCAACCACAGGTGTGAACTTTGATGCACTGAATGCACGTCAATTTGCTGCAAAACTTGCACTAGATGCTGAAACAGAAGTATTGGCTAAACTTGCAGCTTACCCTGAAATTGTTGTTCGTGCTGCAAACAGTTATGAACCACACCAAGTGGGTAACTACTTAAAAGAACTTGCTGCGCTATTCCACGGCTGGTACAACGAAAACAAAGTCTTAGGCGATGATGCTGAATTAACTCAAGCTCGCTTATTACTTTCTGTGAATGTACAGCAAGTTTTACGCAACGGTCTTGAATTGCTTGGTGTATCCGCACCTGAGAGCATGTAAACAAAGCACTGCTTTGTATGCTC
This sequence comes from Acinetobacter bouvetii, assembly GCF_902753875.1. Taxonomy (GTDB): domain Bacteria; phylum Pseudomonadota; class Gammaproteobacteria; order Pseudomonadales; family Moraxellaceae; genus Acinetobacter; species Acinetobacter bouvetii_A. Next base: position 6,805 of record NZ_CADDTS010000004.1, on the reverse strand, counting down.
GCAAAATGAGAGCCGTGCTCGAGTTAAAATGTAAAGCACTGCTTTTAGATTGACATGCTACATACTTGAAATCCAATGCACTCACTCAGTGCATTGGAATCCAAAGACTCGTTAGACTTACGGTAAAATCTATTCAAATACAGGCTCTATATGGGCCTGTATTTCTTTTATATTCAGTTATATGCTAGATTCATCAAGCTTGTGCTGAAATTGTGAAAATTAAACAAAATCCTGATGACAGTCATGTAATATATAACAATCAAGACTTCTATCTTTGGGCGGCCCCCAAAGTGGTTGGTAACAATTAAAAAATAAATGAGGTTTCCACGTGTTTGGAAAAACGCAGCGCGGTGTATCTGAACGGCCCAATAAGCCAAAAAAACCATTGATTCCGGCATGGCTGGGAACACTTGTCGTCATTTTAATCGTGTTAAGTTTTGCAGTAGCTTTAATGTTATGGAAACCCTGGGAACCCGTAAAACCTAAAAATCAGATTAATTCAGAGCATTATCAAGAAGATACAAACAAAGACTATCGTTTCTACGATTTATTGCCGCAACAGCAAGTCACTCCTATTCCAGATCAGGCAGTACCTGAAACTAAAAACTCTGATGCCGTAGTGATTGTTGAAGCCCCTGAAGAGCCGACAATCAAAACCGAAACTCCTGAACCGGGACTGGATGCAACTGAAGCTCCTGCTGCCCATCAGCCAAGTTATATTCTGCAGGTGCGCAGTTATCCCGATCCGGATAGCGCCGATGCACGCCGTGCTGAAATTATCCTGAATGGTTTATCTGCTGATGTAGTGAAATCGGTTGAAGGCGGTCAAACTTGGTACCGTGTGATTTCAGGGCCTTATGATTCTCAGGAAGCTGCAGTGATTGCACAGCAAACCCTGCAACGCAGCGGTATTGATTCTATTGTGGTGAAACGCTAAGTTGAATCCATAAAAAAAGCGCCTCATTCGAGGCGCTTTTTTTATGCTTTGCTGTTCCCTCTCCTTTTAGGAAATGAGGCATCCCTGTAATAATCACAATGGCCATTGTGATTATTCCTCCTCCCAGAGGGAGGAGGTTAAGTGGAGGGGCTTTTTAACCTCTCCCTAGCCCTCTCCTTATAGGAGAGGGAACCTCTCCCTTTCAAAAGGGGGAATGAGGGGGATTTTTATAAACTTAAAGCGATTTATTGAATAGAGATAATCCCTCCAACCTCCCTTTAACAAAGGGAGGCTGAAAGCCTTTAAACCGTATGTCCCAAAGCTTCGCCCATCACTACCACCGAATTAGCTTTGAACGCGGCATCCCATGTCATTTTATCTTGTTCAAATAAAATCACCGCGGTAGAACCCAAATAGAAACGGCCCAGTTCTGCCCCTTTTTCCAGGAACAGGTTGTGCTGGTTTAATTCTAGGCGTCCGGTCGGTTTCACCTTACCGGTTGCCACGGTTTCAATTCCGGCTACAATCATGGCACCGACTAAAACCACCGCCATACGACCCAACTCGGTATCAAAAAGACAAACCATTCGCTCATTACGCGCAAATAACCCGGGAATATTTTCCGCAGTGGTTTGATTGACCGAGAATAATTCGCCTGGCACATACAAGGTTTCAGTCAATGTCCCTGCAAATGGCATATGCACACGGTGATAATCTTTAGGCGATAAATACACGGTAGCAAATTGGCCATTTTTAAAAGGTTCAGCCAATTGCGGATCTGCAATTAATTTTTCCACCGAAAAGCTTTGACCTTTGGCCTGAAAAATATCGCCTTGTTCAATTTTCCCCAATTGCGAGATCGCGCCATCTGCCGGAGAGACAACGCTATGCACGTCCGGGTCAATTTGACGAACGCCCTCTTTTAAAGAGCGGGTAAAAAATTCGTTAAAAGATTTGAACTTGAGTGCATTGCCTTGTTCCGCAATCGACATATCAATCCCGTACTGGGCTTTAAATGCCTGAATCACGGTATTTTTGATGATCGGGTTTTCACTCGCTGCAAGTTTACCCACGACACGGGATAACTGGTGTTGTGGCACGACACGTTGTGCTTGAATAAAAATTTGTTTTTTTAAACGTGATGTGAAGCTCAAGATGGTAATTCTCCGGTAATAATCGGACTGTCGAGGCGGTTGCCCCATTCACTCCACGCACCATCATAAGCTTGAATATTCCAACCAAGGAGTCGACCCAAGATATAAGCCAGACCTGAACGGTGATGTGACTGACAATACACCACTACAGGTTGTTTTAAATTGAATCCCAATTGTTCTAAGCGCTGTTGGGTGCGTTCCAAGGGGTGTAATTTTAAATGATTTTCACGATTAAGGGCAGTGCTCCATTCAAAATGTCGGGCATTTGGAATGTGACCGCCGCGTCGCGCTGCAAGTCGCAGACCGGTATATTCATCTTCAGTGCGGCAATCCCAGAGCTGAGTTTCCTGATGTTGTACTTTTTCTAGAAGCTGTGGATATTTAATACGATATTGTTCAATATTGGCCTGGTTAATCTCTACCAGATGCTCGACAGGCACGACTTTTTCCACGTCAGAAGAAGTCGGCAGACCGGCTGCCAGCCAGGCATGAATACCACCATTCAGCAAACTGGTATTTTCAAAACCCAAACAGTGTAAATTCCAGATCAGACGCCCTGCCCATGCCCCGCCTTCATCATCATAAGCCACCACATGATGCTCGGGAGAAATATTTAAATACTCAATCAGGGCTTTCAGGCCGGCAATATCGGGCAACAAACCCGAAGCCTGTTCTTGCTGACGCACCAGTTGTTTGGGTTGCACATGAATGGCATGCGGAATATGCAATTGATCATAAACAGAACGACGGCTGAGATCGACAATGCGTAATTTCTCATTCCCCAAATAAGGCACAAGCTCTTCTGCTTCTATCAGCAGACCAAAATTAAAGGCAGATGTAGTCATACTTTTCGAGTTTTATTCAGATCAACATTTATGATCTTAGCACAACTCATTTTCACTATTATGCTGATTTTTTGCATTCATTTAGCAAAAAATCAGATATAGCAAAAAAAGGATTATTCCACTTCTGGAATCTGGAAGACCTGACGTAAATAAGCCAGGAAAGTATCGTTATCGGTCATGGTTTTTCCCGGACTATCGGAAATTTTCGCTACCGACTGGCCATTACATTCCACCAGTTTCAACACGATATTCAGCGGGGTTTGTCCCATATCATTGGTCAAGTTGGTACCAATCCCAAAGCTCACTTGGAAACGGTCTTTAAAATATTGATGCAGGCTCCAGGCCTTTTCAATATTCAGACCATCACTAAAGGTCAGCATTTTGGTTTTGCTGTCAATTTTCAGTTTTTTGTAATGAGCATAGGCTTTATCGCCCCATTCATACGGGTCACCACTGTCATGACGCAAGCCATCAAACAGTTTGGCAAAGTACAAATCAAAGTCGCGCAGGAAGGCATCCATTCCTACCACATCCGTCAAGGCAATGCCTAAGTCACCACGATATTCCTGTACCCAGGTTTCCAGTGCCGCTTTTTGGAAATTACGTAATCGTACATCCAGCGCCTGGAATGCCTGAAGGAATTCATGTGCCATGGTCCCAATGGGGGTAATACCTAAATCTTTGGCAATCAATACATTACTGGTACCACGGAAAATATAAGGGGAAGCCTGATTAAACTCTTCAATCACATGCTTTTGCCATGCATAACTATAGCGACGGCGCGTACCAAAATCCGACACTAAAAATGGCGGGTCATTGGGATTTTGCTGGGCTTCATATTGTTTCAGCAGCGCAATTTTATGCTGTAAACGACGCTCACCTTCTGCTAGCACTTCTGGCGTACGAATACGCTGGAAATACAATTCATTGACAATCGCCAAGACGAAGATTTCAAACATCATCGCCTGAACCATGGGACCTTCTACCCAGATGTCCAGACGGCCTTCAGCATCAATCCCCGCTTTAATAAAGCGGCGTTTCAGCTGGAACAGTTCCAGATAATCAACAAAGTCGCTTTTGATAAAACGTAAACTGCGCAAATAAAGCAGCTCATCTTCTTTAAACTTGAGCTGGCACAAATAATCCAGTTGCTGGTTCAAATCATCCAGAATGTCCGTCAGGGGATAAACCGTATCCTCTAGGTTGCGGCAACGGAAATGATAGACGCTATGGGTTTGAGGAAATTTATGCAGTACCACTTGTAGCATGGTAAATTTGTACAAGTCAGTATCAAGCAAAGATTGAATGATTGGAGCCATATCTAATGAAATTTCGCTGTGCTGCCTGCATTAAAACACACTTTTTAGCTTGATATTGCTAGTTTTGCGTATAGCTGGCCGGATTCCTATCAAAATTTCCCCTCGGCTGGCTAAATTATTTCTGTACTTTGGCTGCTGATTTTTCTTGCGCCTGAATAATTTTCTGTAGTTGTTTTTCCTGACCAATCACTTTGGCAAACTCAGCTGTGGTTTTTTGACCCATCTGTTTGACATTGGCATCACAGTCGACTTGGCGCAATTGTTTGGCAATCGCCCACTCCAGTTTAAACATTGCACCCATGAGCGCGGTATTGCCTTTCTTGTCACGCAAACAGCGATCTGCACCGTACTTCAGTAGAGTCGTCACAATGCTTTGATTTCCATAATATGCCGCCATCATCAAGGGTGTGTAACCATCGGCATTCCGGACATCTACTGGAAAACCGTGTTTTAAAAATTCATTGATCACTGCCTCATTTCCCGTTTTGGCTGCAGCAAAAAACAGTGCAATCAATTCTTGCTCAGCATTCGACACTTGCTGCTGAGTGACTTGAGCCGTTTCTGCAGCATGTAGTTTGGTCATGCCGACAGTCAGTAAAGTCATTAATAGAATGCTTGAAATCGATAGCATTAAACCATTCAATATCACTTTCATGTTCATCGGCCTCAAGTGGGTTGATAATCAAATTTATGCAACTAAAATGCCTGTAAAACTCCCCTAGGGTTGCAGGAAAGGATTGAGTTTTACAGGACTTTCGGTGGCGACTTTAAGCCTTTACCCTAGTCACCGATTCGATAGACCAATCTGGATTAGTCTTTCAGTTGCGCAGCTTTGGCTTTAACCGTTACCAGATTGCCATTTACCGCTTTGGTCATACGCGTACCGTAGTCAGCGTCAGCTTTGTAGAAGTAAGACAACATGATGTGTTTGGTTTCTGAATCTTTAACGTTGCCTAAGTCAGCCGCTAAGTTCATGATTAAGTCGTCTTTTTCTTTGGCAGTATATGAACGGTAAAGCTCGCCGGCTTGCTTAAAGTTCTGCTCTTTCACACCGATTTGCTGCACAGTGCCAGAAAGCGGCGTTTGAACTGCACGCGCTTTTTCAGTTGCCGGTTTTGGTTCTTTACGGCTTGGCTCGTAGTTCACGTCAGAATCGCGTTCACTTACGTTCATGTAGCCATCTTGGTTGTTGTTGTTTACAGCAACAACTGGGCGGTTGACTGGAATTTGCTGGTGGTTGGCACCTAAACGGTACATTTGCGTATCTGAGTAAGAGAAGATACGGCCTTGAAGTAAACGGTCTTCAGATGGTTCGATCCCCGGAACCAGGTTGCCTGGCGCGAAAGCGGATTGCTCAGTTTCGTTGAAGAAGTTCTTCGGCATACGGTTTAGCGTTAAGGTACCCACTTTCGTTTCAGGAACCAGGTCAGTCGGCCAGATTTTAGTTGGATCAAGTGGATCGAAGTCAAACTTACTGAGGTCTTTAGGATCCAAGACCTGGATATAAAGATCCCATTTCGGGAAGTTGCCTTTATTGATGTTGGCGTAAAGATCATTGGTCAAGTGGTTGAAATCTTTACCTTGTTGCTCAGCAGCTTCTTTCACGTTCAAGCCCTTCACGCCTTGTTTCGAGCGGAAGTTGAATTTCACGTATTTGTATTCGCCTTGGTCGTTATACAACTTGTAAGCATGAACACCAAAACCGTCTTGTTCGCGGTAACTGGTTGGTACCCCTTGTTTACCGTACACATAAGTCAACATATTGGTTGCCCAAGGCTGGCTAGACAAGAAGTCAAATACGCGGTTGGCATCTTGAACGTTGTTGATTGGGCTTGGCTTCATCGCATGAATGAAGTCAGGAAACTTGATTGCATCACGAATGAAGAATACAGGCGTCTGGTTACCCACTAAGTCCCAGTTCCCTTCTTGGGTATAGAACTTGACCGCGAAACCGTGTGGGTCACGTAAAGTTTCTGGAGAACCTTTTCCGTGAATGACCGTAGAGAAACGTAAGAAAACTGGAGTTTTAGTACCCGCTTTAAACAAAGAAGCGATGGTCAAATCAGACAAATCTTTCGTTGCTACAAACTCACCATATGCACCTGTACCACGTGCGTGCACAACACGCTCAGGAATACGCTCACGACCAAAACGTTGTAACTTTTGAACGAGTTGAACATCTTGAAGTAAAGTACCGCCATTTGGACCAGCAGTAATTGAATTCTGGTTGTCACCAACAGGTGCACCATTGTCTTTGGTTAACGCCGCAGCTTGAGTCGCAGCTGTCGCTGTTGCAAGCATTGCAACCAGCAAAGAACGCTTAAACATGGTCTATCTCTCTAAATTAAATACCTTTCCTGCACGGCTAAAGATACGGATATTCTCAACATAGATAAGACAGATAATATTTATAATTTTAATCGCTTAGATTAGCATTTGAAGTGCAACACCATGTTCTTGGAATAATACCTGACTCGGGCTTCTAAATCCGAGTCTTTTTCTTGGGCGATGATTCAAACGTTGAGTGATTTCTGAAATATAAGCATCCGA
>NZ_CADDTS010000003.1 GCF_902753875.1 Acinetobacter bouvetii | reverse complement strand
TCTTCTAGAGTGAGATGAGTATAGTTCATGATGCAACTTTGACTTTGGTCGGTCGGAAGCAAAATGCTAGCTCATCTTGCTTCCTTCCAATAATTTAATCTCTGTTGCACTTCATTTGAGAATCTAAGTCGCATAATTAGATTATTAAAAATTAACCATTTATTTTTCAATAAATTAAGCCTAAAAAACCATCAAATAACATTCATCAAAAGCCGAGCTTTGCTACAATCATCGCTTTCTTTAAATGAACCGTTTTGGACATATATATGCGTGCCTTGTTACAACGAGTACTTGAAGCCAAAGTTGTAGTCGATGGTCAAGTGACCGGTGAAATCAATCACGGCATTTTGGTTTTTCTGGGGCTTGGTAAAGACGATAATCTTGAAAAAGGCAAAAAGCTGATTGATAAGATATTGAAGTATCGTTTTTTTGATGATGAGCAAGGCAAAATGGGCTGGAATGTCAACCAAGCTGGTGGTGGTTTACTACTTGTATCTCAATTCACGTTAATGGCTCAAACCCAGAAAGGCTTGCGCCCAGATTTTGGCCCGGCCATGCCCCCGAGTGAAGCCAAAGCCTTATATGAAACCTTGGTCGACTATGCCAAAACCCAATTTGAACATGTGCAAACCGGTATTTTTGCTGCTGACATGAAAGTGCATTTGGTCAATGATGGCCCAGTGACTTTTAATCTGGAAGTTGAATAAACAGATCAAGAGATCAGTCATAAAAAAAGCCCTCAACCGAGGGCTTTTTTTATGACTGATCTCTTGCAAAGCAGCGCTTTTCACCTTTTTTAAAGAAGGGGAATGAAAGGCATAAAATCTTATTTACCTGTTTTTTCACGAATAAATGAGCGAACCAGTTTCACTTTTTCTTTCACCGGTTGCGGTAATTTTGGTGGAATCAATTTTGCAACTTTATTGAACCAAACTAATAGACCAAAATCACCTTCCATTTTGATGCTGCCATTTTGCATGCCAGTCATAAAAGCAGTTGGATCACCTTTCATTAAGGTTTTTACACCCTGCTCACTGTCTGCAAACTGCAAAATAAAATCGGCTTTTTCAGCATCGCCCGATACAGTGTCAATTTGACCATTGTTCACAATAATTTGGCGTGCAACGCCTAAATCTGTCCCAATCTGAATGCGAAACTGACGTTCATGAACCAGCTCAATAAATTTTGGGCTGGTACGAGCCAATTGCTTCATACGCAAAGCTAAGCCCGCAACTAATAAATCAAGCGGATCCGTGCTTACATCGACCAGTGGTAATTTTACGACAGGAATCGAAGATAGTTTCATGACATTTAAGCCTATTGTAATTGTTGGAAAATTGACGACTTATCCTATCATAAGTTATGTTTTTTGAAGTAAGGCTTTGTATAACAATAATGAATAAAAAAAGATGTGCTTAAGCACATCTTTTTAGAATTTTTCTTCAATTTAGCGGCTTGAATATTGTTGCTGTTCATCTTCATAGACTGGTGTATGTTCAATACAACGTCGTTTTGCTAAAGCACGTTCTGCACGGCGATCTTCACGCAACAGCAGCATGGTCACAATGACCATCACCGACATGAGCGCTGTCAGATAACTGTATGCCATGGGTAAATCAAAAACCAGTTGTGTACTGAAACGAATCGCTTCAATCAATCCCCAAAACAGCATACCTGCAAACATAAAGCTTAACAAACGACGATAAGGCGAGAAGAAAACAGCTATCAAAGCGGCCGCTATCAAGCTTAAGCCAACGATGCTTGGTAAATTCGCTGTAACCATAAAAACCTCCGTCCTAGATAGGATTTCGACACTGTTAAATCGGTCTCAATCAAATCCCCGATACCGTGAATAAATAATGGAATATGTTGATATCAATCTCTATGCAAGCATTATGCGGAGTTTTTTTCAGAAAAAAAGTCTTGTATTTTCAGCAAGCGACACACGTTGTCGCAATATTATTTTGTCATTACATTTTTTTATTTTTAACTTTTTCTGGAAGTGAGATAGATACAGACTTGCCGTGTCATTACAAAAAAACAACTCATTTTAAGCATTAAAAAAACTTTTTTCAGGAATCCGTTGAATGCTGCTTTTATCGGCAATCACAATCTACCGTTCATCGCATTTTGCCTGTTTTTAAAGCAAAAAAACGCGACATAATTGTCGCGTTTTGTCTATAAACTTCAACAGTTAGGCTGAATACTTAGGCACGACTCAAATCTTTGTCATGCACACCAAGCAGATACAGCACCCCATCCAAACCTACACTTGAAATGGCCTGATTGGCATTTTGACGAACCAGTGGTTTGGCACGGAAAGCTACACCCAAACCGGCAATAGAGAGCATCGGCAAGTCATTCGCGCCATCACCCACGGCAATTGCCTGTTCCAATGAAATACCCATTTTATCGGCCAGTTCACGCAACAAGAATGCTTTACGGGCACCATCGACAATATGACCTTTGACTTCGCCAGTAACTTGCCCATCTTGTACATCCAGAATATTGGCATGTACTTCATCAATGCCCAGTTTTTCTTGCAGGTATTCAGCAAAATACTGGAAACCGCCAGACAGAATCGCAGTTCTATAACCCAAGGCTTTTAAGGTGGAAATCAGGCGCTCTGCCCCTTCAGTCACGGTCAGGCGTTCCGCAATTTTAGGCAATACAGACGCATCCATTCCTTTCAGTAAGGCGACACGGGCACGGAAACTTTGCTGAAAGTCCAGTTCACCCTGCATGGCACGTTCAGTAATTTCAGCCACTTGTGCACCAACTCCGGCTTCAATGGCCAATTCATCAATCACTTCCTGCTCAATCAAGGTCGAGTCCATATCGAAGCAGACTAAACGGCGATTACGGCGGTAGGCATTATCTTCTTGCACCGCGACATCAACGCTTAGTTCACTAGATAAACGCAAGCATGCCGCACGCATGGCGGTCGCATCCAGCATTTGTCCTTTTAAGCCAAATTGCACGCAAGAACGTTTCGGCCCATCGCTTTGACTCGATAGCTTTGGACGTTCCGACAGACGCGTTACAGTTTCAATATTAAAGCCTTGGTTAGACACAATATTGGTGACGGCCTGTAACTGCGAAGCGCTGAGTTCAGGCGCCAATGCGGTCACGATATAGCGAGTCTGACCACCTTCACTGACCCATTGATCATATTCTGATGTAGAGATTGGTTTAAAGCGCACTGTTAAGCCAATATCATGTGCTAGAATCAAGATCTCCTTCATGGCTAATGCTGTAGCAGTTTGGTCATCTGACGAAACAACAATACCTAAAGTCAGTTGGTTATGGATGACGGCTTGTCCAACGTCCAGAATTTGTAAAGAATGTACGGACAATACCTGCATTAATCGTGTAAATTGATTAGGCTGGTCTGGTCCCAAAAATGATATAAGAATGATTTCTCGCATGAATTGACTCGGATCTGAGCTACAACTATTGTTAGAATCATAATCGAATTTGAACATAAATGCCTTGGAAGTTTACGTTGAATGCGCCTAGACAAGGGCTATTTGCTAGCCTACTGATTGTAAGTTTTGCTTTACACACCTTTTTACTGGTACTTGCGACAACGCATCAGTTGAATGCAAACCGCGCCAGTCAAGGACAGCTGATGACCACGCAACTGGTCACAGACAGCCTATCCGAGCTTGAACCGGCCAATACGGTGTCATTGGCATTACTGGCTGACCGTTATGCAACTAACCCGAGTGTGGCTTCTATTCGTATTTTGGATGCGAATAATCAGGTACTGGCAACAGGTGGTCTGACCAAAACACGTCAAGGCGAAGTGTTTGTTCGTGAAGCCCTACAAAATGAAAAGAAAGTCGGTACCATTGAAATTACCTTGATCAAATCCAGCATTGGTGAGATTTTACGGACACAATGGCTGGCGATTTTATTATCCCTGCTGATTCATGGCTTGTTATGGTTAGCTTATCGCGCGATTGCCCGCCCAAGCCGTACCGAATATTTAGCGCGTATTAATAATGAATCGCGCCTGAAACATGAAATTCAAACCTTGACCCAAGCATTGGAACAGGAACAGCACAATGCGGCTGTAGCAATTGCTCAGGCACAGACCTCGGTCAAAACAAAAGTCAAAGAAACCAAGCCTGTGGTTCTGGATGACAACTGCATCGCCTTAAATATTCAGTTCTATGATCCTAAACAGCTCATGGATTCGGTGAATAAAACGGTTTCTGTGCCTTATTTTAATTTATGCCAGATTTTCCTGAATAAAGCGGCTGAATTGTGTGTACAACACTACAAGTTAAATAGTTCAGATATTGCCACCGTGCACAAGTTTGATGAACAAGGTGCTACCGTCAGCATGTCGGTTGAAACCCCAAATGCGGTGCAATGTCTGGTAATGATCAGTACCGTATTCCAGTTACTGTCGGATGTGCTGTACAAACGCTATCGCGAAGAAAAACGTTTTGTGTTGCAAACCCGCAGCGCCATTTCCAGCCATGTGGAAGCGATGCATCTGACACCGGTACAGGCAGCTGAACGTCTGGTACAACATTTGGTCGCTAAAGAAAGTGCCCTGCATTTACCCAATGAATTACTGAAAGAAATTTCAGACCGTTATCAATTGGTCAGCATGCCGAACCCAAACAATGTCTTGACCCGCCATGCCTTTATGATGAACGGTATGGATGGTGAAGTGGCTGAACTGGCACAAACCTTCAGAACAGAAATTTTGAAAGCTAAACAATCTAAAGCATCATAATTTTAAAATTTGATGTTGAAATAAAAAATCCCGACATCGTTCGGGATTTTTTATTTCTGTAGCATCAACTCAAACAGTCAGGACTTTCTGTTCGATTAAATAACGCTGTGCACTATGGACAGGCTGCTCTACTTTCGCTTGAACTTTCTGCCATTGTCCATCGGACTGTAATACCCACGCGTTTTGATTGTCTTGTAAGTAATTCAACAAACCATCTTTAATCATGCGTTTTTTCAGACGACTATCCAAGATAGGAAAACAGGTTTCTACTCGTGAAAACAGGTTGCGCCCCATCCAATCGGCACTTGCACAGTACAAACGTTTCTCCCCACCCTGTTCAAAATAATACACGCGGGTATGTTCCAAGAAACGTCCCACCACGGAACGCACTCGAATATTTTCCGACATGCCTTTCACTTGTGGAATCAGGCAGCAAATTGAACGAATAATTAAGTCCACTTGTACCCCTGCTTGCGAGGCTCGATATAAAGCGGCAATCAGTTGAGGCTCCGTCAGTGCATTCACTTTAACAATAATTCGTGCTGCTTTACCGGCTTCAGCACAGGCAATTTCCTGTTCAATCAGTTTTAATAGTTCCGCATGCAAGGTAAAAGGTGCGTGCAATAAAGCTTTAAGTTTCGCCATCTTGCCCATACCTGTCAGTTCCTGAAACATGCGATGCACATCTTCACAAATATCTGGTTGCGTGGTCATTAAGCCATAGTCGGTATACATACGCGCATTGCCAGCATGGTAGTTTCCTGTGCCTAAATGGGCATAACGCAGCAGTTGATTATTTTCACGGCTCACAATCAGAATCATTTTGGCATGGGTCTTATAGCCGACAATGCCATACACCACTACAGCCCCAGCTTCTTGCAAAATATTGGCAACAGTAATGTTAGATTCTTCATCAAAGCGCGCACGCAGTTCAATCACTGCCGTGACTTCTTTACCATTACGCGCAGCTTCGGCAAGCACTTGCACAATTTCAGAATCTGGTCCACTGCGATACAGCGTTTGCTTTATCGCCAGTACCTTTGGGTCTTTCGCCGCTTCACGCAGTAAATTAATCACTGGCTGAAAGGAATCAAAAGGGTGGTGCAATAACACATCCTGCGTTTTTAGCAGGTCAAACAATCCCGTTTGTTTACGCAAAACTTTTGGAATAACTGGTGTATAAACCGGATATTTCAATTCGGGACGATTAAAACTGGTGCTTAAGCGCGATAAATTGATTGGACCATCAATGCGATAAAGCTCTTGCTCGGTTAAATCAAATTCATCTAATAGATAATCAATAACCTGTGCCGGGCAATCATCTTCAATTTCCAAACGCACCGCTCGACCAAAACGGCGCGATGACAATTCATCTTTTAACGCCACTGCAAGGTCATCAACATCCTCTGACAAAATCAAATCCGCATTTCGGGTCACCCGAAAGGCATAACATCCTTTGGCTTTCATGCCCGGAAATAAATCATCAATATGCTGTTGAATAATTGCGGTCAGGAAAATTTGAGTATCCGCATTGCCTGCCACGTCTTTGGGAATGGTAATCAAGCGTGGTAAGGAGCGTGGTGCCGGCACAATTGCCATTTCAATGGCACGACCAAAGGCATCCTTCCCTTCCAGACTGACAATGAAATTGAGGCTCTTATTGACCAAACGTGGAAAGGGATGCGATGGATCTAAACTGATTGGGGTTAAAACAGGTTGGACTTCTTTGGCAAAATACTGACTAATCCATGCCTTATGCTTTTCTAAAATATCTTGATATTGAATGAACTGAATCCCTTCGCTTTGTAGCGCAGGTAAGATGGCATGATTCAACACTTCATACTGACGTTGTACTGTGCGATGAATCAGACTGGATAAGTCCTCTAAGACCACTTCGGTTGGAATCGCATCTGGTGTTCGGGCAATAGCATTTAGATCCCGTTGCTTCATTAAACCGGCAATTCGGATTTCAAAAAATTCATCCAGATTACGTGAGAAAATAATCAAAAAATTCAGACGCTCAAGCAGCGGTAATTGATCATCTAGTGCTTGTGCCAAAACCCGCCGATTAAACTCAATCAGTGACAATTCACGGTTAAAATAAGTCTCTGATGAATGCTGAAAATTTCCCATACCCTCTCAATGCTGTTGAACAGTCTGCTTCTAAAGTCTTTAGCCGGCATGTTAGGCAGCTGTTATGACACTTATGTTACAAATCGCATTAATACAGGAAAAATCATGCGAAATTGAAATCTAATTGTCACAAATGAAGTGTTTTTTCTGTTTACAGCTATTCTATAGCGCTAAAAAAGGAGAGCAATTGCTCCCCTTTTTTTCAATGCTGTTCAATATCTTTTACGCTATGCTTTATCATTATTTGGTTCTTGATCTTTAGTCCGACTCGCCCAATAGGTCGCTAAAGCAGGGCCTGAAATATTGTGCCATAAACTGAAAATGGCACTCGGTACCGCAGTCAGCGGTGAAGCGGCAAAATGCACTGCGGCTAAAGCCACCCCTAAACCTGAATTTTGCATGCCGACTTCAATCGCAATCGCTTTACTGTCTGCATAAGGAAGTTTAAAGAAGCGGCTGGCCCAGAAACCGAGCAAATAGCCCAGACCATTATGCAGCGCCACCACGCCTAAAATCAGCGCTCCGGATTCCAGAATTTGCGCCTTACTGCCCGCAATAATCGCCGCGACAATCGCCACAATGGCAATCACGGAAATCAGCGGCATCACCTGAATATAAGCATCCACTTTTTGTTTGAACAGCGAACGGACGATCAGCCCCAAAATAATCGGGAACAGCACCACCTGAAGAATTGAACCCAGCATCGACAAAGCATTAATTTCAATCCACTGACTGGCCAGCAGATAGAAAATTGCTGGTGTTAATACAGGGGCTAACAGCGTCGAAACCGAGGTACAGGCAACCGATAAGGCGGTATTACCTTTGGCCATGTAGGTAATCACATTGGAGGCGGTTCCGCCGGGGCAACATCCCACCAAAATCACGCCAATGGCAATTTCAGCCGGCAATTGAAACAGCTGACATAATGCATAAGCCAAGCCCGGCATGACAATAAACTGGGCAAGCACGCCAATCAAAACAGCTTTGGGACTTTGCAATACCCCTTTAAAATCCGCAACCGTCATGGTCATGCCCATACCAAACATGATAATGCCAAGCATCCAGATGATATAGGCTTTCAGCCAGACAAATGCTTCCGGAACCATTAAGGCAATACCGGCAAAGAGCACCACCCACAAGGCAAAGGTTTTTTGAATAAATTGCGTAAATCGCAAAAAAGCAGACATAGCGTACATCCATGATTTATGCGGACTGATCTAGAAAGCACGTTTTATCACATCTATCTAGCCAAATAGCAGCTTTATTCCATACCTTGTATTTATTGATGAGCCACCGCTTGAACAATATCTTTCAGCAAAATACGCTTAACACCTGCTGCCAGCATGTCTTGCCAGGCATGTTGTAGTGAACCATTTAGATCAATACTTTTGGTGGCATCAGAAATGACATAGGTTTGAAAGCCCAGTTTACAGGCATCGATTGCTGTCCAGGCCACACAAAAATCTGTGGCAATACCTACAATAAACACGGTATCAATCCCGCGCTCTTTCAAATAGCCGGCCAAACCGGTTGTGGTTTTCTGATCTGCTTCTAGAAAAGCAGAATAGCTATCAATATGGACATGTGAGCCCTTACGGATCACCAGTTGTGCCGTGGGTAAATCAAGATCCGGATGTAGCTCGGCATCCGCGGTTCCTTGAACACAATGTGCAGGCCACAAAACCTGAGTGCCATAATCCAGTTCAATCGTTTCAAACGGCTGCTTGGCGACATGATTTTCAGCAAAGGACACATGATTCTGTGGATGCCAATCTTGAGTAATCACAATATTGTCAAAATACTGGCCCAATTGGTTAATGTTTGGAATGATCTGATCAGCATTGGCCACAGCCAAGTTCCCCCCGGGAGTAAAACCATTTTGTACATCGACGACAATCAAAGCGGTATTTTTTTGCATAATGTGCAGTCCAGTATTTGCCTATTGTGATTTTGCTTAAGCTTATAACAAAATAAATTTGAGTATTTAGGCTGCAGGGTAAAAATAAAATGACTGTACAGGAAAAGAATCATGCTCATGAAGCAAATTTTGCCAAATCTTCAGGCTTTGCCTAAGAGCAATTTTTCTTTGTAGGGTGAACATCTAGAGATACCTAAAAATAAAAAAGCCCGCCAGAGCGAGCTATTTTAGCGATCAAAGCATTAAGATTGAGTTTGTAAACGGCGAATCAAAATCAACATGAACACGGCTGAAATCACGATACAAGGAATGGCAGCTGATATGACACCTGCTGCTCCAAAACCTGCGGCAAGCAGTTGACCTGCAATGGCTGGCCCAAGCATCGCCCCCACACGTCCTACCGCTGAGGCCATGCCTACACCTGTTGCACGGACTTCCGTCGGGTAAACAATACTCCCGAAAGCGTAGAGCACACCTTGGCAACCAATCACGAATGCACCAACCAAGGCTGAAGCCATATACATTTGCGTCAATGAGCTGGCTGCATTTAGACAGAATAAACCCGCCAAAATACCACCGTACATCAAAATGATGACATAGGCTTTTTTCCAGCGGTCCGTCAACATACCTAAAATAATCGTACCAATCGTCGCACTGACCATGAAGAAGAATTGCGCGGTACTGCCTTCTTTACGGCTAAAACCGAGTTCCATAAACAGTGAAGGCAACCAGCTCAACATGATGTACACCACCATCAAGGTGAAGAAATAGCTGAGTGAAATTAATCCGGTACGCATCAAGTTGCTACGGTTAAACAAATCCTTAAAAGAACCCTGCGTGCTTGCTGTACTATCCGTGGTATTTTGCGCTTTTAAAAATTCACGTGATTCCGGTAAAAATTTCATCATGATTGGGAGCACAATAATTGGCAGTAAGCCCCCCAGATAAAAGATATTTTTCCAGTTGGAACCAAAGTCCAGACTCGCCACATAAGATAAAATGGCCGCCCCGACTGGCATACCACAGTACATCAAACCTACCGCACGGCCACGATTTTCCGGTTTTACAGCTTCAGATGCCAGCGTAATCAAGTTTGGCATGGCTGCACCCAAACCCGCCCCCGCTAAAAAACGGACCAATAGCAAAGTATTGAAACTGTTAACCCATACGGTACATAAGGTAAATACGGCAAATACGCCCACAGACCAGATCAGCACCTTTTTACGGCCAATTCGGTCTGAATAGCGTCCACCAATCAATGCCCCTGGCAATAATCCCAAAATTCCGGCGCTGAAAAATACCCCTAACTGAGAACTATCCAAGCCAAAAGCTTCACGGATACCCGCTGCAGCAATACCGGCTGCCTGAATATCTAACCCTTCAATCACCGCAATTAAGAAGCAGATTGCTACAGTAATGACGGAATGCTTATTATCTGATCTTTCCATTGGAAAATCCTTTTGCAATCAGTGTCCAAAATAGAACAACATGATCTACGACTCTGGAAATCCGAATAACTACCAATAAGTGGAATAATTGACAATTTATCTACAAAAATACTGGATATTGAAAGTTTTTAGAGACAACAGCAGATAGTCGAAAAAACACTTAATTGGGTTAAATCAATATAAAAAATGAGTTATATAAATTAAAATTCAATTCTGAAAAATCACCCTATGCAAAAAGGATAAAAATACATTAATAGTTTTTATTAATTAACCCGAATCGCGGATAAGAAAATGACTTGAAAAATAAGAGGACTAGAGCCATCAGTTGAGTTACCACACAAAACCTAAAGCCCTAGTCCTGATGTTCAATAGTACCGAATTATTCTGCGTAATTGATGATTTCTTTCTGAAATTTGAAGCAACTTATTGGAAATTTCTCAAACAAAGCCGTCATTCGTTA
>NZ_CADDTS010000002.1 GCF_902753875.1 Acinetobacter bouvetii | reverse complement strand
GTAAAGCTCGTAGTATTCATGGATTTCTAAGTGGAATTTATGCTTCTTTATGTGCATACCAATTAACCCATCGAAATAAGCCAACAATTCAAATTATGAAATCATTAGCTTAAGCAGGATTCGGGTTAATTATTCTGAAAGTTTTAAATGATCATTTTGATAAATTAATCTTTCATTTTATAGAGCTTTAACGTCTATGCTGATCCATATTAAATCTTAAATTCTGATTTTTTTACTTGGAATTCCCCAAATTAGCGGCTTAAAACAGCTTTTTTAACAGCACAGTCATCTTTTTACCTCGTTAAAAAATAGGATCTTGATCAATTCGAACTGATATAAATTTCTGCATATAGACTTTAAAAAAATTTACCTAGCTTTTGTTTGATAGATTTTTCAATTGCTTTTCATAAAGTTTTTATGTGGTTTGACTAAAGCATATTGTTCTTCATCGCTTGTTCGTTCATAATTTGCATAAGCATTATTCAATTTCACTCAATCGTGTTGAATTTGCTACAAATCAAAATACGTAACCATCCAAATATATGTTTTTCTACCTCAGTCGGATGGGCAAATAGGATATTTTTTTAAAATGACTCAGCAAGCACAGATCATTCAAGGTTCAATTGTCGCAATCGTCACCCCGATGTTTGAAGATGGCAGCGTAGATTGGAAGGGTCTAGAAAAGCTCGTTGAGTGGCATGTAGCACAAGGCACAAACAGTATTGTTGCTGTAGGTACTACAGGTGAAGCATCCACTTTAAGTATGGCTGAACATACCCAAGTGATTAAAGAAATCATTCGTGTGGCCAACAAACGTATTCCAATCATTGCGGGTACAGGCGCTAATTCTACTCACGAAGCGATTGAACTGACCAAAGAAGCCAAAGAGCTGGGCGCCGATGCTGCCCTATTGGTCACACCTTATTACAACAAACCTACACAAGAAGGTTTATATCAGCACTATAAAGCTATTGCTGAAGCCGTTGATTTGCCACAAATCCTGTATAACGTTCCAGGCCGTACTGGCGTAGACATGCTCAATGAAACCGTAATCCGCCTGGCTGACATTCCGCAAATTGTCGGTATTAAAGATGCAACTGGCGACGTAGCACGTGGCAAAGAACTGATTGAAGGCCTCAACGGTAAAGAAATGACAGTTTATTCTGGTGATGATGCAACTGCATACCAGTTGATGGGTTTTGGTGCTAAAGGCAACATTTCTGTGACTGCCAATGTCGCTCCTAAAGAAATGAGCCTGATGTGTGCGGCTGCACTTGCAGGTGATGCACAGCGCGCTGAAGCTTTAAATAATGAAGTTGCAAATTTACACAATATTTTATTTTGTGAATCAAACCCAATTCCTGTGAAATGGGCACTTCATGAAATGGGCTTAATTGGTACCGGCATTCGCTTACCATTAACTCCTCTTGCAGAACAATATCGCACACCGTTGCGTGAAGCACTCAGCGCTTCGGGTGTCATTAAATAAAGAGCACAACACTATGCAATTACGTTTTGGTTTAACCCTTGCACTTTCAGCATTCAGTTTAGTGGGTTGCAGTTCAATGGGAATCAGTAATGGTTCACTGGACTATAAAGAGACAACAACCCTTGAACCTCTGAAATATCCTGAAGGTTCAATGGTTAGACCTGCAACGCCATTGTACCCTGCCCCAACTATTGACCCGCTTGCCATTGAGCATGCGCCTAAGCTTGAAAATAAACGTGGTAACCGTTTTGCTTTACCACGTCCAGACAAAGCGCAGACTAGTCCGGTCGAAGATACTCAAGCCGACAGTACAAATGTCGGCCGTCCACAGCTGGTTCGTGATGGAAATCAAAATCCGTTGCTCAAAATAGATGGAAATTCTGCTACAATTTGGCAGTACACACTTGCGACCCTCAGCAGCCTGAACCATACCATTGTTGGTCAAAGTAAAAATCGTTACGAAGTGACTATTAAGATTGATCAGCAGGTCTATGTATTAAGACTGACCTCTGTAGGCACAAGTAATAACATCGCTGTGTTCAATGCCGATAATAGCTTTGCAGATAAAGAAAAAGCTGCAGAACTATTAACCCAGATTTACCAAAATTGGCCAGCCTAGTCGTACTAGGCATTTTTTTTTGAAAAAGGTTCCCCCATGTTGAAACAAACCTTGCTCTATACTGGTAAAGCGAAATCTGTTTATGAAACAGACAGTGCAGATCACCTTATCCTAGTCTTCCGTGACGATGCTTCTGCATTTAACGGCGAAAAAATCGAACAGCTGGATCGTAAAGGCAAGGTGAACAACCGTTTTAACGCCTTCATCATGGAAAAATTGGCTGCTGCTGGCATTGAAACTCACTTCGAGAAACTTCTTTCTCCAACTGAAGTTTTAGTGAAAAAATTAAAAATGGTTCCGGTTGAATGTGTTATCCGTAACTATGCAGCAGGTTCTTTATGCCGTCGCCTGGGTGTTGAAGAAGGTAAAGAGCTTGTTCCACCTACTTTCGAATTGTTCTTCAAAGATGATGCGCTTGGCGATCCAATGGTCAACGAATCTCAAGCAATTGCTTTAGGTTGGGCGACTGCTGAACAATTGGCACAAATGAAAGAACTTACTTACAAAGTGAATGATGTGCTTAAAGGCTTGTTCGATGCAGGTAACATGTTACTTGTAGACTTCAAACTTGAATTTGGTGTATTCCACGACCGTATCGTTCTTGGTGACGAATTCTCTCCAGACGGCTGCCGTCTATGGGACAAAGACACCAAGAAAAAACTTGATAAAGATCGTTTCCGTCAAGGCTTAGGCGGCGTGGTTGAAGCTTATGAAGAAGTTGCTGCGCGTTTAGGTATCGACCTTTCTGATATCTAATTCGTTCATCGAATTTCAAAAAACCGGACCTTGAGTCCGGTTTTTTATTTTAAAAGTCTCATAGTCTATAATCGACAAAATAAATGTTACTCATAAAAATCATCGGTTTTACATTTTACATTCATCATCTTAAGATAGTTACATACCAGGCAGCAAGATGTTGGAGCAGATGGCCTTATAACATCTTGCTTGCCAACCAAAATCCAGTTTACCCTCTAGGATGTTATCTCCCTCAAGACATCCTATTTTCAGCCCAACTCACCCTGAGTTGGGCTTTTTTTAGGTTTTTTATCTGAAAATCCAAGCATGAAAAAAGACGCCGCAGCGTCTTGAATCATCTTTAGTGCTATTGCTGCTGTTGTTGCTGCTGCCAACGGCGTTGCTGTAATTTTTCCCCTTCTACTTCACGTTTATTACGGGCAGATTCATATAACCGGGTGCCTTTTAATTCAGGGGGCAAATAATCTTGCAACACAAAGTGTTCAGGATAATTGTGTGGGTACAAATAATCCACACCATAACCCTGCTCTTTCATGAGCTTGGTCGGTGCATTACGTAAATGTAAAGGGACAGGCAAATTCGCAGTTTTCTCCGCTAAATCCAGCGCCTTATTAATGGCCAGATAGGTACTGTTACTTTTGGCACTGGTCGCCAAATACACCGCACATTGTCCCAAAATAATCCGGCATTCAGGCATACCGACCGCTTGTACTGAACGGAAGCATTCACCTGCCAAAAGTAAGGCATTCGGATTGGAATTACCAATATCTTCAGAAGCTGCAATCAGCATCCGACGGGCAATAAACACTGGATCTTCCCCGCCTTTGAGCATCCGTGCCATCCAGTATAGAGTCGCATCCGGATCACTGCCGCGAATCGATTTAATAAATGCCGAAACCAGATCATAATGCTGCTCGCCAGACTTATCATAACGGGCAATATTCTGCTGAGCCACCTTGACCACAATGGCATTGGTGATGATATTTTCCATATCAGCGTCAAAAGTACTGGCAATTAAATCTAATAAATTAAGTGCTTTACGTGCATCACCAGCGGCAAATTGCAGCAATGCTTCATATTCTTCAATTTGAATATAGCGTTCTTTTAAAAAATCATCCTGCTGAATAGCCTTATTCACTAAAGTCCGAATAGCATCATCATCCAGTGCATTTAAGGTATAGACCTGACAGCGTGACAACAACGCATTATTCACTTCAAAAGATGGATTTTCTGTAGTCGCGCCAATTAAGGTAATTTTGCCTTTTTCAACGGCATTCAATAAGGCGTCTTGCTGCGACTTGTTAAAACGATGAATTTCATCAATAAACACCACAGGTGTCAGCAGATCACCACTTTCTGCAATCACCTCGCGCAGTTCTTTCACCCCGGTATTCAAGGCAGATAAACTGACAAAGGGACGATCAACCGCCTGAGCCAAAAGCAAAGCAATGGTGGTTTTCCCAACCCCAGGTGGACCCCAAAAAATAATAGAGGGTAAATGTCCCTGATCAATCATTTGACGTAAGGGTGCATCAGCACCAAGCAGATGATCTTGACCAATAATTTCTGATAAATCACGAGGACGAAGTCGTTCAGGAAGTGGGATATGACTATCTGACATCTTGTTATTTCTTTACTGTACTTACAGCCAAGTCTACTATGTAATTCTGTTATCGCGTATTTCAATCGAATTGTTTTACAAAAAAATCATATTGTTTTTTTGTCAAAATAGGCACGCTTATTCATTATTATTGTGTCTCTTATTATGTGAATCAGTGGTATGGATTCATTTAAAAATAGGGGTCAATAATCAATACCAACAAGTAAAAATTGAGTCATTCTACTTCTAGGCAATGATAGGTATAATTATTCTGTGAAATAAATCACACTTTTAATATTACGGTTATTTTTAATTGGTGAGCTTTATGAAATATATTTTCAAAAACAAGCTAGTACCGTTTACTCAGGAATTTAAAGTTAAACTACAACATTCTATTGCAACGCATATGACAAGCTTAAGTGCAGAAAGTGTAGTGTTTAAAAATCTATTAGATCAGTTACCGCAACTGATCTGGGTCAAATACAAGCAAAATAAATATTATTATAATCAAAAACTTCATCATTATATCGGCAGTGATATCCAGCCCCACGATATAGAAGGATGTAAAACATTTATACATTCTGAAGACTTTGCTAGCTTCAGTTCACTTTGGCAAAATGCTTTACATAGTCAGCAGTCTTTTGAAACAGAATGCCGAATTCGACACCATGAGCAAGGCTATCGTTACTGTTTAATTTCGGCTCAATATAAACAAAATTTCGGTCAGATTGAATGGATTGTCACTGCCACCGATATTCATGATCATTATTTAAAACATCGCAATTTGCATCAGCAAGTGCTGGCACAAACCAAAATGCTGGATGCCAGTGTGGACTGCATTAAAATGTTAACGCCGAACGGTCATGTCACCCATATGAATCGTTCAGGTTGTATTGCTTTAGGAGTACCGGTAAATAAAAAAAAGTTTGGTATGCCTTGGTTAAATCTATTGCCAGAACCTATACAGAATTCAGGACAACATGCCTTACAACAAGCTTCAAAAGGCAAAACTGCACGTTTTGACGGCATGAGTGTCTTGGACGGACAACTGCCTCAGTATTGGGATAATATTTTGACCCCTGTTTTGGATGAAGCAGGTTCAACCCAAAGTATTCTGTGCGTCTCACGTAATATCAGCCAACAAAAAGTTGTGGAAAAGCAGCTTCAAGAGGTGATTGAACAAGATGAGTTAACCGGTTTATATAACCGCCGCGCATTTAACAAGATTCTGAAAAAGGCCATCCAAAATGCCCAGCATAAACAGCAATCAATTGGTTTTTTATTGATTGACCTGGACTATTTCAAACATATTAATGACACCTTGGGCCATATTGCCGGTGATCATCTACTCCAGATTTTAGGTCAACGTCTGAATAGCTGTTTTAACCATAAAGTCGTTGTATCACGTTTAGGCGGTGATGAGTTTGCCATTGTAGTACCACAGCTCAGCGACGAATCGGAACTACTCGAAGTAGCCCAAACAGCGCGACAACAACTGGATATCCCGATTTGTTATGCCGGACAATATATTAATGGCGGCATGAGTATTGGTTGTGCGATTTACCCTCGGGATGCCAAAAACAGCTCGACTTTGTTGCGCTGTGCCGATGTCGCCCTGAATGATCTGAAAAATAGTGGCCGCGGTGGCATCCGCATGTTTAAAAGTGCCATGTTCAAGGCCATTTCCCAGACCACCAAACAGCTTTCACTAGCCCGTGCCATTATCCAGAACGATAAAATTATTCCTTTTTATCAGCCCAAAGTGAATCTGGAAGATGGACAGGTCATCAGTTTCGAAGCCTTGCTGCGCTGGTATGATGCAGAAGATCAAATCCAGCTGCCTTCACATATTTTCTCTGCTTTTCAGGACTATGAACTGGCCACGCGAATCAGTGAAATCATGCAGCTCAAAGTGTTTCAGGATATGACCCGCTGGCTTGACGCCGGTCTGGAACTGTTACCCATGTCCATTAACGCGGCACCGGTTGAATTCTTAAGAGACAATTACGCAGAAACCCTGTTAAACCGGCTAACCCAGTTTCATATTCCTTATGCTCTGATTGAAATTGAAATTACCGAGCAAAGCTTATCTGACCGGGGCTCGGACTATGTGATTCGTGCCCTGAATTTATTAAAGCAGGCCGGGCTGAAAATTTCACTGGATGATTTCGGCACAGGCCATTCGTCATTGACACGTTTAAGAGATTATCCGGTAGATTGTCTCAAGATTGATCGAAATTTCATTCAAAACATCCGTGAAAATCCGTCTGATTTGGCCATTGTGAAAGCCATCGGCCAGATTGGCGCCAGTATCGCCTTAGATATTCTGGTCGAAGGAATTGAAAATTCCGAACAGGTTGAAGTGCTCAAAACGTGCGATTGTACTAAAGGACAAGGGTTTTATTTTTATCGTCCCATGAAGTTTCAGGATGCTACTGAATTACTCCACCCTACTGATTGTCCCAGCCAGCAGCTCAGTTCCTCGGGTTGAGCATGATCACCCGAGCTACGATATTTTCTAGATAATTTTTTGATTTATCCACTTATATTAAAGATGAATATTAACGTACCCAACGTACGATATATTCCTCCAAATCATCTTCATTGACTTCAGTTTCGGAAATACAGCGCCCGGCTGCCGACTTTCTGGCTTTTAGCACACTCTCTCGGCTACCGGTATTTAGATAATGCCAGGTGGGTAAATTCTTGCCTTCTTTTAGGCGGCGGTAAGCGCAACTTGGAGGCAACCAATGGATCGTGGCCAATTTTTCTGGTGTCAGCTGAATGCAGTCCGGTACATGGTCCAGCCGCCGTTCATAATCGCTGCAACGCGCCGTGGAACAGTCTAAAAGTTTGCACGCCACCTTGGTATAGGCGACTTCTTGTAGTTCTTCATCTTCCAGTTTGATCAGACAACATAAACCACAGCCATCACATAATGCCTCCCATTCAGCCGGATTCAGCTCGGTTAAAGCATAGGTTTTCCAAAATTGTGGACGTAATTGTTCAGTCATAAACGTGAAAAGATAGCAGCAATCCGGATCATTATAACCTGTTCAGCTTGATCCTGTATAAAAGTGATTTTTACTTGAAATCATAGATTTGCTGTCAAAGTGAACATTTTTTAAACACAAGCATAACACTGTTGGAAATTTCCAGCCCCTATACTGAACTTACCTTGAAAATAACAACACATGGAGAAAGCTTATGTTCCGTTGGGCGATTATTTTTGCAGTGATTGCACTGATTGCCAGTCTACTCGGTTTCGGTGGTGTCGCAGGTTTATCTAAAGAGTTTGCGGTGATTTTATTGGTTATTGCCTTAATTTTAGCAGTTGTTGGTTTCCTCTCTCGGGGAAAAGTCTAGTTCAGTTTGAACATCTCCACCTCATAAAATAAAAAAGAGCCTGTTTAGGCTCTTTTTTGCATTCAACTTTGCATTCAATAGTTTGTTTTGCTCAATCCGTTGTTGCATCTTTCACTTAAGGTCTTAAGTGACGGGGTCTAAAACCGGTAGCCAATAGGCCAATGGCATAAGCTAGAACACCCAGTACACATAGCCCAATCACTTCAAATATGCGGATCCATTGCGATACCTCACCATTGTACCAAGTCAGCCCATACCACAATGCAGCAATCATCGCGGCATTGGCTATGGCATACTGCAGAAACAGTTTTTTCCAGTGTGCGCCAAAGCGGAAAATATTGCGTTGATGCAGATAAAAATACAGCATGCCGGCATTCACCAGCGCAGAACCTGAAGATGCCAAGGCTAAAGCCATATGTTCTGCTTCCCAATGAATCAGTTTAAAGAAACCAATAAATACCACGTTTAAAATGGCATTGGCGGCTACTGCCATTAAACCGACACGAACCGGAGTACGGGTATCTTGCTGGGCATAAAACCCGGGAGCAAAGACTTTAATCAGCATAAAGGAAATCACCCCGGCACTCATACATTGCAAAGCCAAGGCGGTCATTTGCGTATCTTCAAGGGTAAATTGCCCACGTTGGAACAAAGCCTGAATGATTGGGGTCGACAGCATAAATAAGGCAATACTGGCAGGAATACCAACCAGCATGATCACTTTGGCGGCCCAGTCAATCATGCCTCTAAATTTAGCCTGATCCTGTTCAGCATGCCGTGCAGACAATGAAGGTAAAATCACCGTACCAATCGCTACGCCGATTAATCCCAAAGGCAATTCTGTCATACGCTCCGCGCTGTATAACCAGGACACGGAACCATCCTGCATGAAAGAAGCCCAAATGGTATTCAGCAATAGATTAATCTGGGTGACCGAAACACCAAACAGGGCTGGCAGCATCAATTTCATGATGCGGTCTACCCCTTCGTGTTTAAAATCCACCTTGGGTGGAATCAGCAGGTTCTTGCGCCACAGTTCTGGAATTTGAATCACCAGCTGTAAAATACCGGCGATCACCACAGCCCAGCCCAGCGCCATAATCGGTTCAGCCATATAAGGCGTTAACCACCACGCACCGGCAATCATGGTGATGTTTAACAGCACCGGTGAAAAAGCCGGGGTTGAAAAAGAGCCATAACTGTTCAGGATACTGCTGGCAAAAGCAGTCAAAGACATAAACAGCAGATAAGGAATGGTCAGACGGAACATGTCTGTGGCTAAGGCAAATTTTTCTGGGTCATCGTGGAAACCCGGTGCATAAATATACAGCACCGCAGGCGCAGCAATCATGGCGATAAAGGTCAGCGTGGTCATAAAGGTGGCCAGACAACCAAACACCCGACTAATCAGAATTTGCACTTCTGCATGGGTTTTTGTGGTTTTATATTCGGTCAGAACCGGAATAAAAGCCTGTGAAAATGCCCCTTCTGCAAACAGTCGCCTAAAGAAGTTTGGAATACGAAACGCAACCACAAAGGTATCGAAATCTTTACCTGCACCAAACACATTTAGCAACACCACATCCCGGACTAAACCTAAAACCCGAGACAACATGGTCATTGCACTAACAATAAAGGTCGATCGCCAAAGCGCCATCGTAACCACCCAGTGAAAAAATTAAGTCGCTATTGTAATGAAACTCAAAATAGAATTTCGTTGTTTAATCATTAAGTCTGCCAATTATTGATTGGCTTTATACTGCTGCAATAAAGTTCTGAATTTAAGCCAGTCGAAAAATGGTCCCGGATCGGTTTTACGCCCAGGAGCAATATCGGAATGCCCCGCCAAATGTTGTAAAATTTTTGGATAGCTAGACTGTAAGGCCGCGGTCACCTGTGCCAGCACAACATACTGCATATCTTCAAAAGGTAGATCATCACTGCCTTCCAGCTCAATCCCGATAGAATAATCATTACATTCTTTTTTGGCCATGTAACTGGAACGGCCAGCATGCCAGGCACGATCATTGAAATTGACAAATTGCAGCACTTCACCACTGCGTAAAATCAGCAGATGGGCAGACACCTGCATGCCTTCAATGGTTTGAAAATAAGGATGCTGTGACCAGTCCAGCTGGTTCTGAAAAAACTGTTCAATATAGCCCCCACCAAACTGTGACGGTGGCAGACTGATGTTATGCACCACCACCAGTTGAATCTCGATTTGCTCGGGACGTGAATTATAATTTGGGGAAGGTACTTGCCTTGCACCGATTAACTGACCATCGATGACCTGAAAAAAGGGTGCCTGTTGCATAGTCCGATCCTGAGTCCTGTTGAGATAAGCTGATGATTTTAGCGCAATCCTAAAACTTTAAACTTAAAATCACAAATTACCCAGATAAAAATCGCTTGAAAAAAACAATTCTTTTAAATGAACAATGCTAATATAACGCGCAATTTTCATGGGTTAAAAAAGATACGGAAATACTGATGAGCATATCTCAATCTTTGCTGGAACAAACCATCCAAATCAACATCCAACAAGCACTGCAAGAAGATATTGGCGAAGGTGATATCACTGCTCTATTAACCCCTGAAGATGAGCAGGCGACTGCGACTATCATCAGCCGTGAAGACATGGTGCTGGCGGGTCAGCCTTGGGTCAATGCCCTGATTCAGGCTTATGATCCTGAAGTACAGGTGATCTGGCTGAAAAATGATGGCGACGGTGTGCAGGCCAATGAAGCCTTTTTAAAACTGGCTGGTTCTGCACGTAGCCTGCTGACGGTGGAACGCCCTGCTCTCAATTTTGTACAAACACTTTCTGCGGTTGCCACGAAAACGGCTGAATATGTAAAACAATTGAAAGGCTTAAACACCAAATTGTTAGATACCCGTAAAACATTGCCCGGCTTACGTATTGCACAAAAATATGCCGTTGCAATTGGCGGTGGACAAAACCACCGTTTAGGCTTGTTTGATGCCTTTTTAATTAAAGAAAATCACATTATGGCCGCAGGCGGGATTACCCAAGCCATTGCCCAGGCACACAGCATCGCACCGGGCAAACCGGTCGAGGTTGAAGTGGAAACCTGGGATGAATTGAACCAAGCCCTAGAAGCCAAAGCCGATATCGTGATGCTGGATAACTTTAGCCAGCAACAAATGATCGATGCGGTGAAGCATGTGGCTGGACGATGTAAACTGGAAGCTTCGGGCAACATTACCATTGAAAACTTACGTGAAGTGGCAAGCACGGGTGTGGACTATATTTCGATGGGTGTGTTAACCAAAGATGTCAAAGCCGTGGATTTGTCTATGCGCTTTAATGCCTAAACCTGTTCGCGCTCAACTTGGGTTTTACTGGTTACATCGTGGGCGCTGCTGAGCTGTTCTTGTTGTTGCCAGGCAGATGCAACCGACGGTGCTGCTGAAGCTCTAGGGTCACTGGTCATTAAGGCCAAAGTGACGCCAGAAATCAGCAAGATCAGGATATTCATCATCTTCTACTCCTGTACAAATAAAGTGGCAGAATAAATGTTGAATATGAGCTGAATCTTAAGCAGGCGTTTCAAACCGTGCCGCGATTGCAGCCTTTTTGTATCTTCTCTTTGATTTTTAGATTTGATGGCATAAAAAAACGCACCCCAAGGTGCGTTTTTTTATTGCTGAGATTGTTAAAACAACAACTTACCAGCCTAAAGCTTCTTGCTGCTTTTTAATCAATTCTTGGATGCCTTTTTCAGCCAATTCAAGCATTTCATTACATTGTGCACGGGTGAATGGCTTGTCTTCAGCAGTACCCTGCAGCTCGATAAATTCGCCTGCTTGAGTCATCACCACGTTTAAGTCGGTTTGGCAGTTTGAATCTTCTTCATAACAAAGATCCAGTAACGCTTCGTCTTGATACATCCCGACAGAAATCGCAGCCACCAAGCCTTTGAGTGGATCTTGCTTAATTTTCTTGTTTTCAAGCAATACATTCATGGCATCAATTAAAGCCACTGCAGCACCGGTAATGGATGCAGTACGCGTACCGCCATCAGCCTGAATCACATCACAGTCAATGGTAATGGTATTTTCACCCAGTTTTTTCAAATCTACCATGGCGCGTAAGCTACGACCAATCAGACGCTGGATTTCCTGAGTACGACCACTTTGTTTACCACGTGCTGCTTCACGGTCACTACGGGTATGGGTAGAACGTGGCAACATCCCATATTCAGCTGTTACCCAACCTTGTCCCTTACCTTTTAAAAAACGTGGCACTGAATTATCAATACTTGCTGTACAAAGAACTTTCGTATGACCAAATTCAATCAACACTGAGCCTTCCGCATAACGTGTATAGTTACGGGTAATTTTTACGTCACGTAATTGATCTAATGTACGTTGGTCGATACGCATAATCGGTTCTCTTTGGCTAAAATTCATTGCGGCCTAGTATAACAGAAGCAAGCTTGAAGGTTTTGCCGGGACATGTTCTATTGACAAAAACCATCAAGCTATTTTTACTTTATTTCATGTGAAAAATATTCCTTAACCATTATCCTGTAATTCGCATGACCCTTGCGATTCGCCTTAAAAGCTCAATAAGGCTTTTAATTTTTGCGTAGATTGCTGAATGGAATTGGTCCATGAATTTGGCAATGAACATTTTGCCAGACGTACCCAGACACTACCAAACTGCTTAAAGAAACTGGCTTCATTATAATGAATACCATACTCGTCACATAGGGCACGAATTTTCGGGGCGACTTCTGCATAACGGTTTGCCGGCATGTCCGGAAATAAATGGTGTTCAATCTGATGACTCAAATTACCACTTAGAATATGCAGCCACTCTGTGCCAGTAAAATTACTGGAGCCGCGAATCTGACGTAAATACCATTCTGCACGGGTTTCATTTTCAGTATTGTCCGGTTCAAAGGTTTCGGCATCTTCTGTGAAATGTCCATTAAAAATCACGGCGGATGCCCAGAGGCTACGAATCACATTCGCCACTGCATTTCCGGCAAATACTGGCAGTGCATTCGGACCTGCGATCAGTGGAAAAAACACATAATCTTTCGCTACCTGACGTACAGCCTTTTTGCGGAATTTTGCCGACTCTTTCCAGACCTGTTTCCAGGTTTTGGTTTTATAGGCAATCGCATCTTCCAGATGTAAATTCTGTACGCCCACATACCATTCAAAAAACACCATAAGCTGAATGGCTAAAGGAATATTCAATAAAAAACGCGGTTCCCATTTTTGCGCTTCACTGATCCGAATCAGACCATAGCCGACATCATGATCCTTGCCGATAATATTGGTATAGGTATGGTGGATATAGTTATGGGTATGTTTCCAGTCATCACCTGTCGCCATAGTATCCCAGTCATAATTGGCACCGTTTAAGGTCGGATCATTTAGCCAGTCGAACTGACCATGCATCACGTTATGCCCTAGTTCCATATTTTCCACGATTTTGGAAACACCCAATAAGCCAGTACCCAACAACCAGACTGGTGGAATCCAGCCGCCAAACATCAACATGCCACGCGAGGCAATTTCGCTATAACGCACAAAGTTTCGGATTTTATAAATATATTGCGCATCTTGCTCGCCAATGCTGTCCATCACTTCACGGCGAATGGCATCAACTTTTTCACCAAATTCGGCAATTTGTTCAGCAGTTAAATATTTAGATTTACTGTTTTCTGGAAATTTCACTGACATATTCATTGTTTTTCTCCTGAGTGATTATCCAGCATGGCTTGTTTGAAAACGGGATCAATCACTGAAAGTTTTTTAAAAATTTTGATGCTTAGAGGTTAATAGTGACCGGACTCACCGCCTGGCTAATACACAATTTAATTTGGCTATTGCTGTCGTGATCAATTTCACCGGTCAGTAGGTTTTTGGTTGAACCGCTCACTTTGGTACAGGTGCAGGTATTGCAAATGCCCATGCGGCAACCATGTGCCGGTTTCAAACCTGCCTGCTCCGCACTGTCCAGTAAATTAGTTTGGGCTTCAAACTGTTGCTGAGCACGTAAAAATACGACTGGTTGCGCAGTTGCGGTTTCATCTACATGGATTTGAAAATATTCCTGTTTCAATTGCTGAGAGATATCTAAATCTTGATAAATCTGGTTCAGGCTTTGCATCATGCCTGCTGCACCGCAGGCATAACTTTGACGTTGCCTGAAATCAGCTACGGTACTTTCAAGCAGTTCCGCCGTTAAATGTTGCTTCTGTGCGACAGTATTAAAATGGTGATACTGGAACTGTGAATATTGTTCTGATAACTGCTGCAATTCACGATGAAAAGCCTCATCACGGCTAAAATAAATCAGGTCAATCTGAGCTACATTTTGTTTCAGCGCCTGTTGCAAGAGTGCATAAATGGCGGTGATGCCACTGCCTGAAGCCAATAACAAAACAGACTTTTGAGATGAACTTAAAGTGAAATCACCCTGAACCTGAGAAATTTCCACCACATTGCCCACGGCTAAATTCGTCAAGGCATGGGATACCTTACCCTGACGTTTCACGGCAATGACGATGTTGTCATTTGCTGTGATTTTAACAATTGAATAACTGCGTTGCTGACGAACACCGGCAATCACTACGGTCACTAAAATACTTTGCCCTGCTCGAAAAGCATCAGCACGAAAATTATGATTCGGCTGCAGCTGAATCTGGTAAAAATCCTGGCTCAGCATGTGTACATCAACAATACTGGCTTTGACTTTTTTCCATGCCCAGACGGGATTGATTTTTTCAGCAATAAAATCGACGAAATCTTCTCGAATCCATTGCGGCTGATATTGCATCACATGACTCATATGACGTTCCTCTTTTATTGCTGGCTATTTATTTGAGTGAACAAGTGTTCTTATAGTGAACAGTTGTACACTATAAGGATTTTTTATTTCAGTCAACATCTGTTCACTGACATTCGTCGTTTATTTTGTTTTTTTTTGATAGACTTCATGCAGCATTTTTTTAGGGTCATCAAATGTCGATACGGGATGAGCGTAAACAACAGAGCCGCCAAGCACTTCTGGATGCAGCGCTGGCTTTAAGCACGTCTGGACGCTCTTTCAGCAGCATCAGTTTGCGGGAAATCGCACGTCATGTCGGTTTGGTACCGACGGCGTTCTATCGTCATTTTCAAGACATGAATGAACTGGGGCTGGAACTGGTCGATCAGGTGGCCCTGCATTTAAAAGGCATTTTGCATCAGTTGGGGCAGGCTTATATCTATCAGCCCAATAGCAAAATTAAAATCAGCCTAGACCTGTTGTTTCAGGCCGTTGAACATCATCCTGAACCATGGGTCTTTATGATTGCCGAGCGCTGGGGTGGCTCCGAAGTGATTCGCCAAGCCATTGCACGGGAAATTAATTTTTTAATTGAAGACATGGCCAATGACCTATGCAAAATGGAAACCGTACAACACATTCACAATATGCCAGACCTGCAGATTATTTCTAATATTTTAATTAACTTATCCTTCACCTGGGCCATGACCTGGATGGATATCAACCGTCGATATCAGGCACAAGAACGCTTAGAGCAACAAAAACAGTTCAAGTTACAAACCATTACTCAGGTTCATTTAATTTTCCGGGGCATCTCCAACTGGGATACCTCCAAAGAAACAACCAAGCCCTGATTCAGGACTCGATGTATTTCTGACACATAAAAAAACCGCCATTTCGGCGGTTTTTTTTATGTGTCAGAAAGCTAAAGCTTATTTGGCTTTACGCTCTTTTTCTACCAGATAGCTGACCACTTGAGTCACTTTACCATCTTCACCTTGCACTACATATTTACCATTCACCACCACAGCAGGCACACCAGTCAATTGATACTGCTGAGCCAGTTGCTTAGCTTTAGCCACTTTTGAAGTAATCGCAAATGAATTAAACAAGCTGTTAAATTTGGCTTCAGGTACGCCATATTTTACAAAAAATTTGGCTTGTGATTTTTGATCAAAAATCTGTTGGCCATTCACATGAATCGCATGGAATAAAGGCAAGTGCGTGGTTTTACGTATACGTAATGCTTCAGACACATAATAGCCACGTGCATTTTGTTCCCAAACAGGATTCATCGCAGCAGGCGTACGCACGAAATTGACATCTTTAGGCATTTGTTTCAACCATGCCTGCATATGCGGCTCTAATCTGAAGCAGTGTGGACAGCCATACCAGAAGAACTCACGCACTTCAATTTTCCCCGGAACATCCACTTTACCCGGGGTGGCCACCACGGTGTAATCTTTACCTGCAACAAAATTGGCTGCCATGGTGCTGCCTGACAAGGCGAAAAGAGCAGTAGCCACACTACCTAAAAGAAATTTTTTCATTGACCTTATTGTCCTCAAAATCGTTATGATTAATTTATGCGATCACTATAAATCAATTATGCCGAATTCGTTTTCATTCTGTGAACTTTTTTACGGCATTTATCGCTTTTTTTAGAATAAACGCTACACTAAGCTAATGTAACTTTTCTAAATTATAACGACTTGATTAAGGTGATACCGATGTCGCAATTGAATGTCGACCCACAAGAAATTGCCAAATTTGAAGCTTTCGCAGCCATATGGTGGGATCAGCATTCTGAGTTCCGCCCATTACACATGATCAATCCCCTCCGTTTAAACTGGATTGATGAACATGCGGGCGGCTTGAGTGGTAAAAAAGTACTGGATGTCGGTTGCGGTGGCGGTATTTTGGCAGAAAGCATGGCGCGTCGTGGTGCCAATGTACTGGGCATCGACATGGGTGAGGCACCGTTAAATGTGGCCCGCATTCATGCTGAACAGGAAAATGTCAACAATATTGAATATCGACAGGTTCCGGTCGAACAATTGGCCGAAGAACAAGCCGGACAATATGATGTCGTGACCTGCATGGAAATGCTGGAACATGTGCCTGATCCTGCATCAATTATTCAGGCCTGCCAGACCTTGGTCAAACCGGGTGGTCATGTATTTTTCTCGACCATTAACCGTAATCCAAAATCTTATTTATTTGCCATTATTGGCGCAGAATACGTCCTGCGTATGCTGGCTAAAGGCACCCATGATTACAGCAAGTTTATTAAACCTTCCGAGCTGGCGCATGACATCCGTGCGGCAAATCTGAAACTCAAAGACATGACTGGCCTGCATTACAATCCGCTGACCAAACGTTATTGGCTGGCCCCGAATGTTGATGTCAACTATATGGTTTATACCGTAAAAGAAGGTGCCTGATGAAAGCTGTACTGTTTGATCTGGATGGCACTTTAATTGACACCGCGGCTGACTTCATTCGCATTATTCAAGACATGTGCCGAGATAAACAATGTGAGATTGTGGCTGCGGATTTAATTCGCACCCAGGTCTCTGAAGGCGCACGGGCCATGGTGAAACTGGTGTATCCGGAACTGGATGTGGAAGATCCGGTGTTTCTGGCACATCGGCAACGTTTTTTAGATTTGTATGGTGCAGATATTGCGGTTGATACCGACCTGTTCGAAGGTATGTATCCTCTGCTGGAAGAACTGGAAAGTCGTGACATTCCTTGGGGGATTGTCACCAACAAACCACGCTGGCTCAGTGAATCACTGCTTCAGGCACTCAATCTGACCGATCGCTGTGCGGTGTTGGTCTGCCCGGAAGATGTCAGCAAAACCAAACCGGATCCTGAACCGATGTATTTGGCGGCCAAACAAATTGATGTTAGACCTGAAGATTGCATTTACGTCGGTGATCATCCACGTGACATTGATGCAGGCCGTAATGCGCATATGTACACCATCCTAGCCGGCTACGGTTATTTACCATTGCAACACAAAGATGACTTAACAGCCTGGCAAGCGGATTGTATAGTGAAGACAGTTGCAGAATTACATCAAGTGATTAATCAATTAATTACTTCAAAACAAAATCATCATTCTCTCATTTCATAAAGACATAACAATACAAACGAGGAGGTATGCAATGAAATATTCAGAATATCAACCTCGCCCCGATCTGTTAAAAGATCGCATTATCCTGATTACAGGTGCGGGCGATGGGATTGGTCGTGCAGCTGCGATTAGCTATGCCCTACATGGTGCAACCGTGGTACTGCATGGACGTACTTTAAACAAGCTTGAAGTCATTTATGATGAAATTGAGAGCCTAGGTGCGCCTCAACCGGCTATTCTGCCCTTGCAGCTCTCCAGCGCCTCTTCTCGAGACTATGAATTATTGGTTGATACTTTAGAACAACAATTTGGTCGCCTGGACGGTATTTTGCATAACGCCGGCATCTTGGGTGAACGTACTGAACTCGCCCATTACCCCATTGATGTCTGGGATGATGTGATGTCCGTCAATCTGCGTGCACCGTTTATTCTGACTCAGGAACTGTTACCGCTGCTACAAAAATCAGAGCATGCCTCTGTGGTTTTTGCCAGTTCGGGCGTTGGCCGTGAAGCGCGTGAACGCTGGGGTGCATACTCGGTATCCAAAATTGCCATTGAAGCAGTGAATCAGATTTTTGCCAAAGAAAATGTCTATCCGAATGTGCGTTTTAACTGTATCAATCCCGGCGCTACCCGCACTGCCATGCGTGCCAAAGCCTATCCGGATGAAGACCCCAAGACCTTGGCAACTCCGGAAAGCATTATGCCGGCTTATCTATATTTAATGGGTGATGACAGCCTGCATCTGAATGGACAAAGCATTGATGCGCAGGATTAAGCCTGATGATGTAAGATAAGCATCATAAAAAGGGAGCACAATTTGCTCCCTTTTGCTTGTTTAACTGTTTTAAAATATCAACCTGAAAGTTTAAAATTAAAGGATGAATAAAATTTATAAATCGTATTTTTAAATCACAATTAGGAAAATATTCTGTTTTACGAATGAATAAAATCTGCCTATGCTCTCTTTCATTGCAAGTATTGAAGCTGAGGAATAGGTAATGACAGATCAGAAACGTAAGCTTGAAACCATTCTTACAATTAAAAGCCTAAAACTTTCCAATCATTTGATTTTAGCCCTAGATGATGCCCAGCAGGCTGAAACGATTGCTGAAGCCGTGACATCCTTACAAGACCTGATCGAACAATGGAACTAAAATTAGCCCATAAACAGACTAGCTGGCTGTTTACGAGTTTGTATAAACCAATGTTGATGAATTTATATCCATTGCAGAACTTTGATACAAATTTTTCATCCATAGAAAACTTTTTAGTATTTAATAGCCCTATAAAATTACTGAAGATTTTTAAATAATAAGGCCTTTGACAAGAAAATCCTTATTATCTCTGCATTTTTTAAGAAATAAGTGATTGATCTTCACAGTTTCTCTGCAATTTTTTCGTACATTAGCATCAATGAAATTAATACTTTTTTCTATGAGGATTCAACATGAAAAAGATTTTGGCGATTTTGGCAATTTCTTTCAGTGCATTGATGGCAAATAGCATAGCCACTGCTGCCCCTCATGAAAAACATGATAATCGCGGCTGGGATCAAGCAGATCATCCAAAATTTAATAAAGGTCGTGATTTTCGTGAAAATGATGATGATGACATGCAGGATCGACGCCGGATGCGTGAAGAACGCGGCTTCAAGCGTCTGCAACAGCATAAATGGCAA
The DNA here is from genome assembly GCF_902753875.1 of Acinetobacter bouvetii. Classification (GTDB taxonomy): domain Bacteria; phylum Pseudomonadota; class Gammaproteobacteria; order Pseudomonadales; family Moraxellaceae; genus Acinetobacter; species Acinetobacter bouvetii_A. The sequence goes on along the minus strand of NZ_CADDTS010000002.1, from coordinate 18,523 downwards.
CCCGGTTATATCATGCCTCAGCATTATCGCGGCAATGGCTACAAGGTCGATTATAAAAGCCATGACTTGCCTAAACCATCACGTAACCAGCAATGGTACAAAATCAACAATGACTACATTTTAGTTGATACTGACAGTAATAATATTCTGCGTATCCAAGGTTTCTAAGTTTTTTTTAAACTCTCCACGCTCAAACTCCGGTTTGAGCTTTTTTTATGTCTTAAATATGGTTGTTTTCAGCATCATGCCTAAACTGCATAGCATTCAGCGTGATTACAATCTTCTTTTTTTCTCCATCAATTTCACAATTCCACTATAGAGCTCTCATTTTTTATCTCTAGTCTTTCGCTAATTTTGAATCATCGAAAACATATTTAGAAATGATCCAAGGTGAACATTATGAAAAAGATTTTAACAGGCATCGCGCTTTCTTTATCTGCATTGATGGCGACTTCTGCAATGGCCGCACCAGATCATCGTTATGATGATCATCAACGCTATAATCATGCAGCATCGCAACAGGACCATCGCTGGGACAACAATAGCCGTTATGACAACAACCGCTATAACCAGAACCGTTATGACAACAAACGGGTAAACCCAAGCCAAGACTGGCGTAAAGGTCAAAGCTTGCCACGTTTTTATGATTCATCACGTTATAAAGTCAGTGACCGCGAAGCTCGCCGCTTACCCGACACTGGCCGTTATCAACAATGGTACAAAATCAATGGTGACTACGTTTTAGTTAACCAACGTACAGACCGTATTGTTCGTATCATGAACTAACATCTGGTGAAGATCCGGATTCCCTAATCAAACACCTGAACTCGTTTCAGGTGTTTTTTTATTTTGACCCTTCCCCCCAGACATTTTTTGATTAGAATCAGAGAAGGAATTTTTTTAATTTTGAGATAGGTATGCAAACCAATTCATCTGAAACTTCACAAAGCACGAATTTACAATATGTGCACTGGTTTCGACATTCTGCACCCTATATCAATGCTCACCGCAACAAAACTTTCGTCATCATGTTTGATGGTGAAGCGGTGCAACATGAAAATTTCCAGCATATTATTCATGACATTGCCCTACTACATTCCTTAGGTATCCGTCTGATTCTGGTACATGGCGCGCGTTCGCAAATCAACCAGAACTTAAAAGCCAGCGGCATTCAAACCCCGTTCCATAATCATCGCCGTATTACCACACGTGAATCTTTAAGCTCGGTGATGAATGCCGTCGGCTCGATTCGCCTGCAAATTGAAGCCTTGCTGTCTATGGGACTTGCCAATTCCCCAATGTACGGCGCACGGATTGATGTCATTTCGGGCAATTTTGTCACAGCCAAACCTTATGGCATTCGTGATGGTATTGATTTCCAGCTCACTGGTGAAGTCCGTACTGTGGATACTGATGCCATTCAGCGCCATCTTAAAAATCATAATATCGTGCTGCTTGGGCCGACGGGCTATTCCAATACCGGCGAGGTGTTTAACTTGGTGGCGGAAGAAGTCGCCACCAATACCGCTATTCTGCTTAAAGCCGACAAGCTGATTTTTTTGGGTAAACAGCAGGGTCTGGTCAATGCCTTGGGTGAATTGCAACGTGAAATTCCTCCACATGAATTGGATCAACAGATCTTGCAATATCAGGATTCCAATCCCGATATTGCCTTGCAATTACGCGGTGCAAAAAATGCCTCACTACAAGGGGTACATCGTGTGCATCTGATTTCTTATACTTATGATGGAGCCTTGCTGGAAGAGCTGTTCACCCGTGATGGTGCCGGCACCATGATGACCAATGCACATTATGAAGAAGTGCGGACTGCCAATATTCAGGATGTTGGTGGTTTAATCAATTTACTGCGTCCACTGGAAGCGCAAGGTATTTTGGTTTATCGCTCTCGTGAACGTTTGGAAAGTGAAATTGAGCAATTTTCGGTGATTGAACGCGATGGCATGATTCTGGCCTGTGCCGCACTGTACCCGATTCCAACTTCAACCCATGAAATTAAATCTGCCGAGATTGCCTGTGTCGCAGTCGATCCGACCTATCGTCAGTCCAATCGTGGCAGCCAGATTTTGCATTATCTGGAAGAGAAAGCGAAAAATCAGGGTATTGAGCAACTGTTTGTGCTGACCACCCGCACGGCGCACTGGTTTGTCGAACATGGTTTTGAACCCGCCAGTGTCGATGATCTGCCTAATGCACGTCAGGCCCTGTATAACTACCAACGTAATTCCTTGGTCTTCAAAAAGTCACTGTAAAGTGGCTTTTTTTATCGCTGTTATATCTTTATTTTTTATATCTTTATTCATCACAGCAGTGAATCAGAGCAATTTAACTTATACAGTTTTTGCATAAACTTATAAGAGTGTCATCTTTAGAATTAAATCATATTAATTTCAAAAAGTTATCTAATTAAAACATCATATTCTATAGTTTCTGTAAATCATTTTTCTGCATAAGTTTTTCTCTTTTTTATTTATCTTTTTTATTCATTAGAAATTCCTATTTTTTTATTTTTTTCGAAAAAGAAAAGGCTTTAGCGTATGTGTTCATTATTCAACACTTCATTGTTGCGGAGCACACATTCATGAGCGCCATTCAAGCAAAATTCTGGGCGAAATCACTGATCCTTTCTTCAGTAGTTGCTGGTGCAATGATGATGTCAGGCTGTGGCAAAAAAGAAGCTGAAACAGTCACTTTAAATATCGGCTTTCAAAAATATGGCCTGTTACCGATTATTAAAGAACGTGGCATTTTAGAAACAGCGTTAAAAGACCAAGGCGTCAATGTGAAATGGGTGGAATTTCCTGCCGGCCCTCAACTGCTTGAAGGCTTAAATGTCGGCAGTGTTGCCTTGGGTGAAGCTGGTGAAGCGCCTCCAATTTTTGCGCAGGCAGCCAATTCGAATCTGGTTTATATCGCCAACCAGCCTGAAGCGCCTAAAGCCGAAGCGTTAATTGTGCAAAAAGATTCAGCTATTCAAAACATCCAGGATTTAAAAGGTAAGCGTGTTGCTCTGAATAAAGGTTCCAACGTGCATTACTTATTGCTCAAATTACTTGAAGCCAACAAGCTGACACTGGATGACATCCAGGTGGTGTATTTACCACCTTCGGACGCGCGCGCTGCATTTGAACGCGGTGCAGTCGATGCCTGGGTGATTTGGGACCCGTTCTTTGCTGCTGCTGAAAAGCAGATTGGTGCCCGTGTCATTGCCACAGGTGAAAATCTGGTGAGTAACCATCAGTTCTATCTGGCTGACCGCAAATTTGCCGAGCAGCATCCGGAAGTGCTGAAAGCAGTCGTGAATGAATTAAACACCACCACACAATGGGTATCCCAGCATCAGGACGAAGCAGCCAAGCTGCTGGAAAAACCAACAGGACTGTCTAGCGAGATTCTGAAAACATCCATTTCCCGCATGGGCTTTGGGGTACAACCGATTTCTGCCGAGGTGGTGCAAAAGCAGCAATATGTTGCCGATGCCTTTTATAAGCAGAAACTGATTCCAAACAAACTCAATATTCAAGCCGCAATTTTAGCGAAGTAAATCGTAGAACAACTTTTAGGGGATTTAACATGACTCAACATCAACCACACAACAAAGCAATTACATGGTTCAAAACCTCCAGTCATGGCATAAATACCATGTTAGTTGCTTGCGCGATGTTGGGTTCAAGTGCTGCCTGGGCAGTCGATCCTTCAGTCAAACAACTGCGCATTGGCTATCAAAAATCATCAGTCAATCTGGTGATTGCCAAACAGCAAAAATTGTTTGAACAAGAATTTCCCAATGCAAAAATTACCTGGAATGAATTTCCTGGCGGACCACAAATTTTAGAAGCACTGGCTGTAGGTTCCATTGATATTGGTTCAACCGGAGATACACCTCCTGTTTATGCTCAGGCAGGCAATAAGCCACTGCAGTATTTTGCTTATGAAACGGCAAAACCCTTAGCTTCAGCCATTTTGGTTCCGAAAAACTCTAAAATTACCCAGTTAAGCCAACTAAAAGGTAAACGTATTGGCGTGCACCGTGGTTCAAGCTCACATTATTTATTGGTACAAGCTGTTCGCAAGGCCGGTTTGAAATGGACTGATATCCAGCCGATCTGGTTAAGTCCTGCTGACGCGCGTGCCGCTTTCCAAAAAGGTGCCATTGATGCCTGGGCAATCTGGGATCCGTACTATGCTGCCGCCCAAGTCGAAGATAAAGCCAAAGTACTGACCTCTGGTCAGGGCTTAAGTCCAAATTACACGTTCTATTTGGCTTCTGGTGATATTGTGAAAAACCACCCTCAGGCACTCAAAGGCATTATCAAGCAAGTCAATGTTGCAGACAAATGGGTACAAAGTAATAAGACCTCTACAGCAAATCTCTTTGCCCAAAGTACCGGTTTAAAACCAAATGTCAGTCTGACTTTTATTCAACGTCGCCCTAACCCATCTGGTGCAGCACCCCTCACTGCAAAAGTCATTGCAGACCAGCAACAGCTCGCTAACCGTTTTAGCGAACTCAAGATCATTCCACAACAGATCAACATTAAGCAAGCCGTTTGGGCAGGCAAATAATCTAAGGACAAAGCAATGAAAATTTTCTGGTTTATTCCTACACACGGTGACAGTCGTTATTTAGGCACAAGCAAAGGCGCACGCCAGGTCGATCATGCTTATATGAAACAGATTGCAGTTGCGGTCGATAATCTGGGTTATGAAGGTGTCCTTATTCCAACAGGCCGTTCTTGTGAGGATCCTTGGATTACAGCGGCAAGCCTGATTGATGCCACCAAAAATTTAAAATTCCTTGTTGCATTACGCCCTGGCGTGACCACACCGGCGTTGGCGGCACGTATGGCTGCCACCTTTGACCGTTTATCTGGTGGACGAGTATTACTGAACCTGGTCACTGGTGGTGACAAGCAAGAACTCAAAGGTGACGGCGTGTATGAAGATCATGCGACCCGTTACAAAACGGCGGCGGAATACACCACCATCTGGCGTGAGATTTTAAAACGCTCACATACCGGTGAAAGCTATACTTTCAATGGTGAACGTTTACAAGTGGAAGACGCCAAACTACTTTATCCACCCGTACAACAGCCTTATCCACCACTTTGGTTCGGTGGTTCTTCAGATGCCGCAGTCGAATTGGCCACTGACCAGGTCGATACTTATTTAACGTGGGGCGAGCCACCAGCAGCAGTCAAAGCAAAAATTGAAAATGTCAAAGCCAAAGCGGCAGTTAAAGGCCGTAGCCTGAATTACGGTATTCGCTTACACGTGATTGTCCGTGAAACCAATGAACAGGCATGGGCTGCTGCTGAAGAGCTAATTCAGTATGTTGATGATGCCACCATTGCTGCTGCCCAACAAAAATTTAAACAAATGGATTCAGTCGGTCAGCGCCGTATGGCAGAACTGCATAACGGTGACCGTACTAAACTTGAAGTATCTCCAAACTTGTGGGCAGGTGTCGGTCTTGTTCGTGGTGGTGCAGGTACGGCACTTGTAGGCGATCCAGAAACAGTTGCTGCACGCATTCAGGAATATGCAGACTTAGGTATTGATACCTTCATTTTCTCGGGCTACCCGCATCTGGAAGAATCGATTCGCTTTGCGGAACTGGTTTTCCCGTTATTGCCTTTAGAAACCCGTAAAAAATTAGCCCAACCCAATTTGACTGGTCCTTTTGGTGAAATCGTGGCAAATAATTATGTTGCTGATGAAGCCAAAAAAGAAGTTAAACATCAGGAGCCGGCTTAATGAGCAAAACGATTTCTGCGGGAACCTTGGCTAAAACCAAAGTTTCACGTGGAACATCCTTTGGGCAGAGTTTGCTGCCCTGGTTGTTCCCGATTGCCCTGATCCTGATTTGGCAAATTGCATCTATTACCGGTCTTTTAGAAAGTCGTATTTTACCGGCACCAACGGCGGTAGTCAGTGCATTCTGGCATTTATTGATCAGTGGTGAACTCTGGCAACACGTCAAGGTCAGTGCCGGTCGTGCTTTGCTTGGCCTCTTGGTTGGTGGTGGTTTGGGCTTGCTGCTTGGTCTGCTCAATGGTTCGTCTAAAATGGCCTCCACCCTGCTGGATACCACTTTACAAATGATTCGTAATATTCCGGCTTTGGCCCTTATTCCTCTGGTCATTTTATGGTTCGGGATTGATGAATCAGCCAAGCTATTCTTGGTTGCTGTAGGGGTGTTTTTCCCGCTCTATATCAATACCTATCATGGTATTCGTTCGGTTGACCCACAACTGATTGAAATGGGTAAGAGCTACGGTTTGACTCGTTGGCAGCTCTACAAAGAAATTATTTTACCGGGTGCAATGCCTTCGATTCTGGTTGGTCTGCGCTTTGCCTTGGGGTTGGTGTGGGTACTGCTCATTGTGGCCGAAACCATTTCCGCACAATCCGGTATTGGTTACATGACCATGAATGCACGTGAATTCTTACAGACTGACGTGGTCTTGGTGGGGATTTTACTTTACGCCCTGCTTGGAAAACTGGCTGATGTATTGGCAGTCGGTTTAGAAAAATACCTGCTGCGTTGGCATGCAGGCTATCAAAAATAAGGAGCAGCTCATGACTGATTTAAGCATCGGGCGTCATGCCTCTGAGAATCATCCAACAGCACCCCAATCTGGACCTGCAGATATCAATCCACATGCCGTGGTGGGTGCTGAAATTCTGATTGAACAGCTATATAAATATTATGGTGATGTCAAAGTTCTGGAAGATCTGGACCTGCACATTCAACCGGGGGAATTTCTGGCAATTGTTGGTCGTAGTGGCTGCGGGAAAAGTACCCTGCTGCGCCTGATTGCCGACTTGGAACAACCCAGCTATGGTGAAATCAAGTTTAAGTCTGCCCGTCATATTCGCGAAGGCATCACCAGCGATGACATTCGGGTCATGTTTCAGGATCCAAGGCTTTTGCCATGGCGTAGCATTGAGCAAAATGTGCAACTCGGTTTGCCTAAAAATCAACAGGACAATGCCTCTGCGTTGTTAGAAAAAGTCGGACTGAAAGACAAAGCCGCCTTGTGGCCATCACAGCTGTCGGGTGGTCAACGTCAGCGTACTGCTCTGGCACGTGCACTTTCGCATAAACCACGCATTTTACTGCTCGATGAACCCTTAGGTGCGCTGGATGCTTTAACCCGTTTAGACATGCAGAATCTGATTGAAAAACTCTGGACGGAACAAGGATTTACTGCCATTTTGGTCACTCATGATGTCAGTGAAGCGGTACAACTGGCTGACCGAATTATCCTTCTAGATAAGGGACATATTGCGCAACAATTTCAAGTCAATTTGGCCCGACCACGTAAAAAGGATTACGCATTTACCGAATTGGAGCAACAGGTCCTCAATGCCGTGTTGGCCACGTGATTGATAATTTGAAATGGGTTCTGGCCTATTTAGGTCAATGAGGACTCATTTCAATAAATATATAAGTAAAGATAAGTAGATTTATTAATTTTTTTAAAAAATAAGATTCCACCTGAAAAATGAGATTTCTTATACAAAATCATGTGAAAATTTAATCTTATTGAAACAATTCATAATATTTAAAGAGTATTTCATATACATGTTTTGCACTAACTTGGTTCTTTTTTCCCAAGCTATCGTAATTTCATAGCACATCTAAAAAATAAATCGTCATTATTCATAAAATTAAAACCTTTGATGATGCACAAATCTGATGATTTGCCGTACAATTTGCCTTTAAATTTTATTTTTTTAAATTTGCCAATGGAACAAAAAAAGAGTACTCAAAAAAGACATCAATTGCTAAATGCAGCGCTGGATGTATTTTCCCTTTACGGTTTTAACGGGGCAAGCTTAGACGAGATTGCTCAGATTGCAGAAATGCATAAATCCAATATTTTCTATTATTATGAAAATAAAGAAGCGCTATATGTAGAAGTGCTCACCACCGTTTTACAAAAATGGCTTGCACCACTGCAAATGCTAGAATCAGAGCTTGAACCTGAAGAAGCCATTAGCAATTATTTAATGCAAAAAATTGAGGTGTCACGCACTCAACCCAAGGCATCAAGACTGTTTGCATTGGAAGTAATTCAAGGTGCACCGCATATTTTGCCCATTTTAAAAGGTCCACTCAAGAAACTAGTCAAACGCAAGGCTAAAGTGATTAGCATGTGGCAAGAGCAAGGGAAGATTGCCAAAGAAATTGATCCCGAACTGCTGATTTTAAATATCTGGGCAGTGACGCAAAACTATGCAGATTTTGCGACCCAAATGGAAATGGTCACAGGTAAAACTCTACGTAACCGCAGTATGCAACAACGTTGTATCCAGCACACTATACATATGATGTTATATGGTGTGATTCCTCGCCCCTAAATCTTAAATTGTCGTACACGACAATTTTGGCATACGACCATAGCTAACTATGGTCGCCGAACTGCCACTCTTTTCAGTTTTATTTTATCGTTTGATATAATTTTGATAACTTTTGCGCACCCAATAATAAATTTTCTTCCCAATCTAAATGCGCTGTATCATTGGCTCCATCGGTAATATATTTCACTGAAATGAAGCGTACCCCCAATTTTTTACAGACCTTGGCCATTGCATAACCTTCCATATCGACCAGATTACAGGGCACTTTCGGTAAACCTGTTTCAAAGCTATCCCCCGTTCCACAAATGCCTTGCGGTAAATCGTCAAAGAAAGGTTCTAAATGAATTTCTGCCGGATGATCCTGATCCATCGGCGTTACACCCACAGCAAAACCAAGCGGTGAAACATCCATATCACGTTGCACAAAAGTCGTTACTTCAACCAGTGCATGGGCATCAAAATGTGAACTTCCTGCAGTTCCCAAATTTAACAAGGTCTTGCAACCGGTTTTTTGAATCACGTCAAAGGCTTTAAAGGCCGCATTGACTTTACCAATGCCACTATAGTGCACCTGTACTCCTGCCTGTTCAAACAGACCTTTCGACTCATTGGGCAAGGCCATAATTAAAGCCAGATCAGACATCGCACTACCTTTATTTTTCAAATCAGAACTGCGCCCATTAGAAAAGAATTACGGTACAAGTGCAAATTTAAAACCTTTCCCAAATGCTGCTTGCGGCATTGGGGCTATCCGGATGCTGTCAGTTGCTAATAAATCAAAGTTTTCAGTATCTATGCCTGTAGTTCATGCCGCTCGAATCCACTACTTTTTGATCAAGCTAGATAATTTTTTTGGATAAAAACACAACAACAAGACGAAAGCCCAAGATTATGGCAATATATAGCCCTGATAATTTTTCACTTATTGATTTGTCCATGAAGCTGCTCCGCCTGAATGCTTTAGCACCTAATTTTCAATTGCCAAAAACTGCCGTGACCATTGGTAATTTTGACGGTGTACATTTGGGTCATCAGGCCATGATCAAACAACTCAAAGTTCTGGCAGCAGCACAAAATTTAAAAAGTGTCGTGATGATTTTTGAGCCACAACCTTTGGAATTTTTTAAGGGTTATGAGGCTCCCCCACGGATCAGTTCTTTACGTGAAAAAGTTGAATATTTAACTGAGCTGGGCATCGACTACATTGTCGTGGCTAAATTTGATAATCATTTCCGTAGCTTAAGTGCGGAGAGCTTTGCCGATCTTTTAAAATCAAAACTCAATGCAGACAGCCTAGTGTTAGGCGATGACTTCCATTTCGGTAAAAACCGTCAGGGCAATAGCCAGTTTCTGCGTGAATATGGCTTTGAAGTCACTAATTTACATACTATTGTATGTGAGGGAGAACGTGTCAGTTCAACCCGTATCCGTCAAACCTTGCAAGCTGGTGATTTAGCTCTGGCTGCCAAACTGTTAGGTCGTCCCTATAGCATTACCGGTCGGGTACAATATGGCGATCAGATTGGACGAACCCTTGATTTTCCAACAATTAATGTCGCTTTAAATCGTCATAAACCGTGTTTAAACGGTATTTACGGCGTAGAAGTGATATGTGAAACCAGATCTTTAAAAGATAAAGTGAAAGCCGACAATCCTGAACAATTGGGCATTGCAGGCTATGAACAGACTGCCCTGTTTGGTGCAGGACATGTCGGAACCCGACCGGCCATCAAACAAGTCCATCCGGAATGGCGATTAGAAGTACATTTTCCTGATGTTTCTGCTAATCTGTATGGCCTGTTAATGCGGGTGACGTTCTTGAACTATTTACATGGTGAAAAGGACTACCCTTCGCTTGAAGCATTGAAAGCGGGAATTGATGATGATGTTGAAAAGCTCCTTGAATTTCGACAAAACACACCGCATTTCCCTTTTTAAATCCCAGATTATTTATTGTAAAACGCGTCAGCCTCAGACTGATTAAATTGGAAGACAACTTGCATGAGCGATAAGCAAACTCCTGAAAATGCAGTGGATTATAAAGCCACGCTAAACCTCCCAGGTACTGAATTTGCAATGAAAGCAAATTTGGCAGTACGTGAAGCGAAATGGTTAGAAGAGTGGTATGCCGACAACATTTATCAGCAGATTCGTGCATCGCGTATTGGCAAGAAAAAATACGTTCTTCATGACGGCCCTCCGTATGCCAATGGTCAAATCCATTTAGGTCATGCGGTTAACAAAGTTCTCAAAGACATCATCATTAAAAGCCGTGTGATGGATGGTTTCGATGCCCCTTATGTACCGGGTTGGGACTGTCATGGTCTTCCAATCGAACTCAAAGTTGAAGAAAAAGTCGGTAAAGTCGGCGTAAAAGTGGATGCATCTACTTTCCGTAAAGCCTGCCGTGAATATGCGTACACCCAAGTCGAATTACAAAAGAAAGACTTCGTGCGTATGGGCGTGTTCGGTGATTGGGACAATCCATACTTAACGATGAACTTCAAACAAGAAGCAGACATCGTTCGTTCATTGGGTGCAATTGCCAAAGCGGGTCATATCGAGCCAGGTTTGAAACCTGTGAACTGGTGTTTGGACTGCGGTTCAGCACTTGCAGAAGCCGAAGTTGAATACGAAGATAAAAAATCAGACGCGATTGATGTCGGTTTCAGCGTTGTTGATCTCACTGATCTTTCAGCACGTCTAGGTGTTAGCGTTGCTGACCGTACTGACATCGTGATTTGGACCACGACACCGTGGACGATGCCAGCCAACCAAGCGGTTGCACTGCATGCTGAAATTGAATACCAATTGGTAAAAGCAACAGGTGAAGACAAAGCAGCGCAAAACTTCATTCTTGCGAAAGACTTGGTTGAATCTGCAACTGAACGTTATGGCTTTAATCAGGTTGAAGTGATTGCTGAGTTCGCAGGCGCAAAACTTGAAAACTTATTGTTGCAACATCCACTCATCGCTGAGCGTCAAGTGCCTGTGATCTTGGGTGAACACGTCATTGCAACCAGTGGTACAGGTGCAGTACATACAGCACCAGGCCATGGTGTTGACGACTATAAAGTCGGCTTACAGTACAACTTAAAAGTTGAAAACCCTGTCGGTGGTAATGGTGTGTATTTACCAACATCGCCAATCTTCCCAGGCGAGCACATCTATAAAGCCAATCCAAAAATTATTGCGGCATTGACTGAAGCAGACAAGCTTTGGGCACATGTCGTCATCAAGCATAGCTACCCACATTGCTGGCGCCATAAAACACCAATTATCTTCCGTGCGACACCACAATGGTTCATCAGCATGGACGCGAAAGGTCTACGCCAAAAAGCATTGAATGCGATTGAAAATGACATCAGCTTTGTACCGGATTGGGGTAAAAACCGTATTCAATCGATGATTGATGGTCGTCCTGACTGGTGTATTTCACGTCAACGTACTTGGGGCGTGCCAATTCCATTCTTCGTACATAAAGATACTAACGAATTGCACCCACGTACTCCTGAATTGATTGAAGAAGTGGCTAAACTGATTGAACAAGAAGGGATTGACGGTTGGTACAACCGTGATGCTAGCGAGTTCATTGGTGCAGACGCTGAACAATACAACGCCGTACGCGATACGCTAGATGTATGGTTTGACTCAGGTACAACGCACTATGCAGTACTGCGCGAACGTGAAGAATTGCAAGATCCTGCTGACTTGTATCTTGAAGGTTCAGACCAGCACCGTGGTTGGTTCCAATCTTCATTGTTAACGTCGATTGCAATCAATGAACGTGCACCATACAAAGGCTTGTTGACACATGGCTTTGTGGTGGATGAAAAAGGCCGCAAGATGTCGAAGTCGATCGGTAACGTGATCACACCGCAAGACATCATTAAAGATATGGGTGCAGACGGCTTACGCTTCTGGATTGCATCTGCAGATTACCGTTATGAAATGACCGCAGGTAAAGAAATCTTTAGCCGCGCATCTGACGGTTACCGTCGTATTCGTAACACGTTGCGTTTCTTATTGGCAAACTTGAATGGCTTCAAACCATCAACAGATGCACTGCCTGTCGATCAATTGATCGCGCTTGATCAATACATCTTACAACGTGCGGCTGATGTGCAGAAAACTGTTCAACAAGCTTATGAAGATATGAACTTCCATATCGTGACTAGTGCCTTGACCAATTTCTGTATCAACGACTTGGGTGGTTTCTACTTAGACATCATCAAAGACCGTCAGTACACCACCAAAGCAGACTCAGCAGCACGTCATTCTGCACAAACTGCGTTGTACCACTTGGTACAAGCCTTTGTACGTTGGATGTCGCCAATCTTGAGCTTCACAGCACAAGAAGCTTGGCCACTGATTCCTGAACAATCAGAGAAATACGTATTCACTGCAGAATGGTATGACATCCCTGTTGCATCAACTGCAAACTTGATTTCTGAAGAACAATGGCAAACCCTCATTGCAGTAAAATCTGCGGTGAACAAGCACATTGAAACAGCGCGTGCAGCTAAAACAGTTGGCTCAAACTTGTCAGCGAAAGTTGAACTTTGGGCAGATGCTGAACTTAAAGCAGTACTAGACAACTTAGGCGATGAACTGCGTTTTGTATTGATTACATCACAAGTCTTGGTGAACGCATTTGATGCAGCGCAAGGCGAAGCGTCAGACCTTGACGGTTTACGTGTAAAAGTGTCTGCTGCTGATGGTGAAAAATGTGCACGTTGCTGGCATGTTCTTCCGGATGTAAATACACATCACGAACATCCAGGTCTTTGTTCTCGTTGTATTATTAACCTTCCTACAGGTCAAGGCGAAGAGAGAAAGTATGCCTAATCCGCAAAACAAAAAGGGCTTATTCCAATTCTACCCACACAATTTAGTGTGGGTCGGATTATCCATTGTGGCGATTATTCTGGATCAATGGACCAAATGGTTTGCAAGTACCCATCTGAATTATGCAGATCCGGTACCTGTACTGCCCTTTTTAAATTGGACATTACTGCATAACTATGGCGCAGCCTTTAGTTTCTTGTCCGATGCCGGCGGATGGCAACGTTATTTCTTTACTTCACTGGCAGCGTTAGTGTCTGTAATTTTTGTATTTTGGCTCATGCGTATGCCGAAAAAAACCGTGATTTTACCGATGGCAATTGCCCTGATTTTAGGTGGTGCGATTGGTAACCTGATTGACCGTGTGAGCTTGGGCTATGTGGTTGACTTCATTCACGTGTACTATCAAAATCACCACTTTCCTGCTTTTAATATTGCAGACAGTGCCATTACTCTGGGCACGATCTTGCTACTGATCGATACGTTTTTCCTAGAAAAACACCGTATTCAACGTGCGGAAGCGCAACATAATGACTGATTTTATTAATCCAAACGAGGAAACTCGTATTGAAGATGGCTCTAAAGTCGAGCTGCATTTTTCGGTAGCCATTGAAAATGGCGTGGAAATTGATAACACTCGTAGCCGCGCTGAACCTGTCAGCTTGGTGATGGGTGATGGCAGCTTATTGCCAGGCTTTGAAAAAGCCCTGTTTGGTCTGCGTGCCGGTGACCGCCGTACGGTCAGCCTTCCTCCTGAAGAAGCATTTGGTCCGTGGAATCCTGAAAACGTACAAAAGTTTGATACTGTAAAATTCGAACAGCGTCCAACAGAAGGCCACATGATCGAATTTGAAGATAAAGCCAAACAAAGCCTGTATGGCGTGATCAAAACAGTGGGCGATGACATTACTGAAGTGGACTTTAACCATCCATTGGCAGGCAAAAACATTACTTTTGAAGTAGAAATCTTCAAAGTCACACCTGCGGGTCAGCAAGGCGTGAAATTGATGTAAAGCATCCACGCACGCTCATGATTTTTGAAAAGCTCCTACGGGAGCTTTTTTATTTTTGCGTCATTCCACAGCATTTAAGATACAAATCCATAATATTCAATAAATAACATTCATAATAAGTTAAAGATGACAATTCAAAAAATCAGGGTCAATACATGAAAGTATATATTGTTGTGGGTAGCGTGCGTGAAGGCCGTACAGCCATTAAAGTGGCACGCTGGGTGAAACGCAATATTGAGCAAGCCAATTTCAGTACTGTTCAAGCAGAACTGGTTGACTTAAAAGAATGGAATCTGCCGTTTTTTGCCGGTAGTCACCCACCTATTACCGGTATTTATGATCAGCCCAAACAACAAGAATGGGCTGACAAAGTAGCGTCTGGGGATGCCTTTATTTTTATTAGTCCTGAATATAATCACGGTTATAGCCCAGTCCTGAAAAATGCTTTCGATTATGTCGGCAAAGAATGGCAAGGCAAGCCTGCGGCCTATATTGGTTATGGTGCAACCAATGGGTCACGGTCCATAGATCAGATTCGTCAGGTAGGAACACAACTCGGTCTGGTAGACAGCAATGCTGTGATTGAAATTCGTGACATTTTTTCACGTAATCAAACTGAAGAATTTGAACCAAATGAATTTGATGAAAAAGCTTTAAAAGGTGTACTAGATAAATTGATTCAGTATGTAAGTGCTTGATATTTTTTAAGCATAGTTGTACGTTTTAACTTACAACACTTGCTGAAAATATCTACTTTTCACACAATCAATCAAACGTTATATTTAAATCATACAAAGACAGGAAGTCTTTTAAGAGCATAAAATTAAAATCATAAGCAACGATAACAGCAGGATGCTGAGGTACGACAGGAGTTATACCTTTTAAAATGAATACAAGAAGCCTCGACAGGATGTCGGGGCTTCTTTTTATCTATATATACAAATAGCTGAACCAAAACCAATGTCTGCGCATACTTATACAGCTTTTATGGCTTTACTGAATATTATAAGCAGAGAACGTAATAGGCTTGAAACTCATTACTCAATTCTATTCTGTTCTATTCAAATTATAGTCTGGGATAGAGTCATGCTGAACATCTAGATATCACCAATTATTGTGAATAATGCTAAATGTATACTCAGTAAATTAGTTCATGATTAAAATAATTATAAACTCTGATATCTAACAACACTAAAAGAAACTCAATAAATTTGTAAGCCAAGACGTACAATAGCTGTAGATATTTACTGCTTTTCGCACATTATTTTTCACGATATATTTAACCCATCAAGAGACAGGATGTCTCAAAGCTTAAAACCAAAAGTATAAGCATTGATAACAGCAGGATGCTGAAAGGTAACACAGGAGTTATACCTTTAAAATGAATATCAAAAAGCCCCGACAGGATGTTGGGGCTTTTTTTATGTAATGAATGAGTGTTTATAAACTATCGGAGCTTGCTCTCCTTTTGTCGAAAACCCGACTAAAACAACCAAATGTTACATGCAGCTATAAACTTCAACTTTATAATTATAGCCATTTAAAAAACGATGGGCTTGAGTACAGATCTAACGATCGTTCTAAGCATCCAGACACGAAAACAAAAACAATACCTGAGAAGAATCTATGCAACTACAACAGTATTTCCTGAACGATTATGCAAAAGTATTCGTTGCGCATACGGAGCATGCCACATATCGCGACTTGGCAACATATATCGACCACAATCTTGATCAACTGATGCAACAATTACATCAGTACGGCATTTTGATTTTTCGTGGATTTGACATTCAGTATACCGACGAATTTCATCAACTGATTGAACAACAATTTAAATTGCAGCCTTGGAATTCCTTTAATCCGAATATGCCAGGTTGGCTGGCCTCCTGGATGCGCAAATATAGTGAAAGTATTTTAGGTGCTGGAGATTATCGGCGCTATATCGATCGTAATACTGTGCAACT
The DNA here is from genome assembly GCF_902753875.1 of Acinetobacter bouvetii. GTDB lineage: Bacteria > Pseudomonadota > Gammaproteobacteria > Pseudomonadales > Moraxellaceae > Acinetobacter > Acinetobacter bouvetii_A. The sequence continues at coordinate 2,313 of NZ_CADDTS010000002.1, read as the reverse complement.
TGGACCGGTAGAAAACTCTATTCAAGGTCCACATGTAGAGGGTGGTGTCCGTTCGGAACGCTCCCGCTATATCGCTTTATTTTGTCAGCAGCCATCTACTTATCTCGCTGAAACAGGCTTTAATAATCTGGAAAAAATTTGGGACAATTTTCCTGCACAACTCAAGCAAAAATACCAAGGTACATGGAATCATTTTTCTTATATTTCTTCGCGTAAAATTAATTTTATAGACCAACTTTTACTGAAAAAAAGTCCATTCAAGGTATCTTTACGGCCTGATCAAACTGCAAAATTAACCTTACAGCCGTCCCCATTGGTGATTAAACATCCAGTCACTCAGAAACTGGCGATTCAGCCTTGGGCTTTTGCCAACAACACCAATCCATTTACCCATCAAGCCGCTCAAAATTGCTTTGAAAATCGTGGTGAGATCCAACTAGATTTTACCGCAGAGGGGATGCAATTGAGCTGGGAAATTTTTAATCAGCAAGGTGATCCAGTTGAATGGAATGATCAAGATAAACAGACGTTTTTTGATGCCTTATATCGTGATGCGCTGTTATTGCAGTGGCAAAAAGGAGATATTGCACTAGTCGATAATATTAAAATTGCCCATTGGCGCATGAATGGTGAACAAGGCAACCGTAAACTGATTCAAATTCAAGCCAATGTATTCAATGCGGATGATCACTATGCAGCATAATTGAATCAGATGATGCAGAGCAAAACTTGAAAAAACACAATATTTCAGCTCTGGAGCATCGATCAAACTATTGCGCAGTCATCTTTAGCAGTCTGGCATTCGGGCCATCTTCAATAATCCAGATGGCACCGTCTTGGGCTTCCAGCAGACCGCGAATACGTTGTTTCATATTCAGACGCTGAACTTCTCTGATTGGTTTTACATTGGTATCCACAATCACAATAGATTCAGAGGATAAGCCACCAATCAGGGCTTTATTTTTCCATGCAGGGAATTGATTGCCTTGATAAAAAATCAGACTGGAAGGTGAAATTACCGGTGTCCAGCTGATTGCAGGCGCTTTAAATTCAGGGCGGGTAGCATGGTCAGGAATATCTCTACCATCATAATGATCGCCATTGGAAACCAGTGGATAACCGTAATTTTCGCCTTTCACAATCAGGTTCAGTTCATCTCCCCCTTTAGGCCCCATTTCCACGACCCAAAGCTGTCCCTGGGAATCAAAGGCTATGCCCAATGGATTACGATGCCCCAGTGACCAGACCTGCTTTGCAATCTCGCCTTGGTTTTGAAATGGATTGGCTGCAACAGGAGTACCGTCCCCATTTAAATGCAGTATTTTGCCTAAATTTGATCGCATATCCTGAGCAGGATCAAACTTTTGACGTTCGCCCGAGCTGATCCAGAGTGTACCATCCGCCCCAAACAATAAGCGATGCCCATAATGTCCCTGATCTGACACTTTCGGAACCTGTTTCCAGATGGTTTTTAAATTTTTAAGTTGCGGCTTTTGGATATTAGACAGATCTAATTCTCCACGAACAACCACTGCGCCATAACCATCCTTGCCTGCCTCTACATAACTCAGATATAGCTGATGGTTCTGGGCAAATTGTGGATGCAAGGCTATATCACCCAAACCACCTTGCCCTCCATAGGCCACTTGCGGAATACCCTGCACTTCAACTTTTTGCTGGGTCTGTGAATCAAATAATTGTAATTTCCCTTTGCGCTCAGTAATCAGCAACCGACCATCGTTTAAGGCAGCAATTGCCCAAGGTTCATTAAACCGTGCCATATTTTTAAGTTGATAGCTTTGCTGCGTATGTGCGGAAGATTTTGACTCGGCTTGGCTTTCATTTTCGGCATAACAAGCGGTTAATCCATAAGGGATGAGGCTTAAAAATAAGAGAGTAGCTACGTGAATTCTGTTCATACCTTATTCTTATTCAATTAATACTAGTTTCAATCTAGCATTACTCCCTATATCCATGCCGGGAAAAGGCCAAAGAATCGTAAAAGGATATGACATTTCACTTAATTAACAGATAAAAAAAGTGAAAGTTTTTTGTATAGGTTAATAAATACAGACCAAATCGCGTTGAATTTTTATTTAAGGATCTGTGTTATACGCTGATTTTTATTTTTGTTCCTTTATTTTTTACTAAACCCATCCCCTTGCAAAGAAAAAAAATCCCCCTCAGCATAAGCGGAGGGGGATTTCGAATAATGAGCTGGCGATGACTTACTCTCACATGGGTAATCCCACACTACCATCAGCGCTAAGAGGTTTCACTTCTGAGTTCGGGAAGGGATCAGGTGGTTCACTC
>NZ_CADDTS010000001.1 GCF_902753875.1 Acinetobacter bouvetii | reverse complement strand
GCCAGCGTTCAATCTGAGCCATGATCAAACTCTTCAGTTTAAAATCAATAGTGCATATAGTGCACCAATCTTGGCTCATCAATTACTGACAAAAATTTGCTCAAATAAACTTCGAGTAATTTCTACCTTCAATCAATGAAAATAATTTCGATTAATCAACCAGTAAAAATCCACACAAGTTGTTCTTCATAATCTCTTAATGATCTTTCTAATACCTCGTCAGTATTAGAAGCTGGACTTCGATAAACTTAACAACTCAACGCTTCGCGTTTCGTTCGTTTCCGTCTATCTCGTCGGTATGGTGGTCATTATAGGGCAATTTCTTACACGCGCAAGTGCTTTTCACTCACAAAAACCACGAGTGTTTTATTTTTATGCACCATTATGGTTCAAAAAACACACTTTATTCACATAAACACATGATATTTATTAAAAATATCATGTGAAATTATTTTTCAAATTAATGTGCTTAGTTTTTTGCAGGCGCTGTTTTAATCACCACACTCTGAATAACCACAGGGTTTACAGGGACATTTTGGTGCATGCCGTAGTTTGCAGTTGGTACTTTGACAATTTTATCGACGATATCCATGCCTTTAGTTACTTTACCGAAGACAGCATAACCAGCATTCATTGCACTTTTATTGAGAAAGTCATTATCAACCACGTTAATAAAGAATTGGCTACTGGCAGAATCAGGTTGATTCATACGTGCCATGGCTAAACTACCACGCTTATTCGATAAGCCATTATAAGATTCATTTTTAATAAAACCTTTAGTTGGCTTCTCCTGCATTTTTGCATCCATGCCACCGCCTTGAATCATGAATCCTGGAATCACGCGATGGAAAATCGTGCCGTTATAAAAGTTATCTTTGATATAGCCTTCAAAATTTTTCGCTGAAATGGGTGCTTTATCATTAAACAGCTCTATTTCAATATTTCCCATAGAGGTTTTCATTTCTATCAGAGTATTTGCAGCCATCACCTGCACACTCATACATGCAATACCAACAGCCAATAGGGTTTGTTTTAACATTTCTTTACTCTTCTACGTTAAGTTGTAATTGTGAATGTCGATATATTAATCTTTCAATGATAAATAAAACAGCTGCTCTTTTTGAGATAAAACGAGAATTACAATGAATGAAGCATTAGCTGCCACAACTTTGCATCATCATCCACCTTGGGATTTACAGGGTGATGCTTTTATTTTGAATTATTGGATCACGCCCAATTTTATTAAAGATAATTCGTCTTTTCATATAGCTCCCTCACCCATTGGTCGTGTTGTACAGGTGATTTTGGTTCGCTACCACCATTCTCCTGTAGGTCCCTATGACGAATTGCTTATTTTAGACCATCCGTTAATCAGTAAACGGCGTTTATCTTCCATTCCAAAAATTTATGTCTCTACAGAAATATCCATGCAACATGGTCAACACTTATGGGGCATTCCCAAACAAGTGGCACAATTCGAATGGGTGAACAAAGATGATGTGGTCTATTGCAATATTACTTTTGCACAGCAAGAAATGAGTCTACGCTTGCAGAAATATAAAAATAGTCAAACTTTTTATATTAACAGTCATCATTTACCAGCACGCTTACTCAATATTCAGCAAGCATGGCAAGGTCTGCGTTATCAGTTCATCCCTCAATTTCGCGGTAAGCTCAGCAAATTAAAGCAAGTGACTTGGGAAAATGCCCAAGATATTTTTCCTGATTTTTCGCAAGCCAAATATTTACACAGCTTTTATGTCCCAGAATTTAAGCTGACCCTGCCTGAAGCCAAGATCATCAAAAAATAAAAAGGTGTTTCACGTGAAACACCTTTTTATTGCACATTCCAAAATCAGGCGTGTTTATCCCAAAACTTTCTAAAGTTCTTACTAATTTCGATTACATACTTTTTCGCACGATAAGACACCGGCGTTAAGTTCACAAACCCATGGGTCTGATCACCATACTCCTGATAATGTACCTTGACTCCGCGCTGACGTAATTTATGTGCATAAATTTCACCTTCATCATGCAGTACATCATGCCCTGCTGTAATCACAAATGCAGGAGCCAATTTGTCATGCTTCCCATAAGTCGGTGAAATGATCGGATCATCCAATGCCATCTGATGGGTATCAGCGTAGTAGTGAGTGACAAAATCCACATCTTCACTCGTAAGAACCAGGCCTTCTTTATATGCATAAAAGGATGGATGACGGCTCTTAAAGTCAACGACTGGATAAAGTAGAAGTTGAGCTTGAGGCGCATACACTTTATGTGCACTACGCTGTGATACTACCGCACTGATATTTCCACCCGCACTATCCCCTGCAACTGCAATTCGATTCTTTAAAATTTTAAGCTGTCTTCGGTTTTGATAAACCCATGCTAATGCATCCTCACAAGTCTGAATCAGTTTGATTGGACTGGCTTCCGGCGCCAAGGGGTAATCGATACTTAAAACCTGTACTTTTGCATGTACAGCAAGTAAACGGCACACTTCATCATGTGAATCTAAACTTCCGACCACAAAGCCGCCACCATGGTAATACACCAGCATAGGAAGTTTTTTATTGGGTGCAGGATGATAGTGCCGTGCGAAGATGGTTCCACTATGTAAGGGCAAGCGGAGATCTTCAACCCGCTTCACGGGTGTGGGTTTAGCTTTTAACGACTGCATTTGCAAATCGAAGTTTTTACGGGCACGAATGACGTCTTCGCCCACAAAACCACTATTGCCCTGCCTTAACTGAGCAGCCATCATGCACTGGATTAAGGGATCAAGTTCAGGATATTGGTGAGGATATCTTAAAATTTTGACTAAAGATTTTTGTGCAAAACTGGGCAATCGATCCAAAGTGCGTGCAGCTGTACCTTGGCTTTTTTCTAACACGGTCTGTAAAGTTCGACTAAAAGCAACCATAATTGCATCTTCCTTTTATTTTAATCTTCACATTTTCTACATGATCATTCGATATGTGACCATAATCTTATATAAGTCTAATCATCTGTATACACACTAAAAAACATTCCTACGCTAATCTTCTTTTTATACCTTGTCATTGACAATTTCCACGTATATTTCGCAGTGTTTTTGCTACTCATGACAACAACAAGGATACATATTATGGCTAAAAAACTCATTATTCTTTCTGTGGCGACCACTTTTTTAGCTGTAGGATGTGTCGCATTTCCAGAAGATGGTGGCTATCACAATGGAGGTTATGATGACCGCTATGATCGTCGTTACGATCGGAATTATGACTCTAGTTATGATTACCGATATGCACATGAGCGCGACCGTCAACGCTGGGAATATCAACAACGTCAAAATCGGCTGGAATTAGAACAGAAAAAGCGTGAGCTTGAACGTCGTCAATGGGAACAGAACCGTCAACAACAAACGGACTGGGAACGCAAAAGACGTGAACAACAACATCAACAAGAGCAACGTAAAAAAGTCGTTGAACAGAATCGAAAAAATCAAGCTGAGTGGGACCGCAAAAAACGTGACGTAGAACGCCAGCGTTTAGAGCAACACCGCGACAAGTCCAATCTACAACAGCATCAAAAAGTGCAACAGCAAGATAGATCCCAACAAAAGCGCTGGAATGAGCATCGTCAGGATAGAGAGAAATCAGAAGCTCAACGTCAAGACCGTTAATCCCCTGCATTATCTTTTTACCCCCATGACCTACCCTGATCTTTCAGGGTATTTTTATTGCATTGAATACCCTGAATCAAAACAACGATGCACTGAACTTAATCGTGTTTCAATCAACACCGAATTCTAATTTTATCTTATATAGATGATAGAACTAACTTCGCTACAATCTATGCTCAGAGATAACTTTGAGCTTATTCCTAAATGCATATAAAATATTGCGAAGCTGATACATAAATGCAATGCATACTGGATTGGCCTAAATTTCAGGCAAAAAAAAAGCTTATCCATAGGGTGGATAAGCTTAGAAAACACATTTCTAAATACCAAGAAGAATCTACAGCGATAGAATCTGGGTTAAATAATAACCATCTGTCGATTGTTTGTGAAATATATATTTCATTTAATATTGATCGTTTTTAAGTCTAAGTATTAATTTTAAAGTCCTTTTGAAGGAATCTTATAATTGAATAGTTTGAATAAACTAAACATTTTTATTTTTGATAAATCAGCGTTATGGCTCATATTTTTCAACCCTAAGGTGTGCAGTATTGAGAATTACTGATCTAAGCAGACTTGAATTGCTATTTGTAAACCATTTCTAAGTACAGAATTAAAAAAACCGGATTTTTAACCTTTTTTAATCAAATTCAACAGATTTAATTGCTTGTCTCGCTTGAATTTTTACTCTCTGCCCCGAACTCTGTATTAATCATGAATTTTATCACTCATGGCAGTTCAGGATTAACACAGTTAGCACTGAGGCCAAAAGGACTGACATGTTTAAAAACCCATTTAAACGGAGTAAATCTATGGCAACTGAGCAAAATCAAGACGCTCAAGATCTAGGGCAAGAGCAAGCTGATCAACAACAAGCAAAAACTCAAGCTGAAACAGAGCAGGCTGAAGTTTCAGTTGAAGATTTACAAGCCCAAATCACCTCTTTGGAAGAAAGTTTAAAACTTGAGAAAGCACGTACAGCCAATGCGGTCTATGAAGCACAAAAAAGTGTAGAGCGTATTCAACGTGATGCTGAAAAGCATAAAGAAACCGTGATTGAAAAGTTTGCAAAAGAGTTACTCGAGACCGTTGATAATTTAGAACGCGCCATTCAAGCTGGTGGTGATATTGAGTCACCATTACTTGAAGGGGTGCAACTGACACATAAATCACTGCTGAGTACCCTGGAAAAATTTAACGTGGTTGAAGTCAATATGAACAATGGCTTCAATGCAGATTTACATCAGGCTGTCGGTATTGCACCAGATGTGAAAGCAGGTGAAATCGGCACGGTATTGCAAAAAGGTTATGCCCTTTCAGGCCGTTTACTGCGTCCAGCTATGGTACTCGTGGGCCAATAAGCTAAAGAAATTCGAGAGTTTTTCGATTTTTTTCATACAAAGAACTTGAAAAATTTTGAATGGCTCTCATATCGGATAACAAGCAAAAACATTGCAAAAAATAATTTTGAGGAAGCATCCAAATGGCTAAAATCATTGGTATTGACTTAGGTACAACAAACTCTTGTGTTGCCGTACTTGAAGGCGACAAAGTTAAAGTCATCGACAACGCTGAAGGCGCTCGTACAACTCCATCTATTATTGCCTATAAAGATGGCGAAATTCTGGTAGGTCAATCTGCTAAACGTCAAGCAGTGACTAACCCTAAAAATACATTATTCGCGATTAAACGTTTGATCGGTCGTAAGTACCAAGACCAAGCGGTGCAAAAAGATATCGGTCTGGTACCTTACAAAATCATCCAGGCAGACAATGGCGATGCATGGGTTGATGTCAACGACAAAAAATTGGCACCTCAACAAATCTCTGCTGAAATCTTGAAAAAGATGAAAAAAACTGCAGAAGATTATTTGGGTGAAACAGTTACTGAAGCGGTGATTACCGTTCCTGCATACTTCAACGATGCTCAACGTCAAGCAACGAAAGATGCAGGTAAAATTGCCGGTCTTGATGTAAAACGTATCATCAACGAACCAACTGCTGCGGCGCTTGCGTTCGGTATGGATAAAAAAGAAGGCGACCGTAAAGTTGCAGTCTATGACTTGGGTGGTGGTACTTTTGACGTATCCATCATCGAAATTGCGGACCTGGATGGCGACCAGCAAATCGAAGTATTATCTACCAACGGTGATACATTCCTAGGTGGTGAAGACTTCGATAACGCTTTAATTGAATTCCTGGTTGAAGAATTCAAGAAAGAACAAAGCGTGAACTTGAAACAAGATCCACTTGCATTACAACGTTTGAAAGAAGCAGCTGAAAAAGCAAAAATTGAGCTTTCTTCATCGAATGCCACTGAAATTAACCTTCCATACATCACTGCAGATGCGACTGGTCCTAAACACTTGGTGATCAACGTGACGCGTGCAAAACTTGAAGGTTTGGTTGCTGACCTGGTTGAACGTACCATTGAGCCTTGCCGTATTGCGCTTAAAGATGCCGGTCTTTCGACTTCAGACATCTCTGACGTAATTCTGGTCGGTGGTCAGTCTCGTATGCCACTTGTACAACAAAAAGTACAAGAGTTCTTTGGTCGCGAGCCACGTAAAGACGTGAACCCTGACGAAGCTGTAGCGATTGGTGCTGCAATTCAAGGTGCGGTATTGTCTGGTGACAAAACTGACGTATTGCTTCTTGACGTAACTCCATTGACGCTTGGTATTGAAACAATGGGCGGCGTGTTAACTGCAATCATCGAGAAAAACACCACGATTCCTGCGAAGAAATCTCAAGTGTTCTCAACTGCTGCGGACAACCAGCCTGCTGTAGACATTTCTGTTTACCAAGGTGAACGTAAAATGGCTCAACAAAACAAATTGTTGGGTAACTTCCAGTTAGGCGATATCCCACCTGCTCCACGTGGTGTGCCACAAATTGAAGTATCGTTCGACATTAACGCAGATGGTATCTTGAAAGTGTCTGCGAAAGACAAGAGCACTGGTAAAGAACAGTCTATTCAAATTAAAGCAAACTCAGGTTTGAGCGATGCTGAAATTGAAGCGATGATCAAAGATGCTGAGGCGAATGCTGAAGAAGACCGTAAGTTCGAAGAATTGGCTAAAGCTCGTAACGAAGCAGATGCTCTTGTTTCTAGTGCGCAAAAAGCCATTAAAGATCTTGGCGAACAAGTGACTGCAGACGAAAAAACTGCCATTGAAACTGCGGTTGCTGAGCTTGAAGCTTCAACTAAAGAAAATGACGTTGAAGATATCAAAGCGAAAACTGAAGCACTTCAAAACATCATCATGCCTATTAGCCAACGTGCTTATGAAGCAGCTCAAGGTGCTCAGGGCGGCGCGCAAGGTTTTGATCCTAACGCTTTCCAAGGCGGTGAAGGTCAACAACAAAAAGCGGATGACGGCGTTGTAGATGCTGAATTCACTGAAGTTAAAGATGACAAAAAATAATTTGTCTTCTTAACGAAAAAACCGCGCGAAAGCGCGGTTTTTTTATGTACCAAATATAAATACTGCATCGCAAAAACGCACCTTAAAAAGCGAGGTTTTAGCCGAGGTATCACTACTTATTTTTGTTTAAATATTATACATTAAGCCTATATTGTTCATGTGCTTGCATTATGCGTTTTATTATTATTGCTCTTGTGCTGTTGTTTGTTGGTTTATTAAATTATCAACTCAGAACACATGATCAATTGCGTTATAACTCGCTTTCCGACCGCCTACTGCATCCTTTTGACACCCGCTTACGCTATCAAATTGCCGATGTCGATCCACGCTTTGGTATTAGTCAGCAAGAACTGATTGAACTCACCCAACAAGCGACCGATCTTTGGCAAAATGCCTCTGGGCAAAAGCTCTTTGTCTATGACCCAGATGCACAACTCAAAATTCATCTTGTGTATGATGAACGACAAGATAACTTTAATGCATTTAAAAAAATGGAGACAACGCTCAATACAGAGCAAAATAAAAATCAACGCGTTTCTGAAAATTTAAACACTTCACAAGCATATTTAGAGCAATTGCAAACGAGTATTCAACAACGTCGTGTGCTAATCGATGCTGAATATCAAAATCTCAATCAACAACGACTGAGCTGGAGTCGCCTTGAAGACAACCAAGGGGAAAATCGTCAGCGAATTGAACTTCAATATCAACAGTTAAAAGAGAAGAGTCAGCAACTCAAAAATGATATTGATTACTTCAATCAATTGAATGCGCAATATAATCAGCAAGTCGACCAATACAACCACAATATTCATCGCTTTAACCAAAATGTTACGCATGCCAAACAGCAGTTCCCTGCCCACGAATTTCACAAAGGTGTGTTTATGGGGCGAGAAATTCAAATCTATCAATTTGAGAACAAAGATGATTTACTCTTAACCCTCGCCCACGAATTTGGTCATGCCTTAGGCCTTAAACACAATCAGGATCCAAAGGCTTTGATGTATCCGCTGATGAAAGATCAGAACCTACAAGATTTCAGATTATCCCCTGCGGATCTTGCATTATTACAAGCACGTTAATCCATTGACAGGATACAATGCAAAAATCCCTTACTTTTTATAAGTATATGAATCGTAATTCATCGTCAAAAAGCCGTATTTCATGTTATGGTACTATCAAGAAATGACAACAGAAAATCCATGGAGACGCATGTGAGTTACTACCATATTATTATTGAAGTAAATGATCACATCAGTACGATTGAACAAACTCGTGATATCGAAATTTTTGATATTATCGAGATTCAACCTTATCTCCATTCTATTCTTTTACCTTATTTTAATGAGCAACTGATTGAACTCGAAGATGAAAATATTGAATTTAAAGATATTTTACATTTAGAAGTGAAACAGACCCTGTTGCCTATTCAAGATTTAATTGAGGAAGAGCAACGCTTGCTGCCAAGTGATACCGATGTGACCATTAGTGCTTATGAAATTTTTAATAATCGTGATTTAAGCCAAGATGTCACTACAGTTATTTTTGATATTTTAGAAGCCGCGAAACTAGAGCCTTAATCCGTTTAAATAAATTTCAAACATGCTGAAAACTCACATAAAAAAGCCCTCATGAATAGAGGGCTTTTTTATGGCTTAATTCTGTATCTAAATTAGATGGAGAATGAAGATCCACAACCACAAGTTGTTGTTGCATTCGGGTTATGTACAATAAAACGCGAACCTTCCAAACCTTCAACATAATCAACTTCAGAACCAACAAGATATTGATAGCTTAATGAGTCCACCAGCATTTTGACATCGCCATTCACAAATTCGGCATCATCTTCATTTTGGCTTTCTGCAAAGTTAAAGCCATAAGAGAAACCTGAACAACCGCCACCTGTAACATAAACGCGTAGCATTAATTCTTGGTTGCCTTCACTATCACGCAATTGGCGTACTTTATTCGCAGCATTGTCGGTCAGCACCAGAGCTTGGGCATTCATGTTAGATTCCTCTGTTCAATTCAGGTGTCTTGAAAATATAAAGACCATATATCAAGTATAGCATACCCAATATATGGTCAGTATTTGCAGATTTAAAGTCAAATCAGACTATTTTTCTCAAGATTGTTTGTAATTTTCATCCTGAAGACTACATTCAAAATTCTTTGGATCTTCTTTGCAACGGAATTGCCACAGTAACTTCATCATGCGTTTGTCATAAACACCGCGTTTGGTTAAATCGACACGTGATTCACGCATCATTTTTTGATATCCAGGCTTATCCACATCGGGAATTTGCATCCAATATTTTTGTGGAATATCAGCTTTCATTTTACCTAAAATACCAAAGGCACGAGGTAACTGGCTTTTCACCCATTCACGTGATTTTTGTCCATAACCTGCCGGAAATTTCTCTGGACGAATAATGACATTCCCCGTCACTTGCAGAATCGGATAATTCACTATCGCGCCTTTACTGCCCAAGCCTTTGTATAATTCTAAGGGTTTAAAGACCGCTGCAGGTGCACCAATAATATCGACCTGACCATTGTTAAATTTGGCCCCAAAATTGGTAACATCAGCACTGACTGCTTGCGCACCAATTTGCTGAACCATAATTTTTTGTGCTTCATCATAATCCAGTACTGCAATTTTTTTACCTGCAGCTTTAGCCACAGTATTAATATTGCGGTCATTCACCATTAAAAATGCATCACCTACAGGAATCACACCTACAACTTCATATTTGCCGCGAACCATATGCTTGGCAAAGGTTGGACTTGCCAAGCCTTGCATTACTTTCACAGCAAGTTTTAAATTAGGAATTGCACCTATCGCATCTAAAGAACCTGTAAAATCATTAAACTGACGACCTCGCATACCCGTAACACTAATTCCGTCACATTTACCAGCTTTAAAATCTTCAGCAATCACACCTTCATTTTGCCCGACACGCAACTCAATATCTGCGCCCCAGTTTTTGGCAGCCAATTGATAATCTTTCATTAAGCTAAAGACATCGCCGCTTTTACCCACCAAGTCAAATACACAAATAACCTGTTTGGCTTGTGCAGCTCCAGCAACTGCAGATAAACCTATTCCGAGCAGTAGTGTTTTGGACCATGACATCATGATTTTTCTTCCTTGTTTCTTTGTTTTTATTCAATTTTGGATTGAATTTTTTAAGTTTGATTCATGACCTGTCATAACTACATAAAGGCTCATTGAAGGTGCATGATCAATATTTTCTATATTTGTTTTTTTAGATTACGCCTTTTTTTACTCATCACAATGGCAAAAATGACATAATCAAAGCGACAAAAAAGCCTAGATAAAATCTAGGCTTTCTTTTTATAAATCAGTGTTATTCGCCACCAAGAGAACATTCAAAATTCGCTTTATCGACAGAACAGCGTGCTTTTTTCAAGACACCCATCATGCTAGCATCATAAATGCCACGTTTGGTCATATCCATACGGCCTTCACGCAATAATTTTTGATATTTGGTTTTATCTTCAGCAGTCAGGTTCAGTTTAAACTTGGCTGGAATGCTTGCTTCCAGACGGTTAATCATAGAGAAACTTTTTGGTAAGTTCTTCACAAACCAATCACGCGATTTTTGACCAAAATCAGCAGGGAACTGGTCTGGACGAATCACGAAATCTGCCGTGACTTGAAGAACAGGGAAATTAAACATGGCTCCGTTAGAACCTAAACCTTTATAAATTTCTAAAGGTTTATAGGCATAGGCTGGTGCACCCACCATATCAACCTGACCATTATTAAATTTTGCAACAAAATTAGACACATCAGAAATAACAGCTTGAGCACCTACACGTTGCACCATAATTTTTTGCGCATCGTCATAACCCAAAACAGCAAATTTTTTGCCGGCAGCTTTTTCAATCGAGTCAATTTTTTTATCACGTACAAAGATAAAAGCCGAGCCCAAAGGAGCAATACCGGCTACTTCATATTTTTTGCCACTTAAGTTACTCACCATTTTTGGTGCATTACGTTTATCTAAAGCAAAAGTAATTGCACGCTGTGCAATTGCATTACTTGGTGCACCACCCAGTGCATCAATTGAACCAACAAATTTATTGTATTGACGTGCACGCATGGCTGTCATAAATACGCCGTCACATTTGCCAGCTTTAAAGTCATTATCAGCAACTGCTTCGTCTTGACGCGGGATTAAATTAATTTCTGCGCCCCATCCTTTGGCAGCTAAAGCCCATTCCTGAGCCATTTGAAAAGATTCGCCCGATTTACCCAGTAAATCGAATACACAGACATCCACTTTAGCTGCTTGAGCTGTGGTCGCTAAGCCAACAGCAGAAAATGCTGCGAATGCGAGAATCGTTTTTTTCATTATTGCGGTCCTTTTTAGAATCTTGTTGTTTGACGGTATCCGTTCACGCCCTAAATATTAAGCAAGTTGATGATAAAAAAATAGAGCTTTTACTCCAATTATTTTAATCAAAGCTGCCATTCCTATTTTATTATTTATAAGATAACAATAAAAATCATTAATTTATAAAATAGTAATATTTTACATAGCAGTCACTAAAATTGAATTATTTTACAAATTAATACACAACACAATTTATTCACCACTTAAAGAACACTCAAAATTAGTCCTTTCTACAGTACAACGCGCTTTTTTCAGCACCGTCATCATGGTCTGTTCATAAATACCCTGCTTGGTTAGATCAATACGACCATCCCTGAGTAATTTCTGATATTTTTCATGATCTTCTTTGCTGAGATTCATTTTATATTTTGCAGGAATACCCGCTTCCAGACGTTGCACCATGGCAAAACTTTTGGGTAATTGCCGTACAAACCAATTTCTGGATTGATCAGCAAACCCTTCCGGAAATTGATCAGGACGTATAATCAGGTCTGCTGTTACATTCACGACTGGAAAATTAATCATCGTGCCTGTTGTTCCTAAACCCTTATAAATTTCTAAGGGCTTAAAGGCATAGGCAGGTGCCGCAATCATGTCCACTTCGCCATTGTTGAATTTTTTGACAAAATTGGAAATATCCGCCATTACGGGTTCAGCACCAATGCGCTGCACAATAATTCGTTGTGCCTGATCATAATGTAAAATGGCAAATTTTTTACCTTTGGCTTTTTCAATGGTATTGATTGATTTATCACGGACAAAAAGATAAGCCGTACCAATTTGACCAATACCTGCAACTTCATATTTTTCATTGCCAATAGTACTGATTAAACGCTTTTTATTACGTTTATCCAGCACATAAGAAATGGCTTTTTGAGCAATATGATTACTTGGAACACCGCCTAATGCATCAATGGAACCTGCAAACTTGTTATAAGCACGAGCTCGCATGGATGTCATATAAAAAGCATCACAGACACCGGCTTTAAAATCTTTTTCAACTTTGGCCTCATCCTGATAAGCCAGTAAATTGACCTCAGCTCCCCAGTTTTTACTGGCTAGGGCCCATTCTTCTATAAACTTGTAAGATTCGCCGGCTTTTCCCAATAAATCAAAAACACAAATATTTTGTTTGGCCTGTACCAAACTGGAAAAACTTAGTAGCGTGAACGTTGATAAAATAAAAATCCCTTTTTTCATCATATCCCCTTCATCTTTTATATATCCCCTAAAAAAGACTATAGTGTTGTTTAAATGCTAAAAATAGAGCTTTTATTCTATTTTCTGACAAAAGGCTTATTTTTGCATAATTTGTCACACTTTTATAAATCAGTGAAAAATCAGTTCACTGTAAAAGAATCATGTACTGCCTTTTTCTTTTCTGAGTCGCTTCCTTTAGAATACGCACACCATTCTTCTCATTTAGATATTTCAATGATTCAGTTAGATCAACTTTCTATACGTCGCGGTGGACGTGTTTTATTTCAAAAAGCGTCCATGCAGCTACATCCAGGATGGAAAATTGGCTTAACCGGCGTTAATGGTGCGGGTAAATCTACTTTATTTGCAGCGCTCTTAGGGGGTATGGAGTCGGATGGAGGTTCACTGACCCGCCCTGCCGTTTGGACGGTGGCTCATATGGCCCAAGAAATCAAAGCTTTAGATATGAAGGCTATTGATTTTGTACTGTCCGGGGATGAAGAATACTGGGAGATTCAACATCAGCTTGAACATCCTGAAAATTTGGACAATGAAGAACTGGCGCATTTATATGGCCGTTTTGATGAAATTAACGGTTATTCAGCACCATCCAAAGCGTCTCAGTTAATGGCCGGTTTGGGATTCTTTGAACATCAGTCACAACTGGATGTTTCCAGCTTTTCCGGTGGCTGGCGCATGCGTTTAAATCTTGCACGTACCTTGATGAGCCGTTCAGATTTACTGTTACTGGATGAACCGACCAACCATTTGGATTTAGATGCAATTTTATGGCTGGAAGACTGGTTAAAAGCCTATGAAGGTACACTGATCCTGATTTCGCATGACCGTGATTTCCTGGATGCCATTACCGATCATATTTTACATATTGAAAATCAAGAACTAATTTTATATACCGGTAACTATTCTACTTTTGAACGTACCCGTAGTGAACGTTTAGCGCAGCAACAACAAGCCTACGAAAAGCAACTCGAAACGCGCGCACATTTACAGAAATATATCGACCGCTTTAAAGCCCAAGCCACCAAAGCCAAACAGGCACAAAGCCGGATTAAACAACTGGAACGCATGCAGGAATTGTCTGCCGCTCATGTCGATACACCGTTCACCTTTTCTTTCCGTGAACCGACTAAAATGAGTTCCCCTTTACTGCAGCTGGAACATGCCGATATTGGTTATGGTGAAAAACTGATTGTCACCAATGTCAATTTACAAATCACCCCGACCAGCCGCATTGGTTTACTTGGGATGAATGGTGCCGGTAAATCAACCCTGATTAAATCTTTGGTCGGTGATTTAACACTGCTCCAAGGTCAGCGTAAAGATTCTGAATTACTGAATATTGGTTATTTTGCCCAGCACCAGATGGATGCCTTAGATGGCAATGCCAGTCCGATGCTGCAATTGGCGCGTATTGCCGACAAAAAAATCAGTGAAGCGACCTTACGTGCTTTTCTGGGTAGCTTTGGTTTTAGTGGTGAACGCATGGACACCCCGAGCGAAAGTTTCTCGGGTGGTGAACGTGCCCGTTTAGCCCTGGCACTGATTGTATGGCAACGTCCCAATGTGTTGATTCTGGATGAACCGACCAACCATTTGGATTTAGACATGCGTCATGCCCTGACCATGGCCCTGCAAGATTTTGAAGGCGCCGTGGTTCTGGTTTCGCATGAACGCCAGTTGGTTGCCAGTGTCTGTGACGAACTGATCTTGGTTCATGGCGGTCAAAGTCGTGAATTTGATGGTGATTTAACCGCTTATGCGGATTGGCTACGTCAGGCACGTAATGAAATGATCAAAAATGGTCAGAAGCCTGCTGCCCCAGTTCAATCCCAAGTGGAAGTAAAACCGACTATTTCCAAGGTCGATAAAGAAGCACAACGTAAAGAAGCAGCACGTCGCCGTGAATTAAGTCGCCCGGTACGTAAAAATATTGAAAAAATCGAAGCGAAAATTGGCAAAATACAACCTCGCTTGGCTCAGATTGAAGAATTGCTGGGGGATAGCACTTTATATGAGGCCAATCGCAAAGATGATTTAATGCGTTTAATGAATGAACAGACTGAATTAAAAGTTCAAGTCGCTGAAGCAGAAGAACAAATGCTTGAGTTAATGATGGAACTGGAGGAGCTGGAAAGTTCTTTTGAATAGGTCAAATCCGCACTATTAAGCTGAGCTAAATCAGCGTTGATTTTATGGTCGCAGTATAGTTTTCAAATTGTACTGCGATTTTTTAATTTTTCTACACAAGCTTTATTGCACTAGATTTTTAATGATATCCACAGCAATTACAGCCTAACTTTTTAACTTCAAATTTCACCTTGAAAGTATTTTTAAATTCAAAACTATCTTTTAAATTTAAAATACTTATCCACAGCACAGAGAGTATTTAACTTTGAATTTAAACCACAAAAACCGTTCATCTTGTGGATAAATTATTTTTCACATTAATATTCACAAAAAAATTAAAACTTAGAAAACTTATCCACAGTGGATTTTAATACATTTATAGGGACTTTTTATCGCGCTTAAGATACTTTTTTTCGTTCTTAGATTCTCAAATGAAGTGCAACAGAGATTAAATTATTGGAAGGAAGCAAGATGAGCTAGCATTTTGCTTCCGACCGACCAAAGTCAAAGTTGCATCATGAACTATACTCATCTCACTCTAGA